>JAETQO010000064.1 GCA_021770655.1 Ruminococcus sp. | reverse complement strand
CCATGCACTCGCCACAATGAAAGCCGTCACGCTCCCAAAGGTCGGAAATTAGCAGTCCATAGCGTTTGTTGTCGGAATTGTACCCTAATCTTCCCTCTTTCATGCTTTCTCTCCTTTCGTTTGCTCCCGGCTCTGCTTGCGGTTCAGCTTCTTGTCCTCCTGCAAGGCGTACTGGCTGACAATCTCGCTGATGGACTGTTGCCGTGCTTGGGATATTCTTTCCAGACAGTCCCTTACCTCGGAACTGACGGTAAGGCACATTTTCTGTTTGGTGGGTAGCCCGGTCTTTGGTCTTGCCATGGTGTATTTCTCCTTTCTGTATTATAATATATATTTTAATGCGGGTTTCTATATATATAGTATACCATATTATAATACGGTGTGTCAATAGGGCATTAAGAAAATTTTACCCCTTATTCTAATACATATTTTATCATGTATTAAAATATATATTAGAATATTATCTATTTTGTGCCTGGCTTATCCGGCGCCGGGGCGGTGTAGCGGTGTACCGTCTGACCGGTACAGTGTGTACTGGTGTACTGTTACACCGTTGCCGGTGCGGGGGGAGAAGTGCAGAGGGGGAACCCCCTTTGCCACAGAGGACTTTACGAAGTAAAGTATCCTGTGTTATACTTTACAAGTAAAGCATGGACAAGACAAGGGGGCTTGAATAAGAATGAGTTACGCAGTAGTTAGGGTGCAGAAGATGACCAGAGGGGCAATCAAGGGCATAGAGATTCATGACCGCCGTGAGAAAGACCATAGCCTGACGAACCCGGATATTGACTTCTCAAAGTCCGGGGAAAATTACGACTTATGCCCTGCCCAAAATGAATCCTTTTCCGAAGCCGTCCAGAGACGCATAGAACAGCTTGATTTGAAAAGGGCGGTGCGGAAAGATGCCGTTCTGATGGCGCAAGTTATAGTGACCTCTGACGGTGCTTTTTTTGACGGTCTGAAAGACGTTGACGAAGATGCCTACAATGCGTGGGCTGAACGGCGGGCAAGCTGTTCCCATGAAGCATATATATCTGGCGTTCCTTTCACGGAGGACTATATCGGGGGGTTGAGTGATTCGCCGCCAATGCAGGCTGACCGCTCACGGCAGTTTTTTCAAGACGCATACGACTTTCTGGCGGAGCGGTACGGTCGTGAGAACGTCATATCCGCTACCGTTCATCTGGACGAAGCTACTCCGCACATGCACTTCAATTTCGTCCCGGTTACTCCTGATGGGCGGCTGTCTGCCAAAGACGTGCTGACGAAGCAGAGCCTGACCGAACAGCAGACGGCTTTCCATGAAGCTGTAGGGGCAAAGTACGGCTTACAGAGGGGAGAGCCAAAGGGGAGCGGCAAGCGCAGACAGCATATGGAGACGGCAGAGTACAAGGCATACGCCGCAGAACTCGCAGAAGCCCGGCAGAGGGCAGAGACGGCACAGAGGGCTACGCAAGCCCTTGATAGCCGTGTACACGTCCTACAAGGCGATGTAAAAGCCTTAGAGGGACAGCGGGAGCGGCTGTCCGCTGACCTTGCGGAGACTTCCCAGAGAGCCGGAGAAGCCCACCTGAGGGCGGCACAAGAGCAGGGGGCAGTAAAGGCACTGGAGAGCCGCAGGGACGCTCTGCGGGACGAAGTAGGGGGCTTGCAGCGGGAAGTGGCCGTCTTGGAGCAGAACCGGGACAAGCTGCTTGCCCAGTCCCCCGGTTGGAGCCTTGCCGAAGTGAAGAAACAAGTCGAAATTGATAGAAAATTGTCACGTTTGGAGCAGTTGGAGCGGTTTCTGGACGCTCATTTCCCCCGGTGGCGGGACTTGTTCCAGACATTCCAGAGACAGCAGGGCAGGGACAGGGATACCGGGCGGGACAGATAGTGACAGTCGGCTTTTTCGTCATTTTTCACAACAAAACCGTTCTGCAGGGGAGCGGATTGGCCGGGGCCGCGGCGGGTTTTCTTGTTCAATATGCCGAAATTGAAGTTTTCGTGTAATATTTTGTCGTTTCGTGTCATGTACAGTATAGGAGCGGTAAAAAAGAAAAAGAGGGGTGGCGGTGTAATGGCACACTCCTTGACCCTCTATTTCGCCTTTATTTGCCC
The DNA here is from genome assembly GCA_021770655.1 of Ruminococcus sp. Taxonomy (GTDB): domain Bacteria; phylum Bacillota; class Clostridia; order Oscillospirales; family Ruminococcaceae; genus Hominimerdicola. Next base: position 2,024 of record JAETQO010000064.1, on the reverse strand, counting down.
TCTGGACGGCTTTGGGGGGCTGTATGGTATTTCCCCTTACCTACTCCCTCTAAAAGCGTGTACACGCCCTACAGCGGCTTTCCTGACCGTTTCTGCTCCTATCCTCATTTTCTTTTTTATCGCTAATCAATCCTAACGCTTTCCAGAACCCCCAAAAGTTATCCACATACTGCGGCTTGCGGGGTCGTCCCTTGATTGATAGCTTGATTTAGCACTTGATTTATCTTTCTTGATTTCCCTCCTGATTTAGACACTCGAAAAAGCCCGATTTTATGCGGCTTTCCGGGTTTTAGCACCATAGACTTTTCCATGACGCACCATAGACTTTTCCCGGTAGCACCATAGACTTTTCCCGGTAACACCATAGACTTTTCCTGATAGCACCATAGACTTTTTCAAGAAGCACCAACTTTTTATTGACAAAAAATATGGTGCTATGCTATCATGATAAGGAAAGGGGTGATACCATGCCACGAAGAAAGAAACTCCCGGCAATCCCGGACTATAAGGGGGCAGGGAAAGAGCCGGACAATCTGCTTATCCAGAAGTCTAACCCCCTCTTGTCCCTCTCTGAAACCGGGCTTACGCTCGCAGAGTTTAAGATACTGGACGCATATCTCGGACGGATAAACAGTCATGACCCGGAAAAGAGGTTTATTCGGTTTGAGAAAGGCGAAATAGAGCGGCTTTTGGACGTTTCCCAGATAAAGCCTGATGACCTCGAAAAGCGGGTTAAGAATCTTTTTCAGACTATCAAAATCAAGGACGGCAACAAGCGCAAGGGCTTCACGCTCATAGCCTTGTTTGAGAAAGCAGAGTGCTATCAAGACGAAGATGGACTATGGCAGGTGGACTTAGGGGCAAGCCCCTCCGCTATGGAGTATATCTTCAACCCGGAACGGCTTGGATACCTGCGGTACAACCTGCGGAACGTGGTCAAGCTGACTTCCAGATACAGCTACGTCTTGTTCTTGTACCTCGAACAGAACAGGCATATGCACCTTACTTGGGACGTTTCTCTGGACGATTTGAAAACCCTCCTACGGTGTACTGCCGATACATACAAGGCTTACTATCGCTTTAACGAATTGGTGCTAAAGAAGTGCCACGAAGAACTGAACGCAAAGACTGACTGCAAATTCTCCTATGAGCCGATAAAGAGGGGTAGGACGGTCAAGGCGGTACGCTTCACCTTGGAGCCGCTTGCTCTGGCTGAAGATATACCGGGGCAGATGTCCATTGATGATTTTCCGGAAATTATGCCGCCGTCCTATGATGATGTCTATGACGAAGAAGCGGCAAGGCGGGATAGGATTTGCAAAGGCTTTGACAGTGCAGAGTTTTCCGGCTTCACCGATGAACAGCTTGCCCTGCTTAAAGACCTTGGCTGGTCAAGGAAACGTGAAAGCGACATAGAGCGTTTTCAGGCTGACGTTGACAGCTTTCCTGACGCTTGCCAATATGCAACAGCCGCCTATCTCCGGCAGACAATCCTGACGGCAAAGGCACGTCACCCGAAAGACCTATTTTTGTACGTCAAAAAGATGATAGAGAATGACGAATAAGCCCGGAAAATGGCGGTTTTCCGGGCTTTTACTCACCGTGAGTAAAGCAGTCACTTGTCGGTCGGTATCTGGTACGGGCGGCGGACAATCTTCTCGATTTCCTCTGGTGTCAATTCGCCCCGCCGCTCCCGTTCCATGAGTTCTTTCCAGTCCTCTGGCGGCTCTATGCCGTCAATCACTATGTCGCTCAATAAATATCTGTTTTCCATTCAGTTCCTTTCTGGAATCCTTGCCCGGACGTACTCTAAACCGTCTCCCCTATAGGGGGTGTCTACCAGATACCAGAGGCCGCTGTAGTCCATTTCGATTCTGGTGGGAACCCATTCCCCCTCAACCATGACTTCCATGCACTCGCCACAATGAAAGCCGTCACGCTCCCAAAGGTCGGAAATTAGCAGTCCATAGCGTTTGTTGTCGGAATTGTACCCTAATCTTCCCTCTTTCATGCTTTCTCTCCTT
>JAETQO010000063.1 GCA_021770655.1 Ruminococcus sp. | reverse complement strand
TAATCAGCGTAGTCATTGCGCTTGTCCACCCTCCGAACAGAGCGGCAATGCCGCCTCCGATTGTACCTATACAGGTAAGTATAATTGATTTTAATTCTGACATTTCTCAGTCCTCCAAACAAATAGCTTTGCCGCAGAGATAGATTTTCTGCGTGTCTTCGAGTTTTAGGCTGTTATAATTAAGCGGCGCATTTTTTAGCATAAAAATGTTTTTAAAAACCGCTCCCGTTGTGCTGTCCGTAACAGGTATCAGACAAGTCTTTTTGGTGTTATCTATCGTGGACGCAAACTTTGCCTCGTTTGATATGCCGCTGTCTGTAGCGACGGTATAAGAGTTATCATCGGCGACGTAAATACAGCCCTTTGTCGTCTGCCCGTCAAGGGTCTTAATTTCACCGACGTAGAGGTTGTAAAAGTGGGGGGCACGGGTGTCATTGCTTTCGCCCGAATAAACACAAAGGCAAATGCCCTTTGAGGTTTTGCCGACAGATACTGTAAAGTAAGGAGCATGTACCGTAGATTTTTGTGTTGCCACGTTCGGTGTAACAATATCAATGACCGTGTAATAATTATTGTCGACACCCATGTGAATTTTGATATAACTGTCCGCGGTAAAATAATATTTTCCGTAAATATTTTCGGGGGTTGACCCGGAGGGGGCAATAATCTCCGAATCGAATTCCCAGTTATACGCCGATAAAATAGCATTAAGCCAGGCTATAAACGTACTTGCATGATTGCTGGAATTAAGCAAAAACTTGTTCGCAAGCGTCGTATGTTCAATCATTTTCACACCTCCTCGTCTTTCAGGCAAACGGTTTTGCCGCAAAGATATATTCCCTGCCCGTCAACGTCCATAATGTTGTATTGCACCGGCGAGTATCTCATTTCGCATATGTCGGTAAATACCTCGCCTGTCGCTGTGTTTACCACAGGCGCAAGCACAGCCTTGCGGTCGGGGTCTATTGTTGTGCCAAACGGCACGTCGGTCGATATGCCGTTATGACTTGCTACAGTTACATTTCCATTATCAGCTACAAAGACAACACCCCTTGCGGTCTGGTCGTTCATTGTGCAGTTGCCGACAAAAAAATTATAAGCCATAACATTAGATTCCGCCGACGAATTGCTTGCTTTAAATAAAAACGCAACGCCTTTATCTGTTTTGCCAAGCTCCGTCGGGGAAATATATCCCTCAAACTGCTTTGTTACGTCTGCCGTGACTTTCTCCGTCACGGTCTTGGTATTATCGGCGAGTATACCGTCAAGCTCCTCCTGAGATTCTATCGCCTTGAATTCTTCTGCCATGATCTCATTCCTTTCTGCTTAATAGCTTATCTTCTGTTTTTTCTTTTCTTTTGCGTTTGCACACGCCCAATGAGCCAGCACAACCGATTCGAGCAGTGATATATCAGCACCTTCCATAATTGAATTGTAGCCGAAGCCTCCGCCTGAACCGATCGCTCTGTGTTCGCAGTTTGATACAGCCTGTTCGAGTGCAGGCTGTTCCGCGTGGCATATTTTATCGGCAAATAAATTCTGCTCAAACTGTGCCGACGCTTCCACAACTTCCGCAACCTTCGGCAAAATTGCCTTGCATTTTACCCCTGCGTTTTTCATATCCGTCTCGAGGATAGATTGACCGTTTGCACCGTCCGTCGCTTGTCCGGATAACATAGACTTTAAGCCCTGCACGGGAACGGAAGTCCGCATTTGCCTTGACATAATCTGTGTACATAGAATTATTCAGGTTTTCCACTGCCGCCCCGACTTCGCTTACCGATTTCTTCCTTGTCAGGTCTTGTTTTGCCGTAAACTTCGCAAGATTATCAACACGCTCTTCGGGAAACTCCGCTTTCTGAGGCTTGATATTTATACCCTGAGCCTTGTCAAGACGTTTCTGAACGTCCGCCGCTACTGCGTTTATCAGCTCGTAGTTATCGCCGAAAGTTTCACGCAGTATATCTGCAAGAATCTCTTCGTCTGCAAATGCCGCAGGATTTTCGGCTATGTTTTTTTTGAGGGCAGTTTTGAGTGCGTGACCCGTTGCCTTTGTAATGCTGTCAACGTCATTAAAAGTTGCGTCATACTTTTTCCTGTTTTCCGCTGCCCGTTTTAGATTTCTGCCGGCGTTGCGTATAACGGTAACGCAAAATGAATCAAACATTGCGCAGATACACGCTTCTCTTTCAGAGGGAGTTCTCATGTTCCATCCCTCCTTTTCCGCAGATGTGAGCTTGCGCTTTCTCGCCTCCTCGCTTATCTAAAACACATCTCGTATGGGCAAATCGGAAAGGTTAAACGGAAAAAGTCGAAAAAAATTCATTTTCTTTGAGTCGACTGTTTTCGACATAAGAAAGTAAAAAGGTCAATCCACACAAGGCGGATTGACCTTTTTGGCAAGATGCTTTCGTCTTGCAATTTAGAAACGCTGTGATTAATCCACCCCTGTTATGTAGCCAGCGCTTTTTATGGTAGAAAAGCAATGAGCGATCACAAAGGTTGTACGCCTGTATATCACAGCCGCAGTGGTGGTGAAGATTCCTTTCTTATCATCTTATTTTTCCTATTTACCCAAATATAAAAAATTACGTTTAGCATGATTCCAACCAGCGAGGAGGCCGGTGCGGCAAATCCGATATTCGTCAAACTTGCATTTGGCTGAATACTCATATAGTACGCAAGTGGAAGACGTACAAGCAATGTCTGTGTCAGTCCCTGTATCATGACCCATAGTGTTTTATCATGTCCGTTGAAATAGCCTATCATGCTAAATAGGATAGCAGTCAAAATCGCATCTGATGCAAACCCTTTCAGATAATCATAGCCATTTTGAACAACAGTGGCATCCGGGGTAAATATTCCCGTTAAAAGATCACCTTTAAACAGTATGAGTATAAATACGAGGCATCCAATGACAGCTCCGATTCCAATCCCTGTAAACATTGCTTTTTTTGCACGTTTCTCATTTCCGGCACCTACATTCTGTGAAACAAAAGATGCCATCGACTGCATCAATGCACTTGGTATCAGCATTACAAAACTCACAATCTTACAGGCAACACCATATCCCGAAGAAGCTTCCAACCCCAATCTATTGACAAAGGCACATAGGGCAAGAAATGATATTTGCGTAAGGCATTCCTGAAGTGCCAGAGGCAGGCCGATTTTTAATGCACGGCGGCACTGCTTGTTCAGCCTGAAGTCACTTCTTGTAATGGTAAATGGCAGTTCTTTTTTTGCGGCCCTTTTTGCCAACAGAACCAGCGCAAACACAACGCTGGCCGCTTGGGCAAATACAGTTGCCAGTGCTGCACCAGCAGCATCCAAATGAAATCCTGCAACAAGAACCAAGTCACCGATCACATTGATTACACAAGCGACCGTCACAAAAATCAAGGGCGATTTGCTGTCCCCAAGACCTCGAAAAATTGCCGCCAAAACATTATAGGCAACGATAAAGAAGATGCCGGCTCCACAGATGCGCACATAAATAGAGGTCAACCCCACGGCTTCGTCGGGCGCCTGCATGAGAATTGAGATTGGGCGGGCGAAGCCTACCATGACAGCGAACAGCACCGCTGATATCATGGCAAATACTACGCAGGAACTTCCAATCAAGGGGCCAATATTCTCTTGGTGTTTTTCACCGATATACCTTGCAATCAGAACAGTCATTCCCATCGCAAGCTGTGTAACAACAAATGTTGCAAGATTTAGCACATTACTTCCTGTGGAAACAGCCGAAAGTCCTGATGTCGTCCCGAATCTGCCGACCACCAGCAGATCAACTGCGCCATAAGCAGCCTGTAAAACGAGTGCTCCAAGGATGGGCATCATAAAAGCAACTAATTTTTTACTAATACTCCCCTGAGTAAAATCTGATTTCGCGTTATCCAAAATAGAGTTTCCTTTCTTTTTCCTTTCACATACAATGCTGAACGCAGGCAAATTTTTCTCCAAAGCACCCATTACAAGATGTACATTTTGAAGGTGCTGTGTTTCCTGTATGCCATCTTTTTACAAGACCAGGCTCACAAATAAAAGGACGGCTCATAGAAATTGCAGAAATATTGCTTTTGTTTAATGCGTTCTCGATCGATTTAATTGTTCGATAGCCGCCAACGCTGATAATCGGAATTGATACTTTGTCCGCTATCATAGCTGCAGTGTCGGTGAAAGTTCCTTTCTCATCGTCTTTAGGCTTTTGAAAGGGAAGTGACGAATTATCAATGGCAAGTCCAGAACTCACTTCGATTGCGTCAAGCCCTTTTTCTGACAACATCGTACAGACTGTCAAGCATTCTTCCGCAGTAAAACCATGTTGAATTAAGTCATCTCCATTGATTTTTACTAAAATCGGAAAATCTTTTTCCGTACATTCACGAATATGCTCATAAATTTCGATTAGCAGCCTTGCCCTATTTTCAACGCTCCCTCCGTATTCATCTTTTCTTTTGTTGTAATACGGACTGAGAAACTGGCTGAGCAAATAGCCATGAGCGGCATGAATTTCGACAGCATCAGCCCCAGCCTCTCTGCATTTTGCGGCCGCAATTCCAAACGATTCAATGAGCTGTTCAATTTCGCCCTTTGTCATACCCCTTGCATAAGTGTCCTCAGAAACTGCGAAATCTGACGGACCATAGGGCGACGTTCCTTGTCTTACTGCACCTGCTTTTACTCCGCAATGTGCAAGCTGTGCAGCAATTTTTCCATTTTTCTGATGAACGGCAGAGGTAATTCTTGAAAAATTCGATACAAAAGAGGCGCCCTCTGTATCTATCATTCCAGGAAAAGCACGCGAATTTTCCCCGGCTCCCATCATTCCAGTGATGATAAGGCCCACTTCATTTTCTGCCAGTTTCGTGTATATTGCCTCTGGCAAGTCAGTTATTTTGCCGTTATCGGCAGCCCCCATTTCAAAGGTAGCACTACGGACAATTCTGTTTCTCAATTCCAACGTTCCAAATGATATTTTATCAAAAAGCGACTTCATCCTAATCCTCCTTTGAACCAATCACATTCCCTGTGTAAAGCTGATAGTACCGGCCTTTTTTCGGCGATCAACTGGTCATGGCTGCCGCGCTCAATGATTCGTCCATGTTCCAGAACCATAATGCAGTCCGAATTTTTCACGGTGGACAGGCGGTGGGCGATCACAAAGGTGGTACGGCCATTCATCAGGCTGTCCATACCTTGCTGCACCAGCGCTTCGGTACGGGTGTCAATGGAGGAGGTCGCCTCATCCAGAATCAACACAGGGGGATCGGCAACAGCGGCACGGGCAATCGCCAGTAACTGCCGTTGGCCCTGGGAAAGATTTGCTCCGTCACCGGTAAGCACCGTCTGATAACCCTCCGGCAAGCGACGGATAAATCCGTCGGCGTTGGCTAATTTCGCTGCGGCAACACATTCCTCGTCGGTTGCTTCCAGCCGGCCATACCGGATATTTTCCATGACCGTTCCGGTAAACAGATGTGTATCCTGAAGCACGATGCCAAGGGAGCGGCGCAGGTCTGTTTTTTTGATCTTGTTGATATTGATTCCGTCATAGCGGATCTTTCCATCCGCTATGTCATAGAAACGGTTGATCAGGTTTGTAATGGTGGTCTTACCCGCACCGGTAGAGCCAACAAAGGCGATTTTCTGTCCTGGAGTTGCATATAGCTTAATATTGTGCAGGACGGGTTTGCCTTGAGCCAACGGTGAGAAGAGGAAGCGGAGAGAACAGCGTGTTTTATCGGTGGCATCACAACACCTCCGCATCGACAAGCAATGCCTTATAATGCTTGGGGTCAACCGCCGACAGCTTGGACGCACCGTATTTTTGCAGCAATCCCCGGACAGCGTCCGTCTTTCCG
>JAETQO010000009.1 GCA_021770655.1 Ruminococcus sp. | reverse complement strand
AACAGTCCGGTGGACTGTTTTGAAAGAGGGGAAGCCCTGCGAAAATTATTGCTCAACTTGTTCGCAATAATTCGAGGGTTTCCCCTTGTTTACCATCAAAATTAGGTTTATCGACAAACTGAAAAACAATAAAACCGGCAGACTTTTTTCTGTCGGTTTTATTGTTTTATTCAGATAATATTGTTTTGTTAGCTTTGCTCCGCTGTGGTTTCGGCTAAGGCTTTTTTCGCTTTCAGTCTTTTGCGGTAACCCAGCGGTTTCTGGAAGTTCTTTGTCATGACCATTCCAAGTACGACCCAGAAATACGGAGTGGTGTTTACAACACTGCTGTTAAAGCAGGCCTGTGAAACGTAGGCTATGAACATTACAAGGAATATCCATGTAACGGCGGAGTTCCGGACGTCCTTTTTACAGCTCCTTATACTGCTTTTTATTCCCGTGAAAAATGCGTAGAAAAGCAGTATAAGGTAATTGGTTATTGCAAATACGCCTTCAGTTACCAGAATGTGTATATATTCGTTGTGACCCTTGCCCTGAGTCCAGGGGAGCGTGTCAAAATCGGGACGGTACTCAAAAGCGTGGCGGTAGTTGTCAAGACCGATTCCCGTAGCCCAGAAATCAGGTACGGATTGTATACCGATCCTCCATATATAGCCTCTGCCTGTAGCAAAACCGTCAAAGCCTTTCAGATCCTTGGTGTTGTTCAGCTCGCTCAGCGTGTTGTCAAGTTCACCGTTAAGTCTTCCGACTACGGTGATAAGCAGGAAAAGGATAACGCCAAAGCAAAGCGCGACAAGACCTATCCTCTTGAAATGGGATCTCAGCCTTAGCTTATCTCCGCTTTTTTTATACATTATAAATTCGTATATTATCATAAACAGGAAAAAGCATATGTTTCCTACCCATGCTATTCTTGTGTTTGTACAAATGGAGCAGTAAAAGCTGAGAAGATTTGCGATAAAAAGCAGGTTTCTTGTCTTTTTCTTTTCGGCAAAGAGAAACAGCATTGTACAGCAGGCTGTGAAAACCGTGCTTATGCCTGCATAGAAGTTGCAGTGCTGAGTAAGACCGTAGGTGAGTTTTTCTTCTTCGTGCCACTCCATGTCGAAAAAGCTGTACTGAGGCCACATACCCACCGATTGTAAAAGCGACGGAATGATGTTTATTACCGTTACCGCCACAAATGCGGCCAGTATGTATTTTTTGTATTTTAGCTTTTTGACGTTGGTGGCGGCGAACATAAGAGTGAAATATGCAAGGTAGTGTATAAGCCACTCGTCATAGTAGAATCCGAACACTGTCGCTATTCTGTCGGCAGAAAAAACATAGGATATTATTGCAAACACAAACAGCGTAAGCAGGAAAATATCAGACAGATAGTATTTCTTCCTTTTTATAAGGAAATACGCTACGGTCATTATCGAGCCTGCCCAGCCTGCAAAAGCAACGATGACCGGCTGTGACTCAAAAGAAACGCCGTGAATGTTGGTTGCGAATTCTCCCAGCGGGATAAGCAGGAGCGTAAGGATTATGAAGATAGTGAAATTACGCTCTGTGGCGATCTTTTCTGCCAGCCAGAGCGTTTTTTGTCTGATTTTTTCCGACATTATGAAGCCCTCATTTATTTTTTGTATTTATTTATCTGAATTTGATTTAAGAAATAAGACAAATTTTCCAGATATGAATTAATTATAACATAAATATTAATCTTTGTCAATGAGGGCGATCTTTCTGTCACGGAAATCAATTTTTGCAGACAGAGTTTGTTTTTTTATATCTTCCCCAACCTACGGCGTGGAAGATATACGGATAATTATTGTAATTTAAATATAATATCGTCTTTTCACGATTTAATATTTTTCAGCCAAAGTTAAACGGCATTTTGAGTACGGAATACAGAAGTTTAAGGCAACACCGCACAACTATTGTGTGCAAGATAACGGAAAATTGGCAAGTTAGACGTGCACAAAGCCGTTAGGCGGTAGTTGTGCGGTGCTGCCTTAAGTTGTCTTTCCGTTGTCAATATTTCCTTGCGCCGAGAATGTGTATCCCTCTTGCTTTTTCATAGCTGTACATATCAAGCCTTATGTTGTATGCGTCGTTGGTATGAGCGGCAATAAGGGGTATTCTGCCGGGCTTTATCACCAGACAGGAATGATAAAAGCCGTCCGCGCCGCCAAGCTGGATCACGTCTCCTGCGGATAATTGTTCTATGGGTTTTTCCTCTCCGTAAGGTCCTTCACCGCCGTTGTTTACAAGAAAACTGTGAAGATATTCTACGCCGCTCCATGCCGCGGCCCTGCTGTTAAGGGAATAGTAATACCAGCCAACGTCCTTTGTGACGTTCATTACTTTGCAACCCGCAAAGATACATTGGGATATGAAGTTCGTGCAGTCTCCGCCCAGTTCGTCAAAGTTGTGATAAAGAGGATTCCTGCCAAATGCCCACCTTGCGGCGTAATCTGCCGCTGATTCTCTGTTGTATCCGATATCATACATTTATATCACCCGTATATTATATGCCTAAAAAGCTTTGTGAATTATTGAATAACAAATAATAGAATTAATCATATTCATTTTTTTAGTGAAAATATCGGAGATTTTGCATATTTTATATTGACACGAATAGGTTTATGTTGTATAATATACATAGTATTTTCGGGCAAGGTTTTTGAAATCCGGTAATATTTCTTTCACATTTTCAGCCCCTGAGCCCGATATTTCTCAGATTTTTGAAAGGACTGATTAGCGTTGGCAAAGAAAAATGAAAGCATCAGCGATAAGATAGTGCGCTTATATAAGGAGGGCTTTTCCGTGGCGGAGATCGCCGAGGCAATGGAAATGCCTAAGGATAACGTGCCGAGGATCCTTGAAAAGCATTTTCCCGATTACGCTGAATACGTTCAGCCTGTAAGAGAGAATGCTGATGAGGGCGATAAGCCTAAAAAGGGAATGCTCAGTATGCCTGTGGGCGACCTTTTCAGAAAGAAATCCAAAAAGCCGGAGCCTGCCGCTCAGACTGCGCCTAAGATCACCGTTAATCTTGCTATGGACGACGACGGATTTGTCGATCACAGCGTTGCCGCTATTGCGTCGATGCTCCAGAAAGGCAGGAGTGTAAACGATATTGCAGGTTTTTTCAATAAGGATCCGGAGGATATAAAGGCTGTGCAGGGGTGTATGGATGAACATTTCAGACGTCTCAATACCTATAAGGGGCCGAGCGCTTCCGAGCCTGAGCCGGTCAAGGAAGAGGAAACTCTTCAGATAGCCGATCCGTTGGCGGCAAGTCTTGCAAGCGGTATCGCAAAGAGAAACAGCAATATGTATGCTACCGGTATTGACAGCCCTGCACCGTCATTGACAGAGCCGGAGCCTGTTAAGGAGGGTACGGTTCGCCTTGTTCCTCCGGGGGCTTTGGAGAACGAGGCTGTGCCTCAGCCTAAGCCGGGGCCTGTTCCTTCAGGTCCGACAATGGACGAGGTGGAAATGCCGTCGATAGATCCTATAAGTCTTGGAGAGGATATGGTGGTATCTCCTGCGCCGGAATCAACAATGCCGTCCATCGAGGAGGAATTGGCAAAGGCGGAGGCTGAAAAGACCGCCGAAACTTCTGCACAGGCAGTTGAAAATGATGTTAAGGAGGATAACGGTAATATGGGTATGAGTCCAATGGAAAAAATGCGTATGTTCGCACAGGAGCAGATCGAGCTTAACAACAAGAAGATAGACGAGCTTAGGGCAAGCACTGCCGAGGCTGAGGCTAAGTCTATGGAGCTTGGCAAGCAAGCTAATGCGATCTACGCTCAGATAGTTGAGCTTCAGGAAAAGGCTAAGGCTCTTAATGCAGAAAAGGAAGAGGCTGATGTTCTTGTAAGCAAGGTCAATGCTGAGATCGAGGGAATCAGAAAGGAAAATGACGAGTTCAAAAGCTATATGTAAGCTTTGAATTTACGTGATCTACATAATTGCCGAAAATTACCCGCAGGGCGCTTGCTCTGCGGGTTTTGTGTTAAGGCAGCACCGCACAACTACTGCCTAACGGCTTGGTGTACGTCTAACTTGCCAATTTTCCGTTATCCGCACACAATAGTTGTGCGGTGCTGCCTTACAGCTTTTTATAGTATGATGAATTGTCCGTAAGTCCCAGAATGTAATCGACGTTTGTTTTGTGAAATTCTGCAAGCTTTATCAACACAGTTGTGGGAATGTCGTTTTCGCCCGTTTCGTATTTTGAATAGCCCGTTTGCGACATATTCAGCACCCTTGCTATCTGAGTTTGATTCATGTCTTTGTCTTCCCGTAGATTTCTTATTCTTTGATACATTTTTTTCACCTCAGAATTATTATAATTTAATCTGTTTCAGGGTATTGACTTTTAACCTGAAATAGGTTATAATATTTGTAGACGGAGCAAATCCGCAGTATCCGACAACGGATTTATATATATAACAGAACAGCGGAGACATCATAGCGGTGCGCGGAAAACAGGGAACGGGAAGTGATATCCCGTTCTCTGTTATTATGTCGTTTTAAGGATTTTTTATGTTGTCTTTTGTTGACAAAACACATACTGTGTGCTACAATAAAAGTATATTTATTTGGTATATTTGGAGGCAGAAAAAATGAAAGACATTGCAATTTCGGATTCGGTTGTTTATATCGGTGCGGACGATCATGATATTGATCTGTTTGAAAGCCAGTATGTCGTTCCCAACGGAATATCCTATAACTCATATGTTATTCTTGACGAAAAAACAGCGGTAATGGATACCGCAGACGTAAGGGTAACGGACAAGTGGTTTGAAAACCTCGAAAATGCGCTTAACGGCAGAAAGCCCGATTATCTTGTGGTTCAGCATATGGAGCCGGATCATGCGGGAAATATCAGAAAGCTTGCCGAAAAGTATCCCGATATGAAGATCGTAGGAAACGCAAAGACGTTCCCTATGATGAAACAGTTCTTTGATATTGACGGACTTGACGAATTCGGAAAGTTCGGTGCGCTGGATACCGAGGAGGACTGGGCCTGCGAGGCAAGGCGCTATTATTTCAACATTGTAGGCAAATACGGCGCACAGGTTCAGGCTCTGCTGAAAAAAGCGGCGGCTTTGGATATTAAGATGATTTTGCCGCTCCACGGACCTATTCTTAAAGAAAATCTCGGTTATTATATAGATCTTTATAATACATGGTCAAGCTATCAGCCGGAAAGCAAGGGCGTGTTCGTTGCGTTTGCGTCTATTCACGGCAATACCGCAAAGGCGGCGGAAAAGCTTGCCGGAATGCTTGCGGAAAAGGGCGCTGAAAAGGTCGTTGTAACAGACCTGTCCCGTTCGGATATTGCCGAGAATGTCGAGGACGCATTCAGATATGACAGAATGATACTTATGTCGTCCTCTTATGACGGCGGAGTTTTCCCTGTGATGGAGGATTTCCTTATGCACCTCAAGGCTAAATCCTATCAGAACCGCAAGGTCGGAATAGTTGAGAACGGTTCGTGGGCGCCTACTGCCGGCAGGGTTATGAAGAGCTATGTTGAGGGATTCAAGAACGTTTCTCTCTGTGAGCCTGTTGTGACTATCCGTTCTTCTCTGAACGAGGCTTCCGAAAAGGCGCTGGAGGAGCTTGCGGCGGCTATTGCTGAATAGCTTTCAATTAAGGAAGCACTGATTAAATATTATGGATAATTTACCGTCTGCGATTTTGCCGCAGGCGGTTTTTTGCGCCTTATTTTATATTTTACGGCTTATAAGGCTTTTGCCTACCGTATATTGTATGGAAAGACTTTGCATTGATAAAAAATCCGCAGGATTTTGTGCTTTTGTGCAAATTTACTATCATTTTTTTGATTTTTAAGGTAAAAAGCAGGCTTTTAGGGCGAGTTTTAACTGTTGGGGATAATTATTTCGTGCGGCAAAAAAATTTTTATAATTTTCAGCGCGTAATAATTAAATGATGTTACAAAAATCTCTGTTACCGATTTTTAACCATTTTTCGACCCCATTGTTTCCTCTTTGACTTTAATCGGGAGATAAGGAAAAACAAGATTGAAAAAATACTGCCTTTTTTGCGAAAACCTATTGACGTATACTATATATTGTGGTAAAATAAAAATATCAGAACAAATCATACAAAAAAACGCTGAAAATTTCCTTTGAGAGCACTCTCATCATACAGGAAGTTTTTCGCATTTTTAATCAACATATTGTATGATGCATAGTTAACAAAAAGTTTACAAGTTACAGATTTGTGACAAATAGAGCTGCGAAGGTTACAAAATTCCCATAAAAACACTGCGGATTTTATGAAGTGTCCAAGAAAAATCCCTTGCTGATTTCGATTTTGGGAAAAATTACTGTTGCATTTTTCTGCGTTATAGTGTATAATTAATGTACAGTGGTTAAAAGTGCAAAAAAGTGGTGAACAGTGCCGCAATTTGCATATCAGATCCCAAATTCTTATCACGGAGGTGAGCGGCTTGCTGACTTGTATGCTTAAAGGTACATATAACCAGACGATGGACGTTAAGGGCAGAATGACTTTTCCTACAAAGCTTCGTGAAATAATCGGCGAGCGGTTCATCATTACAAAGGGTATCGACGGCTGTCTTTTTGTTTATTCTATGGAGGATTTTGAAAAGAAAGCGGATAAGATAAGAAGTCTGCCTATGGCGAAAGCCAGAGCGCTCCAGAGGAGTTTTATGGCGTGGGCCTGCGAGGTCGAGCCGGACAAGCAGGGAAGAATACTTGTTCCTCAGTCGCTGAGAGAGGTCGCCGGCCTTGAAAAGGAGATCGTTGTTGCGGGCGTTTCCGACAGGTGCGAGATATGGGATAAAAAACGCTGGGACGACTTTAACAGCGGCGTTGACGATAACGAGCTTATGGAGGCTCTGGAGGGACTTGATTTTTAATGGAATTTAACCACGTTCCCGTACTGCTTAACGAGTGTCTTGAGGGGCTTGATATACGTCCCGACGGGATATACTGCGACGGTACGGCAGGAGGAGCGGGGCATTCGAGAGAGATCGCTAAAAGGCTGGACGCTGAAAAGGGCGGCAGGCTTGTGGCTATAGACAGAGATCCTGAGGCTGTGAAAACCGCCCGGGAAAGGCTGGCGGGTTATCCTGCTCAGGTGATAAAAGGGAATTATTCCGAGATAGACGAGATACTTTCCGGACTCGGTATTGACGGAGCGGACGGAATTCTGATGGATCTTGGGGTTTCTTCCTATCAGCTTGACAACGCCGAGAGAGGGTTTTCCTATCATTCGGACGCGCCTCTCGATATGAGAATGTCCGGCGAGGGCTTGTCCGCAAAGGACGTTGTGAACGGATATGATTATCAAAGCCTGTCGAGGATAATTTTTGAATACGGCGAGGAAAAGTTTGCGAGAAGTATTGCGTCGAAGATAGTGAAATACAGAGAGCAGAAACCCATTGAGACGACTATGGGGCTTGCGGAGATAATAAAAAGCGCAGTTCCTCAGAAAGCGAGACGGGAGAAGAACCCCTGCAAAAAGACCTTTCAGGCAATAAGGATTGAGGTCAATAAGGAGCTGGAGCATCTTAATATCGCTCTTGACAAGGCGTTCGATTCACTTAATGTGGGAGGAAGGCTGTGTATCATTACCTTCCATTCGCTGGAGGACAGGCTTGTCAAGCAGAGATTTCAGAGTTTCTGCAGGGGCTGTATATGTCCGCCGGATTTTCCTCAGTGCATATGCGGAAGAACTCCCAGAGGAAAGCTCGTCAACAGAAAGCCTATCGAGGCAGGGGAGGAAGAGCTGGCGGTCAACAACAGGAGCCGCAGTGCAAAGCTCAGAATTATTGAAAAGATAAAAGACTGATAAAGATTTTTGATTGTGTAAAAAGGGATTTTCCCATAGATGTGTGAGAGGTGACCCCATATGGCAAAGGTTCATAATTTAGCGTTTGATTACAGCCCTTACGACAACGCCGAAGAGGCGCAGGCGGAAAGGGAGATAAAATATAAGAGAAATCCGGCGGCAAAGGCGAAGAAAAACTCGGTGGTAAGAGTTCTGGCGGTTTGTCTGCTTGCGCTTGCGCTGTTCGGAACCATGATCTTCGGCAGAGTGGAGATATCAAGCCTGTGTTCGGAGCAGACAAGGCAGTTGGAGGAGCTTGAACAGCTCCAGGGCGAGAACATCAGTTTACAGTCGGAGCTGGCGCAGAAAACCAATACTTCAAAAGTCGAGGAGTATGCGGAGGAAAAGCTGGGTCTTAAAAAGCTGGATAAATCTCAGATAGAGTATGTTACCGTTGATTCCGATCCCGTGGCTAAGGTGGTCAAAACGGAGGAAAGCAACGTGTTCGTTAAGATAAAGCACTGGTTCAACTCTGTGCTGGAATATATCGGCGCGTAGTGAATAAGATATTTTAGGGGAAAGTTAGGGACATTTATTTGTGCTTAGCTTTCTTGTTCTATTGATTTATATGTGTAAAAACAAGAAATCTTCCGCTTTTTGCAATATTATTACAAATAAAGACTGGTTAAAGCGGCTGATTCGGCTATGGGAAGGGAGAATTTTATGACGGACAGACCGAGTACAAGAATGAAAAGAAGACTGAATATCTGGCTGGGTCTTCCTGTGCTTGCGGCGCTGATATATACAGTAGCGACGATATTTAACGTTTCGGTAAAGGACAGCAAGAAGTGGCAGTCCCTTGCCAACGCTCAGCAGCTTAAAAGTACGGCGGTCTCTGCGTCTAGAGGAACTATATACGACTGTAACGGAACGGTGCTTTCTCAGAGCGCTACGGTCTATACTGTGTATGCCGATCCTCTTATGCTGGATGGACAGCTTGAGGCAAAGGACCAAAGGATAAGCGAGCTTAAAACGCTTATCAAGGAGGAAACGGACGCGGACAAAAGAGCGGGTTATCAGGAAAAGCTTGACGGCGCTGTGACGGGCAGTGAGTGTCTTGACGAGCTTGTGGAATTTCTTTCTCTTAATCTTGAACTTGACACCAATACGGTAAGAACAAAGCTTACGGATACGACCACTCAGTACATCGTGCTGAAAAAAGAGGTCGAAAAGACCCTTTCCGACAAGATAGAGGATAAGCTTACGGAGCTTGGTATAGACGGTGTAAGGTGCGACCCTACCACAAGAAGAATCTATCCGCAGAATACTCTGGCGTCTACTGTGCTCGGACATACGGACTATGAGGGCAACGGAATTTACGGGCTTGAGGCTTATTATGACGATTATCTTTCGGGCATAGACGGACGTATCATTACGGCTAAAGCCAGCGACGGCACGGAGATACCTTACAGATACAAGCAGAGCTATGACGCTCAGAACGGCGACAATCTTAATCTTAATATAGATTCAAATATCCAGTATATTCTGGAAAGGGAACTTGCCAAGGCTGTGGAGGAGCATAAGCCGACAGACAGAGCCTGCGGTATAATCATGAATCCGAAAACGGGACAGATATACGCTATGGCGACCTCGGATCCTTATGATCCCAACGAGCCGGCGGTCATCACTGATGAAAAGCTTGCCGACGAGCTTGCGGGCATGGACGAGGACTCGGAAGAGTATTCGGAAAAACAACTGGCGGCATGGTCGCTCCAGTGGAAAAACAAGGCTGTTTCAGAGATATACAACCCCGGTTCGGTATTCAAGGTAATAACGGGAGCGTCGGCACTGGAGGAAAAAGTTATCTCCCTTAACGATACTTTCGGATGCGGAACGGTCATTCAGGTGGAGGATACCCCCTTCCACTGCTGGTCAACGAACGATCACGGACAGCAGAATCTGTCGCAGGCGATGCTCAACTCCTGCAACCCTGTGTTTATCCAGATAGGTCTTAAACTCGGCTCGGATAAATTCTGCCAGTATTATGACGCTTTCGGCTTCAACGAGCTTACGGGCATAGACCTGCCGGGCGAATCCAATTCTATCAGTATGCCACTGAACAATATGGGCTACGTTGAGCTTGCGTCCTCGGCTTTCGGACAGACCAATAAGGTAACGCCGATACAGATGATAACGGCTTACTCTGCGGCGATCAACGGCGGATACCTTGTTACTCCGCAGGTCGTTGACAGCATTACCGACTCTAACGGAAACGTTGTTAAGAGCATGGATACGGTAGTAAGACGCCAGGTCATTTCCGAGGATACTTCGGCAGAGATGAGAGAGATACTCGAAGGCGTTGTTGCGGGCCAGCCGGGTTCAAACTGCTATATCAAGGGTTACAGGATAGGCGGAAAATCAGGTACTTCGCAGAAAATGGACGAGGATATTACTGGACAGACCTATGTTTCTTCTTACTGCGCTTTCGCTCCGGCGGACGATCCGGAGATAATCATGCTTGTTATGGTGGATCACCCTACAGGCGAAAAGTTCTACGGAAGCCAGGTGGCGGCGCCGATATGCGTGAACGTTTTGACGGACGTACTGCCTTATATGGGATTCTTCCCGGAATACAACGAAGATGAACTGGAGGATCTTCAGGTAAGCGTTCCGAGCGTTGAGTATTATTCCGTTTCGGAGGCTCAGAAAACGCTGGAAGGACTCGGACTTACCGTTAAGATCAAGGGTGAGGGCGACACTGTTGTAAAGCAGATACCCTCGGCAGTCAAGATAGAACACGGCGGCTCGGTGGTACTTTATACGGACGATTCCTATAAAACCGAGACGGTCACTGTTCCGAATTTGCAGGGTCTTACAAAGGATCAGGCCAAATCGACTCTTGAGGCATACGGACTTAATCTTACTGCGGAAGGCTCGGGCTATGAGGAAGAGGGCGCTGTAGCGCAGGACGACCAGAGCTACGGCGCCGGACAGAGCGTTCCTATGGGAACGGCTGTGTCGGTAACCTTTGCAACGGTAAGCGTAGGTTCACAATGATATAAAGGAATGGTAAATTATGAAACTTTATGAAATAATAAAGGGGCTGGCTGAGACCTCCCTTCCCGATATGGAGATAACCGACGTTACCAGCGATACCAGAAAGGCGTTAAAGCCCGGCGCAATGTTCGTGTGCATAAAGGGCAATACCTTCGACGGTCACGACGCGGCAAAGGATATGCTGGCTAAGGGCTGTGCGGTAGTGGTATGCGAAAGAGATCTGGGTCTTGAAAGGCAGATAATCGTAGAGAATACAAGAGAGGTCTTTCCGCTTATTTGTTCCGCTTGGTTCGGTCATCCCGAAAAAGAGCTTTCCCTTATCGGAGTTACGGGAACAAACGGAAAGACGACCATTACTACCGTGATAAAGAAAGTGCTGTCGGAGTTCGGCTGTAAGGTGGGGCTTATCGGCACCTGCCAGAACGAGATAGGCGAAGAGGTTTATCCTACGGCGAGAACCACGCCTGAGCCTTACGACCTTTATGAGCTTTTCAGAAAAATGGCGGACGAAAAGTGCGATTATGTTGTAATGGAGGTTTCTTCTCAGGGCCTTGAGCAGAAAAGAGTGGCAGGCTGCCGTTATAAGGTGGGTGTGTTCACAAACCTTACGCAGGATCACCTTGACGTTCACGGAACTATGGAGAATTATTACCAGGCGAAGAAAATCCTCTTCACTATATGCGACAATGCGATCATAAACTGTGACGACGAGTACGGAAGAAGATACATAAAGGAAATTTCGTGTCCTGTCAAAACCTATTCCTGCTGTTCAAAGGCGGATTTTATGGCGGAGGATATACTGCTTTCCGCAAGCGGAGTGAAATATGTTTTCTCCGACGGCAGATCAAAGCATAATGTTTTGTTCAATATGCCCGGACTTTTTAACGTTTCAAATTCGCTGGCGGTCATTGCCTGCTGTGAAACGCTGGGCTTTAACGTTGAAAAGACCATAAGAGCGCTGGGCGCTATGCAGGGTGTAAGGGGCAGAGCGGAGATCGTGCCTACGGGCAGGGATTTCACTGTGATATGCGACTACGCTCATACTCCCGACGCGCTTGTAAACGTACTTTCGGCGATAAGAAACAGCGCAAGCGGAAAGGTGAAGTGCCTTTTCGGATGCGGCGGAAACAGAGACGCGTCAAAGAGAAGTCTTATGGCGGCGGCAGCGGCGGATAACGCGGATTTTCTTATCGTCACTTCGGATAATCCCAGAAACGAAGACCCGCAGGATATTATCGACGACGTTCTTGTGGGACTTGAAGGAAAAAGCACGCCTTACATTACGATAGTCGACAGACGTGAGGCTATCCACTGGGCGGTGCATCATGCCGAAAAGGACGATATAATCGTGCTTGCCGGAAAGGGTCATGAGGATTATCAGATACTTGCCGGCGGCGTGAAGATACACTTTGACGAGCGTGAGGTCGTTGCCGACGCACTCAAAGAGCTTGAGTCCGAGGGAAGATAATACAGATAACAAATTACGGGAAAGGAGAACGCCGCCGGCATCTGTCGGCCGGCTGTAAGACAGTATGGATAAATTAAGCTTACAGGAGATCATATCGGCGGTTCACGGAAGTTACGGATATCCTGCCGACGTCACGGTTTCCGATATTTCCACCGATACGAGAACCATAAAGGAAGGCTCGCTTTTTATTGCCCTTAAGGGCGAGAACTTTGACGGTCATGATTTTGCGGTAAAGGCTATGGAGCTTGGCGCGGTCGCAGTCGTGACGGAAAGACCTGTGGCGGGCGCAAGATGTATCATTGTGGATTCTACCGCAAAGGCGCTGCTTGACGCTGCGGGATATTACAGGTCGAAATTCAGCGTCAAGGTAGTCGGAGTGACGGGAAGCGTCGGAAAAACCACTACTAAGGATATGATAGCGCTTGTGGTGGCGCAGAAATACAAAACGCTGAAAACTCAGGGAAACCACAACAACGAGATAGGTATGCCGCTTACGCTTTTGGGGCTTGACGAAAGTTATGAGGCGGCGGTCATTGAAATGGGAATGTCCCATGAGGGCGAGATCTCCAGAATGTCGATGTGCTGTCGGCCGGACGTGGCGGTCATAACTAATATCGGCGTTTCACATATTGAAAATCTGGGTTCGCAGGAGAATATCCTCAAAGCGAAAATGGAGATCCTGGACGGTGCGGCTTACGGTGCGCCGCTGATCCTTTGCAGAGACGACAAGCTTCTTGCAGGAGTGCAGATACATTCGGACAGGAAGGTTTATTACTATTCTATTTCTAAAAAAGACAGCGATGTTTATGCAAGCGGTATTAAAACCGAGGATAACGGCATAAGCTTTACTATAAATTATAAGGGCGGAAAAATTCCGGCAAGAATAAACTGCCTTGGAGAGCATAATGTAAAAAACGCTCTGGCGGCGTTCTGCGTGGGTCTTGTCATGGACATTGCTCCCGAGGATATTGTTAGAGGTATAGAACAGTTCCGTCCGGAGGGATTAAGACAGAATATCAGCGTGATCGACGGCGTTACATATATCGTAGACTGTTACAATGCCGCACCCGATTCCATGAAAGCCAGTCTTTCGGTGCTTTCTCAGGCAAAAGCTGAGGGCAAGAGGATATGCGTTCTGGCTGATATGCTGGAGCTTGGAAAAAATGCAAAAGCTTATCACAAAACTGTCGGCGAATATGCGGCGGCGTCCAAGGCTGATGTGCTTTACTGCTTCGGAGAAAATGCGGAGTGCTATATCGACGGCGCGGTAAAAAAAGGCTTTCCTCCCGAAAAATGCAGGCATTTCGACAGCAGAGAGAAGCTGGCTGAGGCGCTTGAAAGCGTGATAGAAAAAGGCGACGCCGTGTTGTTCAAGGGCAGTCGGGGAATGAAGCTTGAAGAAGTGTTTGACGCTCTGAGGAAAGAAAAATGAACTGGAGCGTTCAGGCGGTGATACTGGCGGCGGAGGCTGTTGCAGGCTTTGTGCTGGGCAGAGTTTTCATTCCGTATTTCCGCAGGATAAAGACAGGAAAATTTGATTTTTATATCGGAGACAGATTTGCAAAGGACGGTTCGGAGCCTAAGTTCGGCGGAGCTGTGATAATGCTCTGCGTACTGCTCGGCGCATCTGTGGGGCTGATCTCTATGAGTTTTTCTGAGGAGCTTAGCTTTGACGGCGGCGGTGAAAGAAAAGCTGTGCTGTTTTCCCTTGGAGCGGTCATAATGCTCTGCGGTCTTGGACTTCACGAAGATCATGTCAAGGAGAAAAAACTCGGCATAGGTTTGAAGCCTGCATACAAGTTCGGGATAGAGTATCTCATTTGTCTTGGGCTTTGTCTTTCGCTGAGGTTCTGCGGCACGGTGCGGACGGACTTGCTGATGCCTTTTCATTTAGGCACGGTAGAGTTCGGAACGCTTTTTTATCCGCTTTTTCCGCTGTTTATGACTCTCGGTATAAACATGATAAAGGTTCACGACTGTGCAGGAGGAAAGACCGACACGGGTGTTGACGGTCTGTGTGCGGTGACGGCTCTGATATTCTCCGCAGGACTTTCAAGCGGGCTTTCCTTTACGAGTGAAAGCGAGGCGGCTCAGTTGTTGGCTGTATGCGTTATGGGAGCCTGCTCGGGATTTTTATTCTGGGGCTGTTATCCTGCAAAGCTTTATTTAGGCGAATCCGGTTCGCTGGCTCTGGCAGGACTTCTGAGCGCGGCGGTACTGCTGTCGGGGCTGTATCTTCTGTTTGTGCTTGCAGGTATAGCTTTTGTCGTTGACGGCTTGTGTGCATTTTTACAGTATGCGGTTTTCAAACTCAGAAAAAAACTGCTGATGAAGGGGTATACTCTCCATGAACATCTGGCGGTCAAGGGCTGGGGAGAATTTAAGATAATCGGTGCGGACATATTGCTTTCACTTGCGGGAGCTGCTGCGGCGATAATGTTTATTGTATATTCGGGGAAGATTTCTATATAGATTATTTTGGTTAGGAGGTTGTTTGTTTGGCTAACAGAGGTCCAAGACGAGAGCGGGACGGAAGTATCGTTTATGACAGTCACGTTCCCCTTAAACAACCGGTTGCACAGGCAAGAAAAAAACTTAATTTCAGATTTATACTCAGCGAGATCGACAAGCCTTTCTTTATTCTTATAATGGTTTTGCTGATTTTCGGCATCATTATGATGTTCTCCGCCAGCTATGCATGGGGGCTGAGTGAATATAACGACGGATATTATTATGTAAAAAAGCAGATGGAAGCGGCGGGAATAGGCCTTTTGGCAATGTTTGGTATGTCCTATCTCGACTATCATTTCTTTCAGAACACCAAGGTGGCGTATCTGATTTTCGGAGCGATATATGCGGTGACTCTTTACACGGCGTTTTTCGGAGTGGAAACGGCGGGCGCAAGGCGGTGGCTTTATATCGGTCCGCTGAACCTCCAGCCGTCTGAGCTTTTGAAGGTTGCGTTCATAATTATTTTCGCATACATAATGTCGGTGAACTTTCCGAAATTCAAGGACTGGAAGTATTGCGTCATTCCCTTTACCGTCATTATGGGCGCTGTAGCAATAGTGCTTGTACTTCAGCGTCATATGTCGGCGGTAATGCTGGTGGGTATCATCGGCGTATCCATGATGTTTATAAGCGGTATGCCGAAAAAGACATTCTGGAAGTTTATCGGCGTTTGCGCCGCTTTCGGAGTTTTGTTCCTTATTTATAAAATGACATCGGGTTCGGGTTTCGATTACATCAATGAGAGAATCCAGAGCTGGAGAAATCCCGAATCCGATCCTAAAGGCTCTACATATCAGACCTATGAATCACTTCTTGCTATCGGTTCGGGCGGCTGGTTCGGACTGGGATTCGGAGGGTCAAGACAGAAATATCTGTATCTGCCGGAGGCGCAGAATGACTTCGTTTTCTCTATTATCTGCGAGGAGCTTGGGTTTGTCGGCGCAATGGTAGTGGTACTGCTGTTTGTGCTGTTTATAATGAGAGGCTTTTATATCGCTTCGTGCAGCAAGGATCGTTTCGGTATGCTGTTGGGAGCGGGTATTACGATCCAGATCGGTTCGCAGGCGCTGCTTAATATAATGGTTGCCTGCAACGCTTTCCCGAACACGGGAATCTCTCTTCCGTTTTTCAGCTACGGCGGAACGGCTCTGCTTATTCAGCTTGCCGAAATGGGAATAATGCTGAACATATCAAGGCAGTGTACGAGGAAGAAATAAGTATATAAAAGAGGTAGTTTTTATGCTCAGAGTTTTGCTTGCGGGAGGCGGTACGGCAGGTCATGTCAATCCCGCCTTGGCTATTGCGGAGATCATAAAGGAACATTATCCCGACGCAGTTATATGCTTTGCGGGAAATCCCGAAAAGTTGGAGGCCAGACTTGTGCCGAAAGCGGGATATAAATTTTATCCCATAAAGATAGAAGGCTTTCAGAGAAAACCTAACTGGACGAATATAAAGAGAAACGTCCACGCCGCAGGGTGCTTGGCGGCTTCGGGCAGGAGGGCTAAAGAGATAATAAAAGACTGCAAGCCCGATCTTGTTATCGGTACCGGCGGTTACGTTTCGGGGCCGATCGTGAGAAAAGCGGCGAAAATGGGTATAAAGACCGCTGTTCATGAACAGAACGCTTTTCCGGGAGTGACAAACAAGATACTGTCCAAATCCGCAGATGTTGTAATGCTTACCGTCAAGGAGGCGGAGAAATATCTCCCCGACGCAAAGCATATCGTTGTTACGGGTCTTCCGGTAAGGGGTGAGTTCAGCGCTATGTCCAAAGCCGAGGCAAGAGAAAAGCTGGGATTTTCAAAGGACGAGGTCTGCGTACTTTCAACAGGCGGAAGTCTTGGCGCAAGAGTGCTGAACGAGCATATCGCAAAACTGTTAAAATGGTATCAGGATAACGGAATAAAAGTAAATCATATCCACTCCTACGGAACATATGCGGGCTATAAGGATTATGCCGAAAAGCTTGAGGCTCAGGGAGTGAAGATAAAGGATAATCCACGGCTTATCGTCAAGGATTATATAAATATGCCTGTGGCAATGGCGGCGGCAGATCTGGTAATATCCAGGTGCGGCGCGGCTTCGCTGGCAGAGCTTGAGGCAATGGGAAGAGCGTCTGTTCTTATCCCGTCGCCAATGGTCGCTGAAAATCATCAGTATTACAACGGCATGGTTTTGCAGAATGCAGGGGCAGGCGTAGTCATTGAAGAAAAGGATCTTACGGACGAGCTGTTTATAAAAACGGTGAGAGAGTTTATTGAAGATCCGAAAAAGCTGAGGGAATGTTCCGAAAACGCGGCAAAGCTTCATGTTGCGGATACAAACGACAGAATCTTCGGCGCATTGGAGCCGCTTATTAAGGGAAAATAAGCAGAGGGCTTTATAGGAAAGCGCTGATCAGATCAAATTCGCCCCGTTCAAACAGGGAAATCTATGCGGCTGAATTTGATACGCTGCGCTTTGATCAGCGCATTTATAGGAATTTGTGTTTGATTTAACGGATTATTAAGGGGCAAGGAAATTTCATGGATAAAAATTACAGACAGTACAATAAGCGTGCGTCTATGGACAGCATCGAAGTACCGAACATTGATAAGCTGAAAAAGCTCAGCGATAAAAAATTGGGTACGGGCGTTAATGCAACCGCCGAACAGATATTCAGCGGTGAAAAATTCAATAAGCGCGGCGATTTCGACAGAGCCACAAAGCTTTACGATGATCCTACCGTTCATAAAGAGGAAGAGGACGACGAGGACGATTTTATCCCCAAACAGCCTTTAGTACCAAGACAGGCGGCGACAGGTCTTAAAAAAGGAGTTAAGGTAGGAGAGGGATATGTAAAGCGGGGAACAATCGTAAAGTGGGTATGTATTTCCATTGCGATCGTGTTACTGGTGGTATTTTTCTTTCCGCCGTTTATCTCCAACGATACGGATAAAAGCAAGGTAAAATATGATGCTGACGTATTCCAGACTATGGGTATGACCGACTTTAAGACCTATGCGCTGTCAAATTACTCCGTGTACAATGAGGAGGCTTTCAGCTCTGAAAAGAGCGAGAATTACAGATTTGCGGACATTGTTTTCAATATAAAAAATCCTACGCCGTTTGAAGTAAAAATACCTCAGTATGAGGTGAGCCGTGTTTCGGGGGATTATGAAAATGCGGTATGCTATGCAACTTCATTGACCACAAACAGCGAGGGAGAGGTCATCGGAGATACGATACCGGCATTCTCAAGCAAGGAGGTAACGGTAAGGGTTCTCGTAAATGTTACGGATATGACCGACGAGACCTTTGACGACTGCGTTACGGGAATGATACTTTCTACCTGCTCGATGGAGAAGAAGATAGGTAAGAATACATATATTCCCTGCATACCTGCGTTTATGCCTGTTTCAAACGCTGTTGAGATATATTTGAATAAATAGAAGTGACATCATAACCTTTTTGAGGCTCACTGCATAAGATAAGGCAAGGGCGGCAAGCACTGCCGCTTAAGTAACTTAAAGGAGCGACGCTTATGCAACGGCTGATAATTCAGGGTGGTAATAAACTGAGCGGAGAGGTATGCGTTCAGGGAGCCAAAAACAGCGCTCTGCCTTTACTTGCAGGGTGTGTTCTGGCAGACGGAGAGACGAAGCTACATAATTGTCCGGCGCTTTCCGACGTGTTTGCTGCTTGCAGGATACTGTCCTGTATCGGCTGTAAATGCGAGTATGATAAGGGGAGCATTACGGTAAATTCGGCAGGTGCGGATAAGTCCTTTGTTCCCGACGAGCTTATGAGGGAAATGCGTTCCTCGATCGTTTTTCTGGGAGCCGTATTGGGACGCACCGGCGAATGCAGACTGTCATTTCCGGGAGGCTGTGAGCTGGGTCCCAGACCAATAGATATGCACATTTCGGCGCTAAGGCAAATGGGGGTCAAGATATCGGAAGAATACGGGGTTCTCGACTGCTCCTGCGCCAAAGGGTTAAAGGGTGCGAAAATAAATCTGTCGTTTCCGTCGGTGGGGGCGACGGAAAATATTATGCTTGCCGCAGTGCTTGCCGAAGGCGACACGGTGATATATAACGCCGCAAGAGAACCTGAAATATCAGATCTGGCGGGATTTCTGAACGCCTGCGGCGCGAAGGTGAGCGGGGCGGGAACGGGTACGGTATTCATCAGCGGTGTGGATAAACTTCACGGCTGTGAGTATTCTGTTATGCCCGACAGGATAGTGACAGCGACCCTTATGGGAGCCGCCGCTGCAACAGGAGGAGAGCTTAGTCTGCTTGGCGCAAGAGTCGGCGACGTCAGGGCGGTCATTCCTGTTTTTGAGCAGGCAGGTTGCCAGGTGTACCCTTATGAGGACAGAATTTTCATCAGTGCGAAAAAAACGCTCAGAGCGGTAAAGACCATAAGGACTATGCCTTATCCGGGATTTCCCACAGACGCTCAGGCGATAGTTATGGCGGTGCTTACAAAGGCGCGCGGCACAAGCGTGATAGTTGAAAATATTTTTGAAAACCGATACCGTCACGTTGACGAGCTTGTAAGAATGGGCGCGGACATAAAAGCGGAGGGAAAGGTCGCCGTTATTGAGGGAGTGAAAAATCTCTACGGCGCAAGCGTAAGAGCTACCGATCTCAGAGGAGGAGCGGCTCTTGCCGTTGCGGCTCTTTCCGCTGAGGGAGAAACCTCGCTTACAAATATCAGGCTTATAGACCGTGGCTATGAAAATATAGAGGATACTTTTTCACGTCTCGGAGGAAAGATAAAACGGGTAAATTATTAGGGCGGCGCCGATAAACGCTAAGCGTATCAAATTCGGCGTTACCTTGAGAGCATTATAAACAGAGTTAGGAAAGATAAAAATGAAGGAAACATATAAAAACACCAAAACGAATGAAAACAGATCGGCGGCACGGCACGGCACGGCGAATATGCGCAACATTTATGTTGCCTGCGTATTCTTCGCGGCGGCGGTGCTGCTTGTGCTGTGTATGTTTCTTTTCTTTAACGTTACCGCTATAAAGATTCAGGGCGTTACTCTTTATGAGGACGAACAGATACTTGTAGTAGGCGGCGTACAGAACGGACAGAATCTTGTAAGGACCAACACGGATATTGTGGAGAAAAGGCTCAAAGATACGCTTGTTTATATCGATGACGTGAAGGTGACGAAGAAATTTCCGTCAACGCTTGTTATTAACTGTACGGAGGCGGAAAAAGCGGCGGATATTGAGCATGACGGCTCTTATTATGTGCTTTCGTCTTCGGGAAAAATCCTCGAAACTAAAAATCCGCGCGTCACAGGAAATATCCCTGTTGTAGAGGGCTTTGAGCTTAAAAGCAAGGAGCAGGGAGAGAAGATTTCTTCGGAGGATTCCTTTAAGGCAGATATACTTACCGAGCTTTTAGCCGACTTTGAGGAGCTGAAGTTTGAAAATATCGACAGCATCGATATGACCACACGTTCGGATATAAAGCTTATGTACGACGGCAGGATAGAGATACGTTTGGGAAGTTCCGTAGATATGGAGTATAAGCTTACTTATCTTAAAGCGGTGATCGACGAGAGCCTCAGCGACGGATATGAGGGAACGCTTATTTATAACGGTGCGGACAGCGGCATTTCGGCGATACCTAAGGAGTACGGAGATTCCTCGGAGGAGGAAAGCGAATCGTCTTCCGAGCCGGTACCGGACAGCAGTGCGGTTCAGACCGATGCCGAGGTAAGCTACAATACCGGCTGGGCGGCAGGTACGGACGATACTGCCGGCTACGGCGATACGACTACGGAGAATTATGGGGATTATAACGGAGAGACTGCCGGCAATGAGGATCAGAACTATGGTGACGGATATACAGACTATAATGACAACGGGTATGATCAATACGGCAACGGCGGCTACAATGCGGGAAATACCGACGGTTACAACGCCGACGGGTATACTGATTATAATAACAACGGTTGGTAAAAAATATAAGCGTTTATCGGGAATTGTATAGTATATACAAAAATAGATGAAGAATTTGTTGGTTTATTGATAATTAATAAAAAATTTATATTGCCGTCATTTAAGCGCTTTACTTTTTGAC
Organism: Ruminococcus sp.; assembly: GCA_021770655.1. Lineage (GTDB taxonomy): Bacteria > Bacillota > Clostridia > Oscillospirales > Ruminococcaceae > Hominimerdicola. The sequence goes on along the minus strand of JAETQO010000009.1, from coordinate 108,201 downwards.
AAAAGTGTGATAATATATTAGTATATCTATTTATGTGCGGATACGCCGTTTTTCGGCGATGTGCATGTCGGGTCTGATAATTTTATGACGAATCTGATAAATTATTATGTAAAAATACGGAGAAGTATGAAAATTCGCTTTTAGGAGGAGTTCTATTATGGGTTACGAGTATGTTGAGGAGCCGGTTGTAGGCGCAAAGATCAAGGTCATCGGTGTCGGCGGCGGCGGCGGAAACGCCCTTAACTGCATAGCACAGGCGGGCATTGAGGGAAACGTTGAATACATCGCTGTTAATACAGATATTCAGGCTCTTAAAAAATCAGCGGCTAACAGACAGATTCAGATAGGCGCAAAGCTTACCCATGGTCTTGGAGCAGGCGCTAAGCCTGAGATCGGCGAGGCTTCCGCTCAGGAAAGCAAGGAGGAAATCTCCGAGGCTATCGCTGATGCGGATATGGTATTTATCACTGCCGGTATGGGCGGCGGAACAGGTACGGGTGCGGCTCCTGTTGTTGCGGAGATCGCTCAGTCGCTTGACAAGCTTACCATTGCAGTCGTAACTAAGCCTTTCAAGTTTGAGGGTGCAAAGAAAATGGAAAGGGCTGAAAAGGGTATTGAGGCTCTTGTTCAGCACGTTGACGCTCTTATCGTTATTCCTAACCAGAATCTTATCACAAGCGAGATGAGATTGACTATGAAACAGTCATACGCTATTGCCGATGAGGTTCTCAAAACCGACGTTATCGCTATTGCGGAGATCATCACAAGACATGACGAGATCAATGTTGACTTTGCCGATGTAACTACTATTCTTAAGGGCGCAGGCAGAGCGCACATTGCTATCGGCCACGGCGAGGGCAAGGATAAGGTTCAGGATATTGTTAACCAGGTTATTTCTTCCGACCTGCTTGAAACTTCGATCAAGGGTGCGAGAAGACTTATCGTTAACGTTACAATGTCCGACGATCTGCTTATCAGCGATATGGACGAACTTACAGGCGCTATTGCAGACGCCGCCGACGACGGAGCGGAGATAATCTTCGGTAACGGAACAAATCCTGATACCAAGGACGCTATGGACGTTACGGTTATCGCAGCTGATTTTATCGACAGAGACGATGCTCCGGAGGCTCCTAAGTCTCCGTTCACTGCAAGCTTTACAAAGAAGCCTGATGACGCTAAGGCGGATGCCGAGGCAATGCATAAGGCAGGCGTAAAGGCCGCAGATAATCCGAATTATTATGATGATATTTTCAATATTTTCAAGAATAAGTAAATAAGATCGTTTAAGGCGAATGCAGTTCAGCTGTCTTCGCCTTTACTGTACAATGCGGGAAAACGTTTTCAGAGGACTCAACCGATTCGGAGATTTTTGCGGATTCGGTGCAATGTTGTTTCAGAGTATATGAAAACACTTGGCAGACGGATTTCTAAAAAGGATAGGCGGCATAAAAATTTCATAAAACACTTGAAATCGAAATGAATATTTGCTATAATAAATGTAATGACAGATTAACAATTAAGACAATTTGTATAAATTTCTGCATTTCTTTTGTACGGAATAATGAAATTTATAAAAGTGTCTCAAATCTGTTGAAAAATTATTAAATTTATAGTATAATGAATATAAATCAGAAAACTGTGGAGGGATTTGAAATGGCTAGCAACGGTTATTTAAGAACAGTAAGAGTCGGAGGATTCGATAAGCAGGACGTTCTTGCTTATGTAGACGACCTTACTTCTAAAATTTATACTTTGGAAGCTCAGGTAAACGACCAGAATGAAACTATAGAACGTCTTGAAAAACAAGGCGGCGCTCAGCAGAAGGATTTCGAGGGCAAGAAAGAGCTTGAGAAAAAGGTCGAGGAAGCTAAGAACAAGATCGCTGAACTTATGGCTAATACCGATACAATGAAGGTTCGTATCGCCGACTATGAACAGCAGGTTTCCGAAAAGGACGCTGAGATCGAAAAGCAGAAACAGGAGATCGAGGATCTTAAGGATAAATTGGACGCTGCCGAGGCAAACGCAGGCTCTGCTACGCCGAGCTTTGACCTTGGAAGCGTATTTATCGAGGCTCAGAATACAGCTAATAAGGTGGTTCAGGAAGCCAAAAAGGCGGCAAAGCAAATGGAAGATGAGGCTAAACAGCTCCAGGATCAGGTTCTTGCCGACGCAAACGCTCAGGCTCAGAAGCTTGTTACAAATGCTCAGACTGAGGCGGATACAACTCTTCAGACAGCTAAGTCAAGTGCGGCCGCTATGACTGCCGCCGCTAAGCAGGAGGCTGATGCTGTAACAAGCGCGGCAAATAAGCAGGCAGAAGAGGTTACTGCCAATGCTAACGCTGAGGCTGCAAAAGTATTGAGTGACGCTAAGTCCGAGGCTAAGAATATCAGAGCGCAGTCCGCTGATCTGAGAGAGTCTGTTAAGACGCAGTTCACAACTCTCAGCGATACTGTTCAACAGCTTGTTACTTCTCTTAACGATCTGTACGGAAACAGCATAGGTGCGGTAAATACTGCAAGAGATCTTATCGACGACGGTCTGGCTTTGGTTCAGGACGACGAGGAGTAATAGATAGACAATGTCTGAAATAAAAAAAGTACGTTCCGAGGAGCTTAAAGCCAGAAGCGGAGAGTTTCGGTGCGGAGATAAGATCCTGCTTACCGGAACGGTCTATACCGCAAGGGACGCCGCCCATAAAAGATTCAATGCTTTGCTTGACGAGGGGAAGGAACTTCCTATACCCTTGGAGAACGCAGTGATCTACTATGCCGGTCCGACACCTGCACCGGAGAGAAAACCTATCGGCTCCTGCGGTCCCACCACTTCGGGAAGAATGGACAGATTTGCTCCGAGGCTTCTTGATCTGGGTCTTGGCGGAATGATCGGTAAGGGTGAACGCTCACAGGAGGTAAGAGACGCTGTTGTTAAAAACGGTGCGGTGTATCTTTGCGCCGTAGGCGGAGCAGGCGCACTTGCCTGCAACTGTATAAAATCCTGCGAGGTAGTTGCTTTTGAGGATCTGGGCTGTGAGTCGGTAAAGAAGCTTTATGTGGAGGATTTTCCGCTTATAGTTGCTGACGACTGCTTTGGCGGAGATATTTTCAGTATCGGCAGAGCCGAGTATTGCAGAGTATAGTATTCGGAACGGTAAAAGCTATGTATTTGTTATCAGCCGTGTTTTATGCGCGGCTGATTTTTTATGTGCCGCACAATATGAGAATAAGTATTGACAGGCGTATTTAAGCTCAAGGATCATAATTTTGTTGCTGCTAGTTATGAAAGAATTTTATTATCGCTATCGTCTGAACAGCGTTTCATTAGTATGAAAGTCACAAGAAAGCTTTCTTAAAACTGTGGTTTGTTACAAATATTTTGTTTTGAGAACGTTGATTTCGGGATTTTACTTGACTTTCGAGGATTAAAATGGTATGATATATTTATATCAAATTGTACGATTAGGCGGCGGTATTTTTTGGAGAACAATCGGCAGGACTTGCGTAACAGACTTTCAGACGAACAGCTTGTGCGTAACGCCGAAAGCGACAAGGCGGCAGTAAGCGAGCTTATAGCCAGATATATCTGTACTATTGAGTTCATTACCAAAAGGTATAACTCAGAGGTTCGGGAGGATCTTGTGCAGGAAGGGCTTATGGGGTTGTTGAGCGCTGTAAAAACCTATCGTCCTGATAAAAACGTTAAGTTTTCTACTTACGCCACAAAATGTATAAGAAATAAGATCATTTCGTCCGTTCATAAAAATTCTCTTATTTCAGAGGGCGACGCTGAGGACTTTGAAGAAATTCTGAGCGTAGGCGGAGATATTCCTGAGGATATAGTTCTTGAGAGGGAACGCATGAATGAGCTTTATGATAAAATAACTTCCGCGCTTTCGGAACGGGAGTGGCAGGTATTTCAATTGTTTTTAACCGGTATGTCTTATAATCAGATAGCATTAAGCGTGGGCGCGTCCGTAAAGACTGTAGACAATGCAATGCAAAGGGTTAGGCGGAAATTAAAATCACTATTGAGATAACGAAGAACTATGGCCGTATAGCTTAATAGCAGAGCGTTGTTTTACAAAGGTGTCGGTGCGAGTCCGACTAGGCACAATTTTATGTAACGAGGTAAGAAGCTATGTACGAAGACAAGACATTAGTATGCAAGGAATGCGGAAACGAATTCGTTTTTACAGCAGGCGAGCAGGAGTTCTACGCTGAGAAAGGTTTCGTAAATGAGCCGCAGAGATGCAAGGCTTGCAGAGACGCAAGAAAGGCTGCATCAAAGTCTGAAAGACAGACATATACGGCAACTTGCGCTGCTTGCGGCGGAGAGGCTGTAATTCCTTTCAAGCCAAGAGAGGATCGTCCTGTATACTGCAGCGAGTGTTTCGCTAAGATGAAGGAGCAGCAGTAATTTATAATTTAACTGAATGCTTTGACGCCGTGGGTTTCCGCGGCGTTTTTCTTTTGGCGATTGGGAAGACTGAAGAAATTACGCTTTTTCTTGCAGGCTGATAACGGATTTTTGGGTCAAGCCTATTGCTTTTTGTGATAAAATTGGTTATAATATAAAATAAGCAATGAAAGGAGGTTCTTTTATGGCATTTGTTGTAACTAAGGATACGATCATAGGCGATATTATGGACGCTGACGAAAATACCGCTCCTTACTTTATGGAAATGGGTATGCACTGTCTTTACTGCCCGTCATCGAGAGGAGAAACTCTTGAGCAGGCTTGCGAGGTTCACGGTGTAAGCGTTGATGAGATGATCAAAAAGCTCAACGCTCATTTTGCAGGATAATTCGTTTTCGCTATAGGACCTGTTTTCATAGGGGATTCTGATCTCTGTGAGGACAGGTTCTGTTTCGGATAGGCGGAGGGTGTGACGGGAGAACGATATGGATAAAAGACTTTTGACCTGTGCTGAGCTTTGCACGGGGGATTTTGTTTGCGACGTGGGGACGGATCACGGTTATCTGCCCTGCTTTATGATAAAGGAAAAAATGTGTGAAAAAGCTGTTGCCTGTGATGTTGCGGAAAAGCCGCTGAGGTCTGCTGAGGAGCATATCCGCAGGGAGGGGCTTGCGGACCGTATAAAGACGGTTTTGTCCGACGGTCTTGACAGCGTTGAGCCTGAGGAAATTACAGACGTTGTAATGGCAGGCATGGGCGGAGAGCTTATAAGCGAACTGCTCGGAAAGTGCGAATGGATAAGGATAAGAAAAGTCAATCTGGTATTACAGCCTATGACTAAGTGGGACGTGCTGAGAAAGTGGCTTTATGAGAACGGCTTTGAGGTAAAAAAGGAAAAAGCCTGCATTGAGGGGCAGTTCGTTTATTCGGTCATGCAGGCGGAGTATATCGGAAGACAGCCCTGTTATAGGTGCAGTGAAAGGTATCTGCATTTCGGATTTATAAAGCCTGAGGGTGACGGAAAAGAGTATATAAAACGTCAGGCGCAGAGGCTTTTGACGGCAGGAAAAGGTATGCTGAGATCAGAGGATAAAAAGGCGTTGGGAGAAAAGCTCGTGGCACTTGCGGAAAGCGAGCTTGAACAGTTATAGCGGGGTAAAACAAATGAAATTTTTAAAGGCTTTAGGGATCGGTTTTTTGGCAGACATTTTTGCAATGCTTATAAGCTTGATCATTATTATCGCTTGTTTGGCGTTGAAAGCATCATGGCTTTCTTTGATAATAAGCTTTTTTGCCGTTCCGGCTTTGATAATTGCGTTATACTTTCATTATCGGAAAAAAGCTGAAAGCAAGGCTTATTATTGGCTGAGCAGAGCGTTTTTGCCCTTGGCTATACATTTTACGGCGATGGTCGGTACATATCACTATTGCAGATCCGAATATAATAATGCGATAGTCAAAAAGGCACGATTTGCAGGAATGGAGTATCTGCTGTTCTGGGCAATGGCAATAGTGCTGTTCCATTTGCTTGCCGCGGCGTTTTTTACAGGCTTGTATGAATTTCTTGACGCAGTGATAAAGGATCGGAATAAAGGAGAGTAATTTATGACAACGGTATCTGATATTTACAATATGATAGAAAAGCTTGCGCCCTATTCTTTGCAGGAGAGTTATGACAACAGCGGCCTTAACGTGGGGGATATGTCTGCGGAGGTCAAAAGCGTTCTGGTTGCGCTGGACTGCACGGCAGAGGTCGCAAGAGAGGCTGTGGAAAAGGGTTTTGACCTTGTGCTTACTCATCACCCCGTTATTTTCAGAGGACTTAAAACACTGTCGCTCGAAAACCCGGCTGTCATTCTTGCGGCAGGAGGTAAAAATGCGATCTCTATGCACACAAACTTTGATTCCGCTCAGGGAGGAATGAACGACATTCTTTGCAGTATGCTTGGCCTTGTGCCCGGCGGTGCGCTTCACGAGGAGCACGGTGTGTGCTGTGGATATATATGCGACTGCGGGCCTGTTAAGGTCGAAAAACTTGCCGAAAAAGCAAAGGCGGTTCTGGGCTGTAAGGCGGTGCGTTTCTGCGGTGCGCAGAGAGAAGTTACAAGGGTCGGCGTATGCTCGGGCTCGGGAGGTTCGTTTCTTGGCGACGCTTGCGAAAGGGGCTGTCAGGCGCTTATAACGGGAGATGTCAAGCACGACGTTTTTGTTGACGCTCACAATATGGGTATATCGGTTATTGACGCAGGACATTTCTGCACGGAAAATATTTTCTGCGATTTTATGGTGAAAGCTTTGAAAGAGAGGTTTCCCGAAATAGACGCCGTGACGGCTGAGAGCAATTACGATATAGTTGAGATTATATAGAGGTACGATAAAATGGCATTGGACGGAATTTATCTGAGCTTGCTCAGAAAGGAATTTGTTTCTCTTATCGACGGCAGGGTTGACAAAATTCATCAGCCCTCGAGAGAGGAGATAATAATGACTATCCGCACCAGAGAGGGCGCAAAGAAGCTGATCTTCAGTACAGGCGCAGGCTCTGCACGGGTGCATATCACAAATGCGGAGATAGAAAATCCCAAAACTCCGCCTATGTTTTGTATGCTTATGAGAAAGCATCTTTCGGGCGGAAGACTTATGGACATAAGACAGGACGGATTTGAGAGGATTCTCTTTTTCGATTTTGAAGCGACAAATGAAATGGGCGACAGGGTCAACTTGACTCTTGCCGCGGAAATAATGGGCAGAAGGTCTAATCTCATTCTGTTCAGGGAGGACGGAAAAATCATCGACAGCATCAAGCGTGTCGGACAGGATATGTCCTCCGTTAGAATGGTTCTGCCGGGTATGACGTATGAACTGCCGCCAAGAGAGGAACGGCTCAATCTGCTGGAATGTACCAAGGAGGAACTTCTTGAGGGTATAGCGCAGTATCCGACTATAGAGCTTTCAAAAGCGATAATGAAGGTTTTGGAGGGAATTTCGCCTGTGTTTGCAAGAGAGGCGGTCTTCTTTGCGGCAAGAGGTGCGGAGCTTACCGCCGAGCAGATGAGCGGCGACTGTGCCGACAGACTGTGGTTTTATTTTTCCAAGGTCCGTGACAGCATAAAAAGCGGAGAGAATATTTACACCGTGCTTAAGACCAAGGAGGGCAATCTGAAAGATTTCTGTTTCTGCGATATTGCGCAGTACGGTGCGCTGATGATCACCAAAGCCTTTTCGTCCCCCAGCGAACTGCTGGATTATTTTTATTCGGAGAGGGATTCGCTGTCGAGGATAAAGCAGAGGGCTAACGATCTTTTCAAACTGCTTGTCACCACTACCGAGAGGACTCAGCGCAGAGTGCAGAATCAGCGTGAAGAACTTATAGAGTGCGCGGACAGGGGAAAGTATAAAATATACGGCGATCTGATAATGTCCAATATGTACTCCATAGAAAAGGGACAGGGCAGTGCAGAGGTAATGAATTTCTACGATGAAAGCTGTCCGATGGTGAAAATTCCGCTGGATAAAAGGCTTACGCCTACGCAGAATGCCCAGAAGTATTATAAGGAATACCGCAAGCTGGACACTGCCGAGAAAAAGCTTACGGGGCTTATAAAGGACGGCGAGGAAGAGATCGTATACCTAGATTCGGTTTTTGATTCCTTGACAAGGGCGCAGACAGAGGGCGATATTGCCGAGCTTAGGCAGGAGCTTTTTGAGCAGGGCTATGTAAAGCGTTCCAAGCAAAAGGGAAAACCGCCGAAGGCTTTGCCTCCGATGCGATACAGATCCTCCGACGGTTATGAGATAAGAGTGGGAAGAAACAATAAGCAGAATGACAAGCTTACCTGCAAGGAAGCGGAAAAGACGGACCTGTGGCTTCACACCAAGGATATAACCGGCTGTCATGTTATTGTTTCCTGCAACGGAGAAATGCCTCCCGACAGGACGATCGAAGAGGCGGCTATAATTGCCGCCTGCAATTCAAAGGGGAAAAGCTCCTCGAGAGTTGACGTGGACTATACCTTTATAAAGAATGTAAAAAAGCCGGCGGGAGCAAAGCCCGGAATGGTCATATTTGTAAATAACTATACTATCACCGTAAAGCCCGACGATGAGCTTGCGGAAAGTCTGAGAGTAAAATAGGAGCTGAAATGAAAAGACTTACTGAGGAATTTTTTCATCGCGACTGCCTGGAGGCCGCACCCGAGCTTGTCGGAAAGATACTTGTATCAAAGATCGGCGGAGAAGAGATAAGAGTGCGTATCACAGAAACCGAGGCTTATCGGGGCGAGGAGGACACGGCGTGTCACGCCCATAAGGGCAGAACTCCCAGAACCGAGGTGCTTTACGGCAAAAGCGGCGTTATTTACGTTTATCTTTGCTACGGTATGCACTGGCTGATGAACGTTATCACCGGCGAGGAGGGTCAGCCGCAGGGCGTGCTGTTCCGTGCCGGCGAGGGTTTCGGCGGTCCTGCTAAATTGACGAAAAGGCTTGGCGTGACGGGCAGGCAAAACAAGGACAGCTTTGTTACCGGCAACGAAATATGGATAGAGGACGACGGTCGGAGATTTGAGATCACCACCGATAAGCGTGTGGGCATAAATTACGCTACCGAAGAATATATAAATAAACAGTGGAGATTTATTATGGGTAAATCAATATAGTTTTATCCTATGACAAACCATAGCGGTGAGCTTTCTTTTTATACAAAAGCCACAAAAACATCGTGGCCGTTCTTTTACGAGTGGTGAAAAAACAGTCTTGTAAATTTTAAAGAAATGTGGTATTATTATATTATCGGCATGGAGTGTGCCGCAATTGAATATTTATAATAGGAAGATACAGTTTGAAAAGTTGTAAGCTGAGTAGAGCGGACGGTCAGTCCGTCAGGGAAGCAGGTTTGAATCCTGCACAACCGCCATTACTGTGTTTGACTCTTTTCCGGCAAGGGTTTTGTCCTTTCGGAAAAGCATTGAAAGCATACCGCTTGTGCGGAAGTCATTGGAGAAATCTGAGAAGGCGCTTTCATTGAAGCAAGGCTTCGGTCATAAGTCAGGATATCTGCTGTATTTTCGGACGGCAAAAGCCGTCGTTGGTTTGACAGCGCCGCTGTCTTATTCTTGGGCGATGAAGAGTGCGATCGATTATTATGCGAAGGCTTTGCGCTTTTCATTTTGCGCAGGGTCAAGTTCGTTTTGTAATTATTGTGCTTTTCCTCGGTCGGGAAAAGCATTTTTTGTTGCCTTAAGGCAAGCGGTAAAAGCGATAAGGGAAACTTGTCGGACAAAAAGTTTGTTTGTCGCTGAAATTATCTGATGAAAGGACAGAAGAAAATGAAGAAAATGTTTTCAAGAACCGCCTGTGCGGCTCTTGCTGCCGCACTTTCACTGAGCGTGAGTACGGGCGTGTATGCACAAGGAGCGAACGGAGAGGCTAAAACTCCCGACAGCGCAGATAATGCCGCTCTTTATTGGGCGACTAAGGTAGGCACGTCATGGACGGACGGACCTTCGCCTGTTGCTATTGCAGGCGACAGCATAATCTACACTTCTGCGGACAAGCTTTGCAGAATCAATAAGGAAACAGGAGAGAAAGACTCTGTTCAGGGGCAGGCGGCAGGCACGAAAAGCTATGCGGTTACTGCGCCTCTCTATGCGGACGGGAAGATATTTGTGGGCTTTGACGGAGGGATTCAAGCGTTCGATGCGGATACTCTTGAATCGCTCTGGATATATAAGGACGAACTGGGCGGCCAGTCGTTAAGTTCGATCTGCTACAGCGACGGCTGTATCTATACAGGATTCTGGTCGTCGGGCTGGAGCGAGTCGGACACTAAAAACTTTGTTTGTATAGACGTTGCGGACGAAGATCCCGATAAGACTGATGAGGAAAAATCCGCAAAGTGGACATATGCAGTCAAGGGCGGATTCTACTGGACCGGAGCTTATGTTAACGGCGATTTTGCAGTAGTTGGCACAGAGGACGGAGAGACAGGCTCCGCAGGTTCTGCAAGCGTAATAACCTTTGACAAGGAAACAGGCGACGTTCTTGACAAGGCTGAGGATATTTACGGCGATGTAAGAAGCGGTATAAGCTATGATGAAGAAACAGACGCTTATTATTTCACTTCAAAGGGCGGTAAATTTTACAGCGTAAAAATCAATGAAAACGGAAAGTTTTCAGACCTAAAAAGTCTTGATCTCGGTGGCCCTTCGACATCAACTCCCTCCGTTCTTAACGGAAGAGCATATGTAGGCGTGAGCGGAACGGGCTGGTCTGCATATAACGGCTGTGGAATAGCGGTTATCGACCTTGAAAGCTTTAAGCTTGCCTATAAGGCGGAAACAGCGGGAACTCCGCAGGTAAAGGGACTTGCTTTGGAAAACGAGGACGGATATAACTATGTTTACTTTACCGAGAATACTGCTCCCGGCGGAATCCGTTACATAAAGGATAAAAAGGGTGTGGACGGGGTGCTTGACGCTCAGATTGAGGGCGACGGCGAGGATAAGCATATCTGCGCGCCCGTACTGTTCACGCCTACCGGCGATCAGGCAAACTATGCTATTGCCGAGCTTGCAGCCGATGAGGACGGAACTATCTATTATAAGAACGATTCAAACTATATTATGGCGGTGGGTTCTGCCGTCAAGGAAATAAAGGCTGATACCGCCAATGTAAAGACTCTTTACAAAGAGGGCGAGGTCTTTGATACCAATGGAGTAAAGGTAACTGCCGTACTTGCAAACGGCGTTGAAAAGGATATAACAGACAAGGTCGTATTCAGCGAGGAAAAGCTTACGGCGGACGACTCTTTTGTTACGGTTACATACAGTTACGGTCTTTATAAAGACAAGACTAATGACGGTGCGGCTAATACGGCGGGAGTAGAGGTAAGCCCTGTTGATACCGTTATCGACGTGAATGTTCTGATCGAAGGGGATTATGACAAGGTGCAGGCGGTAATAAAGGCTATTTCCGAGCTGGGCGGCATTACCCTTGACAGCGAAAAGGCTGTGACCGAGGCGAGAGCGGCGTACGATCAGTTGGGCGATCTGAAAGAATACGTTTCAAATTACGATGTTCTGCTGTCGGCGGAAAAAGCTATCGAGGAACTGAAAAACCCTGAGTATTCACAAACAAGCTCCGAAACGGTTTCATCTAAGACAGGTACTGAAAGCACGGCTGATAATTCTTCTAACGTTGAGTCAAAAGCTGTTACGTCTTCAAAGTCGGCTAACAGTGCGGCTTCCTCAAATCCTGCTACAGGCACGGCAGGCGGACTTTGTTTTGCAGGCGTGGCTGTAGTGATCTGCGGCGCGGTAGTATCCTCAAAGAAAAAGAACAAATAATTCGGATAATAATGAGAACCTTTGATAAGGGCAGAAAATAAAATAACTCGCCCTCTTTTTTGAGAGGGCGGGAATTTTATGTACTTGGGTGAAATATTATGAGAACGCATACAGAGAAAAGCAGACCGATAATTTTATCGGCGGCGGTCGTTTTTATTCTTACCGCCGTTTTTTTCTGTGTGCGTTTTTATAATACAAGCGAGGTTGTAAAGCCTGATAATCCTTTTTCGGAGCTGTCCGAAAGCCTTGCGGCGGAGGACGCTGAAAAGGATGGAGAGGGCAAAGGCTTTGCGGAAAGCTTGTCTGATGAAAGCAGAGCAGACGATAATTCGTCCGAAAAGGCTGAGAATAACAATTCACAAGCCGACAATAAGAACGACGGTGAAAATGCAGGCCTGCCTGCGGAAAACGATTCTGTAAACACAAGCGAAGAGAATGAGGGAGAAAATCCCACGGACATAAGACCCACTTCTTTGGAAAAAGCAGAGACCGTTGACGGCACGAATAAAAAGGAATACTTCAGAACGTCTATAAAGGACGGGGAAAGAGTAACACACGCAGACTACAGCTTTACGATAACTCACACCGACAAAAGCTTGAAAGTGAAAAAAGTCACTGTGACGGTAAACGGAGAAGAGATACCTCAGTTTTCGGGGAAATGCCGCCTGAGCGGGGGCAAAAACACTATTCGGGTCGCCTGCACCTATACGGACAAAAACGGTTCGGTGAAAAGAGCCTACAAGGATTATACAGTTTACTGCGATCCGGACGAGCTTGTAATAGATACCGATCTTTCCGATATGCAGACCGACAATCCTGTTTTGGATTTTACGGCGCAGGCTTATCTGGGAAAGAAAAAGGCAAAGCTTTCGGTTTATGTGAACGGAGAGATTCTGAACGGTGAAAAAAATTATACCGCCGAGCTTTCGGAGGGAGAAAACACAATAGGACTTTATGCCGAAAAGGACGGAAAAACGGCTGAAAAAAGCTTTGTGATAAGCTATTTCCCTGCCGAGTTTTCCATTGAGACAGACCTTTCCGATATGACGGTGGACAGCGAAACGCTTGAGTTTTACGCCGCCTTAAAGGGAGAGAGCGAAAAGGGCAAGCTTACCGCCGCAGTTAACGGAAAAACGGTAAGAGGAAACGGCGGACGTTATGTCTGCACTCTTGAAACGGGCGAAAACCGTATTCGTCTCAGAGCTGTCGACGGCGGAAAAAAAATTGAGCAAAGCTATACGGTGACTTATGTTCCAGTTGCCGATGAAAAGACCCGTCCAAAGTTGACGGACATTAACGTGTCGGAGGGTATGAGCGTTAAAGGTTCGGGATATACTCTTAAGCTTTCGGCGGAGGATCATCTGGGAAACAGGATATATGCCGATAAAACCGAGGTATATTTAAACGGCGTTTTGCAGAGGGCGTTGGCGCAGGACAGCGCACAGACCTATTACCTAAGACTTTCAGGGGGAGAAAATCAGCTTGAGATACGCATTTATGACAGCGAAGGCAGATATGCGGATTTTGCCTATACGATTAACAGCTATGCGGTATCCCTGGGGGAACAGATCGGAACTGTAAGTATAAGCCTTGACGCCGCAGTGCTGGGGCTGGACGAGCTTGCCGCTCAGTCTGAAATACCGATCTACGAGGGTGAAAACGGGTCGGACGCGATAAAAAGATTTCTGGAGCAAAACGGATTCGGTGCAGAGTTTACAGGTGCGGAGGGTTCGGAATATCTGAAAAGAATAACCAAGGACAACGCCTTCGAGGGCATAGCTATAGACGAGGAGCTGATCGGCTATCTGCAATCGGACGGGATAAGCGAAAACGGAATTTCGGACAGCGGAAGTCTGGGAGAGGGCGATCATACAAACTCTTCGGGCTGGGTGTATACAGTCAACGGAAAAATGCCGTCATATGGTATTTCACAGATAGGTTTCAGCGACGGCGATACTGTAAGGCTTACCTTTACGCTATGCGGTGGAAAGGAGATCGCAGGTTCGCAGAACAGCTATGACAGAGTATGGTAACGGAGGCAGTATGAGAACATTAAAAATAATATTTTTAAGATTTTTGAGCATCACGCTGTTAGCCTGTATATGCGCTGCAACGGCAGTGCGTTTCGCTTTGCCTGCCTTTGCGGAAAGCTCTGCGGAGGAGCTGATGAAAACGGCGCGTGAGATATGCGGCTGGGAAAAAAAGCGTTACGGTATCTTGCAGGGGGAAAGCTTGTTTTCGGGTAAATTCCTTGAAAATGCAGGGACGGACAGTGCGGATTGGTTTGCGCTTGGCGTTTCTCGGTTCGGCTTCGAGGAGGATTATTCCGCTTATCTTGCCGCCTTGAGCGACAGCGTTTCAAGACAGTATGAACAGGACGGAGGACTTGACGAGATCAAGGCTACCGAATGGCACAGGGCGGCTTTAACAGCCCTTGCAATGGGCGGGGACCCGACCGATATAAACGGCATAGACCTTATCGGCGACGGAGTATACGGCAGGAGTGAAAGTGATTCGCCGGGACGGCAGGGGATAAACGGCTGGATATTTGCGCTTATCACTCTGGATTCAATGGGCTGGAAAACGCCTGAGGACTGCTTGTTTGACAGAGAGTATATTATAGGCGAGATACTTTCCTGCCGCAATAAGGACGGAGGTTTTTCTCTCAGCGGAGGGGAAAGCGATGTTGATGTTACCGCTATGGCAGTTCAGGCGCTTTCGGTTTATTACAATGATTTTTCAAGAGCTGATGTAAGAGAGACCGTGAACGGAGCGCTGGATTTTCTGAGCGGCAAGCAGGGAAAGGACGGTTCTTTCGGAAGCTGTGAGGCCGACGCGCAGGTGCTTACGGCTCTTTGCGATATGGGAATAGATTTCGAGAAGGACGAAAGATTTATAAAGGATAAAGACCTGTTTACGGCTTTGCTTTCTTATCAGAACGAGGACGGCGGTTTTGCGCATGAGAGAGGCGGAGAATCTCAGGAGCTTTCCTCTGCGCAGGCTTTGTGCGCTGTTGCGGCGGCGGAAAGAAATATGCTTACTATGCGCAGAATCTACGATTTCAGAGAAGAGATTACGGCGCTCCGGCGTGAAAAGCTTGACGGTGTAAACGGCAGGCTTGAAGGGATCTCGGACGAAGCGGGAGCGATAAGCTGCCTGAAGCTTTTTAACGATCTTTCCTGTGACGAGCGCACCTATATAAACGGCTATGATAAGCTTTTGTCTGCCGCAAAGACGTACGAGCTTACAATGAGCGACAGAGTTTTTGCCGAGGAGCTTTCTCAGAATGAATCGGGCAGAGGCTGTATCTACAGTATAGAGAATACAGAGATATATTCTCCGAACGAAAGCTTTACGAAAAAGGATATGCAAAGCTATGAGGCGCTTATGAAAAGGGGAGCGTCCTCGTCCGACTGTGCCGTTACGGCGGTACTGCTTTCAAAAGCCAAGGCGGACGAAGGTCTTGCGGACAGGGAAAGGATAATTTCCGATCTTAAGGCTTTGAATGACGAGGCGGAAAGGCTTTACGGCGAGATCTCTCAGCTTAACAAGCTTATCGGCGAAAAGCTTTATCCTGTGGACAGCGTTGGAAAAAATAACAGAGAGCTTTTGAAAGAAACGGCAGAGCGAATAGAAAAGCTTCCGGAGAGCGAACGTAGAAAAGTCACTTCGGCAGACGAGATACTTTCGGCGGCGAAAAACGCTGAAAGCAAAACGGTCGTTATAGCCGGGGTTCTGATAGCGGCGGTATGTGTTCCGACGGCGGCTGTGCTGTGGAAAAGGTGTAAAATTTCAGGGAAGAGGGATAAAAATGCGTGAGATAACAGATGAGATAAAAAAGGTCATCGTGGGTAAGGACGAGGTAGTGGACAAGGTTTTCACCGCCCTGCTGGCTCAGGGACACGTTCTTATGGAGGACGTTCCCGGCGTTGGAAAAACGACCCTTGCGGTAGCTTTTTCAAAGGCTCTGGGGCTTGACTGCAAAAGAATACAGTTTACGCCCGATACCGTGGCTTCGGATATAACAGGCTATACCGCTTTTGACAGGGCGGCTCAGGGTTTTACCTTTCACAGCGGAGCGGCTATGACCAACATCCTTTTGGCGGACGAGATAAACAGGACGTCGGGCAAAACTCAGTCCGCGTTGCTGGAGGTCATGGAGGAGGGCGCCTGCACGGTGGACGGACAGACCTATCCTGTACCGAAGCCTTTTTCGGTGCTTGCCACACAAAATCCGGCAGGGTCGGTCGGCACTACAGCCCTGCCCGTTTCTCAGCTTGACAGATTTATGCTCAGACTTTCCATGGGCTATCCCGACAGAGAGGCGATGAAAAGCATTATGTCTGACAGAAGCGAAGGCGACCCTATCTCCGCAGTAAAAGCGGTGTGTTCGGCAGAAAAGCTTATAAAAATGCAGGAAAAGGCGAAAGCCGTCTTTGTGGACGACAGCATATACGATTATATTTCCGCGCTCTGTGAGGCGACAAGGGAAAATGAGCTTGTTTCTCTCGGAGTATCGCCCAGAGGCGCGCTGGCGTTATGCAGGATCGCTAAAGCGAATGCTCTTTATCGGGGCAGAGAATACGTCATTCCGCAGGACGTAAGGGACTTTTTCTGCGATGTCTGCACTCACCGGCTGATCCTTTCGCCGAAAGCTAAGCTGAACGGCATTTCGGCTGAGAAGATACTCGAAGAGATACTGATTCAAATACCTTGCCCCGAAAACGGAGAGAAAAAGAAATGAGGAAGATCATTTTTCTTTTGTGGCTGTGCACTTTAGGAGCATTGTGCGTAAAGGTCGGCGATGTCGGGTTTTATCTGCTGGCGGCAGCTTTGCTGTCTGCATTGGCGGGCTTGCTTTCAAATCTTTTCACACAAAAATCGGTCACAGCGGAGGTGTTTGCCGACGGCTTTTTTGAAAAGGGAGAAAAGAAAAATATCACCATAAAAATCAGCGGCGGAGCGGGTCTGTGCAGAGGAGTGCTGGCTGTAAAAAACCTGCTTACCGGCGAGGAAACTGAAAAATCTGTTGAATTTTATTCAGGCAGAAGACCCTGTGAGATAAAGCTGAATGTGGAAAGCAGAACCTGCGGAAAGCTTGTATTCGGTTTTTCAGGACTAAGAGCATACGATTTCTGGGGATTGACTTCAAAAAGAATAACAGGCAGACTGAATGGTTCGGTCACGGTGGTGCCTCAGCCTTTGGCGGATAATGAGATATTTTCTCAGACGCTGAGCGAATCTTTTGAAAGCGACGATTACAGCGAGGATAAGGCAGGTTCGGAGCATACGGAACCTATAGGCATCAGGGAATACAGACAGGGCGACAGCTATAAATCCGTGCATTGGAAAACATCTTTCCGATTAGGGGATATTTTTGTAAGAGAATATGCCGAGCCGATTTCGGACAGTGTTTGTATTTATATTGAAACATCATCAAAGCAGACGGGCGAGGTCTGCGACAGGCTTATTTCAAAAGCCTGCGGACTGTCTATGAGGCTTACGGAACAGGGAATCTTTCACTATATCGCATTTCACAGCTTTACGGAGGAGCAAAACGTTTTTGAGGAAGTAAAAGATGACAATAGCTTTGCAGTTGCGCTTGATAAGATGCTTTCGTCCTTGCCGACCGTGGGAGAAAGCCTTTTTGAGGATTTCGGCGGACTTTTTGCAGAGCATAATGTTGCAAGAATATATTATTTTTCTTCCGATGACAAAACGCCTGATTGGCAGGGCGGAGAATTGATAAATTCATAGGAACCAAGCAGAGAGGAGAGGAGAATAATGACTATTGAGGTCATAACTTCATCGGATAAAAGAGAAACTAAAGAAGCACTGATTAAATCAAATTCGCCCCGTTCAAACAATGAAACTCACGCGGCTGAATTTGATACGCTTCGCTTTAATCAGTGCATCCCTAAAGCGGAATTTTTTATGTCTGTGATCTTTAACTGTTTGTTTGTTCTTTCCTTAAATGTTCTGCTGGGGATAAATGCAAATGCGTATATTCTTGCCGCTGTCTGCATAGCGGTTTCTCTTTGCGGACTCAGCGGGAAAACTGTTCTGCTGTCTGCGGCGGTATCTGTTGCAGCAGGCGTGATATTTCATAAAAGCTTTTCTGAAAGTCTTACGGGGCTTGTGAACTGCATATCCGAAAGCTACGGAAAAAGCGGAGGACGCATTGTGGATATGCTGAAAAACGGCGGTGAGCCGTTGCTTGCGGCGTGCATTGGGGCGGCGGTGATAGTTTTTCTGTCACAGCTTTTCCGCAGATCAGACAGCGTATTTTTCACGGCGTTACAGCTTATCGTTTTTACAATATTGCTTTTTATTTTTGACATGGAATATCCGTGGTTTGCGGTGCTTGTTTATTTCTGCGGTTTTGCGTTTCTCAATGAGAAAAAGCTGTCTGCCGAAAGCCCGTCGGTATCAGCCGCACAGGTTATAGCATTGCTGATTTGCGCAGCGCTGGGATTTACGGGGATTTTTTCTCGGCTCGGCGGAATTTTCAGTCGTGAGAAATTTGATATTGACGCTGAATATGAAGTGCTTATGGAATCTCCTCAGCCTATGTATCTTATCCGAAACCGCTATGCGGTCTGCGAGGACGGAAAGTGGCACGGAGTTTCCGACAGTGTTAAATATGATTTTTCCGACAGCTTTTACTGGCTTTATAAGGACGGTTTTTATCCACTTATGCAGACGGCTTTTCTTGACAAGGCTATTGGAACTGCCGACGAAAGCAGGATAACGGTAAGACAGTTAAAGGGAAAAGAAAAAGTGTTATATCCCTACGGCACAGTTTCGGCGGAGGGGGCGAAGCTTGACGAAAAAGAAATAGACGGCGGCTTTTACGCTCAGGACAGCTTTTACAGCTTTATGTATTCGGAAAGCTTTCTCACAAAGCCGGAGGAAAACCATGGACTTCTCATCAGCGGCAAGGGAAATGACTATATCTCGGTTGAAAAGGGATACAGGGACTATGTTTATAAGACCTGCACGGAGCTTTCTGATGAGGACAGAGAGATCATCGGGAATCATTTTGATCTGAACATTTCAAAGACTGCGCTGAAAGGTCGGATAAAGGCGTTTTTCAGCAATGCAGAGCTTGACGATAATGCGGAGTCTGCTGGTGATAATGTTCTTTTCCGGCTTTTGGAAAAGACCTGTAAGGGAAACGAGGAGGATTTTGCGTCGGCGGCGGTAAAAATGCTTCGTGCAGGAAACATTCCGGCACGTTTTTGCGAGGGGTATGTCATAACGCCTGATGTGACAGACGGACTTACGGAGAATTCAGCGGTCTCTGTAACTGATGAAAACCGTCATTGCTGGGCAGAATATTATAAGGACGGCGTCGGTTGGATTCCCTTTGAGGTAGTTCCTCAATATGCGGATATGATAAAAACCGATGAGAGCTATGCTTCGTCAAAGCCCCAAACGGGAGTACAGGATTTATCGGCGGAAGAACAGAAAACCCCTCGACAGGAGCTTTATGAGAAAAATTCCGAGAATGAAAACGGCAGGCTTTCTCTGAAAAAGATGATCGTTCTTTCTGTTTGCCTGTTGGTTTTGCTTTTGATAATTTTTCTTGTCGTAACAGCCTTTGTAAAGCTTTATCTTAGGAAACGGCTTATGAAAAAAAGTCCTGCCGAGCGTGTTTGTATCGTCTTTCGGAAATCTATAAAAAGACTTGAGGATAAAAGTATGAAAAATCCGACTCCGGCTCAGAGGGAGGAAAGCATAAAAGATAAATTCGGAGATGAGCTTGAGGAAAGCTTTGGAAAATCCGAACGGGTATATGAAAAGGCGGCGTTTTCACGTCTTGAAATAACAGAAAGCGAAGAGAAGTGCGTTTTGGATTTTGAGCGGCAGGCGAAAAAAGCCAAGAGGAGGAAAAAAGCTTGAAAAAGGATATTATCGTGCCGGCAGCGGTGGTTTTCGCATTGGTAATTCTGATAAAGAGCGTAGACATTCAGTCCGTTGAGGAATACTACGGCGTTCACTGCGACGACGTTGAGAATGCAGATAAGACTGTTTTCCTTACGGTGGATTGTTCTGATATACTGGATAATGCCGACAGTCTTGATGAAAATCTCGGGGACGAAAGATTTGTTCCCTCCGACGGGTTCATAATCCCTAAGACCGAATATGTGCTTCTGGAGGGAGATTCGGTTTTCAGCATACTGGAACGTGCGGCACGTTCGGATAAGATACCTTTGGATTATCAGGGTGCGGACGGAAACACTTTCGGCACGGTTTACGTTAAGGGAATAAACAATATATATGAATTTTCCTGCGGCCCTGCCTCCGGTTGGATATATACCGTAAACGGTGAAAGCCCCGATTCGGGCTGTTCACAGTATGTTCCCTCCGACGGGGACGAGATAGAGTTTATATACGTCTGCGATTACAACGCCGGTGAAAAGGGGGAGGACAAATGAGATTATCAGTCTTTCATCCCGTTTCTTCGCTGATATATTTCGCCGCCGTGCTGATTGCGACAATGTTCTGCTTTTCTCCTGCGATTCAGATTTGCTCGGTTGTCGGGGCATTGCTTGAGCTGTTTATGTTGGAAAGCAAAAGAGAATTTTTCCGCAATTTGCGGTTTACGGTCGTTGTCTGGCTGGCAGTCGCCGTGACGAATCCGCTTTTTTCACATAAGGGCGTTACTCCGCTGTTTTTTATAAACGGCAGAGCTTTCACGCTGGAGGCTTTGCTGTACGGCGTTATGCTCGGCGGCTCGCTGTCGGCGGTAATAATGTGGTTCAAGGTTTTCAGTAAAGTTTTCGACAGAGAAAGACTGCTTTATATTTTCGGCAGGAAAACACCTAAGCTTGCCCTGATAATCACTATGACAAGGGGTTTTGTGCCAAAGCTGAAAGCGCAGTACCGCCGGATTTGCGACGGCAGAAAATGTTCGGGAACATATATGTCCGAAAGCCGCATTGAAAGGCTGAAAGCCTCCTGCGGTATTTTTACCGCTCTCTGTTCTTCTACCCTTGAAAGCGCAGTGCAGACGGGAATGTCTATGAAAGCAAGAGGATTCGGAACAGGGAAAAGAAGCTTTGCTCACAGTTTTAAATTTCGCTTTGGGGACGGAGTTTTTCTTTTCGTTTGCATACTGCTTTTTTCGGCGGCTATGATTTATTCTGGAACGGGAAAACTTCGGGCTGATTTTTATCCTCGGATAGCTGTTTCATCTGAACCTCTGCCGATGCTGTGTTTTGCAGTTCTGTGCGCTATACCTTTTATTCTGGAAGTAAAGGAGAGCCTTAAATGGAAATTTTGTCTTGCGAAGATCTGAGCTTTAAGTATAACGGCGAGGAAAAGCCTGCTCTTGACGGCTGTTCTTTTTCGGTGAACAGCGGCGAGATAATTTTGCTTTGCGGAAAGTCGGGCAGTGGCAAAAGCACGTTGCTTAAACTGTTGAAAAGAGAGCTTTCTCCCGCCGGCGAAAAAAAGGGCAGGATATTTCTTTTCGGCGGCGAACAGGATAGGCTTTCCGATCGTGAAGGTGCGGAAATGATAGGATTTGTAATGCAGAATCCCGACGATCAGACCGTCTGCGACAAGGTCTCTGCGGAGCTTTGTTTCGGACTTGAAAGCCTTGGCGTGTCAAGCGGTGAGATACTTGCAAGAGTGGGAGAAATGGTAGGATTTTTCGGGATCGAGCCGCTGTATGACAGGGATATTTCAACTCTTTCCGGCGGACAGAAACAGCTTGTAAATCTCTGTTCGGTAATGGTTTCGGGCGCTCGGCTTTTACTGCTTGACGAGCCGACAGCCCAGCTTGATCCTGTTGCCGCAAAGGATTTTCTGCATATTCTGCATAGGCTGAATGACGAGCTTGGATTGACCGTTATAATTGCGGAGCATAATCCCGACGATATATTTTCTTCCTGCGACAGGGTGCTGTATATGGAAAAGGGTAGGACGGAATTTTTCGGTGAGCCTTCAAAGGCGGCGGAGTATTTTTCATCGCACGGACTTGCGGAATTTCTGCCTGCCGCCGCTAAAATTTTCAGCGGTATATCGGACAGCCTTCCGCTTGATGTGAGAGCCGCTAAGTTAAAGCTTGAAAAGGGGTTCAAGCCTGATATGACTGTAAGCGATTCGGAAAGTCCTTCGGGCGAAATCGTACTGAAAGCGGAAAATCTTTGGCAGAGGTACGAAAAAAATGAGCCCGACATTTTAAAGGGCGTGGATATTTCCGTAAGAAAAGGAGAATGTCTTGCTCTGCTCGGTTCTAACGGCGCAGGAAAATCAACGCTTTTAAAGGCGCTTTGCGGTGCGGAAAAATGCTATATGGGGAAAATTACTTTGTTCGGAAAAAAGCTTTCGTCGTATAAAAACGGCTCTCTTTTCAGAAACAATACAGCAGTGCTTCCTCAGGATCCATATGCAATGTTTGCAAAGGAAAGCGTGGCGGAAGAACTGCGTGAAAACGCGTCTGAGGAGCAGATCAAAGCTGTTGCAGGGCGGCTGGATATAGAAGAACTTCTGGAGCGTCACCCCTATGACCTCAGCGGAGGAGAGATACAGAACTGCGCATTTGCGAAAATACTTCTGTCAAAGCCAAAGCTTATTCTGCTTGACGAATGTACAAAGGGTATGGACGGATTCCGAAGAAAGGAACTGGGGGAAATTCTCGGAGAACTTAAAGGCGAGGGGGTAACTCTGATGCTTGTCACTCACGATCTGGAGTTTGCGGCGAAATACTGCGACAGGTGCGCGCTGTTCTTTGACGGAAAGATAGTTTCAGAGGATAATTCAAGGCAGTTTTTTGCAAAAAATAATTTTTATACAACTGCCGCCGCCCGTTCAACAAAAGGTTTTTTTGCCGACACCGTAACGCCGGAACAGGTAAGAGAAAAGCTGTTGGCTCAGAGGGGAGCGGACGATGAGTAAAAAAACATTTTCAAATCTGATTTTTCTGCTGTTGATTCCTCTGCTCTGTGTTGCGGGGCTGTTGTTTTTCAGAGATAAGCTTTATGCGTGGCTCTCTGTCGGCATAACCGTACTGTGCTGTGCAGGATATTTTCTGCATTTTGAAGGAAAAGAGATAAAAAGCGCACAGCTTGCAATAATTTCCGCAATGACTGCGCTGTCGGTTTTCGGGAGAATGTGTTTTGCCTTTCTGCCTGGATTCAAGCCCTGCACGGCTCTTGTTATAATCACAGGAATGTATTTCGGAAGAGAGTCGGGCTTTATGACCGGTGCGATGACAGCGCTTATATCCAACTTTTATTTCGGACAGGGAGCGTGGACTCCTTTTCAGATGCTTGTCTGGGGATTGACGGGATATGCCGCAGGTATGCTTGCCGAAAGGCTGAAAAAGAGCAGACCCACGCTGTTGATTTTCGGCGCGGTGAGCGGTCCTGCATTTTCGCTGATAATGGATCTTTGGAGCTGTATCTGGGCGGATAACGGTTTTGTTCCGCCAAGGTGCAGAAAATTTTTCGTTAGATTGTATAGAAACGACGCAGGAATACTTGTGTCTTTCAAGGAGTTTCTGTGCAAGATAACGGAAAATTGGCAAGTTAGACGTGCACAAAGCCGTTAGACGGTAGTTGTGCGGTGCTGCCTTAAAGATGCACTGATTAAAGCGGAGCGAATTTGATTTAATCAGTTCTTCTTTAAGGCACAGCGATGGATTTTTTGTTGGTTTGTTATAAAATCAATTGCTGAATTCTTTGCTTGATTTTACTGTAATATGTGATATAATAATAGAACAAAGAGTATACTATGATAAACTACCATAAAGGGGAAATTTCACTATGACGGGAATTCTGGTAAAATTATTTATAAAGGACAGCGAGAACATCAAGGACGCGTCGGTAAGACAGAAATACGGCTATCTCGGCTCCTGTACAGGAATAGCGCTTAACGTTCTTCTCTTTCTCGGAAAGCTTATCGCAGGTCTTATTTCCGGTGCGATCTCGGTTATGGCGGACGCCTTCAACAATCTTTCCGACGCAGGTTCGTCTATAATGTCTTTAGTCGGCTTTAAAATGGCAGGAAAGGAGGCAGACGAGGATCATCCTTTCGGTCACGGCAGAATGGAGTACATATCGGGTCTGGTAATATCCTTTATCATTATGATGATGGGTCTGGAGCTGGGAAAATCCTCGGTTTCAAAAATTTTCGCTCATGAGGAAATGGAGTTCTCTCTGCTTACTATTGTGATTCTGATCTGCTCGGTGCTTGTTAAGCTATGGATGGGTTGTTTCAATAAAAAGCTTGGTACGAAAATAAACTCCACCGCAATGAAAGCTGCCGCCGCCGACAGCATTTCCGATTGTGTTGCCACTACCGCCGTAATAATTGCAATGCTCGTTTCTTCTTTAACGGGTGTGAACATAGACGGTTATGTGGGAATCCTTGTGGCAGTATTTATTTTCTGGTCCGGCTTTAACACCTGCAAGGACAGCGTTACTCCTCTGCTCGGTTCAAAGCCTGAAAAGGAATTCGTTGATGAGATAGTCGATACGGCGATGAGTTATCCGAACATTATCGGCGTTCACGACCTGCTGGTACATGATTACGGTGTGGGTAATATGGTGATCTCATTTCATGCCGAAGTTCCGTGTCAAATGGATTTTATGGAGGCTCACGAGCTTATAGACGCGGTTGAGGACGATATGAAGAAAAAGTATAAATGCGCCGTATCCATTCACATGGACCCGGTTGCCAATGACGACGAGGAAACCAACGCCGCAAAGGAAATGACACTCGGAGTAGTAAAAGCTATCGACGAAAGGCTCAGCATTCACGATTTCAGAATGACGAAAGGTGAAAGCCGGAACAATCTGATCTTCGACGTGGTAGTTCCATTCGGTTTCAGACTGTCCGACAAGGAGGTCGCTGAGGAGATTGCCGATAAGCTTTCGGAGATAGACCAGAAATATTTCGCCGTAATAAGCGTGGATAAAGGATAAACGTCAATAAGATCATTTCTTTTAAGCCCTAAAAAATTAATCCCCGAATTATTTGTGAATCAAATAGTTCAGGGATTTTTTATAGGTAACACCGCACAACTATTGTGTGCGGATAACGCAGAAAATTTTTCGACAGATTGTATAGAAACGACGCAGGAATACTTGTGTCTTTCAAGGAGTTTCTGTGCAAGATGACGGAAAATTGGCAAGTTAGACGTACACAAAGCCGTTAGGCGGTAGTTGTGCGGTGTTGCCTATATGTTAGTCGGAAAACTGATTTTCCTGTTTTTGTCCGTTCTCAAACCTTTTATAAAGCTTTTGGATTTTAGATGCAATAACAATGGGTGGATAGCCTCCGCTTATCTGATAGTG
This sequence comes from Ruminococcus sp., assembly GCA_021770655.1. Taxonomy (GTDB): domain Bacteria; phylum Bacillota; class Clostridia; order Oscillospirales; family Ruminococcaceae; genus Hominimerdicola. The sequence continues at coordinate 83,123 of JAETQO010000009.1, read as the reverse complement.
GGAATGTGCAATATAAAGAGGACGACGGTGATCGTAACGTTCTTTAAGCTGTTTTTTGGTGGAGTTAAAGGCAATAGGTCTGTTGGGGTCGTCCTTTATGCGCTCGTAGCAGGCGTTGAAAAATGTGTCTATGAAAACCACCATTCCGGATCTTTTAGCAACCTCTCCGTTTTTTTCGGAAAGCAGTGCGCCGCCGCCCGTGGCGACAACTCCTCCCATATCCGCAAAAGCGGCAAGCGCCTCTGTTTCAAGCTTTCTGAAATACTCCTCGCCGAATTTGTCAAAAATTTCAGGGATAGTCATACCTGCCTTTTTCTCAATGTATGTATCCAGATCAACGCAGGAAATTCCCATCTTTTTTGCAAGTATTTTTCCTACAGTGGATTTTCCGCAGCCCATAAAGCCGCATAAAAAAATTGGTTTCATACAGTTTCTCCTTAATGTCCCATAATGTTATCGGAAAACGGTGCAGAATTCCACACTTTTATAAAATAACAGTTATCCGTATTTTCCGGTATTTCCAGATCTTCGAGGTCATTCCCCGACATTTCTTTTTCATGTTCGATTTCTTTGTCAAGTTCGTTAAGCCTATATTCCGAGGGCAGATCGTCTGCTATATCGTCCTTTGAAACGTCTGTTTTTATAATCAGATAGCTGATCAGATCAACGTGATTTCCGTTTCCGCTGTTGCCTACAAAGGTATTGCTGTCAATAACTTCATAGCCTTTGCTTTCGCAGAAATCAACTGCAGTTCTTGTCTGTCTGTTTCCTGCAATATTGTTGCAGATTATTCCGATTACTTCCCAAAGTATATAAAGGATAATGATTGCAAAGGGCAGTATAATAATACCAAAAGCTATTTTCTTAACTGTTTTTTTCATTCTTCACCTATTTGAAATCATTTGCGACGGCAATTTCCATTTCGTTAATTATCGATTGAACTTCGTTGTCGGTGTATTCGTCGCTGTCCCATATTTCATGAGCGGAAACTGCCTGCCATACCAGCATAGCCATTCCTCCCACAGCGTTTTTGCCCATTGCTTTTGCCTTTTTCATAAGCATGGTTTCACGGGGATTGTAAATAACATCGAATACGGCTTTGCTTGCCTTTATCACCTCGTCGGGAGCAGGACAGGCATCGACCTTGGGATACATTCCCACAGGACAGGCGTTCATAAGAATCTCATAGGTAATGTCTGTCGGTATCTTCGTGTTAAGTACGATAGTGACCTTTGCGTCGGACTTCATCGCCTTTATCTCTTTTTCTACCTGAACGGCAAGGGGCATATCGCTTTCAAGCACAGCTATGAAGAGATCGGCGCCTGCAAGAGCCGCCTCTATTGCTATCATTCTGCCGACCCCGCCGCATCCGATAAGCAGAACTTTTCCGTGAAAGTCAACGTTCATTGCCCGAACCGTACGCAGAAATCCGTCGCAGTCGGTGTTGTAGCCTACTCTCTTTCCGTTCTTGTTGTCAACGCAGTTTACCGAATGATAACGCTCAGCCGAATCGTCAAGCTCGTCAATGCAGTCGATGATCCCTATTTTGTGGGGTATGGTGATGTTATAGCCCGAAAGAGTATCAAGATATTCGCTTTTGGCTTTAAGTTCTTCCGGCTTTACTTCCAGTATTTCATACTCAAATTCTCTGTTTTTAAGCTCGAAAAGCCTTTTATGTATCGGGGGAGACATGGTGTGTTTTAAAGTCTCTCCCAGAATAGCGTATTTTCTTGAATTTGACATTTTGCATTACCTCTTTTAAAAATTTATTTATACCTTATTTGCGTATTTCCTTTTCCTTTTTAAAGTTAATGCGGAAACACCGGAGTATTACCTCACAGCCGTACAGAACAGCTCCCGTATAAATTTAAGGGTATCCGGTAACTCACGCATTATAGTATCTCTCAGTTCGGAAACGTCTGCGCTGATGAGCCGCATGGAATCGCTTGCCGTTTTAAAGCAGAACTCTCCGCTTGTAATGTCTCCGATAGCTATATGCGCCGATGCGTAACCGCCCAGAGCAATTTTGTAAGCTACTGCACAGCCTCCGACGGAGTATATGCCAACCGCCAGACCGCCCAGCGCAAAAAATCCAAGCGCAAGACCTCCGATCGCAAGAAGCCCTACTGCAAGTCCGCCCAAAGCCGCTCCGCCAAAGGCAATGCCGCCTATTGCGAGAAGTCCGATACTTATAAATCCCCAGCCGAAAAGCCCCAAGGAAACCAGTCCCAGAGAAACTATTCCCTTTGCGATTGCGCCTATCGCCACAATGCCTTTAGCCTTACCGGACGTGTTTATGTGTACCAGCGGCAGACTTCCGATGCGGGTTTTGCTTTTATATTCGTAGTTAAACCGCGACAGCCTGAACGCACGATGTGAGTTTTCACGGCACTTATTTTCCGAAACGTTTTTCGTCGGATCGGTTTTCCCCACAAGCTCGTCAATGGTAATTCCGAAAATGTCACTTAGTTCGATAAGCTTTTCCATTTCGGGGGTAGTCAAGCCAAGCTCCCATTTTGATACAGTCTGTCTGGACACATTTACCGTTTCACCAAGCTGTTCCTGAGACCAGCCTTTGGCTTTTCTCAGTTCCGTTAATTTGTCATTAAATGTCATACACATCATTCCTTTCTGTACCTAAATCATAGCATAACGGTACACAAAGGTCTACCAATCAGGCTTTGAAGTTTGTCAACTAAACTTAACATCGGTGTATTTTCGGGGCTTGCGGCATTGTCTTAAAGCCTGATCGTGATTTCTCTGTCCGACGGAACATACTGCCTTACCGTAACGCCCGCCATGCGGAACATCATTTTTGATGCTTTTACTCCGTCGGTGTCGGCATACTTGTCCTGCCAGTAGACAACCTCTTTGATCCCGCTCTGAATGATAGCTTTTGCACATTCGTTGCAGGGGAAAAGGCTTACATATATTTTTGAATTCTGCAAGCTTCCTGCCGCATGATTGAGTATTGCGTTAAGCTCTGCGTGGCAAACGAACGGATATTTGGTGTCGAGGAATGCTCCGTCTCTCTCCCACGGCATATCGTCGTCAAGACAGCCCGTAGGCATTCCGTTGTAGCCTACGGACAGTATTTTGTTGTCCGCCGAAACTATGCAGGCTCCTACCTGTGTGTTGGAATCCTTGCTTCGCTGTGCGGAAAGCAGGGATATGCCCATAAAATATTCGTCCCATGATATGTAGTTCTGCCTTTTCATTTCATACACCGCCTTAATCTTCATCGACTTCGTCGGATATGCTGAGCATTGTGACATTGTCTGATTCGTCCAGAAAGAATATTGCAGTAAATCCTTCCTTGGTGAATTTCCATACCTTTGCGTCAACATTTTCCGGTTGACCGAATTTTGCTATCACATCATATTTGCTTGCGCCGTTCTCGATCCCGTTTATTTTCAGATCCTTTTGACCGGTTGTGCTTGCCACTGTGCTGATCTTATGGATATTGGAGTCCTCGTCAATATCCTCTGTACTGTCGGCTTCGACCGTGACCATGCCGATTATGTCGCCGTTATGTTCAAGCGCCGCAGAAATTGTTCCGTCGTTATTGCTGTTGCCCGAAAAAGGATAATCAAAGTTATATTCAAATCCTTCGCCCATATCTTCCAGCGTGCAGGGCAGAGAAATGCTTTCTCCGTCCATTTCAAGCTCCCAGCCTTTTTTGCCGCAGGAAGTCAGGCAAAGCGCAGTCAGAATCAGAACCATCAGTATATTTCCTATAATTACTTTTTTCATTTTCTACCCCAAAATTCTCAGTCAGTTAAGAAAAGTCAAAGCTTTTTCAAGTGTGGCTTCATTTTCGATATTGACAGCGTTCTTGCCTTTGAGCGTTTTCTTTACAAGTCCTGTGAGCACCTTGTTAGGTCCAAGCTCGATAAAATTTTCATAGCCCGCCTTTTCCATTTCGGCAAGCTCGGAAGTGAATTTTACAGGCGAAACGATATGCTTTGCAAGAAGCTGAGGCATATCCGAAAAATCCTCCAGCTTTGTGCCGAGAACGTTTGAATAGAACTCCACTTCGGCAGGTCTGAATTCCACCGTCTTTGCTGCTTCAATAAATTCGTCCGCCGCCGACTGCATAAGCTGTGAGTGGAAGGCCGAAGCAACGTTAAGCTTAATAGCTTTTTTCTTTATTCCCGTAAATATCTCCGCCGCCTTTTCACAAGCAGAAGTCTCTCCGGCAATGACCGTCTGAACGGCTGAGTTGTAGTTTACCGGAACAACATATCCGTCGATCTCTTCGCAGACCTTTTCGACCTCCTCGGCGGGAAGTCCGATAACAGCGTACATAGAACCGCTGTTAGCCTCCGCCGCTTTCTGCATTGCCTGCGCTCTTGCCTTGATAAGCCTGAAACCGTCCTCAAGTGTGACAACTCCTGCGGCGACCATAGCCGCATATTCGCCAAGCGAGTGTCCCGCAACTCCGTCAAAAGTGATGCCCTCAGCTTTTGCCGCCTCAAATGCCGCCAGCGAACAAGCCATTATCGCAGGCTGAGAATTTGCAGTCTTGTTAAGCTCCTCCTCAGGACCTTCAAAAGCTATCTTTGCAATGTCGTAGCCAAGCACCTTATTGGCAGTATCAAAAACCGCCTTTGCCGCCGGATATTTGCCGCAAAGTTCCTTTGCCATGCCTACATACTGCGAGCCTTGTCCTGAGAATAAGAAAATGTTTTTTGTCATAATTTTTACTCCTTTATACTTAATTATTATATAATGCTTTTATCGTTTACAGTAAAATATTATCGTGATCGGCCGGTTTGTTTTTGCAACAAATTACAGATTTTCACACAACATATTTAGTCATATAATTTAATTTTTGAAACATTCTTTCAAAAATAGACACAAAATATTAAATAACGCCCTAAAACTTGTGAAATATTCTTTGAATGTTTAAATTCATCAAGAGTTGTTCATAATTTGTTATTGATGTATCAAAAAAAACAGTTTATAATTATAATGTTATTTTGTGAAGTATATAGATCGTAATGTATGCGGCACGTCACGCCGATAAAAGCATTATAACATAAAAAGTGAAATTATACAATATATAATAGAGAAATTTATAATATACAGGAGGAAATAATCAGTGGGAAGCAGTAAAGCAACAGGAGTAAAAATTAAGGGAATCGGAAAATATGTTCCTGAAAAAGTAGCGACAAATGAGGATTTTGCAAAAATCGTTGAGACAAGCGATGAGTGGATAACTCAGAGAACAGGCATCAAGAAAAGACATATCACGAACGGAGAGCCTACATACTACCTTGGTGCAATGGCTGCAAAGGAAGCGATAGAGGACGCAGGTATAAAGGCTGAGGATATCGATCTCATAATAGTTGCGACCTGTACGCCCGATTTTTATACGCCTTCCGAGTCCTGCCTGATACAGAGGGAGATAGGCGCGGCAGGCAGTATGGCTATTGATATAAACTGCGCCTGCACAGGCTTTGATTACGGACTTGATATGGCGAAAAGGTATTTACAGTCGGACGATGACGTTGATACTGTTCTGCTTGTTGCGGCGGAGGAGCTTTCAAAGTTTGTAGACTATACAGATCGCTCAAGCTGTATTCTTTTCGGCGACGGAGCGGCAGCGTTTGTTCTTCAGAAGCAGGAAAATACGCTTTATGCTTCCTATCTGGGCGCAGACGGAAACGGTGCAAAATTCCTTGCGGCAAGAGCGCTTAAGCCGGAAAATGTTTTCAGAACGAATAAAGAAGATTTCAATATGGATATGCCTGAGATGAAGGATCATTATTTCACGCAGGACGGTAAAGAGGTTTACAAGTTTGCGACTAAGGCAATGCCTAATGCTGTTTCAAAGGTGTGTGAAAAGGCAGGTATCTCTCCGGAGGAGCTTGACGCTATCGTTCCGCATCAGGCAAATGTGAGAATTATTGAAACCGCCGCTAAAAATCTGGGCGTGTCAATGGATAAAATGGTTGTTTATATCGACCGCTACGGAAACACCTCTTCCGCCTCTATTCCGATAGCTTTCTGCGACGCCGTTGCAGAGGGACGTATCAAGAGGGGCGACAAGGTTTGTCTTGTAGGCTTCGGCGGCGGACTTACCTATGCGGCGGTAATATTTGAGTATTGATTTTATTTGATAAGCAGGACTTTTGTTTCGCTTGCATATATAAGGAGTAGAAATGGCTTCGAGAATAATACATATTGCGATAGCAAATGAACTTGAAAAGATTTTACCCGTAAAGGATAAAAATCGCTTTCTTATAGGTCATCTTCTTCCCGATGCGGTTTTGTCGGCAAATAAAAGGGAGGTAAATACCCACTTTGTTGACATATATGATAACGGCTCAAAAAAGCATTTTGATTCTTATAGTTTTTTTGATCGTTATGCGAAAGAGATCTTGTCCGACGCTCTTTATTTAGGATACTATTTTCATCTGATACAGGACGGCATTTTCAGGTCGGTTTTGTATTATGATATGAATTTGATTTCTTTACGCAGTGTTCCGGGCTTTATTGACGAGCTTTATAATGATTATCGGATCTTAAACGGCTGGGCTATAAAAAAGTATGGGCTTGAATATAACTTTTTTGAGCCTGAGAACTTTAAACAAGAAAAAATCAATGAGATTTTTCCTTTTGAAGTTACAGATTTCATAAAGGATATATATAATGATTTCAATACTGAAACAGATGAAGAACCTAAATATTTTAAAGTTGAACAGGCGATAAAATTTATTAACGAGTGCATTAAAGTTTGTGTTTCCGAATATAGGGCAATAATTTGCGGCAACCATGCTGTTGGCGCTTACGATTATTCTTGGGAAACACGGACATCAGACAGTAAATTAAAGGAGTAATTAAAATGACTGCAGTAAAAACAAGAATAACAGAACTTTTAGGCATTAAGTATCCGATATTTCAGGGCGGTATGGCTTGGATTGCCGAGCATACCCTTGCGTCGGCTGTTTCAAACGCAGGAGGACTTGGCATAATCGCAGGCGGCTCCGCTCCTATCGACTATCTCAGAGATCAGATAAGACAGACCAAAGCGGCGGTAGGGGACAAGCCCTTCGGTGTGAACATCATGCTGATGAGTCCTAATGCGGACGACCTTGCAAAGCTTGTTATCGAGGAGGGCGTTCCGGTTGTAACAACAGGCGCGGGAAATCCCGGAAAGTATATGGCTGCATGGAAAGAGGCGGGAATCAAGGTGATCCCTGTTATCCCGTCTGTCGCTCTTGCAAAAAGAATGGAAAGAGCAGGCGCGGACGCTGTAGTTGCAGAGGGTACCGAGTCCGGCGGACATATCGGGGAAAACACCACTATGTGTCTTGTTCCGCAGGTCGTTGACGCAGTTGAAATTCCTGTCATCGCCGCAGGCGGCATTGCAGACGGCAGAGGAATAGCGGCGTCCTTTATGCTCGGAGCAGAGGGCGTTCAGGTCGGAACACGTTTTCTTGCCGCGGAGGAATGCCAGATACACCCCACATACAAGGAGCTTGTAGTCAAGGCAAAGGATACCGATTCTATCGTTACGGGACGTTCTACGGGACACCCTTGCAGAAACGTTAAGACAAAGTTCGCTAAAATGCTTGCAAACGGTGAAAAGGACGGCTCGCTTACTCCCGAAAAGTTTGAGGAGATAACCCTCGGTTCGCTGAGGAAGGCTGTTCAGGACGGAAATCTTGAAGAGGGCTCGTTCCTTTGCGGAGCGATTGCAGGCATGGTTACAAAGATAGAGCCTGCAAAGGATATGATAGAGGAAATGTTTAAGCAGGCTGAGGAACTGCTTGGTAAGTAATTATGATCAAAGAGAAAGAATCGGTACAGGAACAGGATACATGTATAAGCAGCAAAGATATATCTAAAACTAAAAAAAGCAAAAAGAAAATAGTACTTATTTGTCTGCTTATTTTTGTATTTGTTACTTTGATCGTTACCCAGACAGTAACTCACATTTTGCTGAAAGAAAATTTTTCAAGAGGCGAATATTCAAAATTCACTACAAATTATCGTTATGACCATTATGAAAAAGATTATCCAAGAAAAAACGTAAGTTTTAAATCGGGAGAAAATCTTTTGCAGGGTTATATTTACGGTGGTGACAATAATAAGGGCTTGATCGTGTTCTCACATGGAATAGGCGGAGGGCACGAGGGTTATATCAATGAGATAATCTGGCTTGTAGATAATGGTTGGCGAGTATTTGCTTATGATGCAACGGGAAGCTGTACAAGTGAAGGAGACGGAACAAACGGACTTCCTCAGTCAGCTTTGGATTTGGACTGTGCTTTAAGTTACATTGAGAATGACGAGGAGCTTTCTGAACTTCCCAAATTTCTTATGGGACACAGTTGGGGCGGATATGCCGTAACGGCGGTATTGAACTTCGATCACGATGTCAAAGCAAGCGCAAGTATTTCGGGATATGCTTATCCGATGGATATGATCATGGAATTTGCCGATGGCATGATGGGAGGCATTTCAAAAGCTATTTATCCTTTTATATGGCTTGATTGTTATATGAATTTTGGCGAATATACTAATATGTCGGCGGTTGACGGAATAAATAAATCAGATATTCCTGTACTTGTGATTCACGGTACACAGGATAAAATGATAGGTTATGACCGTTCAAGCATAATTTCAAAGGAATCCGAAATTACAAATCCCAATGTAAAGTATTATACCATAGACGGCAAATACTGCGGTCACAACAATATATTCCACTCGGACGAGACAAATGAATATATGGACAAGCTTGACGCCGAGTATGAAAAAATATGCGATAAATATACAGATGGTAAAGTTCCCGATGATATAGAAAGCGAATTTTTTGCAAAAGCCGACAAGGAACTTGCCAATGAGGTCAACGAAGAAATGATGACTGAAATAAATGAATTTTTTGAAATGCAGATATAAAGACTGCAAAAAAGCAGACAGTAAATAAACCTAAATAGGAGGAATTTAAAATGGCTACAGCATTGATCACAGGCTCTGCAAGGGGAATAGGCGCGGCTATCGCTCTTCGTCTTGCAAAGGACGGCTATGACATCGCCCTCAACGACATCAGCGAGGCAATGTTTGAAAACAATGACATTATGGACAAGATCAAAGCAGAGGGTGTCCAGTGTGAAAAGTTCATATGCGATGTTTCAAACTATGCTCAGGTCGAGGAAACGGTAAAGGCTGTAAAGACCCGTTTCGGCACTATCGACGTGCTTGTAAACAACGCAGGAATTACCCGTGACGGACTTCTTGCAAGAATGAGCGAGGAACAGTACGACACCGTGATCGCAGTAAATCAGAAGAGCGTTTTCAATATGTCCAAGTTTGTGGGCAACGTTATGATGAGACAGCGCTCAGGCAGGATAATCAATCTTGCTTCCGTTGCCGGACTTTACGGAAATCCGGGACAGATGAATTACAGCGCGACTAAGGCGGCAATAGTCGGTATGACAAAGACCGTTGCAAAGGAACTCGGCTCAAGAGGCGTCACCTGCAACGCTGTTGCACCGGGATTCATCAAGACCCCTATGACCGATAAGCTTACCGACGCTCAGAAAGAGGCTATGATAAATCAGATAGCTATGAAGAGATACGGAGAAGTAGAAGAAATAGCGGGCGTGGTTTCTTTCCTTGCCTCCAAGGACGCAAGCTATGTTACAGGACAGGTAATAGAAATTTCCGGCGGTCTTATGATGTAAAGGCTTCGCCGCAGATCAAATCAGGTTATAGATCAGAGGTCGGCAAAACAGGAGCAGAATTTTCAGTATGATTTTTGCCGCCGGTCTTTGATATTCAAAAAGGAGTGTTTAAATGAGACGAGTTGTTATCACAGGTATGGGTACCGTAAATCCTCTCGGAAAAAACGTTGAGGAATTCTGGGAGAACATCAAGGCTAATAAAAACGGTCTTTCTTTTGTGGATCAGTTTGATACCGAGAATTTTCCGGTCAAGATCGTGGGAGCGGTCAAGGATTTTGATCCTTCTGAGTGTATAGACAAAAAAGAAGCAAAGAGAATGGACAGATTTACTCAGTTTGCGGTATGCTCTGCAAAGCAGGCTCTTGATATGGCAGGAACAGATTTTAAGGATCTTGATCCGTTTAAGGCGGGCGTTATTATCGGCGTAGGTATCGGCGGACTTAACATGACCGAGAAAGAGGTCACTAAGTTCAATGAGAAGCCCGATAAGGTATCTGTATTCTTTATTCCTATGATGATAGGAAATATGGCGGCGGGAACAGTCGCTATGCAGACGGGTTTCAAGGGCGATAATTTCTGTACCACGACTGCTTGTTCATCGGCAACTCACGCTATCGGCGAGGGCTTCAGAAAAATCAAGGACGGCTATCTTGACGTTTGTCTCTGCGGCGGAACCGAGGCTTGTATATCACATTTTGCACTCAGCGGATTCAACAATATGAAAGCGCTTTCGAGAGCCACCGAGCTTGACAAGGCCTCAACGCCTTTCGATCTGAACAGACAGGGCTTTGTTCTCGGCGAGGGTTCGGGTATTCTTTGTCTTGAGGAATATGAGCATGCCAAGGCAAGGGGCGCAAAAATCATCGCAGAGGTTGCCGGCTACGGTGCAACGGGCGACGCTTATCATATGACAAGCCCTTCGCCTACAGGAGAGGCGGCGGCTCACGCTATGAAATATGCTTATGAGGAAGCAGGTTTGAAGCCTGAGGAGGTTAATTATATCAACGCTCACGGTACTTCAACAGGTCTTAACGATAAGTATGAAACTAACGCTATAAAGATCGCTCTCGGCGAAGAAGCGGCGCACAAATGCGTAATAAATTCCACAAAATCTATGATAGGACATCTTCTCGGCGCGGCAGGCGGCGTAGAGGCTATCGTTACAGCTTTGTCGGTAAAGAACGATTTCGTTCATAAGACTATAAATTACACAACTCCCGATCCCGAGTGCGATCTCGATTACGCTGTGGATTCAAACAGGGAAATGACGGTAAATGCGGCTCTGTCGAACTCATTGGGATTCGGCGGACACAATGCGACTATCTGTATCAAAAAGTACGTTGATTAAAGGAGGTACAGCTAATGGATATTCTGAATCCCACTTTTGAAAATATTGAAAAGCTTGCTAAGCTCGTAAAGGAAAACGATCTTGGAGAGATCTCCGTAAAAATAGGAGAAACCGAGATCTCGGTAAAGGGCAAAAAGTGTCCTGCGCCGATGCCAATGCCTATGACTGTGCCTGCGGTCGGACAGCCTGCCGCATCAGCGCAGAGCGCAGGCGATACAGCGCCTGCGGCAAAGACGGTTTCCGGCAACGAGGTAAAGGCTCCTATCGTCGGTACGTTTTATTCGGCTCCCTCGCCCGATGCCGCTCCTTTTGTAAGCGTAGGCGACAAAGTAAAGAAGGGCGACGTTATCTTTATAATCGAATCTATGAAGGTAATGAGCGAAGTACAGAGCGAATTTGACGGCGTTGTAAAGGAAATCTGCGTTAAGAGCGGAGAACCGGTCGAGTACGATCAGACACTTATGATTATAGGATAGGAGAATAAAAATGACTGTAGTTTTGAACAAAGAACAGATCATGGAAATTATTCCTCACCGCGACCCGTTTCTTCTTATCGATGAAGTAAACGAGCTTGAAGTCGGAAAAAGAGTAAAGGCTACAAAATACATAAAAGAGGACGAGTTCTGGTTCAAGGGACATTTTCCCGATTATCCTGTAACGCCGGGCGTTCTCCTTGTTGAAATGTGCGCTCAGGCGGGCGCCGTAGCGCTTCTTGCTTTGCCCGAAAACAAGGGCAAGATCGGATTTTTCGGCGGAATAAACAACTGTAAATTCCGCAAACAGGTTCTTCCCGGAGATAAGCTTGACATAGAAGTTGAAATTACAAAGGTCAAAGGACCTATCGGTATAGGAAAGGCGGTTGCCTCTGTTGACGGCAAAAAGGCTGTTTCAGCGGAGATTTCATTTGCGATAAAGTAATAGCACAGAGCGCAGGGGGTACGCTTATGGCAGGGGATGAACGTTCAAAGACGCCGCTGTATATTTCGGCACTGCTGGTCTTTTTAGGAATTCTGGGACATACAGTTGGAACCGTTATCTACTTTTTAGATATGTCGGAATATTATCGGGGATATTCACTTTCGTATAAAATTGAAAGCTTTATGATTGAATGGTTGGGCAGATGGGTGTTTGAGTGCTTGGAAAATCCTTTATGGTGCCTGCCCACTGTTGCCGTTCTGTTTCAGATAGTGTGGCTGATAAACCATATTATCCATAAAGGGTCTGAGAAAAAGTATGGCGACAGCGAAAAGCGGAAAAAGTCCGAAAGCAAAGTAAGGGCCGTTTTGTTTGCGCTTTCATTCCTGCCGATAACGCTGATATTGCTGTACAGCGTTTATTGTAGCTTTCCGGCTATCAGACCGGATTATTCAATACCCATACGGTCTACGGCTCAGAGGCGTTCAGCGAGGCTTTTTTATGGACGTGTCTGATGCTTTTGATGATCCCTGTGCTTCCCCTTATGCTGGTCTGGCAGATTGTTTATATAGTTCGTAAAATCGGCAAAAAATAATAATTAGTGAGGCATATTTTATGTTAAAAAAAGTTTTGATTGCAAACAGAGGCGAGATCGCTGTTCGTATTATAAGAGCCTGCCGCGAGCTGGGCATACATACAGTAGCGGTATATTCCACTGCCGATAAAAACGCTCTCCACGCAAAAATTGCCGACGAGGCGGTTTGTATAGGTCCTGCTCCCAGCAAGGACAGCTATCTGAATGTTAGGGAGATAATTTCCGCCTGCGAGATAACAGGTGCGGACGCTATTCACCCCGGCTTCGGATTTCTCTCGGAAAATCCGTCCTTTGCCGGAATGTGCGAAAAATGCGGAATAACATTTATCGGACCTCGTGCGGAGTCCATTGAAATGCTTGGCGACAAGGCGCAGGCTAAGGAAACGATGAAAGAGGCCGGCGTTCCCGTTATCATGGGTTCGGACGGGGCAATTTCAAATATACACGCCGCACACACACTTGCAAGAGATCTGGGCTATCCGGTGCTTGTAAAGGCTTCCGCAGGCGGCGGAGGACGCGGTATAAGGATAGTTAATTCGGACGACGAGCTTGAGGCGCAGATGACTGCCGCAAAACAGGAGGCTCTCGCCTGCTTCGGAAACGACGAGATTTATATCGAAAAGTTCATTGAAAATCCTAAGCATATCGAGATACAGATACTTGCCGACAATTACGGCGACGTTATATATCTGGGCGAGCGTGACTGTTCTATGCAGAGAAGGAATCAGAAGGTGCTTGAGGAAGCGCCTTCTCCTGCAAGCTTTATGACTCCCGAACTTCGTGAGAAAATGGGTAAGGCCGCCTGCACAGCCGCAAAGGTATGCGGATACAGAAACGCGGGAACAATAGAGTTCCTTGTGGATAAAAACGGCGATTTCTATTTTATGGAGATGAACACCAGAATACAGGTCGAGCATCCCATAACCGAAGCGGTCACGGGGATCGATCTTGTGAAACAGCAGCTGCTTATAGCGTCGGGTGAAAGACTTTCCATTAAGCAGGAGGACGTAAAGCTGTCCGGGCATTCGATCGAATGCCGCATAAATGCGGAAAATCCGATGTTTGATTTCAGACCGTCGCCGGGGAAGATCGAATCGCTTTTCATTCCCGGAGGATTTGGAATAAGAGTCGATACGGCGGTATATCAGGGCTATGAGATCCCGCCTTATTATGATTCAATGATCGGAAAGCTTATCGTTCACGGTAAGAACAGAGAAGAGGCTATTGCGAAGATGACATGGGCGCTGTCGGAATTTATTGTGGACGGCGTTTCCACAAACGTGGATTTTCAGCTGAAGCTTATAAGACGGCCGGAGTTTTTAGAGGGAAATTACGACAACGGATTTCTTAACCGCACGGATATATTAAACGATGAGAGGAGTAAGAACTGATGCTTGAGGATTTGTTTTCGGTTGTAAAAGTCAGATTCAACGGCGATAAGACTGAGGACGACAAGAAAAAAACCGATATTCCCAAGGGTTTGCTTTTCAAATGTCCTAGGTGCAGAAACGTTACTTTTATGGAGGATTTCCAGAAAAACGGCAAGGTATGTCCTCACTGCAATTATCATTCAAGGCTCACTGCCCGCGAACGTCTTGACGTAACGATAGACAAGGGAAGCTTTGAAGAATTCGATAAGGATATGATCTCAAAGAATCCAATCGATTTTCCCGATTATGAAAAGAAACAGCTTGCCCTCAGAGAAAAGACAGGGCTTAAAGACGCCGTTTTGACCGGAAAGGCTAAAATACGCGGCGAGGAAATTATTATAATAGTAATGGATTCCAATTATATGATGGCTTCAATGGGAAGCGTGGTAGGCGAGAAAATCACACGTGCTATAGAGTACGCTACAGCCAACAGACTGCCGGTCATAGCTTTTACAGCCTCCGGCGGGGCGAGAATGCAGGAGGGTACCGTTTCGCTGATGCAGATGGCTAAAACAAGCGGAGCGGTCGCCAGACACAGCGAGGCCGGACTTTTGTATATTGCAGTGATGACCGACCCGACCACCGGCGGCGTTACGGCTTCCTTTGCGTCGCTGGGAGATATTATAATCGCAGAGCCGAAGGTGCTTATAGGTTTTGCCGGCAGACGGGTTATCGAGGGTACGATAAAACAGAAGCTTCCCGATGATTTTCAGTCTGCGGAATTTATGCTTGAAAACGGCTTTGTGGATATGATAGTAGAGAGAAATAAAATGAGGCGTGTGCTTGCTCATCTGCTAAAGCTTCATAAGCCTGCAAAGGAGGTTGGCGAGAATGAATGATTTGACCGCTTGTCAAAGATTGGACATTATTCGTCATAAGGGCCGTCCGACGGCAAACGATTATATCCCTCTTATTTTCGACGATTTTTTTGAGATGCACGGCGACAGACTTTACGGCGACGACGGTGCGGTAATGGGCGGCATTGCGTATTTCAAGGGTATCCCTGTAACGGTCATAGCCGAGGTCAAGGGAAGAAATCTGGAAGAGAATCAGAAGTGCAATTTCGGGATGCCGCATCCTGAGGGCTACAGAAAGGCGCTCAGGCTTGCAAAACAGGCTGAAAAATTTCACAGACCCGTTATCTGCCTTGTAGACACGGCAGGAGCGTTCTGCGGCGTCGAGGCGGAAAAGAGAGGACAGGGCGAGGCTATTGCAAGAAATATAATGGAATTTATGACGCTCAGAACTCCTGTGATCTCGATCATACTGGGCGAGGGCGGCTCCGGAGGGGCTTTGGCTCTGGCAGTCTGCGACGAGCTTGCTATGCTTGAAAATGCAATATATTCTCCTATATCTCCGAGAGGCTTTGCAAGCATTCTTTGGAAGGACGCTTCGAGGGAAAGAGAAGCCTGCGATATAATGAAGAGCACAGCGGAAGATCTTATAAGGCTCGGCGTGTGCGATTATATAATTGCCGAGGCAGACGGAGGAGCGCATAACGATCCCCAACTCACGGCCGAGAATATTTCCGATTATATCTCTGAGGCTCTGGAAAGAAAATTGAAAAAAGGGCTTGACGAATTGCTGGCGGGGCGTTATAATAAGTTTAGAACTGTGGGCGAGTTTGAGGAGTTTCCCAAGGGCGTATAATATCTGATGATAATGCCGGAGAAAATGCCGTTACTTTACGGCAGGCGGCTGTCATAAATGCCGCATAGAGCGGCGGCCTAGTTTTCTATAGAATGGAGGGTAAAAGCAATGGTATTTGAGAAAGTCAAGGACATTATCGTTGAACAGCTTGACGTTGCAGAGGACGCGGTAACATTGGAGGCTTCTATTACAGAAGATCTCGGCGCTGATTCACTGGACGTTGTTGATCTTGTGATGAGCATTGAGGAGAGCTTTGATGTTGAGATTCCGGATGAAGAGGTTGAGAACATCAAGACTGTAGGCGATATTGTAAAGTATATCGAGAGCAAGATGGAATAACTTGCTTAACAAGTTGATTATGAAAAGCTATGTCAAAAGGCATGGCTTTTTTCTTTGCTTTCCTTTTGTGCAGATTGCATAAATTAGGGGTATATTTATTAAAAGGTATAGACAAATGGAACGGGGTGTGTTATAATTACATTAATGAATAACACTTAGAGGCAGTTTTGACTTATACGGTCGGACGGCTTCTTAGAAAGGATAATGACGATGCTGCACGAAAAGTCTTGTGGCGCTATTGTTTACCGAAAGTATCACGGCAACACGGAAATTCTGTTAATCAAGCACATTAACAGCGGGCATTGGTCTTTCCCCAAGGGTCATGTTGAGGGCGATGAAACTGAAGAAGAAACAGCCAAGCGCGAGATCATGGAGGAAACCGGAATTGATGTAAATCTTGACACTACTTTCAGAGAGATCGTTTCATATTCTCCTCGAAAGGACACTCAGAAAATCGTGGTATATTTCATCGGCAAGGCGAAGAATACGGATTATACGCCCCAAGCCGAGGAGATTGCGGATATACGCTGGGTAGAGATCGGCAGAGCGGGGCAGGTTTTGTCCTATGAAAACGACAGAAGTATTGTGAACAAGGCGAAGAAATTTATATTTTAGTGCCTGTAAAAAAATCACGCCGTTTGAGCGTGATTTTTTTATCATTGACAATAAAGGCAGCACCGCACAACTACTCCCTAACGGCTTTGTGTACGTCTAACTTGCCAATTTTCCGTTATCTTGCACAGAAACTTCTTGAAAGACACAAGTTTTTCTGCGTCGTTTCTATACAATCTAACGAAAAATTTTCTGCGTTATCCGCACACAATAGTTGTGCGGTGTTGCCTAAAACAAACGGGAGTGGATTTGAATCCGCTCCCGCTGCAAAAAATATTTATCAGGCAAATTAATCATTGTTTATTACTTTTACATCTATTCCTGTTCATAACATTTGAAAATCTCTTCTGCTAAAGCTTTGTCCGCGTCCTTTTGCTTGGTAATAAGGCTAACGATCGGTACAAGGATAAGTCCGAACAGCATTGCAAAAGCGCCTGCGTTGATCGGTGAAGCAAGGTTGATTCCCCAAAGCATTCCGGTGTGTCCGGCAAGAGTGTAGTAAGCCATATGTACCACCGTTATTCCCACTCCGGAAATAAAGCTTGCCATAACTGCTGCTTTGGTCACGCCTTTCCAGAAAAGGCCGTACATAAACGGTGCAAGAAACGCTCCTGCGAGTGCGCCCCATGAAATGGACATAAGTGTGGATATGACTGTCTGCGGATTTTCAAGGGTGATAATTGCAAGAACAACGGAAATTAAAAGGAATACCGCAATAAATATTCTCATTGTAATAAGTTCCTTTTTCTCGTCCATTTTGCCTTTCATAAAAGGTTTGATAAGGTCGATCGTAAGAGTAGAACTTGAGGTGAGCACCAGTGACGAAAGGGTTGACATTGACGCTGAAAGTACCAGAACTATAACAAGACCGAACAGCAGGCTTGGGAGCTTTTCCATCATTATAGGAACGATAGCGTCAAATCCCTCCGCAGGCATACCGTCCACATTTTTTACAAAAAGCCTTCCGAAACCGCCTAGGAAATAACAGCCGCCTGCAACGATGAATGCAAAGAATGTGGAAACCACTGTACCCGTTTTTATCGCCTTATCGTCCTTGATCGCATAGAATTTCTGAACCATCTGAGGAAGTCCCCATGTTCCGAGAGAAGTTAGTATGACTACTCCCACAAGGTTTATAGGATCGGGTCCGAAAAGCGAGTTATACTGCTGGGTTTTGCCGTCGGCGGCGGGTATCTCGCCCAACAAGTCCAGAGAAGCGCCAAGACCTCCGTTTTGGTTAAGCACGGCAAATACGACTGCGGTAATGCCCACAAGCATAATAAGTCCCTGAATGAAATCATTGAGGGCTGTGGCCTTATAGCCTCCCATTATGACGTAAACGGCGGTGAAAAGCGCCATACCGATTATACAGTATTTATAAGGCATACCAAATCCCTTTTCAAACAGTCGTGAAAGGCCGTTATAAACCGAAGCAGTATAGGGAATAAGGAAAACGAACACGATAAGAGCGGAAACTATTTTAAGAGTTTTGCTGTTATAGCGCTTTTCAAAATACTCAGGCATGGTTTTGGCTTCAAGGTGTTTTGTCATAATTCTTGTTCGCCGTCCCAGCACTTTCCATGCAAGCCACGAGCCGATAACGGCATTGCCTATGCCGACCCAGGTTGCCGCCGCTCCGTAGTTCCAGCCGAATTTTCCGGCGTAGCCTACGAAAATTACCGCTGAGAAATATGATGTACCATAAGCAAATGCTGTAAACCATGCGCCTAACCCTCGTCCGCCCAGAACAAAATCGTTGACGCTGGCGGATTTACGGCGGTAGTAAGCGCCTATTCCGATCATCAGAGCCAGATAAACGACCAGCACTATCCATCTTGCAATCACACAAAACACTCCTTTTATTTCATAGCAAAGCGCAGAATTTAACGCTTTTACTCTTTTATGCTTTCAAGCTTTTACTTGATAAAGCAGCATAGTAATATTATATTACAAAAAGGTATTATTGTCAAGAAAATATGACAAAAACAGAAGGCGTTATATATAAATTTTAAGACGGATATTTTGGTGAAAATAACGAATTAATTTCTGTTTCGGAACGATCTGAAAGATCAATTCAAAAACGTCGGGCTGTCGCCTTACAAATTTTATATATGTTTTGCTAAATATTTTCAGTTATATCGGTTAGTTTTGCTCTTATTAAGCAATCTGATGAAAATTCTACTACGAAGCATGAGTATGAAACCAGAGAAATCAATTTTCAAAATATCAAATCGGAAAAAGACGATATTGCGTTTAAATTACAATAATTATTCGTATATCTTCCCGCCGTAGGTTGGAGAAGATATACAAAAACAAGTCCTGTCTGTGAAAATTGATTTCCGTGGCATGAAACCCGGAGGTGTTGTCTTAAGCTCTGTGAATAATTTAGATTTTGCGGCATAAAATAATATAACAGGCGGGCAGAAATATAAATGCGAAAGAAATTATAAAAATATTTCAAAAAAGTATTGACAAGAGGATAAGAATGTGATATAATAGACAAGTACTCAGAGAGATGGTACAAAAAATATCGCGGGATGGAGCAGCTCGGTAGCTCGTCGGGCTCATAACCCGAAGGTCGTAGGTTCAAATCCTGCTCCCGCAACCAATGTATTTACACCGTTTGATTGATTTCAAGCGGTGTATTTTTATGCTTAAAAATTGCCTTCTGCTCAAGTTTTGTCCAGTTTTCTTGAAAAAATATAAAATAGCGGGCTTTGTACTCAGCTACAAGCCCGCTTTACTGTCTATTCTGCTTTTTCTCCTGCCCACACGGACGGGGTCTTAAAATATGCACTCCGCCGATTGTCTGTCAGCCTCTTTCATTATGTGGCTGTAAATGTCGGTCGTAGCGCTTACTTTGCTATGTCCTAAACGCTTACTTACGGCCTTATTTTTCGTCCTTTACTTTTCGCGGAAAATATGGTATAATGTTAAATTAGGGTATTGTGTATTCAAGCTAATGAATGAGTTCTTGAAAATGTCCTGAAGGACACATTGGAGTATACTTCCTTATAGTAAGCTAATTACATATTTGGATCAGCACTTCCGATAAACTTGAAATATTCAGCTTTCAGTAATATGCTTGTTATGTATAAACAAATGAAACCAAAGAGGTGTTAATATGCTATCCGTTTGTCTGATGTTGATTGACAATGATGAGGATAAAAAAAGTTTTGAAAAATTAGTAAAGAAATATGAGAAAAAGCTGTATTATGTATCATTCAGAATTTTAAAATCACATGAATTGGCAGAAGAGGCTGTTTGGGACGCATTTTATAGAATAGCAGATAATTTTCAGACGATCAACAATTTACCTAAGTACAAATTGGAGGCATATTTGATCATAACTACCAGAAATGTTTCTTATAGGCTTTATAGAAAAGAAAAAAAGCATTTTGATAATGACAGTCATGAAGAAATCAAAGATGTTTTCTATGCCGATGAATTTGACGATTATGATATTGTTGATCTGTCCGGGGCAGTCAGCGAACTGGATGAAAAATACAAAGCCGCAATTACATATTTTTATTATTACGGACATAACGCCTATGAAACCTCCAAGCTTTTGGGAGTTTCGCAAAACGCCGTATATAAATATCTGAAAAAGGCTGAACAGATTTTGCTTGAAAAATTACGGGGTGATATCAGTGAATGAAAATATGACTTTGTATAAAATTATCGCATAGGTAATTATACTGCCCATCGAAGAAGGAATCGGGATATCCTGAGATAAAAATGCTGTTAATGAAATAATTACCTTTTTATAAGCCTGTTAAAACGTTATTTAAATATTTCTCTTAACCGCCTTGCTCATTATTTTAAAATCTCATAGTTCCGGCAGAGCCGAATCATAATCCGAGACTTTCGATCCAGGCTGTCAATTCCTTCTTTGAAGTGTGGTTAAGCAGTTTACCGTCTTTCCATATCGCCGTATCGGAAACGGACGGTTCCAGCTTTGCGACTGTTTCCCCAAATCCGCTTCCGCCGGACGTTGCAAAAGGAATTATTGTCTTTCCTGAAAAATCATAGCTTTCAAGGAATGTGTTGATTATCGTCGGCGCAGCATACCACCAGATCGGAAAGCCTACAAAAACAACATCGTATCCGTCCATATTATCCACGTTGTCCGCAATTGCAGGCCGTGATGTCGGGTCGCGCATTTCAACGGTGCTTCGCGCATTTTTATCCGTCCAGTTAAGATCGGCTTTGGTGTAAGGAACCTCCGGTCTGATCTCATAAAGATCAGCGCCCGCTGTTTCCGCCAAAGCTTCCGCCTGCTTTTTGGTTACTCCGCTTGCTGAAAAATACGCTACTAATTTTTTTGTCATAACAAACATCTCCTTTTATTTCAAACTTTGTCCATGCTTCGGAACAGACCTCTCTTTTTTGAATTTGCATATAATGAAATCCACCTTGTCGAGCAGTTGTTGTTTTTGATGTATTTCGTCAAGGAGTCTGCATCGCATACAGCGAAGTTTGCGGATCTTTTCCTCGGTTATATCCTGATCGCCGTCGATTGAATTTACAAGGTCTTTCAGCTCCTGCTCATTGAATTTTCCGCCCATAGCAAAATCTCCTTAATAAAATAAATGCGATCGTTTCCATATCACGCTTAAATTATACCGCATATTAACTTAAATGTCCAATACTTAGTTTTCATAAAGATTTATGCTTATAAGGCATTATTCCAAAGAGCCTGAAAAACTTTTGCGCATATGCTCGATAAACCTTGTCGTTGCAGGACCGAACGGTTGACTGCGTTTCCATGCGATCACACTGCCTACCGATATTTCGGGATATAAAGGTCTGGTTACTATTTTTTCCTTGTCCCAAAGCGATACCGCACCTTCCACCGCAAGCGCATAGCCCAGACCGTTTGAAACCATTATCGCTCCGTTTGTAGCCAGATTGCTTGTGAAAAGTACGTTCAGATCATTGTAGAAGTCGCCGAACCAGCTTGCTATTTCATTTTTAACGCTGCTTCTGCTGGGAAGAATAACGGGCCTATCTGCAAGGTCTTTAGCCGTGATGTATTCCTTTCCCGCTAAAGGATCGTCGGGACGCATCAGAACAACGTCACATTCTTTTATGTTCAGTCGGATATACTCGTAATTCTCGACGTTAACAGGCTCCAGAAGCAGACCGATGTCAACCAATCCCTTGTCCATCTGTTCTTTTACTAAATCAGCAGTGGCGGTATAAATGTCGTAAGTCACAAGCGGATATTTCTCACTGAATGATTTTATAAGTTCAGGCAGTTTCTGAACGGCAAGACTTTCACCGCATCCGATAGTGATAATTCCGTCAATTATTTCTTCCTGTTCGTTAAGCTCGGCTTCCGTTTTATCCACAAGCGATACGATCTCTTCCGCACGTCGGCGTAAAAGAATGCCTTCGTTTGTAAGCGAGATTCTTCTTGTTCCTCGCTCAAGCAGTTTTATTCCCAGCTCGTCTTCCATCTGTGCAAGCTGGCGGCTCAAGGTAGGCTGAGTGATGTGCAGGACCTCTGCCGCCTTGGTTATGCTTTCTTCTCTCGCTACTGTGAGAAAGTAGCGAAGTACGCGTATTTCCATAACTTGACCTCCCGAAATTATTTCTGCTTGACAGGTAAGCTTTAGGCTTTCCGTTCTTTTAAGGCAACACCGCACAACTACCGTCTAACGGCTTTGTGTACGTCTAACCTTCCAATTTTCCGTCATCTTGCATAGAAACTCTTTGAAAAACGCAAGTATTCCCGCGTCGTTTCTATACAATCTAACGAAAAATTTACTGCGTTATCCGCACTGCGGTATTGCCTTAATTCTCACTCAATTATATCATATTTTCAAAGCAATGTCTACTGCTTTGATTTTTTGCTTGCAGATAGCCTTCAGGCATAAAAAACGGCAAAGAACAAACCAACTGTTTGTTTTTGCCGTTTTTTAATATATTCAGATCACAGCTTGTCATATTCCTCATCGGAAACAGGCTCGCACCATTCTGTGGAGCAGTTTTCACCGGGAACTTCAACCGCTATATAACTGAACCAGCAATCTTTTTTTGCACCGTGCCAGTGCTTTACGTTTGCCGGTATTACTACAACGTCGCCCTCTTTAAGGCTCTGCGGTTCTTTGCCCTCCTCGCAGTACCAGCCTTCGCCCTCTACGCAGATAAGTATCTGTCCTCCGCCGTTTGCCGCGCGGTGGATATGCCAGTTGTTCCTGCAGGCGGGTTCAAATGTAACATTTGCAAGAAATACCGTCGATTCACCCTGCTTTGTAAGGGGCTTAAGATAAGAATTGCCGATAAAGTATTCTGCAAAATTAACATTAGGCTCTCCCATGCCGAACATTCCTCCGTGAGTTTCGCAAGCAGAATCGTCGGCATAAACCTCTTTCGCAATATTAAACGCCGCCCATGCGTTAGGCCAGCCTGCGTAAAATGCGGCATGGGTGATTATCTCCGCTATTTCTTCCTTGGTTATGCCGTTGTTTTTTGCATTAGTCATATGCGCCTTTAAAGAGCTGTCAAACAGGCCCTTGCCCATAAATACACATATCGTGACAAGCGAACGGTCTCTCAGAGAGAGCTTATCCTCTCTTGACCATACTTGACCGAACAGCACATCATCGTTAAGCTCGGCAAATTTAGGAGCGAATTCTCCCAGCCTGTCTCTTCCGGCCGTTTGTTTTTTCATTATGCATTACCTCCATGTAATCCGTAGAATTTTTCGCAGACATCAGCGCATTCCTTGCGGCTCCCATAGAAGCGGGTCTGCGCCGAACAACATTGTTTCAGTGAAATCTGTTTCCGATTACATTATACAACGAAATCAATAACATATCAAATACTTATATTAAATAGTCGGTTATGCTTTAAAGGCATTGAATTTTAGAATATGTTATAATCGCAAATCCGCCGATTTAAGCATAAAAAAGCATCTCTGTAATTTCCCTTACAAAGACGCTTTTGCCGATATTGCTTTAAACTGTTATTTATCTCCGCCCATGACCTTTACCATAACGGCTTTCTGAGCGTGAAGTCTGTTTTCTGCCTCTTCGAAGATCTCGTTTGCGTGAGCCTCGAATACCTTTTCGGTGATCTCTTCCTCACGGTGAGCAGGCAGACAGTGCTGAACCATTGCATCGGGCTTTGCGGCCGCCATTATCTCATCGTTTATCTGATAGCCTGCAAAAGCGATTTTTCTCTTCTCGGTTTCCGCCTCTTCGCCCATAGAGGTCCATACGTCTGTGAACAGAACGTCGGCGTCCTTTGCTGCCTCAATAGGAATGTCGGTCATGGAGAACTTGCCGTCATACTGCTTGGTAAATTCAAGTACTTCGTCATCAGGCTGATAATCCTTAGGACAGGCGATAGAAACTTCCATACCGACCTTCAGTCCGCCGACGATAAGCGAATTAGCCATATTGTTGCCGTCTCCGATATAGCACATTTTCAGACCTTCAAAACGGCCCTTGAATTCTCTGATAGTCATAAGGTCGGCAAGCACCTGGCAAGGGTGACAGAAATCGGTAAGACCGTTGATTATCGGAATTGAACCGTATTCTGCAAGATCCTCGACCTCCTTCTGCTCAAAGGTACGGATCATGATTCCGTCAAGGTAGCGTGAAAGTACTCTTGCCGTATCCTGAACAGGCTCGCCTCTGCCTATCTGCAAGTCGCGGTTAGAAAGGAACAAAGCCTGTCCGCCCAGCTGATACATACCGGTTTCAAAGGATACTCTTGTACGGGTTGAGGACTTCTGGAAGATCATTCCCAGAGTTTTGCCCTTAAGGACATGATGTTCGATTCCGTTTTTGTTTTCATACTTGAGCTGATCTGCAAGATTGAGTATGTCGAGTATTTCCTCTTTGGAAAGATCGAGCATTTTAAGTAAGTGTTTCATATTAATTACCTCCGATATAAATTTCTATAAATTTCAGGCTTCAAGAACTTTTCTGAGAATTTCCATTCCATTGTCTATCTGTTCGTATGAGATGTTGAGCGGCGGGAGAAATCTGAGCTTTTCCTTTGCTGTGAGAATGAGAAGGCCGTTTTCAAAGCACTTCTGCAAAATATCTGCCGCCTTTTTTGTTTTGAGCCTTACGCCAAGCATAAGTCCCAGACCGTCAACGCCCTCAACTTCGGGTATTTCGGCAAGCTTTGCTCTGAAATATTCGCCTTTTTTTGTTACCTCGGCAAGAAATTCGGGATTTGTCACCTTGTTCAGCACTGCGTTTCCGCCTGCGCAGGAAATGGGATTTCCGCCGAAAGTCGAACCGTGAGTGCCTTTGCCGAGGACCCCGCTGCACTTTTTGTTTGCAAGGCATACGCCGATAGGAACGCCGCCGGCAAGTCCCTTTGCCAAAGTCGTTATATCAGGCTTGACGTTGAAATGCTCAGAGGCAAGAAGTTTTCCTGTTCTGCCCACGCCCGTCTGAACCTCGTCGGCAATGGTGAGAATATCTCTTTTGGCGCACTCTGCCACGATAGTGTTTACAAAGCTCTGCTCCAGCGGGATAACTCCTCCCTCGCCCTGAACGAACTCAAACATTACGGCGCATACCTTGTTGTCAAGGGTATTAAGCTTATCCATAAGATCGTCGATGTCGTTGGCGATGACATTCACAAAACCGTCCACGAAAGGAAAAAAGTAGTTGTGGAAAACGTCCTGTCCCGTTGCGGAAAGGGTAGCGAGCGTTCTGCCGTGAAAGCTGTTCACCAGAGTGATGATGATATTTCTCTCTGCGTCCTTTCCATATTTGTCAAAGCTGTATTTTCTCGCCAGCTTGATAGCGCACTCGTTAGCCTCAGCGCCTGAATTCCCGAAAAACATTTTGTCATAGCCCGTTGCCTCGCAAAGTCTTTGGGCAAAATCAGCCTGTACCTTGGTATAGTAATAATTAGACGTGTGCTGTATCCTATGCGCCTGTTCGCAGACTGCGTTTACCCAGTCCTCGTCGCAGTAGCCAAGAGAATTTGTTCCGATTCCCGAACCGAAGTCGATATACTCTCTGCCGCTTTCATCCACAGCGGTTTGACCGCTTCCGCTGTCCATAACGAGATCGATCCTGCCGTAGGTCGGCATAACGTGCTCGTTGAATTGTTCAATGGTGTTCATTTTATCACTCTTTCATATTATTGTTTTTATTTTGATATTTGAAAATTTATCCGCAATGAATTGTTCAAATTCTTTTTTTGTTCCTTTTGCAAATCTACTTTTATCGGCGGCGATCAGTATTCTGCCGATAAGAAAAATGTAGCATTCCTTTGAACTGATCACATTGGTGATAATGTCGTAGCTGTATTCAGTATGGGACGAATCTGTATCGCAAAGTATTTTGTCGTCTGTAAAGCTTATCCGCTTTTTTCCCTTATATAAAACATTTTCATTTTTGTAAGCTTTTTTAATTGCTGTTTTTCTTACTAAGACTGTTTCTAAAGGTATTAGTATAAGCAGTATCACAAATGTCATCAGCCACGTCATATTATGCAGTGCAAGCGACGCTACCGCCGCAATAGCCTGTATAACTTCAATTATAACTAATTTTTTTATGCCGACAGCTTTGAAATAAATATTCTGGATCTTTTTAAAGGAGTTATAATCCGATAACTCAATGGAGCTTTCAAATAAGACTTCACATTCCTTGTTATTCCGGTTTTCCATTATGTATCTCCCTATAATTTTTATTTACTTATACAAACTTTATACAAACTGTGTGCCTATGCCTTCGTTGGAGAGCAGTTCTATAAGAATGGAATGAGGAACTCTGCCGTCGATGATAGTGGTTCTCTTTACTCCGCGCCTTACAGCCTCCACACAGCAGTCGATCTTCGGTATCATTCCGCCGCTTATTATGCCGGTCTTTTTAAGGTACGGCACATCGCTTACGTTTACCTGTGGGATAAGCGTGGAATCGTCGTCCTTATCTTCAAGAAGTCCTACTATGTCCGTCATAAGGATAAGCTTTTCAGCTCTTAGACAGGAGGCTATTCTTGCGGCGGCGGTATCGGCGTTTATGTTATATGACTGACCGTCCTCTCCAACGCCTACGGTAGAGATTATCGGTATATAACCGTTGTTGAGCGCGTCGATAATAGGCTTAGTCGTGACTTTTTTTATATCGCCCACAAATCCCAGATCAACTTCGCTTTCAAGCTTCTGTGCAAGTATCATCTGTCCGTCACAGCCGCACAGTCCGAGGGCTTTTCCTCCGTGGAGCTGTAAAGCGCACACAAGCTCCTTATTGACCTTTCCGCACAGAACCATTTTAACGATGTCAATGGTTTCATTGTCGGTATATCTCAGACCGTTTATAAACTTGCTTTCAACGCCTACTCTTTTGAGCATTGCGTTTATCTCAGGTCCGCCGCCGTGGACAAGCACTACCTTTATGCCTACCTCGCTGAGCAATACTATATCGCTCATAACGGCTTCTTTAAGCTCGGCATTGGTCATTGCATTGCCGCCGTATTTTACCACAACAATTTTATCGTGATATTTCTGTATATGCGGCAGAGCGTCGATAAGTATCTGGCTTCTGATCTTATTGCTGATTTCCATTTCAATACTCCCTTTTTATATATAATGTCATTCGTTATTCATTGCCTGATAAACTGCGTCGTTAAGTATTCTGTAGACCTCCTGAGGGTCGAAAACGCAATACAGTCCGCCTCTTACCTGTCTGTAATGACTGCCGTTGCTGTTTCTCACATATTCCATTGCGTTGGTTCCGTATGTAACAGAACCGATGTTGTTTTTGCCCTCGATAAAATTGATGCTGCTTATTTTGTTCAGATATTCGCTGTCAAGCCTTTTTTTCGTAAGGGTAAGCACTCGGCGGTCGGTTATTGCGTAGTATTTTTTACCGCCGTTTCCCATGAGCAGAAAAATTCCGATTAGAATAAACGGTACGCCGAAAAGTCCGAACACACCTCCGGTAACAGCAGCGCTCACTGTCCAAAAGATCGCAAATGAAAGCCAGAAGACTGCAAAAAACTTCATGAATGAGCCTCCTACGTTGGCCTTTGCTCCGCCGCCCTTCTGAGATTCGCCCTGCCAGAGGAGCGACTCTCCCGACATAAGGTACTGTGAAAAGCGGTCTATTCCGTCGTCATAGGCCTCGCGCTGTTTTTCATATTGCTCTAACTTGCCAATTTTCCGTTATCTTGCACAGAAACTCCTTGAAAGACACAAGTATTTCTGCGTCGTTTCTATACAATCTAACGAAAAATTTTCTGCGTTATCCGCACACAATAGTTGTGCGGTGTTACCTTAGCTTCTGTAATCTCCGTTTATCTTCACATAATCGTAGGTCAGATCACAACCCCATGCTGTAGCGGCTCCCTCACCGTCGCCTATGGAAACCGAAATTGTTATCTCGTCCTCAATAAGAACCTTTTTAGCTTCTTCCTCAGAAAAATCTATTCCCGAACCGTTCCTGCATACATCGATTCTTCCTGCTTTTGAGGAAAGTGAAACGTCTACCTTGTTTATGTCGAAATCAGCGTCGGCATATCCTACGGCACAAAGAATCCTTCCCCAGTTTGCGTCTGCGCCGAACATTGCGCATTTGAAAAGGGGAGAGCATATAACGCTTTTTGCTACCGTAATAGCAGTATCAAGATCTTTAGCTCCGGTTACGGTGCATTCCAGCAGCTTAGTTGCTCCCTCGCCGTCCTTGGCAAGCATTTTGGTAATATTCATCATAACTATGTAAAGCGCCTTCTTGAAAACCTCAAATTCCTCGCCCGCAGACGTTATCTCAGCGTTTCCGGCAAGTCCGTTCGCCATAACAACGCAGGTGTCGTTGGTTGACTGATCTCCGTCTACGGAAAGACAGTTGTAGGTTATCTTTACCACCTCGCTCAGCGCTTTTTTGAGCATATCTGATGATACTGCGCAGTCGGTAGTGATAAAGTTAAGGGTCGTCGCCATATTAGGGTGTATCATTCCGCTTCCCTTGCCCATTCCCCCAAGGCGGCAAAGCTTTCCGTCTACCTCAAATTCAACGGCAACTTCTTTCTTTACCGTATCGGTAGTCATGATAGCTGTAGCGGCTTTTTCGTTTCCGTCGTAGGAAAGTCCTGCGGCAAGCTCTTCTATACAGTTCTCTATAGGCTCTATCGGCAGTATCTGTCCGATAACGCCTGTGGACGCCACGATGACCTCTTCGGGTTTTATTCCAAGCTGCTCTGCGGCAAGCTCGCACATTCTGCACGCTTTCTGTTCCCCGTCGGCGTTGCAGGTGTTTGCGTTTTTGGAATTGACTATTATAGCCTGTGCTTTTCCGCCTGTAGTTTCAAGATTTCTCTTTGTAACTGTAACAGGCGCGCCCTTTACTTTGTTTTGCGTGTAAACGCCTGCGGCGGCGCACATAACGTCGGACATTACCAGACCGATGTCGTTTTTATTGCCGCTTATCGGGCTTTCATTGCCGTCTGAAACCGAGGTTTTTTTTATTCCGCAGTAAAGCCCGTTAGCCTTAAATCCCTTTGCGGCGCAAACTCCGCCGTCTATGTATTTATAACCCTCAAAATTTTTCTTAGTGATCTCTTTCATAATTAAAACTCCTTTTCCGAGCGGTGTTGTTATGCTGTAATGATATATCTGTGTTTTTCATGTTCGATAAGTCTGATCAGATCGTCAAAAGCTATCGAAACCGTAGCAGTATTGACGTTAGGGTGAAGTAAAAGCGTTTTTCCTTTTAGCCTGCCGTCAAGCAAAATAACGACCTTATTCTCCTTGTCGTTGATTATGCCGAGAGGAGTAACGCCGCCGGGCTTTAAGCCGAGAATATCCGAAAGCTCCTGCTCTCCGCCGAAGGAGAGGTGACCAAGCCCGTTGTCTTTTCCAAGCTTTTTGAGGTCGGCTTTTTGATCGTCGGGCAGAACGTAGAGAAAGTATTCTTTCTTTGAGTTTTTCAGAAACAGATTCTTACATCCCTGCCCCTTGATAAGCCCCTTTACAAATTCAGCCTGCTCGCAGGTTAAGACCGCTTCGTGTTCTGCTTTTTCATATTCTATTTTAAGCTCGTTCAGTATCTGTTCAAGCTCCATGATACAGCCGCCTTTCTGTAATAGGCAATTACTCCAACCCCTTAGCCTCGTCGATACCAAGCATGATATTCATATTCTGTACCGCCGCTCCGCTTGCACCCTTGCCGAGGTTGTCAAAGCGTGACATAAGCAGTATCTGATCTTCGTTTCCGCAGACAAAAAGCTGCATATCGTTCGTTCCCGCAAGAGTGTTTGCCGCAATAAATCCGTCGGAAAGCGTCTGTTCTCCGCCAAGCTCCATAACTTTCACAAAATGCTGTCCCACATAATGCTCGCTGAGTATCTCATGAATATCGGCGGGCGTGTATTTTTTAGTCAGACATCTTGAAACAAGCGGTACGGAAACCACCATGCCGTTGTAGTAATCGTCCACGATAGGGTTGAACATAGGCTTGTATTTAAGTCCGCAGACGGTCTGCATTTCGGGAATGTGCTTGTGGCACTGCGTAAGCGCATATTGACGGGGAGAGAACATTTCCTTTGTTTTGTTTTCGCTCTCCATAGCGGCGATCATTTTCTTACCTCCGCCGCTGTAGCCGGAAACCGCGTGGCAGGTGACGGGATAATCTTCGGGCAGTACGCCGGCTTTCACAAGAGGATATACCAAAGAGATAAATCCGCTTGCATAGCATCCGGGGTTAGCGACTCTCTTTGAATTTCTTATGCGCTCTCTGTGTCTTTCCGAAAGCTCAGGAAAACCGTAATCCCAATCGGGATTTGTTCTGTGCGCCGTTGAGGCGTCAATGATTCTAACGTCGGGGTTTGTACAGAGCTTTACCGCTTCCTTTGCCGCCGCGTCGGGCAGACAGAGAAATGTAATATCGGAAGCGTTTATCATTCTGGCTCTTTCCTCGGCGTCCTTGCGCTTTTCATCGTCTATAAGCAGTATTTCCACATCGCCTCTTTCAGCGAATCGCTCATATATCTGCAAGCCTGTAGTGCCTTCTTTTCCGTCGATAAAAACTTTGGTTTTCATTTTCTTTCCCTCTTTTTATGTTGATATGTGACGGCATTCCCCCGATAGCGTCGTAGATCAGTCGTCAAGTATATTTTTGTATTCGGCTTCTTTTTTGTTCTTCCTTAACTGCTTTTCTCTTTTTGCGGCATTTATTGCTTCACTGTCTGCAAAGCAGCTGCCTATTCCGCTTGCAAAGCCTGAACAGAGTATGGTCATAACGATAAAATTCGGTACGACCGATGAAAATTCCTCCAGCAGTATATATTCTACTACAGATACTGCGATCATCACAGGCGTAAGATACCATTTGACCCCGAACCGTCTTGCGAACCGAAAGCACAGCCAGCAGGTGCAGACGGGATAAAGCACCGTAAACCCTACGGCAAAAAGAGCGTATATCACAAAAAGCTTGGCGGTAAAAAGCCACAAAATCATTGTGACGATCTCCCATATCGCAAGATAAAGCAAAGCGGTTTTAACAGGGGAACATTCTTTGTTAAGAGTTTTAGATTCTTTCCTTGACATATTCTATCTGAGCCTTCACCGATTCGGGAGCAGGTCCGCCTGCCGCCTTTCTCTGCATTACGCAGGTGTCAAGGCTTATTGCGTCGTAAACGTCCTCACCGAAATTGTCCGTAAGTTTTTTGTATTCCTCCAGCGGAAGAGTTTCAAGAGTGCAGCCCTTTTCAATGCAGGTATGCACAAGCGTGCCGGTGATCTTATATGCGTCTCTGAACGGCATACCCTTTTTAACAAGGTAGTCTGCACAGTCGGTAGCGTTTATGAATCCCTTTGCCGCCGCGTTTCTCATATTTTCGGGAATGACCTTCATTGTTGCAAGCATAGGGTCGAAGGTTTTAAGGCAGAGCTTGACCGTGTCAACAGCGTCGAAGATAGCCTCTTTGTCCTCCTGCATATCCTTGTTGTAGGCAAGGGGCAGACCCTTCATCATAACAAGCAAAGTGTTAAGATCGCCGTAAACTCGTCCGGTTTTTCCTCTGATAAGCTCGGTAACGTCCGGATTCTTTTTCTGAGGCATAATGGAGGAGCCTGTGGCGTAAGCGTCATCAAGCTCGATAAACTTGAATTCCCATGAGCACCAGAGTATTATTTCCTCGGAGAATCTTGAAAGGTGCATCATAAGCATTGAGATAGCGGAGCAAAGCTCAATGCAGAAATCTCTGTCGGAAACTCCGTCAAGAGAATTCTGAGTTATCTCGTCAAAGTCGAGCAGATCGCAGACTCTCTGCCTGTTTATGGGATAGGTAGTCGAGGCGAGCGCTCCGCTTCCGAGCGGCATAATATTTGTCCTCTTGAAACAGTCCTCAAGTCTTGAAATATCTCTTAAAAGCATATTGGCGTAAGCCATAAGGTGATGAGCAAAGGTTATCGGCTGAGCCCTCTGAAGGTGAGTGTAGCCGGGCATAACTGTAGTAAGATTTTTCTCGGCAATATCCAGAATGGTTTTTTCAAGCTTTTTGACAAGAGTGATTATTTCCTTGGTTTCCGCTCTGAGGGTCATTCTCACATCAAGAGCCACCTGATCGTTTCTCGACCTTGCCGTGTGAAGCCTTTTGCCGGTATCTCCCAGCCTCTTTGTAAGCTCCGCCTCCACAAACATATGAACGTCCTCTGCTGTAGGGTCAAACTGAAGCTTGCCGCTGTCAATATCCGCAAGAATGCTTTTAAGTCCTTCGATTATCTTTCTGCTTTCGTCAATATCGATAATTCCGCATTCTCCTAACATAGTTGCGTGTGCTATCGATCCTTCAATATCATATCTGTACATTCTTGCGTCAAAGGAAATCGACGAGTTAAAGTCGTTTACTCTTTCATCAACTTCCTTTGTAAATCTTCCTGCCCACATTTTACCTGCCATTATAATACCACCTTACTTATAAATCGTTTATATTGTCATTGCCGCTGTCGCTATAGTACTGCGCCAGTTCATCGTCCATAGGAATATTTTCCGAAACAGGATTTTTTCTCTGCCTGTAAAGACTGTGCAGAGAAGTCAGGCTTAAAATGAAATATACTGCCGCACCAAGGAAAATCCCTATAAATAAAAGTTCGAGCATATCCTCATCTGTATTGTCTATCATATTCTGATATTTGTCAAAATCAGCCTGAGTAAGTCCCACCTCTTCGGGGGACGGATTTGTCTTTATATAATCAATGCCGTATTTGCATACAATATCGCTGGCTTTTTTCAGTACGCTCATAAACTTTACGCCGCAGAGATCGAGAACCAAAATACCCAGTGATGATACCGTTCTGAAAAATACGCTTATTACCGAACCGCTTTTATACGAAAGAACGCTGAACAAAATCGCTGTCGCAGAACCCACAACGACCGCATAATAACCGTATGTCATGATCATCATGCCGAGTATCTTCTTTCCTAAGTTATTCTGGTTATCCGCTATAACGACGTTAAGTATTCCGTATACGGTTACAGCCGACGCCGCCAGACACGCAAACAGGATAATTCTATAAATCGTATTAAGCGTCTTGTCCTTGCGTGTAAAAATTCTGTTATCCATAAAAAGCTCTCCCTTTAAATATGTATGGGCAAAATAACTCTGCCGAGTCATTCTGCCCTTATACACATTTTTAGTTTCGATTAAACGGACTGATTTTCCTTTTCGTGCTGTTCAAGCAGCTTTTGAATATCAACACCGTTGATCTTAAGACCGTCGATCTTGCAGTCGTTTATCTCAACATTGGTAAGGTCGCAGTGAACGAACTGTGAGTTCTTCAAATCGGGATTTTTGAATTCTACATTGTTCATAATAGAGCATCCGAATCTTGTATTGCTGAGGTTGACTCCGAGAAATCTGGAGTTTACCATATACATATCGGAAAAGCTGCTCTCCTTCATACTTACGTTGTTGAATTTGGATTCGTCCATATTTACATCGTCAAAGCTTGCGGCTCTGAGATTGACATTATTAAATGTAGCTCCGCTGAGGTTAACGTCCTCAAAAGACGAGTTCGGCAGGCTGTCGTATGTAAGTTCTACCTTTTTATCTATTGCAGGTTCAAAAATGCTGTTGTTGTCTGACATATTAAAACCTCCTGATCTTGTAATGCTGTCTTTGAATATAATTTGTTCTTATGTTCTTACTTGCCGCCGTTTCTCTTCTGCTCAAGCTTTGATCTTACCTTGATAGGCAAACCGAACAGATTGATGAATCCTGCGGAATCGGCTTGATTGTATACGTCGTCCTCATCGAATGTAGCGACCTCTTCATCATAAAGCGTATACGGAGATGTAACGCCTGCGTTGATGATATTTCCTTTGTAAAGCTTAAGCTTAACGTCGCCTGTAACGGTTTTCTGAGTTTCGGTAACGAATGCGCTCATAGCTTCTCTCAGAGGAGTGAACCACTGACCGTTATATACGATGTCCGCAAACTTGATACCGAGATACTGCTTAACTCTTGAAGTTTCCTTGTCAAGAGTGATAGTTTCAAGGATCTCGTGAGCCTTGTAGAGGATAGTTCCGCCCGGAGTTTCGTAAACGCCTCTGGACTTCATGCCTACAAGTCTGTTCTCGACCAGATCGGCAAGTCCGATGCCGTTTGCGCCGCCCAGCTCGTTGAGCTTTGCAACAAGCTCTTTGCCGTTCATTTCAACGCCGTCTATTGAAGTAGGAACGCCCTTTTCAAAGTGGATAGTTACATAAGTCGGCTTGTCGGGAGCCATAATAGGGGACACGCCCATTTCAAGGAAGCCCGGCTTTTCGTACTGCGGCTCGTTGGCAGGATCTTCAAGATCAAGGCCCTCGTGAGAAAGATGCCAGAGGTTCTTATCCTTTGAGTAGTTTGTTTCACGGTTGATCTTCAGCGGAATGTTGTGAGCCTCAGCATACTCGATCTCCTGTTCTCTGGATTTAAGATCCCATATTCTCCATGGAGCGATGATCTGCATATCAGGAGCGAAAGCCTTGATTGCAAGCTCAAATCTTACCTGATCGTTGCCCTTTCCCGTACAGCCGTGACAGATAGCGTCGGCGCCTTCCTTTATAGCAATCTCAGCTATTCTCTTAGCAATGATAGGACGGGCGAAAGAAGTTCCGAGAAGGTACTGATTTTCGTAAACAGCGCCTGCCTGAACGGTAGGGAATACATAATCCTCGATAAATTCTTCCGTAAGGTCCTCGATATAAAGCTTGGATGCTCCTGTTTTGATAGCCTTTTCCTCAAGACCTTCAAGCTCGGTGCCTTGACCTACGTTTCCTGATACAGCGATAACTTCGCAGTTGTTGTAGTTTTCCTTGAGCCACGGAATGATGATAGAAGTATCAAGTCCGCCTGAATAAGCAAGGACAACCTTTTTGATTTCTTTTGCCATAACAAATCCTCCGTCGTATATAATTTTCTGTATAATATTTTTACTTGGCGTGAAAAATAACACTGTAAGTATATTATACACCTTTATACAGCATTGTCAAGTGCTTTTGCATAAAATTTTTATATTTATACACGTTTCTACCGATATTAATGTATAAATTCTGATTTTATACATAATCTGCTGCATAAAATTCCAGAACCACACATCAAGTACAGGCAGAGCAGTGCAAATTATAAAACGATAAACCAAAAACACAAAAACAGCTTTACAAATACTTAATTATATTATATCACAACAGCATGAAAAAAGCAACACAAAAACGGTTGCATTTCTTAACTTTTTGGAGTATAATTATAAATATCAGGTAAAGTCTGAAACCTGATTATTTTACGAAAGAAGGTAGTTATTATGAATGATAAAATGAAAGAACTGGGATATACCGAGGTCTCTCCGGCTGTACTCGATACAATGGATTTCAATCCGTTCAAAAAAGTCGGAAAGGATTGGTTTCTGGTGACTGCCGGTGATGAAAAGGGCTGGAACACTATGACGGCGTCATGGGGCTTTGCAGGCGTTATGTGGGGAAAGAATACCTTTACAACAGTCATTCGTCTTCAGAGATACACAAAAGAGTTTATTGACAGCAATGGATATTTCACTGTCTCATTTTTCGGAGAGGATATGAAAAAGGCGCTTAGCTTTTGCGGTTCGCACAGCGGAAGAGACTGCGACAAGGCGGCTGAGACCGGTTTAAGACCCGTGTTTATATCGGATAAAGACGAGGAAAACGGCTTTGATGTAACATCGTTCGAGCAGGCAGAAATGATTTTTGTATGCAAAAAAGCGTATGTTCAGGAGATGAAACCCGAGTGCTTTACCGAAAAGGGCAACGATGAAAAATGGTATGCCGCAAAGGATTATCATGTTCAGTATATCGGCGAGATAGTAAAGGCGTATATCAAAGAGTAATAATGTCGCGGCTTGCGGGAAAGATAAAAAAGGTGATAATATGGTACGTTTAAATGACGATAAGGAAACAGTAAAGCGGGTAAGGGAAGGCTTGAAACGCACAGGCGGTTATTGTCCGTGCAGGATACAGCGGACGGAGGAAAACAAATGTATGTGCGAGGAATTCCGCGGTCAGATAGCCGATCCCGATTTTGAGGGATATTGTCATTGTATGCTTTATTATAAAACCAAGGACTGAAAAGAGGTAAATAGAAATGAATGTAACGATTATTACAAAGGATAATTTTCAGCAGGAGGTAGTGAACGCAGGAAAAACGGTACTGCTCGATTTCTGGGCAGACTGGTGCGGACCTTGTAAGATGCTTTCGCCTTTGGTGGATAAGCTTGCGGAGAATGACGGAACAATAAAGGTAGGAAAGGTAAATGTAGATCAGGAGAGCGAGCTTGCCGCCGCTTTCAATATTACAAGCATACCTGCGCTTTTTGTTGTGAAGAACGGAAAGATCTCAGCTTCGACGATAGGCTATATGTCGGAGAGCGAGCTAAAAAGCTTTGTGGATTCGGCGAAATAAATGTATTATACAGATAAACGGACGAGCAGAAAAACTGTTCGTCCGTTTTATTTTGCTATTTTGTTTTCGAGCTTATCTGCGTATAAGCACCGTAGTAGTTTTTACCGTTAAGCGTTCTGCAGGCTCTTATTCTGAAAGTGTATGAAGTCCCTTTTGATAGGGATTTTGCCGTGTAAGTAAGCTTGTTCGTTGAAGTAAGCCGTTTCCATGAACTGCCCGATCTTATAAAGATCTGATAGCTTGTAGCCTTGCTTGTCTTGTTCCAGTTAAGGGTTAAGCTGTTGGCTGTGGCTTTTGACGTTTTTGTTTTTACCGTGCCGGGAAGAGTGCAGGTAGTAAGTTCATCGGAATAAGGGCCGTAATGTTTAGTTCCGTCCGATGCGACTGTATAGGCTCTTATCTTGTATTTATACATGGTGCCGGAGGATTTCTTTGAGTTTGTATACGACAATGAGGATACCGTCGCCAGTTTTTTGTATGTGTTGTTAGTTCCTATCCACTGATAAACTTCATAACCGGAGGCTGATGAAACCTTGTTCCATGAGAACGTATTGGAAGCAGAAGAATTTGAAACGGATCTGATTCCCGATACCTTTGCAGGAGAAGATATTGTTACCGCTTTGGTCGTGTAGTTTCCTGAATAATAAGTTCCGTTGAGATTTCTTCTTGTCCTTATCCTGAACTGATATGTCTTGTTCGGTGAAAGAGAACCGACCGTACAGGTAAGCTTGCTTGTGACCGCAACATTTTTCCACGATCCGTTTGAAAGCATATCTATCTGATAATCCGTAGCCTTAGAAACCTTCGGCCAGTTGAGCGTTACGGAATTTAACGCCGTTGACGCAGAGCTGATTTTTGCGTTGGCTGGAAGCGTACAGGTTGTAAAAGCGTCTGACAGCGTGCCGTACTGCTTTGCTCCGCTCGGACTGGTGTTATATGCTCTCACCTTGTATTTATACATTGTGCCGGAGGATTTTTTTGAATTTGTGAATGTGGTGGAGGCTGCCGTTCCGATAAGCTTGTAGCTGTCGGTAGTTCCTATCCACTGATAAATCTCGTAGCCTTTAGCTGTAGAAACGGCGTTCCATGAAATTGTATTCGACGAGGAGGTGTTGGAAGCGGACTTTATTCCGGAAACCTTTGTCGGTGCGGTAACAGCCGCAAGCTTGTCCGAATACACTCCCGGTATCTTGCCCCCGTTGTAGGTGTAATAAGGTCTTACCGTAAGATTGTAGGTTTTGCCTGCCGTAAGCCCTGTATAGGTGTAGGAAGTTCCCGATGAGTATGCAACATTTGTAAATTTTTCGGTTGAATAGTCATAGAAAGCGACCTGATAACCGTTGCACTTGCCGGGAATAGCGTTCCATTTTACAGTTATCGAGTTAGGCGTTGCAGAGGTAACCGTAAGTCCGTAGACCTTGTTCGTTTTTGTTCCCTGAACGAACTCGTCGGAAAGAGGGCCGAGGTGACTCGACGAAGTAAATGCGGCAGAGCCGTTTGTGTTGAAATATGCTCTTACCTGAAATCTGTAAACGGTGGCAAGGCTTAGACCCGTTACAGTGTAGTTCGTGGAATTGGTCGTTCCGTGGAGCTTGTACGAGCCGCCCGATACGGGAGCATAATATATGCAGTAGCCCGAAGCGCCGGTAACAGGCGACCATTTAAGCATTACCTTGGACTGGGCAATATCGGATTTTCCGAGGTTTATGACCTTTTGCGTCTGAAGTTTCAGATGATTGGATTCTTTTCCGTAGTAGGTTTTTCCCGATGCTTCACGATAAGCTTTTACATAGTAATCACAGCTGTCGGCCGTGATCGTTACGGAAGCGGAGGTTCCTGTTACGGCAGTAATCTTTGTCACATTGCCGGACGCATTTTTTCTGTAAACCTCATAGCCGGACGCGCCGATCACGCTGTTCCATGAAAGCATAGCCGTACTGCCGGTCATGGATTTGCATGAAAGCGTTATGCTTCCCATGGGAGCGGAGCTTCCGGGATACCATACGTTCATATCCGTATATGCGGATATACCGCTTACCGTTCCGCTTCCCGTGTACTGCCACATATCTATTCTTTCAGCATAGTCTGTGTTTGAAGTATAATGTGCGAGCCATATCGGATAAAGCTCTCCGAGAGCCTTTCCGTCTATCATATATGTAAGCCATGTTTTGTTTGCGTATACTCCGGATTCATATCCGGCGTTTATTACCGTGTTGCAGAAGGACTTGCAAAGCTCGGTTTTCTGCGCCTTACTGAGTCCTGCGTTGTCAAGTCGGCCCGAATCGTAGTCCACCGATTCAATGTCGTAATATACGGGCATATCCAGCTGATAGCCCTTTATCCTGTCGAGAACGAACTGCGCCTCTTCGGCGGCCTCTTTGGTGTTTATCGCCTGAGTGTAGAAATAAACGCCCACCTTTAAGCCTGCCTGAGCCGCACCGCTCATATAGGTCTTGAACTTGGGGTCTTCGACCAGCGTGCCTGCCGAGCCGTATCCGCGGTAACCGACTCTGATTATAACAAATTCAATGCCGCTGTTTTTTACCTTATTCCAATCGATATTGCCCTGATAGTAGGACACATCGATGCCGTAGATCTTTTGCTCGTTGGCGAATCTCGGCTGATGAACAAGGTTGGAACTGCCCCAGACAGATCTGGCTTTGCGAGCGTTTGCCATATATTTAAGATAGGACGGGTCGTCGTCTGTTACAGGCTTTATATCCGAAACGCCGTCGGTAATGATAGGTGAAACAGAGATTCCGCTGTCGATACTGTCGCTTTCCTCTGTTTCGGAACTTTCGGCAGAATCCTCCTCGCTCACCGTTACGGCGGAGCTTTCATCGGCGATGTTTTCGTTTTGGGCATAGACTGCCGGAACAGTCTGTAAAAAAAGCGCGGCTGATAACAGTATACTCATCAGCCTTTTTAAATGTTTCATATTATCCTCCCGTGATTTCAAGAAAACTATTTTTACACGCTTTTTATTATAGCCTTTTTCCTGAGAAATGTCAAATATGCAAAAAAGTATAAATGTTTCGATACTGTTAAGCGAACTTTAAAATGACGAAAAATCGGGGGCATTTTGGAATTTTAAAGTAAAAAACAATAGTCAAAATGCCTAATGTAATAGAATAAATTTTGTATAATATTTTTATCGGATAATGTCGGATAATATGTAACGGCGGAGCTGTCCGCCGATGTTTACGCACCCCATGAAGCCATGGAAAGTCTGATGAAATATCCCTGTTCCTTACCGCAGACCGGGCAGGTTTCGGGAGCCTGCGTTCCTTCGAGAATATATCCGCAGTTAAGGCACACCCATGTTTCCTGCTTGTCCGATGAGAAAAGCTTACCCGATTCCATAAGCTCGGCGAACTTTTTGAAACGGTTGCCGTGTACCTTTTCGATCTTTGCAATGTTCGCAAAATCCTGTGCGATCTTTGCAAAGCCCTCTTGTCTGGCGATCTCCGAAAATGCGGGATATACGTCGTCCGATTCCTGATATTCGTTGTGGTTAGCCATTTTCAGCAGAGGACAGACCTCCTGCGCAATGTCTACAGGGTAGCCGCCGTCTATCTCAATGGTGTTTCCCGCCTCGCTTTTCAGGTGGTTATAGAATATCTCGGCGTGGATCTTTTCCTGATCTGCGGTGAATTTAAAAAGATTTGCAAGAACGTAAAGCTTTTTGCTTTTCGCCTGCTCCTCCGCCATTGTGTAGCGGTTTCTTGCCTGGCTTTCTCCCGCAAAGGCTCTCATAAGGTTTTCTTTGGTTTTTGAATTCTGGAAATTTTCCATTTTTAATTCCTCCTGTTTTTATTAAGGTAACACCGCACAACTATTGTGTGCGGATAACGGAAAATTAGCAAGTTAGACGTGCACAAAGCCGTTAGGCGGTAGTTGTGCGGTGTTGCCTTAATTTTATCAGATAGTAAGTGTTCCGCTTTCGCTTTCCACAAGTATCAGTATCTGCTCCTCCTCGCCTGTTTCGGCGTTGATATAGACTAACACGTTTCTTCCGCTTTCGGACTTGCATTTGAATTCATAGCATAGCTTTTCGTCAAGATTGTCCGTAGGGATAAGCGCAAGACGGCTTCCCGAAACCGACAGTCTCGGAGATACCTTTTCTCTTGCAGTGCTTTCGGAAATAAGATCGTCCGAAAAGTCCCTGTCGTAATGATTTACAAGAAAGCCCTTTGCGTCAAAGCCGAGTATCTCGCCGTCGTCCATTGCAACGGATACCTTTATAAGATCGGTGTAACAGCATACTCCGAGATCGTCGTATGCAAAATTCACCGTTAGAACGTTGTCCACATTTTCATAGTAGGTCACGGTCATGGACAGTATCCCCAGGTCGTCGAGGAAATCCTCCGCAGCTTTCACACCCTCCTCGTTTGAAAGAGAGGTTTTGTCTACTATCCTGCTTTTCAGAAAGTATGAGATATATCCGCCGTTTTTAGTCACCTCGCAGGAAACTGTCCTGTCATCGTTGGAGAATCGCCAAGCAGGCATTTTGCCTTCGACGGCAGAAACGTCTGTAAACAAAGTCGAGTTCATGTTGAGCGCGAGAGAACAGCGCTCCAATGCTTTTGTTTGAGAAACCGCCTCAGCCTCACCCGTCATTCTCGGCGTGCGTTCAAGAATGTTGTCTGAAAACGGGCCGTCATAAATAAGGCTCGGATAGCTGTCAAAGCTGTCCTCAAAATCCGAAAAGCCGTTAGTTACCGTCGGCGGATTCGATTCGGCGGAGGTCGGACTGTCCGCCAGAGAGATCTCTCCGCTTGTTACAGCGCTTTCCAGTTCCCACATATCCTCCGAAAGGTTCTTGGCAAAATCGTAAAGCTCCGAAATGTTCTCATATTCTTCGTCGGTTATCTCCTCGCCGTTCATAAGCTTTTCGCTTACGGCAAGGGAGTAGTTTCCTACCTGCGACAGGAATTTATAGGTGTTTTCAAGCTGAAGTCTTTCAATGGGGAGCTGAGCAAGAGCGGCTTTTGCGGAGGCCGCCTCCCGGTAAAGCTTGACAGCAAGGTTCTGATGCATCTTTCCCGAACCTGCATAAAGCTCTTTTTCCAGAGTGTCGCTGAGGTTTTCGACTGCGTCGCAAAGATCTCCGATAGATCTGGAATAGCTGTATTGAATAGACCTTTCATTTTGGTTGCTTCTGTTCATAAGCTGGATATTTCTTATGATAAGCACCGCAAAAATTACCGTGGAAAAGGAGATTATCCTTACCAGATTACGTCTTGATATGTTCACGTTATTCCTCCTTAAAAGTACAGTTTTCAGTACGCAAGCCGCTTACTGTACAATAAAATTCTCTGTTATTCTTTCCTTGCTGTAATTAGTTTTACAATAATAAGTCCGATTATTCCAAAATAATTGCAAAATAATTTGAAATGTGATATAATAAATATAAATCGTGATTTTTGAAAGGACTTGAAAGTATTGATATATCTTGACAACGCAGCTACTACAAAGCCCTGCGGCGAGGCGAAAAAAGCGGTCATACAGGGCCTTGAGTGTTTCGGAAATCCTTCCTCTCTGCATAGAGCGGGCCTTGAGGCGGAACTTCTCGTATCCCATGCAAGAGCAGTTATCGCGGAGGCGCTTGGCGCATCTGAGGAGGAGATATATTTTACCTCCGGCGCTACGGAAAGCAATAATACTGCCGTGTTCGGCGCATATAAAGCCCACGGAAAACGCCGTAAAAGGATAGTCACCACATCTGTGGAGCATCCCGCAGTTAAAAACCCCGTTGACGAGCTTGAAAAGCAGGGGTGTGAGGTCGTCCGAATTTCTCCCGACGAAAACGGTGAAATAAACTCCCGTGATATTTTTGCCGCAGTGAATGAAGATACCTTTCTTGTAAGCTGTATGCTGGTAAACAACGAAACAGGCTACGTTCTTCCCGTTGAAAAGGCTTTTTCAATGATAAAGAAAAAATATCCCGACGTTCTTACCCACTGCGACTGTGTTCAGGGATTTATGAAACTGCCTGTCAAAGCGAAAAAGCTTTGTGCGGATATGATCTCGCTGAGCGGGCATAAGGTCTGCGGACCGAAAGGTATAGGCGCGCTGTATGTCAAAAAGGGCGTCCATGTTCCGCCGTTTATGCTAGGCGGAGGACAGGAAAAAGGGTTCCGTTCCGGTACCGAATCCGTTCCGCTTATCTGCGGATTCGGCGCGGCGGTGGAAAAACTTTCTCCGCTGGTGTCCGAAAATTACGAAAGAGTGAGCGGACTTCAGCGTTATCTTATTGAGAAATGTACCGAAAACGGAGGCATAAGCGTCAATTCCCGTGGCGGCTCGCCCTATGTGACGAGCATAGCCGTGAAAGGTCTGAAATCCGAAGTTCTGCTCCATTATCTTGAAAAGCGTGAGATATACGTTTCAAGCGGCTCTGCCTGCTCGAAAGGTAAGAAAAGCTCCGTGCTGAAAGAGTTTAACTATCCCACAGAAAACCTTGATTCAACTTTGCGCATAAGCTTCAGCTTTGAAAGCAGCAGGGAGGACGTTGACGGACTTATGGAGGGTATATCAGCTGCCCAGCAGGCGCTTTGCAGGATAAGATAATTTTATAAACAAATGTTTTGTACTATATTATAAGGAGAACGGCGGAGGCCGTAAACGTTCGGTTCGGCTTTCGGTGAAAATACTGTTTTAGGATCGGTGAAAAATATGAAAGAAATTATTCTGTGTAAATACGGAGAGATCGCATTAAAAGGTCTGAATAAGTCGAGCTTTGAAAGCATGATGTCGAAAAGCGTCAAAAGGCGTCTGAGGGGCTGTGGACAGTTTTCGGTATCGAGAGCGCAGTCAACTTTGTATGTAGAGCCTATGAACGAGGACTGTGACGTTGACGAGGCTGTGGACAGGCTGTCGAAAATTTTCGGAATAGTAAAGCTCTGCCGCTGCTGCGTGCTGGAAAAGTCAATGGACGAGATACTTACCGGATCTCTTGACTATATCGCCGATGAAATGGAAACGGTAAGGACTTTTAAGGTGGACGCAAAGCGTTCGGATAAGAAGTTCCCGATCAAATCCCCTGAGATATGCGTTGAAATGGGCGGCGCAATATTGGAGCGCTTCCCTCATCTGAAAGTCGATGTTCATAACCCGGACGTGGTAGTTACCGTTGAGATAAGAGAAACAAACGCTTACGTTCACGCAGGCTCGATAGACGGAGCAGGCGGTATCCCCGTAGGTTCAAGCGGAAAGGCAATGCTGCTGCTTTCCGGCGGCATAGATTCTCCTGTTGCAGGCTATATGATGGCGAGAAGAGGCGCGATAATCTCCGCTATACACTTTGAAGCTCCGCCCTATACCTCCGACCGTGCGAAAATGAAGGTCGAAAAGCTTGCAAAGATCATTTCCGCCTACTGCGGCGACATAAATTTCTATTGCGTGCCGTTTACGGAAATTCAGGAACTGCTGAGAGATAATTGTCCCGAGGAGCTTTTCACGATACTTATGAGACGTCTTATGATGGAGATCGCTCAGCGTATCTGCAAAAAGGAGGACATTCAGGCGCTTGTCACGGGCGAG
The DNA here is from genome assembly GCA_021770655.1 of Ruminococcus sp. Taxonomy (GTDB): domain Bacteria; phylum Bacillota; class Clostridia; order Oscillospirales; family Ruminococcaceae; genus Hominimerdicola. Next base: position 39,098 of record JAETQO010000009.1, on the reverse strand, counting down.
AGCCTCGGTCAGGTCGCAAGCCAGACGATGTACGCTATGGTCTGCACCGACGCCGCCTGCAGAATGCCTGTTTTCCGTCCCTGCGTAGGAATGGATAAGTCCGAGATAGTGGAGATAGCAAGAAAGATAGATACCTTTGATACCTCGATACTTCCCTATGAGGACTGCTGTACGGTATTCACACCGAAACATCCTAAAACAAAGCCGAATCTTGCGGACGTTGAGGCGGCGCAGAATTCCTTTGATTGGGAACCGTATATTCGGCAAGCCGTTGAAAACACTAAGTCTTATCTTATAAGAAATCAGTAATAGTAATAGAGAAAAAATTATCGGCAAAGCACCGCTGTTATGTTCGGCAGGAAAAACGCCCGACAGAACTTCTCCGGGCTTTGCCGGTAAATTTATTGTCCCAAAACGGTTACAAACAGGTTAAGGCTGTAACCGAAATTAAATCAGTTGTACGCTTTTTTGTACTCAAATATTTTGGCGCATAAAGTCGTATTTTATGGAAAAGCCCCGAAATTACAGGGGTTTTCTTTGCCGGTAAGTGGGTAAAAAAGTGTACATGAAATAATGAAAAAACAGTTAATGAGTAACAAATGTGTAACAGATTTTTGCAGAAATTGTTATTTGTATTGATTTGCAAAAGAAGTCGAATTAACAAAAAAGTCAAAATAGGCTTATTTTTTATGTGCAATATATAAGTAAAAGGGGCGATTATTAGTATGAAATTTGCTGAAGATGACAAACTGGTTACAAAAAGTATTGACACAGTTACAAAAAGTGTAGTAAAATATATGATAAAGAACGGTCTCAGACTGTGTACTGCCGAAAGCTGTACCGGCGGAATGATAAGTCAGACGGTAACCTCTGTTGCCGGTGCGTCGGAAATGTTTCTCGGCGGAGTCTGCACTTATACCGAGCAGATAAAAATGAAACTGCTGGGCGTGAAAAAAGAAACGCTCGAACGTTTCACAGTTTATTCTGAGCAGACGGCAAGCGAAATGAGTCTGGGCGCACTGGAAATGTTCGGCGCGGACGCCGCGGTGGCGGTGACAGGTCTTGCAGGACCGGGCGGCGGAACTGATGAAAAGCCTGTGGGTACGGTTTACGTTTCCGTGAGGAACAGGGAACGGGAAATCGTGAAACGGCTGAACTTTTATGAAGAATATGAGAATTTGGACAGAAGAAAAATCCGTATGTTGACAACCAAAGCGGCTCTCGGAATGGTTATGGAGCTGTATGAAAACAAGAAAGCAGAGGCTGGGATTTAATGTCGATGGCAAATGAAACGATGAATCTGTCCGAAAAGGACGATACGAATTTTTTTGTAAGAGTTGTAAAGTATTTTATCCCGTGGAAGGGCGACGCTAAGGGAGAGGTTTTCCGAAAGATCGTCTTTTTGATCTCAATAGTCCTGTTCTGTGTTTCTCTTAACGAGCTTTCCGATTTTCTTAAAGCGGACGAGCAGGATCAGACCTATATGCAGGAGATCGTAAATTACGAGCCTGATTTTGACGATACCCTCGACCTCAGTAAGAACAACGGTACAGACAATGTCGATATTTCCGATCCTCAGGCGGCTGAAAAGAACCGCAAGGTACAGGATTGGGCAAAAAAGCTGCTGAAAAGAAATGACGACACTGTTGGGTGGATAAAAGTACCCGGGTTTAAAAATTCTGCGGGTGACGAGTATATAAACTTTCCGGTGCTTCAGGGCGAGGACAACGAGTATTACCTGTATAAGAACCTTGATAAGGGCTATTATGAGTCGGGAAGTATCTTCGCAGACGCATGGTCTACTATCAATAAGGACGGTCAGTCGGACAATATCACGATCTACGGTCACAATATGAGATATGTAGGCACCTCTTTCACTCACTTGACGGAGTATAAAAAAGGCGTTGACTTTCTGAAAAAATATCCTGTTGTCGAGTTCAATACGATTTATGAGAACAACTGCAAATATGTTATCGTGGGCGCTTTCGTAACAAACGTATATGAAAATCAGGACGACGGCAACGTTTTTGAATACTGGACGACGCGTTACTTCGACGACGCCGATTATAAGTTTGACGACTGGATAGAAGAAGTAAGAAAGCGTTCGTGGTATTCAAGCGATATAGATTGTACGGAGGACGATAAATACATTTCGCTTTCCACCTGTACAAATGAAACCTCAAATCTGAGATGGGTCATCGTCGCTAAGAAAATGACAGCCGAGGATAATCTTGATTTGATAATCGAGTCTTATAAGGATAAAGATAATAAAGATATCTACTTCCCGAAATGCTGGAGAAGCGTATACGGCAACAACAAAAAATACTTCGGCTGGGACTATTAATGTTTATTACACCTGCTCACGAGGTGTAAAATATAAATAACTGCGGTTGCTCTCACAAGCCGCAGTGAAGACGGTTTGCTTGCAGACGGTCGGAAAGGGTAATGTGATTAAAATGAAGCAGAAAAAAACTGAAGACAGCTTTAAGTCATCGGCTAAGCCGTCGGTCAGGAAAGTAGGAACAATGCTGGGCTGCGGCGCTTTAGCGGTGCTCATGGTTGGAACTGTAAGCATTTTCGGTCTTACAGGCAACAGCGTAAAAGCTCAGAAGGACACAAAAGCTGCAATAACCAACACTAAAACCACTTCTGTAACAGAAGCAGAAACTGAGAGAGATGAGACTTATACTTCGATGAACACCGTTACATGGAAAAAGGCGGGCATCAGCGAGTATGAAATGGCAGAGGTTCAGTCAGAGACAACAACTGTAACCACAACTGCCGAAAAGAAAAAAACAACAACTACTGCAGCTAAGGAAACTAAGGTCGACAGCGTGAAGATGTATGCGACAGAGATAGTTAATATCAGGCAGAAGGCTGATAAGAACTCAGAGATCGCGGCTATCCTCGATGCTGAAGACGAGGTCGTTGTATCGGCTGAAACGAGCGACGGCTGGTATAAGGTTACATACGGAGATTACAGCGGATATGTTATGAAGGAGTACCTTACAAAGACAGTTCCGGAGTCGGTAAAGGCGGCGCAGACTGAAAAGAAAACAGAAACCTCCGCCGAGACAAAGAAAACGACTGCGGCTTCTACAGAGAAGTCTGTTGAAACTCAGAAGGTAACTGCTCAGACAGCCAAGAAATCCGAAACCAAGAAGACGGAAACTACTACCGCCGCAAAGACAGAGGCAGGAGAAAAACCTGTTATAAGCTATACCGACGAAGAGTTCGATATGCTTTGCTACGTTTTGCAGGGCGAGGTAGGAAACTGCTCAGAGGACAGCAAGATCGCTGTCGCAAACGTAATTATCAACCGTGTAAAGTCGGGACGTTTCGGCAGCTCCATAAAGGCTGTTCTTACAGCTCCTAATCAGTTCACCGCTATCAGCGGCTATTACAACGGCAGAAACAAGCCGTCAAGCAATACTGTAGAGTGTGCTGAGAGAGCGCTTTACGGCGAGGATAATTCAAACGGTGCAACTTACTATTACGCTCCGAAATATTGCGGAGGAAGTACTGCGTCTTGGTTCGAGTCCCTTACGTTCTGTATGGAACTTGACGGTCAGAGATACTTCAAAAACTAAAATTGGCTATAATGCTGATTTGGTAGCGTAAAAATTGTATAATTTGCTGAAAAGTCAGGACAGAACTTGTGTTTGTCTTGACTTTTTTTTCTTATTTGTTAAACTATTATTAGGTGTGCGATTAAGACGATTAAAAGAGGTTAGACCAAAATTTGAGGATTGATCATATATGAACTTGGTAATGAAAAAACTTTGCGCTAATGTTTGCGCCGCCGCAATGGGTATAACTGCGGTGGGAATATGCGGAAATCTCCTGCTTGATACAAAGACGGTAAATGCGGAAAAATCCGCCGCTGCCGTTTCAAGCGCCAAAGCGGAAGCGCAGAGCGTTAAAACTACTACTGCGACAGAGGTCTACAGCTTTGTAAACTTCAAAAAAGCGTCTGTCGATCAGTATGATATGACATATGCACAAAGTAAGAAAACGCTTAAAACTCAAAAAGCGAAAAAATCCGCGGCGGAGTTTTCTGTTGAAATGCCGGAGGATAAGGGCGAGTTTTACGACATAATGAACGACCCCGCTAATTTTTACGATACCAGAAGCATAGCCGACGAGTATTATACAGTGTACGACATTATATCCGGAGGTACGGTGACTCTGAACGGTCACGAGCTTCTTTGCAGGATAGTAAACAGCGAGATCGGCGGAAACTGGGGAGACGAGGCAATAAAGGCGCAGGCTGTCGCGGCGTATAGCTGGGTAAGATTCAACGACTCTATCGGGTCTATCCCTACAGTCGGTCTGAAAGCAGGTTATTCCTCTAAAATAGAAAGCTGCGTAAACGCCGTCGAGGGACAGACAATGCTCTATAACGGCAATATAATAAACGCCGTTTATTCTGCCTCAACGGCTGGCTATTCCACTACCAGCAAGGATATATGGGGAGTCGATTATCCGTATCTGAAAAGGGTGCTGAGCGCCTATGACGACAAGGATCCCAACTGGGGAATAGAAAAGAAATATACTAAGGAGCAGGTCAAGGAAATTATCGAGTCGGAAACTGATATAAAGCTTTCCGATGATGTTGAAAACTGGTTCAGAATAGATTCCGCATTCAGCGGAAAATATATCGGCGGCGTGACTATCGACGGTCATACAAGCTGTACATACAACGGTTCAAATGCAAGGATCACAGGTATCACGCTCTGTAACCTTTTCGATGTAAAGTCAAACGCTATGGAGATAAGCTATAAGGACGGGGAGTTTACGTTCAAGTCCTACGGCTGGGGTCACGGCGTGGGAATGTCTCAGTGGGGCGCGTGCTATTACGCCGAGGCCGGCTGTACATACGACCAGATCCTTACCCATTATTATGTAAACGCTTATCTGGGACTTTCGGGAGTAAACGAAAAGGCAGTCAAGAGAGGTCAGATGAGTCAGGAGGAGATCGATAAGGAGATCGACGAATCCGATATAGTTGACGTAAACGGAGAGCAGCCTTCACAGCCTGTACAAGCAGAGCCGCAGCCGGCTGAAACAACAACTTCCGTAACAACCGCTCCGGCTGAAAACGAAAGCGAGAGCTCGTCCGAAATTACGTCCTCACAGAGTGAGGATGATCCGCAAACGACGACAGAACCGCTGTTAAGCTGATTTTAGAATAATAATTTTAGTAAGGGAGATTTGATAATGGGATTTTTCACAACAAAAAATACGCCGGAAGGCGCAGTAAAAGCTCAGATCGACGCAAAGCTTGGCTATATAAACGAAAAGTATGTAGAGATAGGACGTTTTGTCAAGCTGAAATTGGCGGATAAGGTAAACGAGCCTGAGATCAAGAATATGATAGCCGAGATCGATAAAACTCTTGAAGAGCTTAAAGATCTTAATAAACAGCTGTATACTATCCGCGGAGTAAAGCTCTGCGTAAACTGCGGACACGAGATCCCGATAAGCACGGCTTTCTGTCCGGACTGCGGAACCAAACAGCCTGTTCCCGCCGTTCAGCCGGTGTCTCAGCCTGCTCAGCCCGTTTACGGAAATAATCCTGTTCAGCCGGGGTATGTTCCGCCTGCCGCTAATCCTGTGGAAAGCTATGCAAAGCCTGCGGCAGTTCCTGCTCAGACAAGCGGCGTTCCTATGCCTGAACCTGTTATCGTTCCTTCGGCTTCGGAAATTCCTCAGCCTGCGGCAGAGCAGACCGCCGTTCCTGTTCCGGAGCCTGTGATAGCTCCCACATCTGCCGAGCCTGCAATTGCTCCTGCACAGGAGGTAGTTCCACAGCCTGCGGCGGAGCAGACCGAAAAGCCTGCGGATATTCCTGCGGCTCAGTTCATTTTCTGTTCGCAGTGCGGAAATAAAGAGTCCGCTGAAATGAAGTTCTGCTCAAATTGCGGCAGTAAGCTTTAATGCGCAGTCGTGTATCATTCTGTAAGAATTTCATATAGGCAGCACTGCGCAACCATTGTGCGGTATTGCCTATAATATCTATGCGGCTCTGCCGCAACGTTAAATCGATAAATTCGGGCGGACAGCAAAAATCCGCCCGTTTATACTAAGAGGCATTGCTCAAAGACCTGATTTGGTTTTGCGCAATGCTCTGAAAGAAAGTGAGTAAAAGTATGTCGGTAAATATATCAGAGGAACTTTTGGAATACGACGTGATACTTGCCTCCGCTTCGCCGAGAAGAAAAGAACTGCTTTCGATAATGTGCGAAAGCTTCAGGGTAATTCCTGCCGATTGCAACGAAGTGATACCTGAGGATATTGCACCGGAGCTTGCACCCGAATATCTTTCCGGTGTGAAGTGCAGATGTATAGCGTCGGTCTATGACCTTGCAGTGGTCATCGGCTGTGATACCGTGGTCGTCTGTGACGGAAAGGTGCTTGGAAAGCCTGCGGATGCGAAGGACGCCGCAGAAATGCTCCGAATGCTGTCGGGTAAAACGCACGACGTTATTACGGGAGTCACCCTCGGCACAGGCTGTCGCTACAGAAGCTTTTCCGTAGATACAAAGGTCACCTTCCGTGAACTCAGCAACGACGAGATCGCCGCGTACGTCAAAAGCGGCGAACCGATGGATAAGGCAGGCGCATACGGCATTCAGGGCCTTGGCTCACTGTTGGTCGAAAGGATCGACGGCGACTTTTTCAATGTTGTAGGTCTGCCTGTAAGCAGATTAGCAGAGGAAATGCACCAGTTTTTACAGAAGGTTCAGTCGAAATAGATCTTCTTGTTTCCTTTCGGCGACTGAGGAAAGAATGTTACCTTTTCGTTTTGGTCAACGGTGCAGAGGAATATCTGGTCGGGCGAGGAATAACCCTGTGCGTGCAGTTGATTTGTGAGCCACTTTATTTCCTTTCCCGCATATTTCAGATTTTCCTCCATTACAACTCCGTCAAGTATCAGGTTTATGCAAAGCCGTTCGTCGGGCTTATCATAGTTTAGATCCTTCGGCGTGAGGGGAGATTCTGCGGCTCGTTCCATAAATGAAATCGTGCCGTTGGTTTCAAGTATAGCATAGGATATTTTCGACAGATCAAAATAACCGGAGGTTCTTGCTCTTGAAAGCAGGTCGTCGATGTCCAGCTTTGCCGTCTTGAGATTTTCCGGATAAAGCTTGCCTTTTTCTATCAGCAGTATAGGCTTGCCCGAAAGGAAATGACGGCACCTAAGCGATTTCATTGTCACTACCGACAGCAGAAAGCCTGTGATACCGTATAAGACCATTGCCACTACAGGTACAAAAAGCTCGTCCATTTTCTGTGATACCGCCATTTCTGCGGCGATAGACCCTATGGTAATGCCGTTGATGTAATCGAAAAGCGTAAGCTGAGAGATCTGTTTGTTTCCCAGAAGTTTTGAGATAAGGAACATTACGATAATAGAGCCCAGCGTTGCAAATATAGTATGGATAATATTCATTTTGTTTTCCTCCTGTAATAGCACAGACCTTGAAAGTTCGGCTGTCCTTAGTATACCGTTTTGCTCACCCTTTATACTTCTGCCGCATAGAATAGCGGTAGAGAGTTTTTTTCACAGGTGATTTGAAAAGGAGTCGGAAAAATGGATTGCAGAGGATTGCGGAACGGACAGCGTATGAACGTTGTGGCGGCGGCTTTCGCAAATTATATAGGCGAGGGAATGACGCCGGATCAGCTCGCCTTTATGTCGGCATTTCTGCAAACGGTAGGAGAAGCGCTTGACGTTATCGCCGCCGCAGAACAGCTTTGCGGAAACGGGGAAAAATAGTACAAAACAAAAGCAGGGATAATTATGGGAATTTTTAAAAGGAAAAGCAAGGGCGAAACTTCGCTGAAAGAGCTTGAACGCTATCACGGCAAGAGGATAACCTCAGCCGTTGAAAGAATAGGTGCGGAGGAAAAGGTCATCGGCAGAGCCGGCGGTATCTCCGTGGACGATGAAAAGCTTGTGATCGTGTGCGACGGTCACGAGGTGTTCAGATGCTCCGTAATGGGCATAGTCTGCGCCGAGCTTATGAGCCATAACGGCGCGGACATCAAGGGTGTTGACCTCGGCACAGGAAAGAAACGCCATATAGTCGTACATTACGCCGCAAAGAAATAGGGAGATATTGCAAAAGTTTTTTCAAATTGACTTGCTTTGCACATAAATCTATCACATAGAACGGTTATTATAATTACAGTCAAGGAGAACTGATACCTTGACCGATCAAAAATTTTTGATTGTTTTCTTCATATATTTTTCTATACTTCCTTAATGAATAAAAACCTGCATTGCGGTGCGGGTTTTTATTTTTTTGAGAAAATTCATTTTATTGCTGTTGACAATTCATATTTATGGTGATATAATATTTTTATCAGTTAAGTTTATATGTTAAAAGCTGAGACGGGAAAGGTGACGGTGCGAATACCTCACAGAGAGCGGGCGTCTGGTGAAAGTCCGCAGGAATAACGGCGTCAAGATCATCCCCGAGCTGATCTGCCTAAGCATAAGATCATCTATAAAGATGATTATAAGTGGTAAGCGGATTCGGTTTCTCACCGTTATGCTGAGATATGAGCGGCGGAAAATTTTTCCGCAATCAGAGTGGTAACACGGAGATAGTATGTCTTCGCCTCTATATAAGGCGGGGACTTTTTATTTTATGAAAAAGAGGTTGTTTTTTATGTTGACATTGGATAAGGTTTTCGACGCGTCGAACGTGCTGAAAGAGGTTATAAGACCTACCGCCTGCATCTACGCGCCAAAGGTCAATCCCGATTGTAACGTTTATCTGAAAACTGAGAACCTACAGGTAACAGGCTCGTTCAAGGTAAGAGGAGCTTATTACAAAATATCTCAGCTTTCCGCCGATGAGAAAGCCCACGGCGTTATTGCCTGCTCTGCGGGAAATCATGCTCAGGGCGTGGCTCTTGCCGCAACTAAGAATGGAATAAAATCTATCATATGCCTGCCCGACGGCGCACCTATTTCTAAGGTCGAGGCTACAAAGGGCTACGGAGCGGAGGTCTGCCTTGTTCCCGGCGTTTACGATGACGCATATGCCAAGGCTATCCAACTGAGAGACGAAATGGGATATACGTTTATCCACCCCTTTGACGATGAAAACGTAATAGCAGGACAGGGAACGATAGGCCTTGAGATCTTGAATCAGGTTGCAAACGCAGACGTTATCGTAGTTCCTGTGGGCGGCGGCGGACTTATCTCCGGCGTTGCCTTTACAGTAAAGCAGTTAAAGCCAAGCGTAAGAGTATACGGCGTTCAGGCAGAGGGCGCACCCTCTATGGTTAACTCTCTCAGAGACGGTAAGATAGAGTGCCTTGACAGCGTTCATACCATTGCGGACGGAATCAAGGTAAAAGAACCCGGCGTAAATACATTTGAGTTCTGCCAGAAGTATGTGGACGGCATAGTTACCGTTTCCGACGATGAAATTTCTTCCGCAATACTTCACCTTATCGAAAAGCAGAAGCTTGTTTCCGAGGGTGCAGGCGCAACGCCTGTAGCGGCGGTAATGTTCGATAAGATTCCCGACATCAAGGGAAAGAACGTTGTCTGCCTTGTTTCGGGAGGAAATATCGACGTTACTATCCTTTCGAGAGTTATCAAGAGAGGTCTGCTCAAATCCGGCAGATCAGATACTCTCACCATTCAGCTTGAGGACAGACCTGGCCAGCTCAGAGATGTTTCCGCTATCATCTCCGAGCTTGGAGGAAACGTGGTTTCCGTCCATCACGAGAGAGCCAGCGAGGACAGCGATATTACCGACTGCCTGCTTAGACTTGTGCTTGAAACGAGAAATTACGAGCATATCCGCGAGATAAGAGAAAAGTTGACGGAATCGGGATTTAAGATAGTAAATAAATGATTTCGGCAATAAATAATGTATATTTTTATTTGATATATAAAGGAGCAGATGATTATGTCAAAAGCAGTTTACACAAAAAATGCGCCCGATGCGATCGGACCTTATTCACAGGCAATGGTAGTGGGAAATCTTGTTTTCACTTCAGGACAGATAGCAATTAATCCTGCAACGGGAAACGTTGAGGCGGAGACTATCGAGGAGCAGACTCATCAGGTCTGCAAGAATCTTACAAATGTCCTTGAGGAGGCAGGCTCTTCTATCGGAAAGACAGTAAAGACAGTCTGCTTTTTGAAGAATATGTCCGACTTTGCGGCGTTCAACGGCGTTTACGGCGAGTATTTCACCTCTAAGCCCGCACGTTCCTGCGTTGCGGTCAAGGAACTGCCAAAGGATGTCCTTGTTGAGGTCGAAGTGATCGCAGAGCTTTAAGGCAAAGATTCTTTACAGATTAATTTTGTGAATACGATCGGGCGGCGAGAAAATCTCCGCCCGTTGTTTTTGAAATGCGGGTGGAGAAAAACATAATGATAAATATGGACTTTGTAAAATCAAAGCTAGCCACGGTGAAAAAATTCTCTGCGGCTTTTGTGAAATGGGTAGTCATAGCCGTTGGAGTGGGCATAATCGGTGGAGTTGTCGGTTCGCTTTTTCACCTTGCGGTAAACTTCGCTACGGATTTTCGCCTTGAACATCCGTGGACTTTGTATCTTCTGCCGCTGGCGGGTCTGTTTATCGTCTTTTCCTACCGTGCCTGTAAGGTTGACGAGGAAACCGGCACCAACCTTATAATAAGCTCGGTAAGAAGCAATATCAAGGTCCCTGCGGTAGTGGCTCCGCTGATATTTCTTGCAACGGTCCTTACCCACTTGACGGGAGGTTCGGCAGGACGAGAGGGCGCGGCATTACAGCTTGGAGGAAGTATCGGCGCAAAGGTCGGAGGGATACTTCACCTTGACGAAAAGGATTCAAGCCTTGTGATAATGTGCGGAATGAGCGCGGTTTTCGCCGCTCTTTTCGGTACGCCTCTTACAGCGACCTTCTTCGCTATGGAGGTCATAAGCGTGGGCGTTATCTACTATGTGGGGCTTGTACCCTGTATAGCCTCGTCGCTTATCGCCTATAAAATATCATTGCTTGCTGGACTTGCGCCCACAAAGTTCTCCATTGCAAAAAGCATACCCGACCTGTCCTTGGTTTCCGCCGTTCAGGTGGCGGCTCTTGCGGCGCTTTGCGCAGTCATCTCCATACTTCTGTGCATGACTATGGAGTATACTCATTCCCGTTTTAAAATGCACATACCAAATACATACATCAGGATCGCCGCAGGCGGCGCAGCCGTGATCCTGCTTACCCTGCTGGTAGGCACACGGGATTATAACGGTTCGGGCGTTGACGTTATAGTAAGAGCGGTCGAGGGCGGCGAATCCCGTCCCGAGGCGTTTCTGCTGAAAATAATTTTCACGGCCGTGACTATAAACACAGGATTCAAGGGAGGCGAGATAGTACCGACATTTTTCATCGGCGCAACCTTCGGCTGTACCGTAGCGCCTCTTCTGGGGCTTTCACCGTCTTTCGGAGCGGCGATAGGTCTGGTGGCTCTGTTCTGCGGAGTGGTTAATTGCCCCGTGGCGTCAATACTTCTGAGCTTTGAGCTTTTCGGCGGCGGAGGACTTATCCTGTTTGCCGTTGCCTGCGGAGTAAGCTATATGCTTTCGGGCTATTACGGACTTTATTCCAGCCAGAAGATAATGTATTCCAAGACAAAGCCGGAGTATATCAATATAAACGCCAAATAAAAGCATATCCGCTAAAAATGAGCAAAACAAAAAGGGAGACTGTCGGTCTCCCTTTTTATATATATCAGTCGGTCAATTATTCTCCCTTTTCCGCCAGATACTTTTCCGTGTCCATAGGATAGCACTTTAAGTCCGGAAGTTCGTCCAGCGTCAGAACTCTTTCGCTGTTGTAGATTTTGTTCCATTGGTCAAGGCTTGTGTACTGTCCCGAAAGCTGTTTGTCCTTCAGACAGAATTCTCCGTTCCATGTTGAGAACCACGCCCATCTTGTGCCGTCGTTGAATGCGGCGTCGGGGTCGAACATCGAGCCGTTTTCCGTCATTGCAAGTATCTTGTTCGTTGAGGTCGCCTCTTTGAGCAGATCGTAATACTCTTTCTGTGAAGAACTGTCAAGCTCAGCAGGGTAGCAGTCGTAGCCTAAAATGTCAACATACTCGTCGCCCGGATACCAGTCGGGGTTCTGTGCGTTCCATACCCAGATAAGATTGTTCAGCTGATATTCGTTGGTAAACTTGTCATACATAAGCTTCCAGAGCTGTATATATGCGTCCTTTCCCGCCGAGCCCCACCAGAACCACGCGTTTCCGGGATATTTCGGGTCGCCTGCGGCTTCGTGGAGCGGTCTCCAGAGTACAGGCACATTTGCGTCGGCAAGCTCTTTCAGAACACCCGCCATATGGTCAAGGTCCGCAATGATAGCGTCGTAGCCCTCCGGGTCTTCTCCGTTCAGCGCTTTGGCAAGGTCGAAATCGGTGTATTCGGAATAGAATCCCTGCCACCATGCTCCTCCGTTCTTCTCCAGATTCTTTTCGGGAGCGTACCAGTGCCAGCAAAGCGATACTATTCCGTTTTCGTTGTTATACCAGTCCATAGCCTGGATCGGCACCATATCTCCTCCGCCTGCCCCGTGAGAAAGCGCGCTGTTGGACAGATTTAAAACGTCAAGCCCAAGTATAGCCGGCGTCTTGCCGGTATGCTTTTTTATCTCAAGAAACTCACGGCTGTCCTTGCCCTCATTGTCGCCGGAATACTGTCCTGAAATAACATACTTGCCGTAAACGTCGGTAAGGAAGTTGTAAAGCCTTTTCGCCTCGTCGGAAGCGTTGGGATTGCACAGCTGATTCGACACCTCATACTGTGAAAGGTCTATTGCCGGAGCGGGAGTGATAGTAACAGAGTCTATGTAGATATGTCCGTCATCTGCTCTTATGCCTATCTTATGCTTACCCTCTTCGATAAGGACGTTTTCTGCAACCGTGTCGGCAAATTCAGTCGAAGAGGATTTAAAAGCGGTAAGACCCTCGCCGTCGACCGTTATAAGATTTGACTGTCCCTCGGCGTCGGCGGCCATTTTCATAGTGATATTATAACTGCCCTTTGCGGGGATTTCAACATCAAATTCTATCATATCTCCTTCCGCTCCGACAGAAACAAAACCGTCGCCCGAAAATTCGCCGAGAAAGTTTTTGTCAAGCACAGCCGCCGCACCGCTCAGCGTGCCCTTTTCCGCCTCAGATTCAAACTTGAAATCCTCCGGTACGTCATAGTCGTTTGTGACCTCGGACAGATCAATGTTTCCCATGTCCTCTACAACAGGCGCAGTAGTAGTTGTTGTTGCGGCAGTGGAAGAAGAGCCGCTGCCGCTTTTGCTGTCGGAATTCTTTCCGCAGGAAACTGCAGTGAAAGCAAGTATTACCGCCATGCAGGCGGCAAGCGTCTTTTTAATAGATTTTCTCATAATGATCTCCTTATATATAACGTTCAAATTGTGATAAAGACGGCTGAAAAAAGCGCTGTTGATCCGAAAAAGCGATATTTACAGCGCAAGCCTTCTCTCTATCTTTAAATATACCACAACCAAAGGCGATGTCAAGTGCGGCATTCAATGTTTTACATCGTGTTCAAAATTGATAACGTTTACGCCTGCCGCTTTTTTTGTGTATAAAAAAATTTGAACCGATCCGCAGGATAGGTTCAAATTTTAAGGCAGCACCGCACAACTACTGTATGCGGATAACGCAGAAAATTTTTCGTTAGTTCGTTAGATTGTATAGAAACGACGCAGGAATGCTTGTGTCTTTCAAGAAGTTTCTGTGCAAGATGACGTAAAATCGGCAAGTTAGACGTACACAGAGCCGCAAGGCGGCAGTTGTGCGGTGTTGCCTTAATAACGTATTTATTTTCTCAGAAAGGTCTTATAAAACCATCTGGTGAATTTCCTCGGAAAGACAAACAAGCCGAGCTGTAAAGCGCAGGGCATAAAAAAATCCTTGAATTTCGTATAGCCCGAACGGTATATTATCCACCTTACCCGTATAAACGCTTTGGTGTGAATCCAGCTTTTTCTGGTATCTACCGTGTTTTCATCTATTCTGTAGCGTACAAGCACTTCGGGAATGTTCTGTCCCTTTGCACCGTGCTGTAACATTCTTGCGATGAATTCGTAATCTTCGCATATCTTCAGGTCGGAATATCCGCCGATCTTTTCCGCAAAGGACTTCTTAAAAGCCACCGTCTGCCTGTTAAAGGGATTTCTGCGCTTTGAATAGGCGACAATATCCTTGTGCATAACGGGTACTTTTTTGACGGCGACCACTTCGTCTGTCATCGTGTCGAATTCCTCAACAAAGGTCCCTGTAATATCAAGCTTCGGCTTTACGGCGAAAAGAGTCATCTGTTTAAGGCATCGGTTGGGAAGCGAAATATCGTCGCTGTCCATTTTTACAATGTAGTCGTATTTGCATGCCTTTATACCTTCGTTGTAGGCTTTTCCCACTCCCACGTTCTCATCTATCTGAATTATGCGGAAAATATTTTTGAATTCATTCTGGAAAGACTTAACGATAATATTAAGCTCGCAGGTCAATTTTCCGTCGCACACCAGAACGAAGTCTGAGGGCGGATAGGACTGCATAAGCATAGATTCAAGGCTTTCATTAAGGTTTTCGGGAAGTTCACGGTCATAGACCGACATAAGCACGCTGTATTCGGGCAGCGTATATTTGCCCACGCGATAGGTCATGCAACTCCCCCGTTTCCCCGATAGTTTGAATACATAAACATTGTATCATATACCCGCACAAAAGTCAATTCCTTTTTTAATTCGGGTCGATAGGTACTTCAAGAATTTACGACTCCGCCCGAAGACCTCGCTCGCAGAGGCTTTTCCATAGCACTAAACCGCACAAAGTCCGTCTGGTGTTCTTTTTAATTCGTGTCGCAAGGTACTTCAAGGAGTTACAACTCAGCCCGAATTAAAAAAAGAACCGTTCGTTTTCCGAACGGTTCAGAATTGTATAAGTTGTCAGAAAAAATTAACCAAGCTTCTTAGCAAGCTGGGAAACCTTTCTTGCAGCGGCATTCTTATGCATAATGCCCTTTGAGCAAGCCATATCAACCTTCTTGATAGCGGCTCTTACAACCTCTTCCTTGTTGTCTGCATTTTCAGCTACAGCAACATCTGCCTTCTTGAGCGCAGTTTTAAGATCAGACTTTACAGCCTTGTTTCTCATAGTTTTTGTGTTGATAACCTTAACCCTTTTCTTTGCGGATTTAATGTTCGGCATACCGACACCTCCCTCATTCTGAATAAATTTGCACTTATTTGCACAAGCTAACCGCAGACTGAGAGGAAATGCGGCAAGCCCTTTAAACAAGCCTTGTAAATTATTTTATCATAGTTTGATATAAATTTCAAGGGCTTTGACGAAAAAAATATAAATTATTTTGCGCCGATAATTGTAGGATTACACAAAAAACGCATAAAATTCGGCGCAAACCGGCTGGGAGGCGTTTTATTATGTCGATAAGAACGGATATGGTGGCGGAATCACTTTCGCTGGCACAGAGCGCGCAAAGCGACGTGCGGCTCAAAGGCGTTAAGGTAACGACGGAGACAATAGAAAAAGCACGGTTTGAAGTCACGGACATTCTGGTAGAGGAAGAAAGCACTGCACAGCGCCTCGGAAAGCCCTGCGGAAGATACATTACCTTGAAGGCTCTTGATTCGGCTTTTGATATGTACAGCGATTGCATTTATGAACGAGCAGACGTTATTGCAGAAAAGCTTCGCGAACTGAGCGGAAACGCAGGACGGGTGCTTGTGGCGGGATTGGGCAATGATAGTATAACTCCCGACGCAGTGGGTCCGCTTGCGGCGGACAGAGTTTTTGCCACGAGACATATAAAAAGTCTTGGAACCGAGATCGATACCGAGGGGCTTGCAGACATGACTGTAATAAAGACCGGCGTTCTGGGACAAACGGGGGTTGAGTCAAGCGAGCAGATAAAGCTGATAACAGAGCTTGTCAAGCCCGACGCTGTAATTGCTGTGGACGCTCTTGCCTGCAGTGATATGGAAAATCTGGGCAGATCCGTGCAGTTGTGCGATACGGGAATATCTCCGGGGAGCGGTGTTGAAAATGCACGCAAGGAGCTTTCCGAGGCAACTCTCGGCGTGAAATGTATTGCTGTCGGAGTACCGACGGTGGTTGATCTGAATACAGCCGCCGAGCATATTTTCGGCATGGAAGCGCCGGACAACTCCGAAAATATAATGGTAACACCGAAAAGCGTTGACCGTCTTGCGGAAAACTGTGCCAGAATGATTTCGCTGGGCATAAACAGAGCGTTTCATTCGTCACTGTCACCGGAGGATATAGAATCGCTGATTTAGTAGGGGCTATGTGTTTCTGAGTGAATACTGCTTTATATATAGTTAGGGAAGGCTTATATGATGAAACCGCTTACATTACAGGTTGACACTAATAATGTAAAAGTTTTGTGAATTAATATTTCGTTGTTCGCGAAAACGTTTTCTGAAAACGTATTCTTACACATGATTATCATCGGTTTGTCAAAATTAACAAAAATGCATTGAATTTATATTGCAAAATGCTGATTGACTAATTTTCAACTTTTTGTTATCATAATTGTGGACGAAATATTTACGTTAAGATGAACGTTTTTGGGTAAGGAACATTCGTCTATTATCAAGGAGGTTATTATTTCATGAAACTTGCTAAAAGAATTATGGCGGCCGCTTGTGCAATGACACTTGCTTGCAGTATGGCGGCGTGCGGAAGCAATTCGGGGGATTCTTCGTCTGAGGCAAAAGTTGCCAAGATGAACGAAGAGCAGAGAAATCAGGTTGATGCTCTGAAGGATAAACTTCCCGATACCGAGCTTTCCAACAAGACTATCAAGTGGATGGCACACTATGATATCAACCCCAGCGAGGGTAAGGCTGAGTCTCCTGCTATCACGCTTTTTGAGTCCAAGTACGGCGGAAAGATCGAGTTTGTTCAGACAACTTGGGAGAACAAGTATACAGACCTTGCTAAGGCTGTAATGGCTAACGATTCTCCGGACTTCTTCCCGGCAGACGATATGGACGCTTTCCCGAAGGGCGCTATCAAGGCAATGTTTGAGCCTATCGACGATTGCATCGATCTTGATTCTGAGCTTTGGGCAGGTTCAAAACAGATATGCGATTCTTTCATTTTCAATGGAAAGCATTATGTTGCGGGTATTGACGTAAGACCTCAGTATGTCTGCGTATATAACACAAAGACTATGACTGATTACGGTTATGACGATCCTGCTGAGCTTTATGCTAACGACGAGTGGACATGGTCTACATTTACAGAAATGTGTCTCGATTTCACGGACGCTGAGGCGGACAGATATGCTCTTGACGGTTACTGGTACGGCAAGGCTCTTAACGATACCTGCGGTTATCCTCTTATCGGTCTTGAGGACGGTAAGCTTGTAAACAACATGGGCAGAGCCGAGATCGCAACTGTTCAGGATCTTATGTACAACCTCGAAAAGAACGGCGTTGTATTCCCGAGATGCGATAACAACTGGAAGACCAGAGGCGACGGCGCTAACGGTGAAGGACTTGGTTCCAACCTTACATTGTTCATTCCTATCGGAACATGGGCTCTTGAGGATACTCTTGAGAAAACAAAGACCTTCGGCGATGTTTCAAGCGGTGAAGTAATGTTTGTTCCAATGCCTAGAATGGACGATTCTGATAAGTACTATGTATCTACAGGTGTTCAGGGTTATCTGCTCTGCAAGAACGCTCCAAACCCAGAGGGATTTGCGGCATATATGAACTGCCTCCGTGTTTCCAATGAGGAGACTCAGAACATTGGTGAGGAACAGCTCAAAGACGAGTATGGCTGGACAGATGAAATGATCGAAATGAGAAAAACAATTTACGATCTGGCCAGAACCAACCCTGTATACGACTTTGAGTACGGTGTAACCGCTGAGCTTTCAACCCTTATGGATACTGTAAACCAGGCTACAATGGTAACAGGCGGCGGGGCTACTACATGGACAGAGTGCGTTGCGGAGAATGAAAAGGCTGTTGATTATCTTATCAATGAGGCTAACTCTAATATTTCCGATACTCCGACAGAGTAATTCATATTTGAAATTTTGCGGGACAGGTTTGTTGCCTGTCCCGTTTTTGTATTATGACGTTATTGGGAACATAACAGTTCAAAACCGCTGTCTGCAAAATGCACAAGAAAAAATGAATAAATTTGTGCAATAATTTATTAGAAAATTGTGTACAAATCACAAAAATTGTGCTATAATATAAGTACGTTAGAAAGACAAATATATCGTGAAAGGGGATATGTCTAATGAAATCCATTATTACAATCAGCCGTGAATTCGGCAGCGGAGGACGCGAAATAGGCAGACAGCTTGCCAAAGAGCTTGATATACCTTTTTACGATAAGGAATTGCTGGAGATCGCATCAAGAGAAAGCGGAATCTGTGAGGAATTGTTTGTTAAAAATGATGAGTCGTATACAAACAGCTTTCTGTTTTCACTCGTTATGGGAAATTATCCTGTGAGCGCAGACGGCAGGATCAATCCGGATATGCCGCTTAATCATAAGATATTTCTTGCGCAGTTTGAAACTATAAAGAATATAGCTAAAAAAGGTCCGTGCGTTATCGTCGGACGCTGTGCGGATTATGTTCTGAAGAACGAGAAGAACGTTATTGACTTTTTTATTTCGGGCAATACCTTTGAAAAGAAAAAACGTATACTTGAAAGATACGATATAGAAAAGAACAAGGTCGAGGATTTTATCCGCAAGACCGATAAACGCAGAGCTTCGTATTATAACTACTATACCGATATGAAGTGGGGCGAGGCTAAGAATTACGATCTGTGTATCAACTCTTCAAAAACGGGAATTGACGGCGCAGTTAAGTTGATGAAGAGCTATATCGAGATCAAAGAGGGAAGACCGGATTAAGTCTGTCCTATGCTTTTAATTTGATTATTCCAATTTTAATTCATTTTACTTTCCTTACTACGAAAAGGGACTGATCGCTATGATCGGTCTCTTTTTGTCTGTAATGTCTTTATATTGAGGTTCTGATTCGGAAATGTGAATAAACCATAAACAAAAATGTTTTTAAAAACATTGTAACAGAAAAATCAGCAATATTGTACATAAACTTTTAAAAAACTATTGAAATTTTGCCGATTATAATGTATAATTAATTATATGACATATATATTCACATAACATATGTACTTAATTGCATAATATGTACTTGTCGGGTATACAATGTGGGTTTGTTAATTCATTGAGGAGGTTATCATATGACAGAGAAAACCCTGAACGCATTTAAGGGAACGATTGTCCAGGAAAGACAGCTGAAAGAAGTCATAGCCAAGCACCATGACCAGCCGGGAGGTCTTATGCCTATCCTACAGGAGGCGCAGGGCATCTACGGCTATCTGCCTATCGAGGTTCAGACTATGATTGCGGACGGACTGGGAATCTCATTATCGGAGGTCTACGGAGTTGCCACTTTCTATTCGCAGTTCTCGCTCACTCCTAAGGGCGAGCATAGAATAAGCGTATGTCTCGGTACGGCTTGCTATGTCAAAGGTTCGGATAAGATACTTGAGGCTGTAGAGCATAAACTGGGTATCAAGAGCGGTGAATGTACTCCCGACGGAATGTTCTCTATAGATTCCTGCCGCTGTGTAGGAGCCTGCGGACTTGCGCCGGTTATGATGATTGACGACGACGTTTACGGAAAACTCACGCCGGATCAGGTGGGAAAGATCATCGATTCTTATCTCACTAAAAAAGGAGGTAAGAAATAATGACCATTGAAGAACTGAACAAAATCAAGAAAGCCAAAGCGGATCTTGTCAATGTTAGAAAGATAATTGCCAAGGAGGGCGAAAAGCTCGCCAAGAAAACAGGCTATCGCAAGCAGGTTCTTGTCTGCGGCGGTACGGGATGTACCTCCTCGGGAAGCCAGAAGGTCATCGAGGCACTTGAAAAAGAGCTGAAAAAGCAGGGGCTTGAAAATGAAGTGCTTGTTGTAAGAACAGGCTGTTTCGGTCTTTGCTCGCTGGGTCCTATCATGATAGTTTATCCTGAGGGTGCGTTCTACGCTCAGGCTACTCCGGAGGGCGTTGTAAGAGTTGTTGACGAACATCTGAAAAACGGCAAGATATGTACTGATCTGCTTTATAAGGAAACCGTTCATGAGGACGGCTCTATAATTTCATTGTATGAAACGAATTTCTATAAGAAGCAGAAGCGTGTGGCTCTGAGAAACTGCGGCGTTATCGACCCTGAGAATATCGAGGAGTATATCGCTACGGAGGGCTATCAGGCACTTTATAAGGTGCTTTCTTCCATGAAACCGGACGATGTTATCAAGGAAGTTCTTGATTCGGGTATCAGAGGAAGAGGCGGCGCAGGCTTCCCAACAGGAAAGAAGTGGCAGTTTGCAAAGGCGTCCCAGAGCGACGTCAAGTATGTATGCTGTAACGCCGACGAGGGCGACCCGGGCGCATTTATGGACCGTTCTATCCTTGAGGGCGACCCTCATGCAGTGCTTGAGGCTATGGCTATTGCTGGATATACGATCGGCGCTCATCAGGGCTACATATATGTCCGTGCCGAGTATCCTGTTGCGGTAAACAGACTTAAAATAGCTATACAGCAGGCAAGAGATTACGGACTGCTCGGTAAGAATATTTTCGGAACGGGCTTTGATTTCGACATCGAGATCCGTCTTGGCGCAGGCGCTTTCGTTTGCGGCGAGGAAACCGCTCTTATGACCTCTATCGAGGGTCACAGAGGCGAACCGAGACCGAGACCGCCTTTCCCGGCTGTAAAGGGACTTTTCGGAAAGCCGACAGTGCTTAACAACGTTGAAACGCTGGCAAATATCGCTCAGATAATCAGAAAGGGCGCGGCATGGTATTCGTCGATGGGTACAGAAACATCAAAGGGTACTAAGGTGTTCGCCCTCGGCGGAAAGATCACAAACGTAGGTCTGGTAGAAATACCTATGGGTACTACTCTGCGTGAGATAGTTGAAGAGATAGGCGGCGGAATACCGAACGGAAAGAAGTTCAAGGCGGCTCAGACCGGTGGACCTTCCGGCGGCTGTATCCCTGCTTGTCACATAGATACGCCTATCGATTATGAGCATTTGACCGCTCTCGGTTCGATGATGGGTTCGGGCGGACTTATCATTATGGACGAGGATACCTGTATGGTGGACATTTCTAAGTTCTACCTTAACTTTACAGTTGACGAATCCTGCGGAAAATGTACTCCATGCCGTATCGGAACAAGACGTCTGCTCCAGTTCCTTGATAAGATAACAAGCGGCAACGGCGAGCTTGAGGATCTTGATAAGATCGAGGAGCTTGCTCTGCATATGAAGAATTCCTCGCTCTGCGCATTGGGACAGTCTGCGCCTAACCCTGTTTTGTCCACTATCAAGTATTTCAGAGACGAGTATATCGCTCATATCGCCGATAAGACCTGTCCTGCGGGCGTGTGCAAGAGTCTGCTTCACTATGAGATAAATCCTGCGCTGTGCAAGGGCTGTACGCTGTGCGCAAGAAACTGTCCTGTAAACGCTATATCGGGAACGGTTAAACAGCCTCATGTCATTGACACGGCTAAGTGTATCAAGTGCGGACTGTGCGAGAAGAATTGTAAATTCGGCGCAGTCGTAAAGAAGTAGAGGAGGATATTTTAATGGAAAAGACAAAAATGGTACACCTTAAAATAAATGGAATTCCAACGGAGGTACCTGCCGGCTCTACAATTATCGAGGCTGCAAAAACCGTCAATATTGAAATTCCGTCCCTTTGTTATCTCAAAGGCATAAACTGCATAGGCGCTTGCCGAGTATGCGTGGTTGAGATCGTAGGCAGAAGAGGTCTTGTGGCGGCCTGCGTATATCCCGCAGAGGAGGGAATGGAGGTACTTACCAATACGGCAAAGGTAAGAGCGTCCAGAAAGACCACTATCGAGCTTATTCTTTCAAGTCACCATAAAAAGTGCCTGTCCTGTGTAAGAGGAAACAACTGCGAACTTCAGAAGCTTGCTTTTGACTACGGCGTTGACGAGGACAGATTCAAGGGCGAGGACGTCATTTATCCTATCGACGATCAGTCACCTTATATAGTAAGAGATAACAATAAATGTATTCAGTGTATGAGATGCGTTGCGGCTTGTAAAAATATGCAGTCCGTTTCAGTTATCGGACCTATCAAGAGAGGCTTTAACGTTCATGTCGGATGCGCTTTTGAAAAGAGTCTGGGCGAGTCGCCGTGCGTTGGCTGCGGACAGTGTATCGTTGCCTGCCCTGTAGGCGCACTTAATGAAAAGAGCCAGATCGATCAGGTTTGGGACGCTATTTCCAATCCTAAAAAGAAGGTTGTATTCTTTACGGCGCCGTCTATAAGAGCAACGCTTGGCGAGGCGTTCGGCATGCCTATCGGCACGAACGTTGAGGGTCAAATGGTTGCTTCTATCAGACGTCTGGGCGTTGACAAGGTGTTCAACATGGACGTTACTGCCGACCTTACGATCCTTGAGGAGGCTAACGAGCTTATCGAGAGGATACAGAATAAAAAGCCTATGCCGATGTTTACTTCCTGCTGTCCGGGCTGGATAAAGTTCTGCGAGCATTATTATCCCGATTTCCTGCCGCACCTTTCTTCCTGCAAGTCGCCTCAGCAGATGTTCGGCGCAGTACTTAAAAGCTACTACTGCCAGAAACACGGTATCGATCCTAAGGATTTGTTCGTAGTAAGTATTATCCCGTGTACGGCGAAGAAGTTCGAGGTAACGAGAGAAGAGCTCCGCACCTTTGAATTTGACGACGTTGACGTGGCTCTTACCACAAGAGAGCTTGGAAAGATGATAAAGGGCGCAGGTATCAAATTTGTTGATATGAAGCCTGAAGAGTTTGACAATCCGTTTGAGATCGCTTCGGGTGCAGGCGCTATATTCGGAGCTACCGGAGGAGTTATGGAGGCGGCTCTCAGAACCGCCGCTGTAAAGCTTGACGGAAGCTGTAAGGCTATCGAATTCAAGGAAGTAAGAGGCACTAAGGAGATCAAGGAGGCTACATATAAGGTAGGCGGAGTTGAGCTTAATGTCTGTGTTGCTTCAGGTCTTGCCAATGCAAGAAAGATAATCGAACAGATCAAGAGCGGAGAGAAGAAGTATGACTTCGTTGAGATAATGGCGTGCCCGGGCGGCTGCATCAACGGCGGCGGACAGCCTGTTCAGAGCGACAGCGTAAGAAATTACACCGACCTTAAGGCGATGAGAGCAAAGGCTCTTTATGACGCCGACAAGTCGATGAAGCTGAGAAAATCTCACGAAAGCCCTGTAATTAAACTGCTTTACGACGAGTATTTCGACAAGCCGGGCAGTCCGAGGGCGCATAAGCTCCTTCATACAACCTATGTTAAGAGAGGCAAATAAGCAATAACAAACTGCGGTCTGCGGCACCGCAGCGGCGGTCCGCAATTCGCCCTCCGATTCATTTGCATGAGTCGGAGGGCTTGTTATGTCGGGCGGTCGTACATCTATTTGGTATCAGCAATACAAAATGCCTGCGGAGAGCTTTTTGCGGATATGCTGAATAATTTTGCGGCTTTGTCTTAGCTTTATTGTAAAAAATGATTTCTGTGGTTTGTAATAATTCTGTTATTGACAGAAAACGGAGAATATATTATAATTTATTAAAAGATAATGAATATCAAAAGAAAGGACTGTTACTTATGGCAAAAATCAAGGTTGTTACTATCGGCAGGCATTATTGCGCCGGCGGATCAAGTATCGGAAAGCTTGTTGCTGAAAAGCTGGGTGTAAAGTGCTATGACAGAGAGATCATAGATATGTCGGCTCAGGTAAGCGGCATACCCATGACCGAGATAAAGAAGTACGAGGAGGCGGTGCTGAATCCGCTGAAAACGCCGATAAACCTGTTCTCCAAGGGAAAGGATATACCTATAACCGAGCGCATATTTGCTGCTGAAACTCAGGTGATACTTGATCTCGTGGCTAAGGAGGACTGCGTTATTGTCGGAAGATGTGCGGATTTCATTCTGAAAAACAGAGTTAAGACGCTTAATGTGTTTATAAACGCAAGCTATGAAAAGCGCCAGCAGTGCGCAATGGAAGAGCACAACATTCCTTATGAGGAAGTTGAGGCGCGACTGAAAAAATATGATAAAAAGCGTGCGGACTATTATAATGCCAATACCAACAAGAAGTGGGGCGAGATGTCAAGCTATGATATGTGTCTTGACAGCGGTAAGCTTGGCTATGAAATGTGCGCTGAGATAATTGCGCAAACGGTAAAAATGTCTAAGTAGATTCAAGAGGGCGAAATCAATGGCAAAGGACAAAGAGGTCAAGACCAATGCGATGCGGATACTTGACCGCAGTAAGATAAAATACAGAGTGAACACCTATGAATGCGATGAATTTATTGACGGGGTACATATTGCGGACAAGCTTGGACAGCCGTATGAAATCTCGTTCAAAACGCTGGTAACTGTAGGGAAAAGCGGAGCGTATTATGTTTTTGTCATTCCCATAGCCGAAGAGCTTGATATGAAAAAAGCGGCAAAGGCTGTCGGCGAAAAGTCGGTGGAGATGCTGCACGTCAAGGACATAAATTCCGTAACGGGCTATATCCGAGGAGGCTGCACTCCTTTGGGCATGAAAAAGCAGTATGTTACCGTAGTGGATTCAAGCGCACAGGATTTTGACGAGGTAATCATCAGCGGGGGAAGAATAGGCTCGCAGATAATTTTATCGCCCCAGGATCTTGCGAAAGTTACAAGGGGAAAGTTTGAGCATATCACGGTGCAGTCGGATAATTGATTTGGAAAACAACAAAGGACGAACGTATTTAAGCGTTCGTCCTTTTATCTTGACTGCACTAATATCAGTCCTTGCAAAGTTCGGCTATAGCGTTTGCATACATATTCAGATTTGCTTTGAATGTGGAAAGGGAGATATGCTCGTCGGCACCGTGCATATTGTTGTTTTCTTCGGGAAATTCCGCGCCGAAAGCCACGCCGCCTTTAGTGTTGTGAACGTAGGTTATTCCGCCCTCGGCAATGCAGCAGCCTTTTTTGCCGCTTACCTTTTCGTAGACGGAGAGAAGGGTCTGTACAAATTCGCTGTTTTCATCTACATAGTGTGGTTCCATTCCGTCGCAGCTGTCGATCTCAAAGCCGGCGTTTTCAAGTGCGCCTTTGATGATAGAAGTGATCTCGGACAGCGTTTTGTCTATAGGAAAACGTATATCTATGCCGCCGATAAGTCTGCCGTTTTTGATGCTGAGCGTTGTCAAAGCGCAGGTCATTTTTCCCGAAACATCGTCCGAAAAGCCAAGTCCGCAGGAACTTCCGTCAAATTCGCCGTGAGGGAAAAGCTTTGACAGACCCACCAGCAGTTTATTTCCGCCCTCATTGGAAATTTCGCCGAGAAACTTTGTTATAGCATTTACGCCGTTTTCGGGGCGGGAGCCGTGTGACGATTTGCCACGGTATGTTTTTGTTTCACGTCTGCCGCCGTGCTTTTTTGTGACCTCGCATTTGTCGGGAACAGCGTTAATGACAGTGCCGCCGTTTATGCCTATTATCGAATCATCGTTAAAGTTCGAGGAAAATACAAGGTGTACCATTCCCTTTTCACAGTTGAGAACGGGGAAAGATCCGTCGGGAGTAAAGATCATTTCGGGGAACGGCTGTTTGCTTTCGTAGTATTCTATATCCTCACAGCCTCCCTCTTCGTTGCCGCCGAAGATCACACGGAAATTCTTTTTTATGGGAATGTTCAGCTCTTTTATTGCTTTCACCGCCCACAAAACGGCTACAGACGGGCCTTTGTCGTCTATAGTACCTCTGCCGTAAAGACAGTTGTCGGTCACGGTCAAGTCAAAAGGAGGATATGTCCAGCCCTCGCCAGCGGGAACGACGTCAAGGTGTGAAAGCACGGCAAGCTTGCAGTCGCCGTCGGGGAAAAAGTCACCATGCACGGCGTAGCCGTCAAACTCCTTTGTGGTCATACCCAGCTTGTCAAGCTGTTCCTTGCCCCATAGAAGGGCTTTTTTTGAGCATTCGCCAAAGGGCTTGACGGGAGAATTTACATCTCCCACGCTTTCAATGGAGATTATCTCTTTCAGGTCGGCGAGTATCTCCTGCATATGATCTTCAAAATACTGCGAGAACATTTTCTGATACATAACTATGACTCCTTACTTTTCAAGGGTGCAGATCATTATTTCCGAGGGATTGTTTATTCTGAATTTTCCAAGTCCCACTGTTACAGCCAGTCTTGAAACGCCTTTTTCCGTTTCAAGCTCATATATTCCCTTGGTATACTTGGGGAAAAACTTTCTTTCCGGAGAAAGCAGTCCGCCGATAAAGGGAAGCCTTATAACGCCGCCGTGGCAATGACCTGCAAATGTAAGGTCCGCCCCCCACTGCGCATAGGCGTCAAAGGGTATGGGAGTGTGCGAAAGCAGAATATTGCACTCGGAACTGTCGGGAGCACCCAGCAGTTTTGTAAGGTCGTCGGCGGTTAGCTTCGGCAGGGCTTTTCGGGAAAAATCCTCATTGCGGTAAAAACGCTGAGGGAGTTGAGTTCCGTATATATTTACACAGCCGCCTCCGATACAGATTTTTTCTTTCTGATTTCTCAGAACGTGAACGCCTGTTTCGGAAAGCTTCATTGACAGCGCCTCGGCGTTATCCATATTGTCGGTTTCGTGATTGCCGAAAATATAGTAGGTGGGCGCAAGGCTTTTCAGCCGCCGCATAAGGGCAAGCTTTGGGAGCATTTCGGTTTCGTCTCTGCTGTAAAGATCGCCTGCAAAGAAAATATAATCCGGCTCGGCCGCAGCGCAGGAGTTGAACAGGTTATTGAAGTTATCTCCGTAGCGTTTTTTATGCAGATCGGAAAGCAGAAGGATTTTTTTACCGATGAAGCTCTCCGGCAGTTTTTCGCATTTCAGCGTATATTCGTTCACCCTTAGCTGTCTGTTGGATACAAGAGCGTATCCGCCCAGAGCAAGAGCCGCTATTATAAGCGGAAATTTATATGACATTAAAGCAGACCTCCGTTAGTGATTTATCATCACATTCCAAGATATTTTTTCAGGTCGTCCATCGCCCATTTTGCGTGGTTATAGCCGTGGTCATAGAGTCTTTTCAGCTTTTGCGGGTCGCCCTCTGTTCTGCCTACGCCGAAGGTGGTTTTCGGTGTGAACACAAAAACCCTGCCTTGACGCTTAAGCTCCATTATCTCCTTTACGCACTCGTTGTAACGTTCGGCTCTGGTTTCCATAGCGCGGACAAATTCGGGATATTTGCGGTAATATTTTGCCGCAAGCTTTGTGGCAGGTTCGGGGCGTTTCACGTAATCCCTAGGACGGGTAAGAATGATTATGTTCTTATCACAGCCTGCGTTTATGGGCTGTAAATAAGGGATAGAGTCGGCTATTCCGCCGTCCATATATTTTTCACCGTTTATTTCTATTTCAGGAAACAACAGAGGCAAGGCGCAGGTCGCCCGCAAAAGCGTCCACTCCCTGTCGTCCCTAGGTACTTCCATGTATTCCGCTTTTCCTGTTTTTACATTTGTTATAACTGCGTAGAATTTTCCTTTGAAATTTTCATATGCCTGATAGTCAAAGGGCAGTTCGGTATTAGGGACGGTATTATAAGCATATTCCAGGTTATAGTAACTGCGGTTTTTGGGATCAAAAAGGTGTCTTGCACCCATATATTTTTTCGTTCCCATAAATTCTGTTGCAAGCCTTAGATTTCTTCCTTTTTGTCCTGAGCAGTAGGAGATCCCGAAAGCTGCGCCTGCCGAAACGCCTATGACGTAATCGGCTGTTATCTTTTCTTCAAGGAGCGCGTCGAGTATTCCGCAGGAATAAACCGTTCTGCTCGCGCCGCCCTCCAAAGTAAGTCCCAGCATTTTTTCACCTCATATAATGAACAACAGGCAACGCCGCAGGCATTGTGCGGCGTTGTTCATAGTTTTTCTTACTGCATTGATTCCGTTGTGCTGTCTGTAAGAGCGGATTCTTCCGAAACAGTGGTCTCGGTATATTCTCTGCCGCCGTCCTCCAGCGCTTTTTTCAGATCGTCCATTGCATTTTTGGTAGCGTTGTCGTCGGTTATTCTAACGATAACGTTATCCTTCCAGAAACTGAATTCGGAAATGAAATCGCTGAGTTCAACGACTTTTTCATTTACTATATATGTGCTTCCCGAAACTTTTATGTCGTAAAATTCCTTGGGTATCTCCGCTGTAGTGGTAGTGATCTCCGTTGCCTTGGAATTTGTTTCCGACGCATTTCCCGAGCTTTCGCCCTTTCCTCCTCCAAGACCGAGTCCCAGATACTGCATTATAAGCAGAAGGACGACAAGAATGATTATGATCATCAACAGTCCGAAAAGTCTTTTCCTGTTTTTCTTTTTCTGCTTTTGTTTTTGTTTTTCAAGGTCGCTCCGGTACATTTTTTCTACGTCCTTCTGGATACTCATATTTACTGTCCTTTCTATTTTGAGATGTTGATATATGTAAAATACAGGTTTTCATATTTATCGGATATACTGTCTATAGCGGATTCTATCTTATTCATACTGCGGTACAGCACGGCGTTTCCGTCGTAGACCACTGCGGCGAGCATGACTGTTCCGTCGTCTGCCCCCAGACTTTGAAAAAGCGAACCGAGGCTTTGCTCAACATCGCCGTTCAGGTCTATATTCATAATATCCGCGTTATTACGGGAAATATACAGCCTGTCCGCACCGTTTTCGTTCCTGAGATTAAGTGAGATGAGCATACCGTTGGCATAGCCGTCAAGGGCGGACTGATTTTCGGCGGCGGTGCTGTTTATGTTTTCGGCTTTTTTATAAGCCTCTTCAATCTGCTTTTCGGTTTCGGCTTTAAGGCTTTCGATTTCCTCAGCAGACTGTTTTTTCTGCTGTTCAAGCTGTACCTGAGCCGCCTGTACCTGAGCCTTGGCATCCTCCTTAGCGTTGTCGGCAGATGACGACGCGTCGGTCATCACCCAGAAAAGCATTATCATAATAATATCAAGCAGGGCCGTAAGCTCAATTACCAACCCTTTGCTTTTTCTGTAGCCGTTCATGACGTCACCTTGTTTTCGGTGTGCGGGGCGCTGTTTCTTTCCAGATAAAGCTGAACGTTCTTTTCATTATCCTCGATCTTTGCGGAAATGATACCGTCGAGAAATTTAAAGATTATGGCGAACACAAGTCCCCAGAAGGTTGATGTTAGCGCACCGTAGAAATTGCCCTGAACGTTCTCCATATCTGAGACCATGTTAAGCAGGGATATCACGGTGCCGAGGATTCCCAGCAGGGGAAAGATTCCCGTAAGGTTCACAAAGAGGGAATAGAGCCTGCCTGTCTGATTTCTCATTGAAACTATTTCCGTTTCGCGCAGATCCGAGATGTCCATATCCGCCTCACGGCGCGAGGCTTTTTTATCCGGTACGAAAACTGTCAAGTGCATTTTTTTATAAAGCCTGTCCGAGGCTTTTCTGGTACAGTAATAGACAAAAGCCGTTCCCAGCGCCACGAGAAAAATAATAAGGTCGTAGCCCCAGAGGTTTTTGAATATTATCGAAAAAAAGTCTTTCATAGGGGAAAACCTCCTTATGACAATAATAACACATTTTCATATGAAAATCAACCTACAATTTTTTGCTCGGTCAAAAGCTTTGTTTGTAACTCACGAAAATAAATTTTTATTATTAAGGTAACACCGCACAACTATTGTGTGCGGATAACGGAAAATTGGCAAGTTAGGCGTGCACAAAGCCGTTAGGCGGTAGTTGTGCGGTGTTGCTTTAAGTGTTATGCTGTTTTTTGTGCTTTCTGAAAAAAACAAACCGTATCCTGTCAAATTGCAGGATACGGTCGTATAGTTTTTTATCTGCTTAATTTGCCGCCGACGTGTCGAAGCCGCCTCTGTTGAAGAAAAGCTCTCTTATTGCAAGGGCGCAGCCTGAAAGGAAGCGGTGCTTGTCCTCGATTATCGAGATCTCTATCTTACTGGAAACTAAAGAGCCGCCTACCTCGGTCACTGCGTCTTTAAGTCTCTGAAAAGTCTTTTCATCGTGAAAGTCAAACTGGTGAAGTACGATCTTCTGCGGATTTGTAGAGAAGTAAAGATTGTTTATAAGCACTGCAAGAAGCATAAGCTCATTATCGAGTATTTCCTTGACTGCGGCGTCGCCTTTCTGATAGGACGCAGTTATCATGTCGTTTGTTATCGAGCCAAAATTTCCTCTTGCCGCCTCGTAAAGAAAAGGTGTTTTCTCAACTGAGAATACCTCTTTCAGTTTTGTTCTGGTCGCCACAGGAGTAAGCTCGCTTTCTACACAGCCTCTTCTTCCGCAGGGACAAGTCCTGTCGGACATCGGATTTATTATCATCTTGTCCACAAAATTAGTTCTGTTATCATAGGAAACTATCGGGTCGTTAAGATTTGTCACAACGAAATGCATAGTGTTTCCGTACTGCAAAAATGCAATGTTGTGTCTGTTTATATCTTTGGTTTTAAGAAAGTCGATATTAGCCATAGCCGTACCCTTGACGGAGTTGTCAAACACCAGCGGAAGCTCGGTCTTTTCCCTTATTGCGGCTTTAAGCTTGGAATAATTCGGCTCGCCGTCCTCCACGTCGACATTAAGACGGGAATACATCGTCGGGAATATTCCGAAACCTATTCCCAGAATAGAATCCTTGCTCAAACAGTTATCACCGAGAACTTCGTTGATAGACTTCTCGGCAAAATCAAAGATCTTGGCATACTCGGTATTTTCGTCGATAGCAAGATTTCTCTTGTCGAGAACAGCACCTGCAAGGGTCGAAAGTCCTACGCTAACGATGTCTTCCTCTATAGTAACGCCGATAACGAACTTATAGTGATGGTTTATATCGATAAGGATCTTCTTTCTTCCTCTTGGCGCCTTTTCGGTAACGTGCTTATATTCGCCTATCTCCTGGATTATTCCCTGCTCGATCATTTCGTTGGTGATGATCGTTACAGCCGCCCTTGTAAGCTCCAGCGTGCTGGCTATATCGATACGGGACGTGGGACCTCTTTGCTTGAGTATTTTTAGGACCTGCATACGGTTTCTTCTTTTCAGATCAAGCTTGCTTATTCCATGCTGCTCCATAATTGTATAATTCCTCCGGATATTATTAGAATCTGTTTCCTCGTTTGTCAAAGACAATTTGCTATCAGGAATAAATTCTTAAGGCAACACCGCACAACTATTGTGTGCGGATAACGCAGAAAATTTTTCGTTAGATTGTATAGAAACGACGCAGGAATACTAGTGTCTTTCAAGGAGTTTCTGTGCAAGATAACGGAAAATTGGCAAGTTAGACGTGCACAAAGCCGTTAGGCGGTAGTTGTGCGGTGCTGCCTTAATTTCTTTGAGTAAAAATAGCACTCATATTTTCACTGTTCTCGCAAATTATAACAAATAATTTTAAACCGAATATTAATAATCAATTATCATTTAACTGTTTACCGAAGTTTTACACTCTGTTAAAGAATATCCGCTTCGTCGATATCGTCCTCAATCTCTTCTCCGTTAAGGAGCGCTTTCAGAGTTTCCACCTCTTCGTCGGTAAGGGTGATGCCCTTGCCCATTCTCGAATGATCCGGATTCCATTCTCTCAGGTCGTATTTAGGCTCTCTCTCATTCCATGAAACCTTGTTGAGTTCCTTTGTCCAGCCCTTGGCGTTTTCGGAAAGCACGCCGATACGCTCCGTGATCTCAAATTTAAGTTCTGCCATAATAAAATCCTCCATTTATATATATATTAGGCAATGCCCTGCGATGATTTGCAGGGTACCGCCTGATAAGCGTCGATGAAATACTTTCTATTGCTTTTTATATGCCCATTTGATCAGCTTATTCCATATTTGCTTTCTGTAGATAAAGCCGGCGGCTAAGATCTCCGCACAGGCGGCAAGAATGCCGAACCAGACGTTTGCAAAGGCTATAAGCAGAACGTCCAGAGAAAAAAGGCTTACGGCGATGTCTTTAGTTCTGCGGTATCGTACAAGTCCTGTAAGGGAAAGTATCAGGAAAGCCGCTGCCGCTGCTGCCGCTCCGTGTCTGAAAATCAGGCTGAGCGAGAATGCCGACATAAAGATATACATAAGCTTGTCGCTTTTTTTGTAAACGCCGAAGCAGAAAGCCGCAAACAGCGCAGCATAAATGATTATTCCCTTTGTGAGCCAGTCCAGCGCGGCCACAATCAGCAGTACCGCAACAGCGGCGCATATTTTCCATGCGCTGAGATCTACAAAGCAGGCCGCAAAGCGTGCGGGAAGAATCTTGTAGAACACGCTTGCTATAGCGCTTCTGTTCAGCAGGAATACCGCGATAAACAGAACCAGCAGAATAAAATACATCGGAATATGATGAACGAGGTCTGTCTCAAATACGCATATGAACATCATAGCAAGAATGACCGCATTATTTAATATCATCTTTTTAAGATCTATTCTGAAAGGTACAAGCTTGCGGGAATCTATTGCGCGTATGATAAATACTGTAAGATAGCTCAGCACTGTTGAGATAGGAGGTCCGTAAAGTCCTATTCTCGGAATAAGGATAACGTTCAGCCCCACGTTTATCACGCCGGAAACAAGGCTTGTCGAAAGAGAACGCTTGGTTTGCTTTGAGGCGAGATAGATAGAGCCCATAAAGGTCGTGAAACAGGAAAATATTGTAGAGTAGATGAGGATTGGAGAGTATCTTACGCAGTCTCGGAAGTCCGAGCCTATCCACACGTTTGTTATGGGCTGAACGATAAGCAGACAGCCTGCGGCAAGAATATACAGCAGACTCTGGTTAAAATCAAAGACATTTTCATAGAATTTATCTCTGTCATCGGAATCGTTCTCGGTTATTGCAGACATATTCCACGCCTGTCCGAACATCAGATAGACCGTTGAAACGAGATTGGGTATTTTGTAGGCGGCCGAAAGAACTCCGTTGTAGTCCGAACCGAGGTAGTGGGTAGTCATAAAAGAGTCGGAGCTGTTGGTGATGAGCCACAAAAGTTGTGCCGGAATAAGCGGAACGGAATACTGGAGCATAGTGTGCAAAAGCTCACGGTCGATGTCCTTGAAGTTGATATATCTCCACAGCTTTGATTTAAAGGTGAGGAAGATAACGGAGATAAGGTCCGAAAGAATGGTGGCGAGAAGATACTTCTCAATGCCCGTTCCTTCGCCGAGAAAGCTTTCCGGCAGCACCATGTAAAACATTGCTGTCCAGAACAGCGTGAAAAAGGTGGTGAGGATACCGTTGAAGGCGAACAGCTTGACCTGCTCCATAGCCCGTACAAAGGTGGAGTACAGGGATTTCATACTTGAGGTAAAGACATAGACGTAGAGTATGATACAATAGCCGCCGATATACTTATCCGCTATGCCCGTAAGCGACACAATGGGCAGGAGTATGCCAAAGACGGCAAGCCCGAAAAAGCAGATGAGATTTCCGAGAGTGAATACCTTGACCTTATCGTAAGCCTTGTCAAGACCGAAACGGATTATCGCCTCGGTTATGGTCATTGTCACCAGCGGGATTATCCAGTTCGCTATCTGGGTAAGTACGTCCGTAACGCCGAGCTCGGCTCTGGAAAGATAGTTGGTGTAGATCGGCACAAGGAGCAGTACAAGAACCTTTGAACTGAATGAGCCTATAGCGAATACCAGCGTATTTGAGAACAGCTTTTTATAACTGCTTTGATTTTTAGTTTCTGACATTTTGCAATTCCTCATAGGTCGAAATAGTAATTTCAAAAAATACAAGCGCACCTTATGACCATTGCCGTTCAAATTGGGCAGTGACCGTTCGGCACATCTAAGGGTTATTATACCACAATGATTTTGATTTTGCAAATTTTTTTAATAGAACGGGGAAATTTTTTCAAAGCTCTTGAAATTCCGGCTATAATAAGGTATACTATAAACAAATGATGACCGATGATATTTAAGGAGGCTTTTTTATGAGTAAGGGTATGAAAATTTTTCTGATTCTGTTTGTGTCCGTTTTTACAGCAGGCGTTGCGGCAAATCTGATCTGCGAGATATTCAAGACCAGACTTCAGAAATATTATTCTGTGGATTGAGCTGATTCGCCGATAAAGCCTGAGGATATTTCTTAAACTGTGCTGCCGCATTTACCGCGGCGGCTTTTTTCTTTATAGGTAACACCGCACAACTATTGTGTGCGG
Organism: Ruminococcus sp.; assembly: GCA_021770655.1. GTDB lineage: Bacteria > Bacillota > Clostridia > Oscillospirales > Ruminococcaceae > Hominimerdicola. The sequence continues at coordinate 4,770 of JAETQO010000009.1, read as the reverse complement.
ATAACGGAAAATTGGCAAGTTAGGCGTGCACAAAGCCGTTAGGCGGTAGTTGTGCGGTGTTGCCTATATATTTTTTCTGAGATCTGAAACTTTTTGCGGCGATATGCGGACTATTATAGTGAAAGGGGGTAATCGTATTGAATAATGAGCTGAACGAATTTTTTACTTCGGTTTATAACAGAACTTATGATTATATCTACAAATTTCTTACGGTAAAGCTGGATTCCGCAGAGATCATACAGGACGCTGTTCAGAGCGTTTATCTCGATTATTACAAGGCGCTTATCGCAAAAGATCCGTCGGGAATAAGAAATCACAAACACTACATACTGAAAATCGCAAAGGCTTATGTTGCCGATTATTACGATGCTAAGGGCGATACTGCTATGGAAAATATAGACGAGATAGAGGTCGCGGACGACAAAACTCTTGAACGTCTTGAAAACGATGTGTCGCTGGATTTTGACAATGTGATGTCACGGCTGAGGAAAGGTGACGGCTTGACATACAGGATATTTGTTTTGCATTATCAATACGACTATACCATAAAAAAGACGGCGAGCCTGCTGGGGCTTTCGCAGTCTACTGTAAAGTCTAGGATATACAGAACGCTTGAACAACTGAGAAATGCTTATAAGGAGGCGGAAAAGAATGAATATTTCACAGGCAATGAAAAAGGAATTCTCTGAGAACAAGAGCAGAAACCTTGCGGCTCTTATGGATAAGATAGAAAACAAGTCGTATATGACCGTCACATCCAAGGGGGACAATAAGGAAGAAATTTCCGCAAATGCCGCTCCTGCAAGGATAAAAAACAGAAAGGCCGGAATAGCGGCAGTCGCCGCCTGCGCAGTATTTGCGGCGGGAGCGCTGGCGTTCGGCGGAATTATCGGCAGGGACGATATTGACGTTTCTTCGTCGGCGGAATACGGCGAGGACGAATATGTAAAGACGCAGTCGGTTATGCGTGAATTTGTTTCATATTCGGATTGGCAGGCGTTAAACGACAATTCCACAGATATAATCAAAGGGCTTGTTCAGGAAAAAAGCTATGTGTTTTTCAGCCCGGAAACGGGAGAAATGGTAGCGAGCTACAAAAATCTGAGTGAAAAGGAGATACTTGAGGACTACACGGTCTGCACAATTTACACGGTGGACGTTAAAAGCGCTTTGAAGGGCGATCTCAGCGGCGGCGACTATACCATAAAAGTAAGGACCTGCGGCGGCGTGATAAACGGAGTAAAGTATGATTATCAAACGAATATGAACATACAGAAAGGCGACGAATGCTTGTTCTTTTTAAATAATGACAAACAGTTTGATTATTGGCTGTCTGCCGAAATGCAGTCTTCGTATGTGTATAACCGACAGGAAAACAGATATTTTTCTGCCACTAGTGATACGTCCTTTGAACAAAATGTAAATGATGTGTACGGTTATATTACTGTGCCGGATATTTCGGGAATGAGTGGGGAAAAAGCAGAAAGCACACTTAGAGAACTGGGCTTTAACGTTGTTATACGTGAGATGTACGGCACTCAGTCGGAAAAAACGGTCATCAAAACCGAGCCTGCCGCAGATTCATTGCTTAACACCGGCGATACGGTCACACTATTTATAAGCAAGGGATCGGTCGGTTACGGTAAATATATAGGCATGAATGCCAAAGAAGCAAAGGCAGCTCTTGAAAAAGAGGGAAAGAAAACGGAGATACGCTATGCGGCGAGCGGCAGTCCGGAGGGCGAGGTCGTATCCGCACAGGACGGTTACGATTTAGACGGCGATCCGATAGTCGTACTTTATGTAAGCGACGGAAACGTTCCTGCTTTTGAAGCGGAAAATGCCGCCGACCGTGAAAGTATGCTGAGTTATATTTTTAATTACGAAAGAGGAATATCCGACAGCTTTGATGAAGCCGAATTTATAAAAACCGTAAAAATATTCTCTGACAATGCGATAAAGGACGAACAGGGAGAGCTTGCAGGTATAGATGTAAGCTTTATCGGTATAAGTGAAAAGGATAACGGCGATATAGATCTTTATTACAGACTAAAGACGAAAGACGAGCTGAATGTTACTCTCGACATACTGGGCGACGACGTTTATCCCACTGTATCGGCGAGCGCAGAAGAGTTTTCGGAAATTTGCCCTGAGAGGATATTGAACTATTCATTATACGGCATAGGCAAGATCACTTTGAAGGGCAGTCTTATAGAGGGACAGGAACATAAGCCGTACTTTAAGATAGCATTTTCGGAAATAGGTTCGTATGCGGGCGGAAAAGGAGATTATTCGGCGCAGATAAATCTGTACGGAGCAACCGAAGAACCGATAGAATCGCCGGAAAAATTCAGGATAGAGGGTGACAACAGCGTAATATCAAACGACGGAAAGCTGTCGGGAAGCTTTGATTACACCATGAAAGACGGTCTGCTTACATTTGAGATCACTTATACGAATAATTCCGACAAGGATTTTACAAACGGTTCGGCAAGACCTTATGTACTGTTTTTCGGCGACGGAAAAGGTGAGGGCATAAGCTCCGAACCTGCTATCGGAGAATTGTTCGAGCTGAAAGCGGGAGAAACAAGAACCTATACATATACATACGCTCTCGGAGTAAATGCGGAAGCATACGGACTTGAGGGCTGTACGACAGCGAGAGTAGAAATTAAACTGCAGGCGTTCGGATATAATTACGACAGCGGCGACGCGTTTGTTTTCAATATTGAGCTGTAAGCCGCTTGAGCCGAGCGGTTTTTCGGAGGACGGGAAATTTTCCGCCCTCCGATTTTTATGAAAAATTATGAAATCGTGATCCCTTTTAACCATGCCTTACCATTGGTAAAATATGTACAAGTTTTTTCGTTAGATTGTATAGAAACGACGCAGGAATACTTGTGTCTTTCAAGGAGTTTCTGTGCAAGATAACGGAAAATTGGCAAGTTAGACGTACACAAAGCCGTTAGGCGGTAGTTGTTCGGTGTTACCTTAATAAAGGGAGTCGTTATGAACCTTTCGTAGATTAAAACAGAAACCTGAAAGGAGAACAATATTATGAAAAAGATAAAAACAGCAATGATACTTTCTTTCGCAATTCTGATGCTTGCTTCCTGTTCGGATAAAGAAAATGCAGACAGCATAGAAAGCAAAGCCGCTTCTTCGACCACAGAAGCCGTTACAACAACTACAAAAGAAACAACGACTACAGCTGATTCCGAAACGAAATCTACAACACAAACAACAACGGCTGAAACTACTGCTGTCGAACGGCAATCCTGTCTACTTATCGACCCCGAAAACGTTCCCGACTATGCGGTGCAGATACATGAAAATATATATAATATCAATCTTGAAAAAATCTCAGATAATGAATATAAAACGCCCGACGGAAATTTTACCGTGACCGTTGATTATGAGGTTGTAGATAAGCATTTTGGTTGCCGCGTATGCTGGACAAATACATCTGACCAAACTCTGACCTTTGATTTCACTCTTACAGACAGACTGACGACCAACGGGTCGTCCAAAGTATATGCAACAGCGGTCAACACATTAGACGGTTATACTATTGACACTACGCTTGCACCGGGCGAAACACATGAAGAAAACATTGCGCACGATATTACAGCAGATTTTACTGAGCTTACAGATGAGGTGTGTCTTATGTCAACTTCAGTACCTGATGTAAACGGAAATACTATTACATATTCCGTTGACCCTTATCCGTTGGTTATTAACTACTCCAGATAAAATCAGCACCGCAGAGCGTTAAAACTTTGCGGTGCATTTTTTGATTACATACAGAATCTGTGGCTTCCGATAACCGTTACCGTGGGGCGGGAGTGCATATAGGCGTTTGAAGTTTTTGCCGGATTATAATAGTATACGCAGCCTCCTGTGGGATCCCAGCCGTTGAGAGCGTCTCGGGCGGCGTTATATGCGGAATCGGCCACAGGCTCGTTGAACTGACCGTCAACAATAGCAGTGAAAGCGCCGTTTTCATAGATAACACCGGAAAGTGTATCGGGAAAAGAGGGGTGCTCTATTCGGTTCAGAATGACTGCACCGACGGCTACCTGTCCTACATAGGGTTCGCCTCTGGCTTCGGCAGAAATGATCCTTGCCAGAAGATTAATATTCTGTTCGGTAGCCGCCGGTACAGAGCCTATGGAGATGCCAAGCGCACGCAGCGTTACGGGTCCCGCTGTGCCTGTTTGCGAAATGCCCTGCTGTTTCTGGAACCTCAGCACGGCTTGTCTGGTTTTTTCGCCGTAATAGCCTGTAACGGAGTCGTTAAAAAGACCTCTTTCTTTCAGGCGCTCCTGAATAGCAGTGACTTCTTTACCGCTGGAACCAAGCTGTGAAACGACATTTTCAGAGTCTGTACCGATAAAAGCGGAGGCAGATGCCAATAATAAAAGGAAAGAAAGAACAACAACGGCGGTTTTAAAAAATAAATTTATCGAAGAACTTCTCATAATTTGAACCTCCTTTAAGTTTTTCAGGATTATTTTTAGCATTAAATCTTTAAATATACGCATTTGCACATCTTTGTAAATACAGCATATAATAAATTTGTTCGGCATATGTTGTTGAAATGCACAAAAATTTAAAACAGCGCAGGCGTTTAAGGGTCAATTTTAATGAATTTGTCCAAACGGGTTGACAATATGAGAAAAAGGTGATAAAATGAACAAGTCGCCTCGTGAGAGGGACGACAGAGAGAGCGAGGCTTAACAGAAAGTTCAAAAAGAAATTCAAAAAAAG
>JAETQO010000062.1 GCA_021770655.1 Ruminococcus sp. | reverse complement strand
TTCGGCATTCTTCTCCCTCGACATAAACATTATTGCTGTTTTTTATCTTAAGAAATCTCTTGCGGATTCTGTCCCAATCGGCAATGTCTTTTTCGTCAAGCAATACTTCTCCCTCCAATCTTTTTATATACAACTCAAATGTAGAAAAAGCTTCTGCACTTGAGTTATATCCGCACTGCAAAACAATAGTGCGGAATAACTTTAATTCGTTTTGCCTTCGTCCGATTCTATCTTGTTTCGGACGTTTTCCGTGATATTTGTTCAACGCTTTGAAAAAGCGTTTTATCCGATCACGGCGGAACTCTGCAAGCGATCGACAGCGTATCGATCTCATGGGAATCTCACCCGCTCTATCAGCCCTCTTTGGGAAGTATCATTATCCTCACACGTTTCATCGCCGACTTTGGTTGCTGTCCAAAGGTCTGAACTTCATATTTATCGCTCGCTCATTTGAGGTCTTGGCGTATGGTTCATATGGCTGCCGAGATTTCATACCGGCCGTATGATTAATGTACTTGCAGAGTTGATATTCTGTTGTCAAGATGCTTAAGGAGCCTTTCTTTCCCCTTACACTTGTATAGGGGAAGAAACAAGGAGTTTAACAACCGTTTTTTATTGAGATTTTAAAAGTTTGTTTAGTCTGTACAAAATCCTATGTTTCTTTTTGTGCACATTTTGCTGTGATGTATGTAATATATCAGCAACTTCCTGCTCGGTTTTGCCACAAAAATATATCATGATAATTATTGAGTGCTCATCATCAGGTAGGTTAGCAAGACATTTATACAGCTCCGAATATTCCGCTTGTCTGATAATACACTTTTCAACCGAATCATCATCAGTACGAAACTCCTTGAAATTTTCAAGATTTCCGTTGATACTGCCTCTCAATGCCGAGAACTGAATTTCATGCTTATAGAACGACTTATCGTTATCGTCAATATTCCACTGAGTTCTGTCGTAATATGTACGAACCGTTTCATTCACCTCGACTTCAACGTATTTCTTGGTTATCGTGTCATAAACACGCACCGTATTTTTACTCATTCTTTATTCCTCCGTTTTGATTTTTTGTTTTGAATCAAAACGAAGGCTTACGGGTATTTGGCAATATAGCATTGCCAGTTCTTAAAAATGGGCATAAAAATAGACCTTTCTGCTTTTAAAACAAAAAGGTCTGATAAAAAAAGGAGTATAACTTTCGACTTTAAAAGCTTTTGTTATACTCCATGATTTCAAACTATACTAAGGTGATAGTTATAAAACTTTATTGATATCTAGGGGTTATTTCTAAATCTAAAACAAATGGTTAAAGCTGTAAGATAGTACCCATTACAAGCTTTAACCATTTATATATTATTACTGAACAATTCTGACAGACAAAGCCGCTTTGCATAGCTAAACCCAATCCGAATTTTAAGCGTATACTATAAGATATAAATCTTCAAAACACTTACTGAGTTGGGTATAGTATGGCATTTGGTTCATCATGGTGAGCACTTACCGAGACATTTAATAATTCATCTCTGACCAGCATTAGAGTGTGCCCTGATAATATACTATCAGTATAATAGCTGTTTCCGTAAACAAAATATATTGCGTCGCCTGACTGTATGTATCCGGTTATTAACACAAAATGGCTAACTCGGACTATCCTTAACGAAGAATTAAATTTTATGTATCACCCGTAAGCTCAATACCTTACGGGTTTCGTATTATATGTGCTTAAGGCTTTCAGTCTCAAACGTGTAATGGATCACAATCGTATTGCCGCAGGTTCTTGAATACTTTTCCGTTTTTTCATAAACCTCTATCCTGCGTATAAACGTCCTTAGCAACTCAGGAGTAAGCTTAGGCATTTCAATGTATTCCTTAGCCTTTGCTATAAACTTCTGAATGTACTGCTCACGCAGATCCATTTCGGATATTTTGTGCAATATTGATTCAAGTTCAAACCGCAAATGTGATTGTTCCTCTTCGTAAGTGCTTGCGAGAGAATCATAGCGTTCCGGAGTAATTCTGCCTGTCACCCTGTCCTCGTACAGACAGCGGATGATATTGTCAAGCTGATCTATTCTTGCAGTGATCTGCTCTTTCTCACGCTCGGCATTTTTACACAATTTCTTTGCCTCAACCTCGCCGTTCTTAGCTGCCATTGCGTAAAATTCTTCGGGATTATCTCGGGCGAAGGCTGTAGCTGCTTTGAGGTTTTCAAGTACGATCTGATCTAAAACTTGTTCTCTGATATGATGACAGGTGCAGTCGGTTGTACGCTTTTGGTAGCCTCCGCATATGAAGCTGTTTTTTTCGACAGCCTTTGTCTTTGCCCTTTGAAGATACAACCGCTTACCGCAGTCGCCGCAGTAAAGATAGCCCGCATATTTATCCATTTCGCCTTGTCTGTCGGGACGCTTTCTGCCGTCAAAATGCTTTTGTACCAAGTCAAAGGTTTTTCTGTCAACGATAGGCTCGTGGGTATTCTCAAAAATCAGAACATTTTCTTCATCGTTTTTAATGCGTTTTTTCAGCTTGTTGGACTTGGTATAGGTTTTAAAATTCACGGTATCGCCGCAGTAGACTCTGTTTGAAAGCATCAGTCGAACGGACTTCTGATCCCAATGATACGGTTTATCCGGATTCAATCTTCCCGTCCTGCGACCTGTTTTTCTGAATGCGTAAATGCTTGGCGAGAGAACCTTCTCCGCACACAATTTATCGCAGATCTTCATTATTCCGATTCCGTCTGCATACATTTCAAAAATTCGTTTCACTATTGGAGCAGTTTCAGGATCGGGCAGCAGTTGTTTAGGATCATCGGGATTTTTCATATAGCCATACGCTATTACCGATCCGATACGCTCGCCGTGCTCACCCTTTGCACGCTGAACTGCTCTGATTTTCTTACTTGTATCTCTTGCAAAAAGATCGTTGAAATAATTGCGTATTCCCGCATAGTCGTTTGTACCGTCGGCGCTGTCTACGCCATCGTTCACAGCGATAAAACGGACGTCATACTGCGGAAAGGTAACTTCCATAAGCATACCCGTCTGCAAATATTCTCTGCCAAGTCGAGACTGATCTTTAACAATCACTGCTGAAACGTTACCACTTTCTACTTCAATCATCATTTCCTTGAATGCGGGACGATTGAAATTTGCTCCCGAATATCCGTCGTCGACATAGAATTTACAGTTTAATAATCCATGATCGTCTGCATATTTTTGCAGGATCAGCTTTTGATTTTCAATGGAGACCGACTCGCCGTCCCTCATATCCTCCTGAGATAAACGGCAGTATAACGCTGTAATTTTCCGATTTGAATTAGACATAATCATCCGTCCTTTCGTAGTCTGTAAATTTTCAAACCTAATAGGATGCAGCTACAATATATCACTATCCGGCTTGAAAGTCCAGAAAATTTTTTGATAATTTTATCTGCCGTTAATAAGATAAGCGAACAGTTCCGACGCTTTTTGTGGCTTGTATCCTTCATCTGGTCTGGGACTAACGGATAAGATTTTGTAGGTTACTCCATCAATCACAGTTTCGCTGTGAAAATAGTTATGTCGGCGGCGGTACTGATTTGAATCTGATTTTTCTTCTATTTCTTTGTAAATGTTCTGCATAAATCATTCTCCACTTCGTTGTCTTGATTGTTGTTATTTGTGTAAACAAATCAGTTCAGTCCTTTCATTTTAAATTTTGTTGTGTCAATCAATCATACGCTTTCTTAACTTTGTTGATAATCAACAGCGTCCTCGTAATCGATAATGCCGTTGATTTTACGAACCTCATTCACGCACATTGCGTGAAGCTTGCCCAGCGTTTCGTCCTCAACATCATTGATAGCCGCAGTCATATGCGACAGCTTTCCAAGCTCGACAGCTACCTTAAAAAGTAACCTTGCAAGCCGCTGTTCCGTGCCTTTTATCTGTGCCTTGACCGTCTCGGTTATCATCGGAGAGAGGTAATTCACTTCCTCCTGCTGACGAAGATAGCCGATGTAAAACGTGACGGCTTTCTCAATGAACTCTGTTTTTGAAGCACAATTATCGTCCTTGTACTCCTGCTCGATCTTTCTCATAGTTTCCGGCTGAAAGTAAACAGCCGTTTTTTCTTTTGCCATAGTTTTTCTCTCCTTTCGTGTCACGACTCCCGAACAAACACCGAGTTCACGCACTTTTCAGCCCTTACGACCCCTAATTTCCTCCGAAAGCCGTATTTTGACTCCATAAGTCGACTGCCGAAAATATGCACAAGACCTGTGCTGAAACGTCGTAATTTCGGCACTTTTGCGGTCAGCTTTGCTGTCCGCTGTGAGCGTTTCGGGGGCTTTGACCCCGAAACTTTAACTTGCTTTACAATATTTCACTTTCTTCGTTATGCTGCTAATCAGAGATTTGTGCATAATTAACATATCAAGTTTCCGATGTTCTTTTGACCTAATTTCCGAAACGCTCGTTTATCCCCTCGTACAACGCAGACAAATCACTTGTGTGGGCTTGTACCGCCTAGGGTGGTATGTTTACCCTACTACGAGTTTGAAGGGCAAATATCGCCGTTGTGTTGCAGTTCAATTTAATCATCTCCATTCTTATTTGCAGAAGAGAAAAGGCGGACTGTCAATCCATCAGCGAATCAATCCTCATATTTGTTACGTTCCATGAATCTGAATTGAGTAACAATA
>JAETQO010000092.1 GCA_021770655.1 Ruminococcus sp. | reverse complement strand
GCTTTTTAGGATAAAAGCCCTTGTTGATTTTGGAAACGTAAAAGCAGGCGATCTGGGCGGTTATATAGAGAAAGAAGGAAATCTCAGTCATGATGGAAGCGCTTGGGTGTACGGAAGCGCTTGGGTGTTCGGAAACGCTAGGGTGTACGGAAACGCTAGGGTGTACGAAAACGCTATGGTGTACGGAAACGCTAGGGTGTACGGAAACGCTAGGGTGTACGAAAACGCTTGGGTGTACGGAAGCGCTTGGGTGTGCGGAAACGCTAGGGTGTACGGAAACGCTAGGGTGTACGAAAACGCTTGGGTGTTCGGAAACGCTAGGGTGTACGAAAACGCTTGGGTGTACGAACTAGGGTGTTCGGAAACGCTAGGGTGTACGGAAACGCTAGGGTGTACGAAAACGCTTGGGTGTACGGAAGCGCTGAGGTGCGCGGAAACGCTGAGGTGTGCGGAAACGCTGATTACCTTTGCTTTAAGGGCTTGGGATCGTGCAACCGTAATACTACTTTTTACAAAACTAAGGACGGCGGCGTATCGGTTGCCTGCGGTTGTTTTAACGGCACGCTGGATGAGTTTACAGCAAAAGTCAAAGAGACACATGGAGACCGCAAATATGCTCGTGAGTATCTGGCGGCGGTTGAGATTGTAAAGATACATTTTGATATGGAGGAGAAAAACTATGGAAAAAACATTTGAGGAGCTTGCGCGAGATGTAGCACACAAGCAGGACAACGAGGCAATGCTTATCGGTGATGACGTTAAAACAGTATCAAAGCAAGGGTACGCCAGAACGGTTAGAGGGGCGGCAACAGACGAAGAAAAAGCAGAAGTCCGTGATTTGTATCGCAAGGGCGTCGGAGTATGCGAGATAGCGAGAAGAACGGGGTTTGCACAGTCTACGGTTTCTCGCTGGGTTGGCACATGGCAGATAGATCCCAAAACATCGGTAAAAGCCAAAGGCAATAAGAGAGTAAAAAACGAGCCTGCCCCTGCGCCAACAGAGACAAGCCC
>JAETQO010000008.1 GCA_021770655.1 Ruminococcus sp. | reverse complement strand
TCACTGATCGTACATTTCTTTTCTGTCTTTATGTTAGACATCCATTCTTTCTCTCTCAAAAGAATCTCTCAAGGGTTTCGTTCTTCGTCTTTGTTCAATTTTCAAGATGCTGGTCGTCGCTCTCCACTCTCGTGTCGTGCAACTTTTACATTATATCACACTCGTTCAGCTTTGTCAAGGGGGTTTTTCAAATTTTAAAAAACTTTTTTTGACTCGCTTTCAGATGTCGTCACCCGTCTTAAGCGACTTATATATATTATCATATTTTTTCGTCATTGTCAACCGTTTTTCGGGATTTTTTTTCGCTTTTGGCACTAAAACACACTACTTGTTCTGAATTGAAGAAAAAAATGTTCAAAATGCCGAACGTTGCCCGCCTGTACATGGAATCATCAATGTATTACAGCTATACCAGCAAAAATACGCGCATAATTTGGCAAGGTGGCGCTCTACCAGATGAGCTAAATCCGCATATGGTGCTTCCGGACGGAATCGAACCATCGACACGGGGATTTTCAGTCCCCTGCTCTACCTACTGAGCTACAGAAGCATTTCCTGCTTACTGTAACCATATTAAAGTATATGCAGGATACTGAATTTTGATACATTGGCGACCGGAATGGGGCTCGAACCCACGACCTCTAGCGTGACAGGCTAGCGTTCTAACCAGCTGAACTACCCGGCCGAGCAGCGAACGAAAATCGTTCGCCTGGTGGGAACAACAGGGCTCGAACCTGTGACCCTCTGCTTGTAAGGCAGATGCTCTCCCAGCTGAGCTATGCTCCCATTAAATCGCTGTCAAGATTAATTCTCTCAGCGACGATATTTATTATACACTATTTGATCACCTTTGTCAAGAGTTTTTGCAAAAAAACTTACACATTTCTAAATCTACAAATCCATTAAAATAGGGCATTTGCAAGCATACATATAATATTCACAAAATATTAATTATGAATTAACCTGAGTATTTCCTCCGGAGTAAAATGATAGCGTTTCTCACAGAAATGACATTCAACATCTGTACCACCGTCCTTTGCAAGATCCTCAAGATCTTTTCTTCCCAAAGAAATCAAAGCGTTTTCTACACGTTTCCTTGAGCAGTCGCATCGATAACTTACCTCAAAATCATCAAGAACATTTGGATCAAGTCCCTCCAATGCTTTCAGAGCTATATCCTCAGTCGTCATTCCCGAACTTATAAGCTGAGTAACCGATTCCATGCCGTTAATGTTCTTTTCAATCTGATCTATTGCTGAATCCTGTGCAAAAGGCAGTAACTGTATCAAAAAGCCTCCGGCACATTTCACAGTCAAGTCCGGATTTACCAATACGCCCAGAGCGCAAACACTGGGAACCTGCTCGCTTACCGCAAGATAGTTTGTAATGTCTTCTGCTATCTCGCCGGAAACCAAGGGCACCTGTCCGCAGTAAGGCTCTTTAAGCCCTAGATCCTTAACAACACTGAGCGTTCCGTTTGTTCCTACAGCGCCTCTCACGTCAAGCTTGCCCTTGTCGTTAAGCGGTATTTCTACCACAGGATTCTGCACATATGCCTTAACGTTTCCCATACTATCAGACACGCAGATAAGCGCACCCGCAGGACCATCGCCTGCTACCCTTACGGTAACACTGTCGTTATCGCCTTTAAGTCCGAAGCCCAAAAGCGAAGCAGCCATAGCAAGCCGACCAAGTCCGGCAGTGACTACCGCCGATGTTTTGTGGATCTGTTCAATGCGTGATACAATATCTTTGCCGTCTATCGCACTGCATACGACTGACGCGTCCTTACTTATTGTTCTAACAATTCTTCCCATTTATCTAACCTCTGTTTAATCTTTTACAAACATACAAAATTCTCTGACTTTTCTCTGTACAAGGCTTGTCGGAAAATCCATCAAATTTACCGATAAGCTGAAAGTCATACTCTTTTAAAAGTCTTTCCAGCTCGGATTCACCGAAAATTCTTTCGGTAAAATCTTCACTGAAGCGCTCATAAGCGCCGTCCTCACGCACCTCAAAGAAATCCAGATAAACATTCACACTGTCATCGTCGTTCAGTTCGTTCTGCCATGCACAGAAAAGCCCGTCAAGGTCATAGCAGAAAGCATTATCAGCAAGGATTTCTTGGTGCTTATAAACCGTATTCACATCAAAAATAAAAAGTCCGCCGTCGCAGGTAAACATCGACACACGTTCAAATGTTTTTTTGACATCTTCCATGTGTTCAAGATGATTGATGCTGTCCAGTACGCAGATAACAGCGTCAACAGCGCCGTATAAATCAAGTTCAGTCATACTCTGCCGAAGGTACTGAATAGGCAAACCGCTGTCAAAACGCTTATCCATAGCCACTTCAAGCATTTGGTCGGACAGATCTACGCCGATAACATCATACCCAAGCTTAGCCAGTTCCTCACTGAGTGAGCCTGTTCCGCACGCCAGATCGAGCACGACCTCCCGTTCAGAGCCATACTTCTTTATAAGCTCGTCACACAATGCGGCGATCCTGTCATATTCTACATTCTGTGTAAGCCTGTCATAAAAATAGGCAAATCTGCCGTAGCCGCTCATTATTTTTCTTCCTTGTCCTTTAATCTGTCAAAAACAATACTGTAACCGCCGCTTCCGTCATAGGACAAGGATCGGTTTACTCTGCTGATAGTCGCAGTAGACGCACCTGTTTCGCTTACAATGTCGCTGTACACATGATTCTCGGTCAACATTTTAGCGACCTGAAAACGTTGTGAAAGCGCCTTGAGTTCCGGAATAGTACACAGATCCTTAAAAAACAGCCTGCACTCCTCCACAGTTTCAAGGCACAGCACAGCCTCATATAAATCATCAAGATTTTTAATTTCCAGCTTCTCTTTCATAAAAAATCTCCTTTACGTTTCATATTGTAAAGTGTTAAACCATAAATATATTTTAACACATACTGTGAAAAATGTAAAGGAGATTTGTGAATATTTTATTGACAGCTTCTTAATTTTTATTTCTGTTCGGCGTAAGAAAACCGTTAAATCCCTTGGTAATATTACGTTCGGAGTCTTCGGATTTCTGCTCCTCACCGTAAGCTTCGTATTCATCGTCATCAGAATACAATTCATCTTGCGGAGTTATCACAGCGTCCTCTGAAATATCATCGATTATTTTCCTCAATTCATCAACGCCCTCGCCTGTGACCGCCGAAAATTCCACGCAGGTTATATCATCAAAGCACGGTATCTCGTCCTTGAAGGCTTCCATTCTCGCTTTTCTGGCATTAGGCTTCAGCTTATCGGCTTTAGTAAATACAATCACAAAAGGAATTTCGGCGTCGATAAGATAATTTATCATCATCAGGTCGTCCTTGCTGGGCGGATGTCTCATATCTATAAGCTGAAACACCAAAGCAAGCTGTCTGCTCCCGTCGTCAAGATAACCTCCTATAAGGCTTCCCCACTGTTTTTTTTCAGACTTAGAAACGCTTGCATAACCGTATCCCGGAAGATCGACAATATAAATATTTTCTACCGAGAAAAAATTTATCGTTACGGTTTTTCCCGGCACTGAGCTTACTCTCGCAAGATTTTTCCTGTTGAGCAGTTTATTTATAAGGGAGGATTTTCCCACATTGGACCTTCCCGAAAAGGCAAATTCCAGTCTGTCCGATTTCGGTATCTGCGAAAACTTGCCAAAGGAGGTATAAAATTCGGCCTTATTATAGTTCATGAAAGATCCTTTCTAAACGGTGATTTTCTTCCGTCCGCCGTTTTGGGCATTCAAAAGCTCCAGCGGCACGCTTTCATTATCGTTTTGCACTAACGCAACATCCAGAACGTCTTTTATGGTTTTTGCAAAGACAAACTCCAGACCCATTTTTACAGCGTCGTCAACCTCGTCAAGATCGCCCTTGTTTCCGAATGGAATAATTACCGTCTTGACTCCCGCCTTATAAGCTGCCATTGTCTTCTCTCTCAATCCACCGATAGGCAATACCTTTCCGCTGAGGGTTATCTCACCGGTCATAGCCACGTCTGAGCGGACTTTTATATTTCCCAGAGCGGAAATAATTCCCGTTATCATCGTAACACCGGCGGACGGACCGTCCTTTGGCACAGCTCCCTCAGGAGCATGGATATGCAGATCCTTTTTCTCATAGAAGTCTTTTTCAATTCCGTATTTATCGGCAACGCTCCTGCAATAGCTTACTGCTATCTTAGCGGATTCTTTCATAACATCGCCCAGCGAACCGGTAAGCTCGATCTTACCCTTACCGTCAAGGACAAGCACCTCCAGCGGCATAACAACGCCGCCTACAGACGTCCAGGCAAGTCCGTTTACAGAACCGATCGAATTTTCGGTGGAAACAAGGTCGGGCTGATACCTTTCATGACCAAGATACTTTTCAATGTTATCCGCCTTGAAAGTTACTTTCTTCACATCGTCCTCAACTATCTCCCTTGCCGCCTTTCTACAAAGCGAACCTATGCTTCTTTCAAGATTTCGCACACCGGCTTCTCTGGTATAACTGTCGATAAGCTTATAAAGCGCGTCATTGCATATTCTTATCTGAGAGGCTTTCAGACCGTTTTTCTCGATCTGCTTTTTCACAAGATGCTCCTTGGCGATATTGAACTTTTCCTCACGGGTATAACTGGACAGCTCAATGACCTCCATACGGTCAAGAAGCGGTGCCTGAACTGTATCAAGCGTGTTGGCAGTAGTAATAAACAGCACGTCGCTCAGGTCAAAAGGCACTTCGATATAATGATCCCTGAAAGCATTATTCTGCTCAGAATCAAGCACCTCCAGCATAGCGGATGACGGATCGCCTCTGAAATCGTTGCTCATCTTGTCTATTTCATCAAGAAGAAGCACAGGATTCTTACTGCCTGCAAGCTTTACAGCGTTCATAATTCTGCCGGGCATCGCTCCGACATAAGTCTTTCTATGACCTCTGATGTCGCTTTCGTCCTTTACTCCGCCCAAAGACACCCTTACAAATTTTCTGTTGAGGGCTCTTGCAACGGACTTTGCAACAGAAGTTTTACCAACGCCCGGAGGACCTACAAGGCAAAGTATTTGACCCTTGATATCAGGAGTCAAAGCCCTAACCGCAAGGTTTTCGATAATTCTCTCCTTGACCTTTTTCATACCGTAATGATCCTTGTCAAGTATCTGCTGAGCCTTTTTAATATCGGTCCTGTCCTTAGTGTATGTATTCCAAGGCAAAGCAAGCACCGTGTCCAGATAATTTCTCAGCACAACGCCCTCCTGCGAAACTGTTCCCATTTTAGAAAGCCTTTTGACCTCTCCCAGCAGTTTTTCCTTCACCTCATCAGACAATTCCAGTGAATTGATCTTATCGGTATAGCTTTGTATCTCTCCGCCCTCTGAAAACTCGTCGCCCTCGCCGATCTCATTCTGAAGAGCCTTTATCTGCTCTCTTATATAGTATTCTCTCTGGCTCGCCTCGATCTGAGAATGCACCTGCTGATGAATCTGCTGCTCAATGTCAAGAACCTCAGTCTCTCTGGTAAGAATAGTAAGCAAGAGCACAAGCTTTTCACCTGCCGACGGCGCTTCAAGAAGTCCCTGTCTGTCGGCAAAGGGCATAGCAATATTAAAAGCGATACCCTCAAAAAGTTCGACCGGAGTTTTCGCGCCGAGTATCTGAGCATAAAGCTCCTGCGGCATTTTAGGCAGCACCTGCGCATAATCCTCAAAAGAATTCATAACCTCTCTGAAAACTGCGATAAGTTCGTTCTCGTCAAGCTTCTCCTTGGAATAAGTTGGCAGCCCTTTCACCTCTGCTTCGTAACAGTCACTATGCTCATAAAAAGAAACAAGTCTTGCCTTATAAACTCCCTCGACAAGGCATCTGTAGATCCCGTTAGGTGCTTTAACAATCTGCCTTACCTTAGCTATAGTGCCGATTTTAAACAAATCGCTTTTTTCAGGTCTTTCGGTATTAAAGTCTTTCTGTGCGCAAAGGAAAACATAGCCGTTTCCCTCCATAGCGTTCTTTATGCTCTTTATTGACATTGGTCTTCCCACGTCAAAATGCATGGTCATACCCGGAAAAACAACCAGATCTCTGGTGGGTACGAACGGAATTATATTATTCTCTTTTATATTCATTTTATCTTTCATAGTCGCTCCATTTCCTTACGGATTTACACTAAACGGACTGTCTGATCTTCACGTTCCAAAACGGATCGCTCATTCAGTATTATATATAATAACACATTTTGATTGCAATTGCAACCCCCGGAAAATTATAAATAATGTAAAAAGGAGGTATCCCCTATAAGGATACCTCCTGCGATAGAAATCAGCTATTAATCAGATACATACGGAAGAAGCGCTACATGACGAGCTCTCTTGATAGCTGTCGTGAGCTCTCTCTGATGATAAGCGCAGGTTCCTGTCACACGGCGAGGGAGAATCTTAGCTCTCTCAGTCATGCACTTTCTGAGCTTTGCGATATCTTTATAGTCGATCTTTTCAGCTCTGTCTGCACAGAACATACAAACCTTCTTACGACCTCTCTTTGCAGGTCTGCTTGTATTTCTTTCCTTCTCCATGGTAAATTTCCCTCCTTACGGAAAATAAGTTAAGTTCACTTCTTTTGCTTAGAACGGTACTCCGTCATCGCTTAACACCTCTTCAAAGTCTGCAAGGTCGCCTATGGACAATGCGTCGTTTGACGGAGCGTTATTATAGTTATTCTGATTGGAATTGCTTGCAGGCGCCTGAGAATATCCGCTGTTCTGATAGCCGTTATTCTGCTGATAGCCTCCGTTATTCTGATAACCGCCGTTAGAGTAGTTATTTGAATAATTTCCGCTTCCCTGCTGTTTTGGCTCACCGGTAAACGAAGCATTATCAACATAAACTTCTGTTACATAATGTTTAGTGCCGTTTTTATCATCGTAGGTTCTGGTTCTGAGCTGACCTTCTATAGCGATCATACGACCCTTACCGAAATATCTTCCGATAAATTCGGCCGTCTGGCGCCACGCCACACAGGTTATAAAATCAGCCTGTCTGTCCTCGCCCTGTTTCTGATAGCTTCTGTCTACAGCAACGTTAAACGTTACAACGCTGACTCCGCTGGGAGTCTGCCTTACATCAAGATCCTGAGTGATCCTTCCCATCAATATAACTCTGTTAAGCATAACTTTCCCCTCTCCTCACAGCTTACTTGATTGTTACTAAGAAACGGATAACGCCGTCTGTGATCTTAAGAACTCTCTCAAGCTCAGCCGGAAAATCAGGCTTACAAGTAAATGACCACAGTACATAAGTACCCTCTGTTTCATAGTTGATAGCGTAAGCCAGCTTACGCTTGCCCCAGTTACTAAGAGTAACATCGGAAGCGTTCGCTTCAATCATGTCGTTGAACTTAGCCGTAAGTGCATTTACAGCCTCCTCGTCAAGCTTGGAGCTGAAAATTACCATAGCCTCGTATGTCTCATTGATCTTTGCCATTGCTTTTGCACCTCCTTCTGGATTTCGCCTGTGCCTGCAATAAACACAAGCAAGGATTAACTTAATTATTATATCATAACACCATATCGATGTCAATGAACTTTGAATCTAATTTTCTGAATTTTTTGTGAACTCAGCCGATTATCTTGCTGATACCGAATACTCCGCCGACAACAATAGCGCTGTATACAAAGAATCCGAGTATTACAGCCGCCCATGACGTACCGCCCTTTGAAGATATCCGACGAACGATCTCCTCCTCGTCCGCTATATCCTGATTTCTTATCTCACGGATATTTTTCTGTGCTGTTTTATAATAGATATAATTTGCAAAGAATCCCGCAAAGAACTGAAGAGCCAGTGACACATACCATGCAGCGGTGGAAATGCCCTGAAAAAGCGTGCTTTCTACGTCTACCCCAATGTTGATAGTATAGCCCAGCATACCGCTTTCAAGATATTCGATTGCCGTAGGAATATTGAGCAGTCCGGTAACGATCAGCATGATAATTCCCACAAGATTCATTTTTCTGAACAGAAAATACAGATGCGGGAAAATGAAAGCCGCAAAATTCAACGAGATCTTTCCGCCAAATTTGCCGAAACGTATGAAATTTGACAGAAAAACAAGCGGATTTGACTTTACATATTTTGCGTAATCATCAAGCTTTATACCGTCCAGATCAGTGTCCTTATCAAAGACCAGCTGTCTGCCGAACGGATTGTACTGAGAGTCGCCCTGCTGATTGAACGATCCCGCGGTTCCTTGATTATTGAAACCTGCCTGCCGCCCCATATCGTTAAACGGACGCTCGGTCTCAGTGTCGTTCTTCATTAAAGGAGTTCCGCATTTTTCACAGAAAAGCTTGTCCGGCGTGTTTTCAAACCCACAGCGTATACATCTGATATTCTCAGAGTTTTTCTCCTTTTCCTCCTGCCGCCAGCTTTGTCCGCTTTCATGGAGCTTTTCATTTATACATTTTCCTTCCCTGAGATAACATTCACGGTGATAGGGCGTTCCGCACTCCGGACAAACTACAACGTCGTCGCCGTCCTTAAACACCTCTCCGCAGGAAATACATTTTGCACCTGAATAATTAGACATATTGGTAATCCTTTCCTTTGATAGCCTACAAAAGCCTGTTAATTTTAATTATAGCACATTTATAATCAAAAAGCTATAGTTTTTTCAATAATTTTCTTTACTTTTTGGAAAAAAAGTTTTATAATATATATTGATATAAATTAAGGAGAATCAGATATGGTATTTTTAGAGAATTTGAAATCCGAGCTTGAAGCTCTCAGACCGATAATAAAGGAGCTTCATGACGTATATGACATTGAGCGTTCTCAGGAGCGTATTGCCGAACTGCATGAAAAGGCCGCTGAGCCAAACTTCTGGGACGATATGGAGAACTCTCAGAAGGTCCTTCAGGAAACGCGAAACTTGGAAAGTAAGCTGGAAAAGTACGATAAATTCAAGACTTCTTTTGAGGACATTGAAGTGCTTATTGAAATGACGGCAGATGAAAATGATGAAAGTATGATAGACGAGGTACAAAGCGAGCTTAACAAGCTGAAAGAAAGTCTTGACGCCGCTCAGCTTGACACCCTGCTTACAGGCGAATACGACCATAACAACGCTATCATCAACTTCCATGCGGGAGCAGGCGGAACTGAAGCTCAGGACTGGTCTGAAATGCTTTTCAGAATGTATCACAAATGGTGCGAAGCCCACGGCTTTAAAATGACCACACTCGATTATCTTGAGGGCGGCGAGGCAGGGCTGAAAAGCGCATCTGTAATCGTTGAGGGTGAAAACGCTTACGGTTATCTCAAAAGCGAAGCAGGAATCCACAGACTTGTGCGTATTTCTCCTTTTGACAGTTCCGGAAGCCGACATACTTCTTTCGCCGCCGTAGACGTAATGCCTGAGATCGATGATACTATAGAAGTTGATATACGTCCTGAGGACATCAAAATGGACGTTTTCCGCTCAAGCGGCGCAGGCGGACAGCACATTAACAAAACCTCCTCCGCAGTAAGGCTTACGCATATCCCTACGGGTATCGTAACTTCCTGCCAGACTCAGCGTTCACAGTTTCAGAACAGAGATTACGCAATGAAAATGCTCAAAGCCGAGCTTATCAAGATCAAAGAGCGCGAACATCTGGAAAAGATCGAGGATATCAAAGGCGTTCAGAAAGAGATCGCATGGGGCGCGCAGATCAGATCGTATGTGTTTATGCCTTATACGCTTGTAAAGGATCACCGAACGGGCTTTGAAAACACTAATGTAAACGCTGTAATGGACGGCGAATTAGACGGATTTATAAACGCATATCTTAAAGCCTTGTCGCTTGGTGAGATCGAAAAAAATTAACTCTGCATAACTTAAAGCGGACTGAGAATCAATTTTTCTCAGCCCGCTTTTATTATCTATTGTTGCAAAAACCTTGCTTGCACCGAATCTTACGAAATAGTCTTTCCTATTTTTCTTGATTTTTTTTCTTTAACGGGAGTTTCCTCGGCGGCCTTGTCCTCGAACAGCTGCTCATCAGGCTTTGTTTCCTTATATGCAAACTCCGGATTCTCCTCGCCCCTCTGGTCGTAATACGGCTGGATAACGTGCTTTCTTATTACCGGATAGCAGTTAAAACATGTCACAAAGCAGATAAACGAAAGCGGCCAGAACGGAACAATAAACAGTGAGTAAGGTATAAAAATATAGGTAACAAACAACACGATCAGTGATACAAGGAGCGTCCACAGAGACTGCTTGATCCCAAGGCTTACTAAAAAGAAAGCGTTCTTGATTATTTGTTTCATTTTTAAATTTGTAGAGCTTATCATCAGATAGATATAGAAGTGCATCATAAAGAACACTATCATACAGCTTATACAAATAATAAACGGAATATAGATCATTGAATTCTGTTCCGCCCAATATTTGTACATAGGCAAGCCCACAATAAAGCCGACGGCAAAGATTATATCCACAATGCCCATTCCGATACCCTGCTTGAAATTTTTCTTGAAAGAATCTATAAAATCGTGAAGCAGAAACACATTTCTCTCCTGAGAATAATTTCTGCACACCTTTGTCATTGCGGCAGTAGCAGGACCGAAAGTCACGATCGGGATACAGCAGACAACATACAGCAGATTAAGCTCCATAAGCTTCCACATATGACGTCCGTAAACCTCGAAGAATTTGAATATGCCCTTTTTCTCCTGAGGCGCTTTAAGCACTCCCCTGCCGGGCGTATTATAGTTACTGAATAAAGCCATTTCAACGCTCCTTAAATTTAATAGTTCCCAAATATATCAGAGTCTCCCCATAAATAATACCGTACAAATACATTCTATGCCTGCACCCACTGCCAGAACAGCTTCAAGCACAAGGAATTTCGCGCCATAAAGCCTTACTGCCTGCCGCAGACCGTTTTCCTGTCTGTCGGATAAGGTTATTCCCAGCAGAAGATTTGACAGTCCCACAGCCTCTCTTGCACCCGCCGCCAACGCCGAAGTAGTTATCACCGCCGAGGGCAGTACAAACACGGCAGACATCAGCACTCCACGCTTTCCGTACACGGAATAAAACTGAGCCATTGTAACGCCGAAACCCATTCCTCGGATAAGCAGGACAGCGATCACAGCAGGCTGTCCGAAAGCAGAAAAACCCATCAAGAAGACAGCCGCCATAAAAAGCGTCGCCCCCGAAAAAGATTTTATCAGTATCTCTCCGAAATCTCCCGACTGTCTTGCACTGAAATAACCGTTCTGAAACAAAGCCAATTTTGAATATCCGTCGGAATCCATAAAGCAGTAAGAAACCGAACCCATGAGTGCGCCTATGAGTACAGCGCCGATAAGAAAAGCAAAAAATCCGGTTTTATATACATCCGAACTTGTCCGAGCGTTCATACACATCACTCCCTTTGAGAAATGTATATGCAGGCCGGACAGATATAATTACTTGGAAAGCTCGTAAGCTCTCTTTGTGCAGGCCTTACAGCACTCGTTTACAGCCTCGGGCAAACCGCCTTCGCGGAGCTTTTCAAGTCCTGCAATAGTAGTGCCGCCTTTTGACGATACCATTTCAATAAGCTCGTCAATGCTCTTTCCGCTGTCGGTTATCATCTTAGCAGAGCCGATAAGCGATTTTGCAAAAAGACTTTTTGCCACTTCTCCGTCGATACCCACGCTTTTTGCATAATCCACAAACGCCTGAGCGTAAAGATAAATAAATGCAGGCGAAGAACCGTTTATAGCGATTATCTCTTTCATTTTATCCTTTGAAATAACAGCGTATTCACCGCAGGAGCCGAAAATACTGCATACAAGCTCAAATTCCTCATCGCTCACGTTGTCGGATCTTGACAAAGCCGTTGCACCTTCTCCAAGAAGAAGCGGAGTATTCGGCATAACAAGAACTACCTTTGCGTCGTCAACGGTTTTTGACGCTATATACTCATCAGTGATTCCTGCGCAGATAGAAACTATGACAGTATCCTTGCTCACAGCGGCAGAGATATTATCAAGCACTTCGTCAAGCTGCTGAGGCTTGATTGCAAGAAAAACATACTTGCAGTTATTGACCACAGAAACCGCATCGGTACACTTTACTGCACCGAACTCATCAAGTCTGTCAAGCACAGGGGCATAAACGTCAAAGGCATACAGCTTTATCTCATTGCTCACAGAACTTTCGGCAATGCCTTTCATAATTGCATATCCCATATTTCCTGCGCCGATAAAACCAACATTTATCATAAATAACATATCCTTTCTACAGAAATCAACATATTGTTATAATTATACTACTTAAATCATTTTTTTGCAAGTAGTTTGTGTTAATTTTCATCTAATGAACATAAAAAGACGGCGACTGTTGATCGCCGTCTTAAAAATCAATATCATATTATATCCTAAGCCGAGCCTTTGGCTGATTTATGACCGAACTGCGCCCTTACCTTTTCATAAGCAACCTTGACTGCCGGCAGGAAAATACAAAGCATTACCAGATCTATCGGGAGTTGGAGAAGATTCTTGGTAATTCTCGGCGTACAGTAAACCCAGAATCCCCTGAGAGATTCTGCCGTAAGATTGGTGATGCCAAAGTCTTTATTGACATACAGGCTGTACAGGAAATACGAGTTGAGCAAGATATTGCAAAACAAAACAACGATAGTACGGGAAAGGACGACCCTGATAAAGCTTGGTACCTTTTTGCTCTGAAAATCACACTTATACAACAGACATCCATAAATAACGCCTGAAATGATTACAACAACCGCAAGCTGCGGACTGTAGGCTCGGGGAGATTTGTTCTGAATGATGTATCCTATAAAATCCAGCAGAAATGTAGACATTCCGCATACCACAGGACCGTAAAGCATACCAATGGTACAGGTAGCCAGGAAAGTGAAACCTATCCGCAGATCAGGCGTCACCTCAATGGAAAACGACTTGATAACGAACGCAAGTGCAAGCAAAATGCCTGTTGTTGTGAGAGTTCTAAGATCCTTCAAAGATTTAAAGGAATCGTAGAACATACGAAAAAAGCTCTTCATAAAAATTCCTCCTTCTATTCTGCGAGCTTGTCGCTTAGTGCATAACGGAGCAACAAAAACAGCTCTGCACAATACCCGTATGGTATGTGCAGAGCCGCTTATGAAAAGCTTCAATTACACATTCAGCGGGATGCGAAAACCGAACCGCAAAGGTTTTACCTTTTTCGTTCCGACGGCAACTCCCCGTCCGACGGACACTTAACGCTCAGCTTTCTACTCTGTAATATGCCAGTCCACATGGGACAAAACATCGTTAAAATTAAAACGCTGTCTTATTGAGAATATCGTAAAGCTCGTCCTCGAAAGGCTTCTTCATCGAAAGAGCTTCCTGTATATCCACATCATATATTTTACTATCCTTCATGCCGACAACTCTGTTGCCGATACCCTGCTCAAGCAGTTCAACAGCATGATAGCCCATCTGAGTAGCTACAACTCTGTCTCTTACCGTAGGAGAACCGCCTCTTTGAACGTGACCGAGGATCGTAGCTCTTGATTCGATGCCTGTGAGTTCCTGCAAAGTTCTTGTAATATATTCCGTCTTGCCAACACCCTCAGCAACAACGATAATAAAATGAGTTTTACCTGATTTTTTAGTTTCCTGCATATTCTTAGCGATAGCGTTAAGGTCATAAGGCTTTTCCGGAATGATAACAGCCTCTGCCCCTACTGCAACGCCGACATTTGTAGCAATATAGCCTGCATTTCTTCCCATTACCTCAACGACAGAACATCTGTCATGGGACTGTGCAGTATCCCTGATCTTATCGATCATTTCCATAGCGGTATTCATAGCTGTATCGTAACCGATCGTGTACTCGGTGCAGGAAATATCGTTGTCGATAGTACCCGGAAGACCGATACATGGAATACCCTGAGCAGACAGATCAGCCGCACCTCTGAACGAGCCGTCACCGCCGATCACGACGATTCCGTCAAGACCCATTTCGATACACTTTTCTTTACCTCTCAAAACGCCGGAAAGTTCTCTGAATTCTGGACATCTTGCTGTATAAAGACAAGTACCGCCTCTCTGAATAATACCGGAAACGCTTCTTGCACTCATATCAACGACTTCTCCGTTAAGAAGACCGTTATATCCTCTGCGGATACCTACAACCTCCATGCCCTTCTGAAGAGCCGCTCTGCAAACCGCTCTTACGGCAGCGTTCATTCCCGGAGCGTCTCCTCCGCTGGTCAAAACACCGATTTTCTTAGCCATGTAAAATACCTCCAATTAGGAACAATTTCCTTAATACTTTCCTTTTAACCCTCAATAAGCATAGCACAAAGCCCCTGAATTGTCAAGGGCTTTGATATAATTTTAACACTTTATTTAAAACGATTACGTTACTGTTCCTCAGCAGGAGCATCGGCAGTAACTTCGCCGGAAGATTCTGTTGCCCTAGTTTCTTCCGAAGTAGCAGTCGTTTCCTTGGTCGTTGTAGTAACTATACCTGCGGAAACCGTTACTGTGAGCACATCGCCGTTCTTAACGTTGACAGTGTTTCCGACTCCCACGCTGGTTCCCATTACATAGCCCGCCGAAACAGAGCTTGAAAAATCCGTAACGATCTTGTACTTAATATTATATGAATCAAGTAATTCAAGATACGCTTTCTTTGTAAGTCCGGAATAATCCGGTACAGGAACATTTTCCGGTCCGGCGCAAACTTTAAGCACCAATTCATTTTTCAGCGACGGATCAAAATCCGTACCCTCCGGTATACTCTGTTCTGCAATGACGCCCTTATCGTCTATGTCGGAATAATAATAGTCCGCCCTGATGGTGAGATCCTCACCCAGCTTCTGAACAACGGTATTGTACTCCAATCCCACAACGTTAGGCATGATCGAACCGTAGCCGTACTCGGACTGGCTTTCTGCCGCAGTAGTCGCAGGTGTGGCAATAGTCGTTCCGTAAACGAAAACCTCGCTGTCAACATTATCATCAGCGTCATCGGAAACCACGCGGTTGACAGACGATCCTTCGTCATAATCGGAAGGTCCTGAAAAAAGCTCATAAAGCAGGAACACCGACAGAACAAGCACCACTGCAAGAACTATCCAGCCCACAACGACAGCCGTCTTACTCTTAGGCTTATCTCCCTCCGAAGGCTGTTGTTTCTGAACCCGCTGTATCGGAACGTGCTGTATCGGAATAGTCTGAGTCGAACCTTTAGGATGCTCCATATGCGTAGTATGCTGTTCAAACAAAGCGGCCACCAGTTCGGTGATGGTCTGTATTCTTTCTTCACCCTTGACCCTCATAGACCTGGACAAAACTCTGGAAATATGCTGAGGAATCCTCGGATTTACTCGGCAAGCCTCGACCATAGTATCATTTTTTGTTCTGGTATATGCGTCCAAGGGCATACAGCCCGTAAGTATCCTGTAAAGCACAGCGGCAACAGCATAAACGTCCGTCCATGTTCCCTGCCAATCCAGAGATGAATACTGCTCAGGCGCCGTATATCCGGAATAGAACTCAGGCGAGAGCCCCGTATTAGACGTTCTTATCGAGCTTATGCAAAAGCCTGTAAGTTTCAGCTCACAGTCGGTAGTAACGATTATATTTTCAGGTGAAATACCTCTGTGGATAATTCCCGCATTATGTACAATACTTAAAGTCGTAAAAAACGGAACAAATAATTTTTTTACCTGCTCCCACGTTAGAAATCCGGTATTGGACTGCAAAAACTTTTTCAGCGAAACGCCCTCGACATATTCCAGAATAACGTAAGTAGTGTTATTCTCACAGAACAAGTCCTTTGCAGTAGCAATATGCTGAAGATTTCTCATTCTGGAAAGCAGTTTGTTCATATCCGCAAACTCGGACATATAAGTCTTATATTTTGCCAGACAATCCGGATTGACCACAAGTCTTTGACTGTCTCTGTCCCTTTCACACAAGGTATCCGGCATATATTCTCTCGCCACGCACTTGCATTTACCTACAGTATCATAGCATATATAAGACGCGCCCTCTCCGTTATAAGAGAGCATTTTTCCAACAATATATCTGTTGTCAAGAACTGTCCTCGGAGCAAGATAAGCCTGAAGATGCGGAATATCGTCGGTATAACTGCAATAATGACAGCGACCGTCGGCGTCAAGCTCGTTCATACAGCCCATGCAAAGATTAACACTTGGGTCCATACCGAACCTCCTTTTCACATTATTCATCAATTTATATTATCAATAATTATTCATAAAGTCAATATTTTTTATATAATTGTAGATTTTGCGCAATAATTTGTATTATTTCTGTAATATCTGATATTACCGCATATGAACTCTAAAACCCGTGTAACAGTTTAGGAATATCACAGATATTCGGGGTATACTAGAGTAGACGTATAGTACAAAAACTTATTGTCCGTATCAAAAACCGTACTTAATACAACAGGCTGTCTGTCGCCGGCGTCGTTTTCATACCAGTATCGGTACACATAAGCTTTTGTGTCTTTTGTCCAGCTTATACTATAATAATCAAGATCAGTTTCATCAGAAACAGTTCCCCATTTAGTTCCTTTTTCAAATTTGTCAAGGTTGATTGCTTTACTTTTCTCTTCTCCGTCGGTATTGTCTTTCAGCGATTCAAAGCAGGCGTACTTCACGCTCTCTATACGTTCCTTTCCGTCCACCGTAATAAGCGCCGCCCATTCCGGATATGTAATGCCGTCAAGCTTGACGCTATCCTCCGATTCCACTATATAGTTGAATTTCAGCGCATTATTCACGCCCTGAAAAGCAGACTCGTCCTTAAAATGCATATCCAGCTTTTTCTGAGCGTTTCCGACGTCCATACCGATATATTCAGCAATATCCTCCGCCGTATTCTCGCCCTCGGAACCGACAACATTCACAACTATAAGAATTATAAGCGTCACAAGCAGAGCAAAGACAATGAAAAACAAACCAAGCTTCAGCTTTCCGTCTCCCAGCCTGCCGGATCTTTTTGCACGTATTCCCGAATCCATTTCAATAGCCGGCTTATCTTTCCTGCTCATTCTTCTTGCCAGAGCCGTTTTTTTACCCGGTCTCAGTTCAACCCCGCAATTAGCACATACTATATCGTTATCTCCTACCGGTTTTCTGCATTTAGGACACTCCACAGTCATTCACACTCCCGTCTGTCGGTATGGTATACATATCAGGCTCATCACATCTTATGACGTCAAGCCTATACCACGCTATGAAAATTATAGCACATACCCCCAAAAAAGTCAATAATTCAAGTAATTTCGGAAAATTTTACACAAAGGTGCAGAAAATGAAAAAGCTATTCAAATATTATTTTTCAAGAGTTATAATCATATCTCTTCTGCTGTTTATTCAGCTTGCGGCGATACTCGCCTGTTGCTGTACGGCATTTTTTTGCTTTGACCGTTATTTTCGTATAGTTCTCTGGCTTGTTTCTATAGCCGCCGCAATGCGCATAGCGTCAATGCCCTGCTCTATTCCCTGCCGATGCGGCTGGATAATCGGAGTATTGGCGCTTCCTATGGTTTTCATTCCGCTCTACACCCTTTACGGCAGAGGCGGCGCTATCAGAAAGATACGTTCATACCTAAAAAATAACCCTTTGCCGAAAAGCACTGCACACCCCGAAAATTATGCTCCGCCAAGAATAGCGAGGCAGTTTACTGCACTTGCCGAAACCGAGGGTTTCAGCTCTTACTGCAACTCAGTCTGCGTATACCTTGCAACAGGCGAAGCAATGTTTGAAAAAATGAAATCTATTCTGGAACGTGCTGAACGTTACATTTTCATAGAGATGTTTATTATAAGCCAAGGTGAAATGTGGAATAAAACGCTTGAGATACTAAAAAAGAAAGCGGCTCAGGGCGTATCGGTGTATCTTCTCAGAGACGACCTGGGTACTATATGCCTTCTGCCGAAGGATTTTGACAGACAAATGAAAAATATCGGCGTAGAATCGCGGAAATTCAACAGCTTTTCGCCTACGGTCACTCCCGATATAAATTACCGCGACCACAGAAAAATAGTTGTCTGCGACGGGCTTTACGCAATAACCGGCGGAGCGAACATCGCAGACGAATATATTAACCTGATCTCTCCCTACGGATACTGGAAAGACTCGGCAGTATATCTCAAAGGCGAAGGTGCAATGAATCTTGCCGATATGTTCATACAGCTATGGAATATGAACGGCGGAAAACTTGACTACAATGATTTTCTACCCGAAAAAAAGCCTGAGATAAAAGCCGACGGACTTGTCATGCCATTCGGTGATTACCCATCCTGCACCGCAGGAAGCAGTCTGAAAGCATTCGTGAATATGATAAACGGTGCAGAAAAAAGCGTCTATGCCACAACCCCATATCTTATACCCGATCCGTCCCTTACTTCCGCACTATGCAGGGCAGCGGAAAACGGAGTGGACGTAAGAATAATCACTCCCCTTATCCCGGACAAAAAATATATACACCTGATGACAAGAGCCAACTATTTGCCTTTACTCAGGAGCGGAGTGAAAATCTATGAATATACTCCGGGCTTTATCCACTCCAAAACTCTGATATGCGACGGAAATATATGCTATATCGGCTCAGCAAATCTCGATTACCGAAGTCTTTACCTCCATTTTGAAAGCGGCGTCCTTACTTATGGAACGAACGCCTGCAAAGAGCTTTCCGAAGATTTTGAAGAGCTTTTCAAATGCTCGGAAGAAATGAGCCTGAACGATAAAGCTGTCATAAAAGCTTCAAAAAATCCCATTTACCGATTCCTAAGAATATTTTCAGGTATTCTTTAAATCTGATCCGTTTTGACCGGCAGATCGGAAAATAAGGACAAGCCGCAAAAGACTTGTCCTTATTTTCCGTGTTATTCAATTAAGGCAATACCGCACAACTATTGTGTGCGGATAACGCAGAAAATTTTTCGTTAGATTGTATAGAAACGACGCAGGAATACTTGCGTCGTTCAAGGAGTTTCTATGCAAGATGACGGAAAATTGGCAAGTTAGACGTACACAAAGCCGTTAGGCGGTGTGCGGTGCCGCCTTAAAAGCTTATCTGATCCGGGTCCTCAATATCCTTAGCAAAACATCCCGCCACAGGAATAGTCTTACTGCGGTATTTTGAAAGGCTTTTTGCAGTTTCATCGTCAATGATAAAGGCTTTCTGTACAACGGACTTGGCTTTCAGCGTCATGACCTGCACACCGATAGTATCTCTCGACGCCTTTGGCATAAGCAAGGCCGTGTCGAATATCATCGCTCTGCCGTTGGTGGTACGGAGCATTATCTGCGCATTTTCGGGAACGCAGAACATTCCCACAAGCCTTGACTTGCCGGAATAAGCGTTTGAAAGCTTCTTTCTGTTGGTCTTGGTCTCATAAGCGTTCAGCGGGACCTTTGCTACCTTTCCGTTTTCAAAGCAGAATATCATATACCCCGAATAATCAATGGTATTGACCATTCCCGCTACGCTCTCGCCTTCGTCAAAACCGAGCTTCGCAGGAATATAATCGCCCAGTGCGCTGGCTTTTGTGTCCGCAAACTGCGAAGTCTTTGTCTTGTATACGGCCCCCTTGTCTGAGAAAAACAGAAGCTCCGTCTTGTTGGTAGTCTCAAGCTCCTGCATAAGATAGTCGCCCTCTTTGTACTTCTGCTCGCTTGCAATCCTAAGCGACTGCGGAGTGCATTTCTTGAAATATCCGCTTTGTGATAAAAACAGCTTGCAGGCATAATCGGGAATTTCGTCCTCAAGATCGACTTCTTCAATATCTGTCTTATAGAAGAACTGAGTTTTTCTTGGCTGTCCATATTTCTTGGAAACCTCTTTCAGTTCCGAAATGATAATGCTCTTGATCTTTCTGTCACTGCCGATGATCTCTTCCAGTTCTGCGATAGATTTTTCAAGCTCCTCGGCTTCAGCCGTCCTCTTAAGAATGTATTCCCTGTTTAGGTGTCTCAGCTTGATCTCCGCTACATACTCCGCCTGCGTTTCATCAATGCCGAATCCGACCATAAGATTCGGGATAACCTCCGATTCCTCGTCCGTTTCCCTGATGATTTTTATTGCCTTGTCAATATCCAGCAGTATCTTTGCAAGGCCCTTTAAAAGGTGCAGTTTTTCCTTTTTCTTGTTAAGCTCAAATTTTGTACGGCGGCGAACACAGTCCATTCTGAAAGACACCCATTCTTTCAGAATATCATATACTCCGAGTATTCTCGGATAGCCGTGAACAAGAATGTAGAAATTACAGGAATAAGAATCCTGCAAAGGCGTAAGCTTATAAAGCTTTTGCATAAGCTTGTCCGGATCAACGCCTTTTTTAATGTCGATACCGATCTTCAGACCGTTGATGTCGGTCTCGTCACGCAGATAGGATATTTCTCTTATCTTTCCCGCCTTGACTAGCGCGACGATCTTCTCTATTATCGCCTCAACAGTAGTTGTCGCAGGTATCTCGACAATTTCAAGACATCTCGATTCTTTATCGTACTGATATTTAGCTCTCAATTTTACCGAACCTTTTCCTGTACGGTATATCTTATCAAGCTCTTCCTCGTCGTAAAGCAGTGACGCGCCGCCGGGAAAATCAGGACCTTTGAGAGTTTCAAGAATATTGAAATCAGGATTTTTCATCAAAGCGATAGTGGTTTCACATACCTCGCTCAGATTGAAGGAGCAAACCGCCGACGCCATAGAAACGCCTATTCCTACGTTTGCATTTACAAGAATAGACGGAAAAGTCGCAGGGAGCAAAGTCGGCTCGGTAGTGGTATTATCATAGTTCGGAACGAAATCGACCGTGTCCTTGTCAATATCCCCAAAAAGCTCTTGACAGATAGGCATAAGCTTAGCTTCGGTGTAACGTGATGCTGCGTAAGCCATATCTCTTGAATACGCCTTACCGAAATTACCCTTGCTCATTACATAAGGATGCAATAATGCCTCATTGCCCTGCGACAGTCTTACCATGGTTTCATATATCGCCCCGTCGCCGTGAGGATTGAGTCTCATGGTCGAACCTACGATATTCGCAGACTTTGTAAGCTTTCCGTTCAAAAGTCCCATTTTATACATTGTGTAAAGCAGTTTTCTGTGAGAAGGCTTGAAGCCGTCTATCTCAGGAAACGCTCTCGATACAAGAACGCTCATGGCATATGGCATATAGTTCTTCTCAAGCGACATGGTAATTTTTTCGTCAACTACCAAGCCCGCTCCTTCAATATAAGCGTCACTGTTCGGTTTAGCGGATTTCTTTGGCTCCGCTTTTTTTCTTGCCATAAAATCTATCCCTTCATTAAATTAAAGTCGGTCGTTTTCTTTCCTGTATACTGCAAAGCGATCCTGTTTTCAGGATCGGTGTCAAACATATACAGAACAGTAATAAATATCAGTTCAAGCGGTTTCATAAGTATATAAACAATATCCGCTCTTGTTTTTGTGGTTATCAGCTTTGACAGCGGATAACCGTAACTGTCATAAAAATGTCTTACACCTTTATGGAAATGAGGAAGCTTTTCTTGGATAAGCTCCTCAAAAGCGTTAGCAATGCAAAGCTGTCTGTTCACTACTATCTTCTCGCTGCGCCTGATGCCCATTCGCTGAGGCTTTACGATCTTTTCATGTCCACCTGCCGCAACAGTGCAAAGATAATGACCGTGGTAATATTCAGGCGGAGGAGGTATTTGCTTAGAAAACGTCCAGTCGGCGGTTTCGGTGAACGCCTTAACTATACCGTCGGCACCCTGTCCGCAAAGGATAAGTATCATAAGCAGTACCGCCAGCAGAGGTATAAGCGCCGCAAAGCTTATTATATACCAGCCGACACTTCGTTCAAGAAAAGCGTACAGCCGACCTATAAAGCCCTGGCGTGTTCCCGCCGTTTCTCTCAGATACACCGTCTGCTCTTTTATCTCACGTCGTATGAGCCTTACGGACATCAGCAGATAATTCACAGGAAAAACTATCATCATGTATGCAAACACGTTGTCCATGTTTTCAAGCAGTTGTATCACAAGCAGAATATGCAGCACATTTCCCATATATACACCTGCAATAAGCAGCGCGGCAAAAAGCGGAGGCTTTCTGCGCTTGACAACGCTCAGCAGAATCATACACAGCAGTGCAATGAATTCGGGGATAAAATACGAAAGCTCAAACGCTCCCGATAACGGACTATGGTATTCTGCATTACCGCCGCCCAATATCAAAGGCTCGGTATATTCAATACCCAAACCTAAAAAGCCCAGATCCAGAATTGACAGCCCTGCACCAAGAACTATAGTCAAAACGTCAAACAAGCTTTTGTTCAAAGCCGCAGGCTTAGGCTCAAAAAGCCTTATTACATTAACTATCGTCAGGAATAAGGGTATTCCAAAAAACAGTGCAAGCACAAATGCCCAGATAATGAATTCCATATGTTTCCCCCTTAGCCGAACTAGGAAATATCGGCCATATCCAGATAATCTATACCGTTGTTGGTAATAAATTCCTTTCTTCCCTGCAAATCGTCGCCGAGGAGCATATCGAACATCCACTGAGTCTGTTCAATGTCATCGGGAGAGATCTTGATAAGCCGCCTTGTGGCAGGATCCATGGTCGTAAGGCTCATCATCTCAGCCTCATTCTCGCCAAGGCCCTTTGAACGCTGAATGTCAAATTTCTTGCTGCCGATCATTTTCAGTATCCTTGTCTTTTCATTTTCGTCATATGCAAAATAAGTCTTATCGCTTGTGGTTATCTCAAAAAGCGGAGACTCAGCTATATAAACGTATCCCTTTTCAATAAGGGTCGGCACAAGTCGGTAAAGCATGGTAAGAATAAGCGTCCTGATGTGGAATCCGTCCACGTCCGCATCAGTACAGATAACTATCTTGTTCCAGCGCAGGTTATCCAGATTGAACATAGAGATCTCCTTGTTTTTTCCCGTCTTGACCTCCACGCCGCAGCCGATAACTTTTATAAGGTCGGTTATTATCTCGTTCTTAAATATCTTGTCATAATCCGCTTTCAGACAGTTGAGTATCTTGCCCCTTACAGGAATGACCGCCTGAAACTCTGCATTTCTAGCCATCTTGACCGAACCCAGCGCCGAGTCGCCCTCCACAATGTAAAGCTCTCTCTGTGAAAGGTCCTTTGAACGGCAGTCCACAAATTTCTGGACCTGATTGGATAGGTCTATGGTTCCCGCAAGCTTTTTCTTCAGATCGATCCTGGATTTCTCCGCCTTTTCACGGCTCCTCTTATTGACAAGCACCTGCTCGGCGATCTTTACCGCCTCGTCCGGATTTTCTATAAAGTATATTTCAAGGTTATGCTTTAAAAACTCAGTCATACACTCCTTGATGAACTTGTTTGTAATAGCCTTCTTGGTCTGGTTTGCATATGAGGTCTGCGTGGAGAATGAGCTTGACACAAGCACAAGACAGTCCTCTATATCCTGAAAAGTTATAGGCTTTTCGTTTTTCAGATATTTGTTATTATTTTTCAGATAAGCGTTTATCTGAGAGGTGAATGCGCTCTTTACCGCGTCCTCGGGAGAGCCGCCGTGTTCAAGAAAACTTGAATTGTGATAATATTCCAAAAGCTTTATCTGATTTGAAAACGTAAACGCTACGGAAAGCTTTACTTTGTAATCATCCTTGTCCTCTCTGTCTCTTCCCTTTCGGTCGCCGGTAAAGTACTGAACCGAAGTAAGCGGCTTTTCGCCTGCAATCTCGGCAACATAATCGGCAATACCGTTCTCATAATAAAAAGTCTGCTCCTCAAAAGAATTATTCTCTCGCTGAATACGCAGTATAAAGGTGATGTTCGGATTTACCACCGCCTGCTTTTTAAGAACGTCCTCGAAATATTCCTTTTCTATTTTGATGTCGGTGAAAACCTCAAGGTCGGGTCTCCAATGTGTCTTTGTTCCCGTCCGCTTTGATCTGGTCTCCTCTTTTTTCAGCCCACCGACATTTCTTCCCTTTTCAAAGTGCAGATCGTATTTGTATCCGTCACGGCAGACCTCAACGTCCATAAACTCCGACACATACTGAGTTGCGCATGCACCCAGACCGTTCAGACCCAGAGAATACTCATAATTCTCGCCGCCGTTATTATTGTATTTGCCGCCCGCATAAAGCTCACAGTAAACCAGCTCCCAGTTGTATTTTTTCTCACGCTGATTGTAATCCACCGGACAGCCTCTTCCGAAGTCTTCGACTTCGATAGAATCGTCATTATATTTAGTAACGATAATCTTATCGCCGTTTCCGTCTCTTGCCTCGTCTATGGAGTTTGAAAGAATTTCAAATACAGAATGCTTACAGCCCTCCAGACCGTCTGAGCCGAAAATAACTGCCGGACGCTTTCTTACCCTGTCCTCGCCCTTTAAAGATACTATATCTTCATTAGTATATTCCTTTTTCTTAGACATCGACTGATTTCCTTTCTTCGAACCTGATTTCAGACAAACTAATAATAATTTACTGCATACAAATTACATTATATCACATTACAACTCAATTTGTAAATACATTTATTCAACATTTTTTGAAAATGCACTAAAACCCCGCCCTGCAATATTGCAAAAAATGCACAATCAACAATTCACCCTTGATTATTCTGAGGAAATATTATATAATAACATTATTAAAACAATACCGCACATCTGCACAACAATGATCGTTCGATGTTTAAGTTGAATAAGAAAAAAACGGAGGAACTTTATGGATATAAATACAGAACCGACATATGAACCGTCCAATTCAGCCAAAGCGATGAAACTCAATAACGGATTTATCTGGTTTTTATGCTTTGTACCGCTTCTGGGACTGTTTTTTGAAAACTACGCCGTTTCGCGGACCGCAGGCATTTTTCTCTGGATAATGGTTTTGCTGTTTATGCTTGCCGCGACTGCCGCAGACTATGTTCAGCTCAAAAATGCTCAGCTTGACGTAAGAAGGCTCACAGCGTGGCTATGGCTCACCCCGGTCTATATTTACAAGCGTGAAAAGCTTTGCGGATACGAGCTTTATAAAGCAATAATGTGCGGATTTTTCATTGTCGCCGCACTGGCACTTAACGGTTTTACTCAGAGTATCAGAATTGACGAGGATTATATGACCGTTTCCGCACAAAGCAGCTATGTTCAGAGCCTTGACAATTTTTCAGGCTCGTCCGGCAAAATAATCGGCGACTGCATTGAAAGCTATTTGGGCGAAAACGCTGAGTGGAACTGCACAAAAGACGGATATAACTGGACTGTTACCGTAAACGGCTCTCACCGGAACAGCGATTACAGCATTTCATTTCTTATCGTCTATGACGGCTTTACCTATCGGTCCTTTAAAATATCCGATGTAACAAAGGACGGAAAAAGTCTTTCGGACGACGACTTCACAAACGTCTGCAAAGAAATTTTCATTGATACCGACACGGATAACGGCTCATCTGATAACAGTGATAAAACATCATCCTAGCATTAAGGCAACACCCCACAACTACCGCCTAACGGCTTTGTGTACGTCTAAATTGCCAATTTTCCATCATCTTACACAGAAACTCCTTAAACGACGCAAGTATTCCTGCGTCGTTTCTATACAATCTAACGAAAAATTTTCTGCGTTATCCGCACAAAATAGTTGTGCGGTATTGCCTTAACATTATAAGTGAATACAGTACAGCCTTGACGGACTGCGGTCACATTGCCGCTATCCGTCATTTTTTGTACTTATGTGTAATATATACGACCATATTTCATAATATTTGTGCATATCTACAAAAGTGATTAATTTGTCACTTTTGCTATTGACAATCCACCATCAAAGTGATATTATTGTCACATCGAGTGATAAATAAATCACTCGATGTACAGCTGTATACCGGAAATGAAAGAAGATATAATAGTGAATAACAAAAAGGATTCAAAATCAAGCAAAATCTCATATAAAAAAGATTACAGACTTAAAGGAGAAGAATGATCATGACACCGGAAACAACAAAAAAGACAAAGAAAAAAATCACTCTGGGCGCATATCACAAAAGCAGATTCAGAACATGGATAACGATCCTGATAGCTGAGATATTTATAACGGCAACGGAATATGCAAAGGTCGAAAATAAGACTTGGGCGTCAATTGTTCTGATTACTTTTACAGTTTTAGCGGTGATATTTGCGGGAAAATGGTTGGCAAACGTTCTTTGTAAAGATGTGGACAAGGAAGACGAGCTTGCAAAGGAAAACATGAGAAAGGCACACGAAGCTATATCTCTGATAATGATAACGATTTTAGCAGTTGTTGTACTGGCAACTATGTTCTGGAAAGGCAGCTTTACGCTTACAATTGACCACTCATCGCTTATGGACATCTGGATGTTGATTTACAGTATGTACCTTTCACTTGAAAGCGGCTTGTTCCTGCTTTTTGAGGGTAAAGATGACGAAGCGGAGGAAGAATGATGAGATCAAAGAAAATAAAAAAGCAAAAAACAGAAAACCTGCGTACAAAACATATAGTGTATTTTAGCTTTGCATTAAGCGGAGCTTGTCTTATGATGTTTACCGACGATTGGAGCTCATATATAGGCTTATTCTGCGCTTGTTTTGCCTGCTTTACTGATTGCAAATGTGAG
Source organism: Ruminococcus sp. (assembly GCA_021770655.1). Classification (GTDB taxonomy): domain Bacteria; phylum Bacillota; class Clostridia; order Oscillospirales; family Ruminococcaceae; genus Hominimerdicola. The sequence goes on along the minus strand of JAETQO010000008.1, from coordinate 41,048 downwards.
GCAGAGGACGAACTATCAGAAAAAAATGTGCAAAGATCCAATACAATAGTGATGTGGGTTCTTATTGCCGCACTGATCGTTTTGGCAGGATACAACAGGTGGCAAAAGTTAAGCTATGCGGTTTATCTTTGTATCGCCTGCCTGGCTATAGCTTTGCGAAGCGCACTTTTTCTTTGGTTTGACAGAATTCCAAAGAAAGATTCGGAGGACGGATAATGTCGGAACTTTATACAAAACTGAAAGAGTACAGGGCAAGAGAAAACATGAAACAGGGCGAGCTTGCAGAACTTGTGGGAGTGCGGCGTGAGACCATAATCCGACTTGAAAAGGGACAGTATAATCCCTCTCTTAAGCTTGCTATGGATATTGCAAAGGTTTTCGGCGTGTCGGTAGAAGATATATTTTCATTTTCGGACGAAAATGAGTGATAATAACTAAATTCTGAATATATACCGAGTTTACTTGAAATTGCTTTAATTATCTCATGATTTCAGCGTATTATGATAAAAAAATTAAAAGTGAAATGACTTGTGAGAGAACGAGAGAAACAGAGCTAAATGGAGAGAATTAAAGAGAATAAGGGATATAAATTAAAAATTCGGCATTTTGACTATTGACATTCATCTTTACTTCGTGTATAATAGCTAATGTTGCGAGTTCGCAGGGCAATGCTGTGTCCGCGCGGACAGATTTTTCAAAATTCTGAATGGAGGAAACAATATGTCAACTTATATGCCAAAAGCAGGCGACATTAACCGCACATGGTATATTCTCGACGCTGAGGGTCAATCGCTCGGTAGAGTTGCGGCAAAAGCTGCACACATTCTCCGCGGCAAGCACAAGCCCACTTATGCGCCACACGCTGATTGCGGCGACCATGTAATCATCATCAACACAGATAAGGCTGTTCTCACAGGCAAGAAGCTTGATCAGAAGTCTTACAAGTGGCACACCGGCTGGATCGGCGGTCTTAAGGAGATCAAGTATTCAGATATGATGGCTAACCAGTCCGACAGAGCTATGACGATCGCTGTTGAGGGTATGCTCCCTAACAACACACTCGGCAGAGCTGCTGCAAAGAGACTCAGAGTTTACAAGGGTGCTGAGCACAATAACGCCGCTCAGAAACCTGTTAAATACGAACTGTAAGGAAGGAGCAATTTAGATGTACGAATCAAAGCAACCATATTTCTATGGTACAGGCAGAAGAAAACACTCTGTTGCCCGTGTTCGTGTTTACGAGGGTACAGGTAAAATCACAATCAACGGCAGGGATATTGACGATTATTTTGGTCTTGAGACTCTCAAGCTCATCGTTCGTCAGCCTTTCGCTGTAACCGATACAGTAGACAAATACGACATCGTCTGCACAGTAACAGGCGGCGGAGTAACCGGTCAGGCAGGCGCTATCAGACACGGTCTTTCAAGAGCTCTTCTTCAGGCAAGCGATGAGTTCAGACCTCTCCTCAAGAAGGAAGGCTTCCTCACTCGTGACCCAAGAATGAAGGAAAGAAAGAAATACGGTCTCAAAGCCGCAAGACGCGCACCGCAGTTCTCGAAGAGATAATCAGACGTCGATTATTTGGCTATATACCATTATTTTTTCGGATTTATGAAGTTGTCCGGCAACTTCCGGATAATTAATAAGGATTATACAAAGTGGCTGTTGCACTCACTGCAACAGCCACTTTATTTCATTTCTTTAAAACATCGCTCATATTCAGCAGAGCTTCAGCCTTTTCCTTAGACATAGTTCGGAAGTTTTCGATAAGCTGCCTTTCCTTTTCTGAGAGATAAGTACACTCTGTATCATCATTAAATATCTCTGCCAAAGAAGAACCAAGCGCAATCGTAAGCCGACTGAGCGTTTCAATTGTAGGTTGTCTGGTGCCTTCCTCAATACCCTTGATATGGTGTCCCGACACACCCGTTATTTGCGTAAGGCGGTACATAGACATTTTCTTATCTTCCCTTAGCTTGCGTAACTTTTTGCCAACTTCCATAAAACCGCCCCTTTCAGCAATTGTTTTATTACTATTATATACCCAATAGTACAATAAAATAATATCCGTTTGGGCTTGAACATATAGACATTTAGGTGTATAATATATGGTAACAAAAGTGAATAGGAGTTGTTGCTATGAATATTTACACCGTTTGCTTTTTCGGGCATAGATATATTGAAGACCAGCAGAGATAGAATACCGCCTTGACAAGTTCCTGCACGATCTGATCACACAGAAAGAATATGTTGACTTCTTGATAGGACGAGACGGCGAATTTGACATACTCGCTTCTGCCGTCATCAAGAAAGCCGTGTGCAGTTATGGTTACGGCAATACACATTTCACACTCGTTTTACCGTATATGAAAACCGAATACCGTGACAACGAACAGAGCTATCTTGATTACTATGATGAGGTCGAGATATGTACCGAATCTGCCAAGGCACATTACAAGTCAGCAATACAAATGCGAAACAGAAATCTCGTTGACCGATCAGACCTTGTGGTGTGTTGTATTCAACATAAAAGCGGCGGAGCTTATAACACTATACAGTATGCTAAGAAATATGGAAAAAAGATAATAAACTTAGCTGATAAATTTGAATAGGGACGCTGAAAAGAAAAAATATAAGGATTGCATAAACTTTTGCACATAAAAACTGCCGATTACGGAATGATCTGATCCGTAATCGGCAGTTTTATTCTATATGCTATTCTGCTCCATCAATCCGCTTGGGAAACCCATGCTTGCCCTTGATAGAAAGTCCTGCCTTTCTCACGCAATGTATACATACAGGCACTATGTACAGACAAGCCGATACCCATGCTGTCTGGTCTGTAAAGCAGATCGCCGTAAATCCATATTTCGGAACAAAGATCATACTTACTGCGACTCTCGCTATCATTTCTGTTACGCCGGAGAAAACAGCAAGTCCCGAATATCCAAGACCCTGAGTGCACATTCTGCAGGTGTTGAGTATTCCGAGCGTCCAATAGAAAAAACCCGCACAGAAAAGATATTTAGCCGAAGCGTCAAGAACATCAACTGCACTCTTCTTTACAAAGATCATGGACAGATCTCTGCCGAAGAATATAAGAACTATTCCTGCAAGAATACCGTAAAGAACGCCGATAACTACGCCGATGCGTATACCTTTCTTGATCCTATCATAATTTCCGGCGCCGAGGTTCTGGCTTGCAAATACGGAAGCGCCTGTCGCAAAAGCGTCATAAGGACACATCGTAAACTGCTTGATCCTCATACCCGCTGTAAATCCCGACACATAAACACTGCCAAGCTTGTTGTTCGCGGACTGCATTACCATAGAACCGATTGCGGTTATAGAATATTGAAGTCCCATCGGCACGCCCATAACAATAAGATTGATTACCTTGTTTTTATGTATATGCCGATCATCTTTTTCAATTCTGAGCACGGCTACCTTCCTCGCTATAAATACGGCGCACAGTATTCCGCTTACTGCCTGCGCAATAACTGTTGCAATCGCCGCTCCGGCACAGCCTAAACCAAACACAACCACACAAAGCAAATCAAGTATAATGTTCAGTACAGTCGAAAGCGCAAGAAAAACAAAAGGCGTTTTGCTGTCGCCTACCGACCTTAATACGCTTGACAGCAGATTATATAAAAGGGAAAACGGTATGCCAAGAAATATGACCAACAGATATTTGTATGCGTCGCTGTAAATATTCCTCGGAGTTGAGAGCAATTTCAATATCGCATGACAAAGCAATGAGCAGGTCACTGTCAATATTACCGCCAACACAACTGTCAAAACTATGGAAGTATAAAAATACTCTCTCAGCTTTTTAAGATCACCCGCCCCAAAATGCCTTGCTATCGGTACGCCAAACCCGAGCGAAGTTCCGATACAGAAACCCAGTACCAGAAACTGAACACTGCTGGAAGCGCCTACGCTTGCAAGAGCGTCCGAGCCAAGAAAGCGTCCAACGATAGCCGCGTCGATGATATTATATGTTTGCTGTAATAAATTGCCGATAAGAAGCGGCAAAGCAAAACTCAGAATGAGCTTAAGCGGATTTCCCGCTGTCATACTTTTTGTCATGCGTTTTCCTCCATGCCGTAAACGATTCTGATTATATTTATTATGACCGAAAACTAGTATAACATCAATATATGAATTATTATACAACAGAAATTGAACTTAATAAGTCAATTTAATCTATATTGCAATAGACAATATCACGCTCTTCACTTAAAAAGAACAGGAGCCTTAACTCCTGTTCTTGAAATATCATTCTGTTGTTTTTCCGTTAAACGTTAAATCTGAACAGTACAATGTCTCCGTCCTGCATTACATAATCCTTGCCTTCAAGACGGACAAGTCCCTTTTCCTTTGCCGCCGACATCGAACCGCATGACATAAGGTCATCAAAAGAAACTACTTCCGCTCTGATAAAGCCCTTTTCAAAATCGGTGTGGATCTTTCCTGCCGCCTGAGGGGCCTTAGTTCCCTTAGTAATGGTCCAGGCTCTTACCTCCGGCTCTCCCGCAGTAAGGTACGAAATAAGGCCCAACAGCGAATAGCCCTCTTTTATTATCCTGTTGAGTCCGGAGGTTTCAAGTCCAAGGTCGGAAAGGAACATCTCCTTATCCTCGTCGTCCATATCGGAGATTTCAGCCTCGATCTGAGCGCATATCGGAAATACGGCAGAACCCTCGTTTTTAGCGATCTCACAAACCGTTTTATAATGCTCGTTGCTGTCAATATTGTTTCTGAAATCATCCTCGCAAAGGTTTGCGGCATAAATAACCGGTTTCAGCGAAAGCAACGGAGTTTCTTTCAGTATCTCCAATTCGTCCTCGGTCATATCAAATGAACGCGCCGGCTTACCGTTTTCAAGATGTTCCTTGAGCCTTTCAAGAAAATCAACTGCCGCGGCAAGAGATTTGTCGCCCTTCATAGCTTTCTTAGTCCTGTCAAGCTTTCTTTCAATAAGCTCCACGTCCGAGAAAACAAGCTCCAGATCGATAGTTTCAATATCTCTTGCGGGATTTATCGAACCGTCAACGTGAATAATGTTAGGGTCGTCAAAACATCTTACAACGTGAACGATAGCGTCCACTTCGCGGATATTGGAAAGAAATTTGTTTCCTAGTCCCTCGCCCTTTGAAGCGCCCTTTACCAGACCGGCAATATCCACAAATTCAAGCGTAGCAGGGGTAAACTTTACGGGGTGATACATTTCGGCAAGCTTATCCAGCCTTTCGTCCGGCACGGATACTATACCGACATTCGGTTCTATCGTACAGAACGGATAGTTTGCAGACTCAGCGCCTGCATTCGTAAGTGCGTTAAACAGAGTCGACTTTCCTACATTCGGAAGTCCTACCATACCTAATTTCATATTGTCTTTCGCCTTTCCTTAAAATTTGTAATCCTCATCGTCATCACAATAATCCTCACAGCAGTCATCATCATCGTCCTTGCCGCCTACAATATTATTGTTGTTTCCAATGCTTACACCGTTTTTCACAGGCGCAAGAATGATCCCAAGAATTACGCCCAGCAGGAAAAGCGCAAGGCCTTTCCAGAAATAGCTAACCTTACATTCGCAATTTTCATTTTTTGTTTCGTCCAGAAAATCCATAATTATATCCTCCGTTTATTCAACTGATTTTAAAGATTCCACCATATCAATCTTTTTAAGCTTGAAATGCAGAACCAGATTTACTATAAAAGCAAAAACCATAGTAAGCAGAGCGCCCAGCGCATATGCCCACCATACAAGCTCTCTGTTAAAAAGAACTATATCGACCTCGGCGGTTATTACCACGAAATGATGAAGTATCTTTCCCGCCGCCAGTCCGATGACTATGCCCACAAGAGTGGAAATTATATTTTCCCTGTAGATGTAGGCAGAAGTCTCGCCGTCGTAAAAACCCAATACCTTAATAGTCGCGATCTCACGGACACGCTCAGTTATGTTGATGTTTGCCAGATTGTACAGAACCACTATTGCAAGCCCACCGGCGCATACGATAAGAAGTACAACTATTGCGTTAAGGCTGTCAACAGAATTAAGGAATCCCCTGCTTGAATCGGACTTATAGGTCATACCGTAAAACTCGTCGTTTGAAATAAGCTGTTCCTTGAAGGCTGTTTCATCGATTCCTTTTTTCAGATTTACAAAGGAAAGATTGTACACAGGTTCTTCACCGTAGGCGCTCCGATAGGTTTCGGGAGACATATAAACATAATGCATTGCATAGTTCCTGCTTACGCCGCTTATTATAAAGCTCTTTTCCTCGTGACCGTCAAGCGCAAGGTGTATCACATCGCCCTTTTCAAGATCAAGAAGACTTGCAAGCTTTTGCGTGATAATAACCGAATCGTCCTCAATTTTCAATTTTGAATAATCCGAAACGGCTCTCAATTCAATATAGCTGTCAAGATAGTTCGGTTGTTTCGGAACGATCGCCGAAACCGGCTGAGTCTCACCATTGTTTTCCGCCGTTCCCTCAGTGGACTGAGTAAGCATAAACTTATCCACCTGCTCAATGGAGGAGATCTTTTTCTCCAACAAGGCTTCATCAAAGCTCGCAGTATTCAGCACCACCAGACCGTCATAGGTCAACACCTCTTCAAACTGCTTGTCGGCAATGGTTTTTATGGAATACTTCAGACCGAAACCGGTGACTATCAACGCCGTACAGCCTGCTATTCCTACTACTGTCATTAAAAATCTTTTCTTGTATCTCAACAGATTTCTGAGCGTTACCTTAGCAAGAAAGTCAAGCCGTTTCCATATGAACCCTACTCGTTCCAATAGCACCCGTCTGCCGTTCTGAGGCGGTCTGGGCCGCATAAGCTGAGACGGCTGAGATTTAAGCTCCTTTATGCAGGCGTAAAGCACTGCGAGGCAGGTGCAGGCAACCGACACCAGCATACACAGGATCATATACAAGGGTTTAAACGGCGTTGCTACAGATGGAATATTATACAGTATCTTATAACAGCTGTAAATTATTCTCGGGAATATCTGCAATCCCGCTATCGTGCCTATGCAACTGCCCGCCGACGCCGCAAAAGCGGCATAGAACAAGTACTTTCCCGCTATCTTTCCCGCCCCGTAACCGAGAGCCTTGTATGTTCCTATCTGAGTACGCTGTTCTTCCACCATTCTCGTCATTGTAGTAAGACAAACCAAGGCCGCTACAAGTATGAAGAACACAGGAAAAACCTTAGCGATAGAGTCTATTTTCTGAGCGTCGCCGTAAAACGAACTGTAGTCCACGCTTGCATCAAAACGGTCGAATTTATAAAAAGACGGTTTTGCAAGCTGTGAGATCTCTTCTTTTGCCTGCGCAAGCTGAACATTCGCCTCTTTCAGCTGAACCGAATAGCTGTCATATGCCTCGGTAGTTCCGGCCTTTTTATCAGCGAGCAGCGCCTGAGCTATCTCCATGGACTGCTGTGCTTTCAACAGCTGAGATCTGGCAAGATACTTTTCGTTCGAGCCGTTCTCATCAGCTTTATCGTAAGCGGCTTGGGCTTCGGCAGCAGCCTGCGAGCTTTTTTCCTTTAAGGCTTCAAGCTGTTCGGTGTCACATTCAAGCGCCTGATTCAACAGGTCTATCTGTTCCTCGCTCTTCTCGGTCTGCTCTACTGCGTCATTATACAGCTTTTCGTATCTGGCGTTTACGCTTTCCTTGAAAACCTCTTCCGCCTGTGCGCCCTCGTCACCGACTGTCTGTTTATACTTCTCGGAAAAAGGATCCAGACTTTCAGTGCCTTCAAGCTTTACATAAAGCTCCGTGTAATAATCGCACACAAACTCGCTTTCCGGAACATAGACGTTGCTTACAATAGTTCCGTTTCCCACCTTAGTGGAATCGCGCTCATAACCAATATATAACGGAGATGTGACTATTCCCACGATTTTGTATGTATCACAGGCGAGAGTATCGGTTATTTCCTTATTTGCATCAGGTTCGTCGATCTTTATTTCACTGCCTATCTTAAAGGTCTCCGGCGAAGACATTTTGACCTCCACAAGGCATTCTCCGCCGCTTTCGGGAAAACGCCCCTCAAGCAATACGGGCTTATTAAGCTTATTCGGACTGTCATTACTGAGTCTGTCATTATATGACATAAATTTCAGCACAAGATTCTGATTGTTGTAATAATAGAAAACATCCTTAGAATATCCGGCCATTACGCCCTCGACATTATCGGCTTTTTTTACCGCTTCAACGTCCTCGGATTTGACTCCGACAGAGGACATAAGCTTTATATCCATAAGACTGTTATCGATAAAATACTGCTCTGCGGTATCGACCATATCAGGCATTGTGGCTTTTATGCCTGCAAAAAAGCCGCAGCCGAGAACTGTTATCAGGAAAATAGAAAGGAATCTGCCGAAAGAATGTCTGATTTCCCTAACGGTATCCTTTATCAGAGCATTTTTCATAGCAGATAACCTCCTTAACAAGATCAATCAACAGTAACGTCGTCGCCGCTGTCCTCATCGTTATCATCATCGGAAAAGTCGCTGAGACCTATCCTGCCGGAAAGAATAAAATAAACGACGGCAGATACCGCAAAAACAGATGGTGCAAAAATAAGTATAGCCTTTTTCGCCCAGTCAAACATCAGCGCGCCTGCAAGCATAAGAACAAGTACACCTGCAAAATCAAAAAACAACAGACAGAAATAAGTTCTTGCGGCGGAAAGCGCAGGCGCTGGGTCGGCGTCCGGATCGACCTTATCGCCGAACACGTTGACTATTCTTGTGTTGAACACCAGTACTATGAACAGTATCAGAGCAAGTCCGCACAGGATCATATTCACGACAAAAGGTCTGTAAGCCATCGTGTTTCTGTCAAAGACAAGCATAAAGCCATCGCACGCCATACAGAAGATAAAACCGGCAATATTCAGCAACGTTAAAATCAACTGAAAAGGCGTAAAGGGTACTTTCATTTAAGTTATGCTCCTTTCGCGCTTTAATCGGCTTCGCACCTGCAAAAGCAAGCCACGGTTACAAAGTGCAAAACTCGCCGCTGAACAGACAAAGACTTATTCTCCGAACATATCCTTGGAAAGCCTTCCCATTTTCTCGCAGCCTGAAATTATCTGCTCGTCGGTCGGAGTAGAGAAATTCATTCTGAAAGACGTAGTCTTATCCGACTCGGAAACCATAAATGCGTTTCCCGGAACTACCGCTACCTTATACTCGGCGACCGCTCTCTTACAGAAGCTGTTCATATCGCAGTCCTCAGGCAGAGTGCACCACAGGAACAGACCTCCCTCAGGCTGTGTGAATGTGATCTTATCTGAAAAATTCTTTCTGATCTCATCTACCATAAGCTGGCATTTGTGCTTGTAAATTTTCCTCAAGCCGGCAATATGCTCATTCATATCGTTTTTCTTCATAAATCTGTATGCAAGCACCTGCGCCCAGATATTGGTGTGAACGTCGTCTACCTGCTTGCAGACAGTGATCTTGTTTACGATCTCCTTAGGCGCACTCATATATCCGACACGGATTCCGGGAGCAAGTATCTTTGAAAATGTTCTTGAATATGCGACCACGCCGTCGTCGTCCATACTCTTCATAGACGCAATAGATTCGCCTTCAAATCTCAGATCGCCGTACGGATTATCTTCAAGAATAACTGCGCCGTATTTCTTGGCAAGCTCATAAATTCTTTTTCTCTTTTCAAGAGAAGTAGTTCTGCCTGTCGGGTTCTGGAAGTTTGCAATAACATAGATAAGCTTTACTTTTCCTGTTTTAAGAACAGTTTCAAGCTCATCGGTATTCATTCCGTCTTCTTCAAGAGTAATGCCTCTGAGGTCAACATTATAAGATTTGAAAGCGTTGAGCGAACCGATAAAGCTTGGAGCCTCACAGCAGATAATGTCGCCGGGGTCGCAGAGAACCTTTGCAATAAGTGCGTTCGCCTGCTGTGCACCGCTTGTAATAATAAGCTCATCTCTTTCGGGATCGAACTCTCCCTTCTTGCTAAGCTCTTCCCTGAGAAGCTCTCTCAAAGGCGCATAACCCTCAGTGATATTATACTGAAGTGCAAGAACAGGATCTTCGGCAAAGATCACATCGGAAATTTTTCTTATCTCATCAATCGGGAAAGCCTCAGGTGCAGGACTGCCTGCGGCAAAGGAAATGACCTCAGGATCAACCGTAAATTTAAGAATTTCTCTTATAGCAGAAGCCTGAAGATGTGAAACCTTTTCGGAAAAATTATAATTCATTGCTTTTTACCTCTTTTTCTTAAAAATACATAATTAATTATAGCATATTTCCAGTCAAAAATAAAGTATTTCCGGCTACTTTTTTTGACTTTACAGACATTCAAGCGATTTTTGTGCAATTTTCACAATGCTTGTTCCTATCCAAACAGCAAAGGCTGTACTATGCACGCAGTTTTTTACATAAAATCAAATAACAGCACAACTATACAAATACAGGAGAAACGGTATGAAAAAACAAAGCTTTCTAAAAGGCTCGGCAATTTTGCTTGGCATGGTGATAATAACAAAAATACTCGGACTTATGTATAAGATACCGCTTACAAATCTGCTTGGCGGAACGGGAATGGGATATTTTTCTGCGGCGTTTTCGGTATTTACACCCATTTTTGCCGTTGTGGTATCCGGAATACCCTCAACTATGGCAAGGCTTACCGCCGAAAACTACGCCCTTGAAAGATATTCCAATCTGCGAAAAACCAGACGAGTGGCTTATCTTGTTTTCGGACTTATAAGCACGGCGGCGGCATTGGCGATGATACTGTCGGCAGATTTCCTTTCTGTCGGCGTAATAGGCGAAGCAAGCGCAAAATACGCGCTGTTATGCGTTGCTCCCTCAATAATTTTCTGTACGCTTATGTCGGTGGAAAGAGGCTATTTTGAGGGTCTGCAAAATATGACGCCAACTGCGGCTTCTGAAATAGTGGAAACTTTATTCAAGCTTATTCTGGGTCTTGGCTTTGCATACAGTGTAAGCTACAGACTGTCTGAACGTTTTGAAACGAACGGCGAGCTTTTCGGAATTGCTTACGCAAGCGCGTCGGAAGCCTCTGCCGCAGCTTTGCCTTACATCACGGCGGCGGCAATTCTTGGCTCTTCTCTGGCATCCGGAATAGCCTGCATTTATATTTTCATAAGCAGCCGCATACACGGCGACGGAGTTAACAAGGCTATGCTGAACAGCGATAAGGTGACCGATTCCGCAAACGCAACGGCAAAAAGACTTTTAGGCTTGTGTATCCCTATCGCATTTATTTCGGTAATAACTACCCTTACAAATATGATCGATATGCTCACAATAAATCCATGTATACAAAAAGCGATAACAAAAGCGCCCGAATGTTATCTGCCTCTGCTCTCCGACGGTATAAAGCTTTCAATGCTTCCGAACTTCATATACGGTTCGTACACAGGACTGGCTGTAACTGTTTTCGGACTTGTTCCTACCCTTACGGCAATGTTCGGGAAAAGCATTCTTCCATCTCTTACGGAAAGCTGGGCAAAAAACAACAAAAAAGAAATGTCCGAAAATCTCAACAAAATGATGATGATGACCAGCGTTATTTCCATTCCGTCGGGAATAGGCATAGCAATTCTGTCAAAACCGATATTGCAGTTCCTTTTCAGCGGAAGAGAAACCGAGATCGCCGTTTCGGCAGAACCGTTGGCTATTCTTGGTATAGCCGTGATTTTTTTAGGTATCTCCACACCCTGTTTTGCAATTCTTCAAACCCTTGGCAAACCGAGAAAAGCAGTAATAATAATGTTGACCGGTGGAATAATAAAGCTGGTTTTGAACATTGTACTGATCAGCATTCCTCAGATAGGCATAAACGGTGCGGCGATCGCCACCTTAGCAGCCAACGTACACATCTGCATTTTTTCAACTGCGGCAGTCTACAGAATGACAGGCTCAAAATGCAGATACGGAGAACTTTACATAAAGCCTTTCTATGCGGCGCTCATGTGCGGCATAACGGCGGCAGTATCCCGATCATTATTGTCAAACGTCCGATTTTTTCAATCTCAGCACAGAATCTGCCTGCTTTTGAGTATAGGATTTGGTAGCATAATGTACTTTTTTTGTTTGTATTTATTGTGCGAAACGCCGAAAAATATTGTTAAATACATATTTTCAAAAAAAATTTCGCAAAACTCTTGAAATTTTCTTAAAAATGGGTTATTATTAATAAGCACCCTTTTTAGAAAGGTCTTGGTTTATTGAATTCTGAAATTACGGAGTTGCTGAAAAAGGATAAATTTAATATTGATGATTTGACAGCGATAGTAAAGATACTCAGAAGCGAAAACGGCTGTCCGTGGGATAAAGTGCAGACCCATTCTTCTATCAAGAAAGACTTCCTTGAAGAGGTTTACGAGGTCATGGAGGCTATTGACTGCGACTCTCCTGAAATGATGCAGGAAGAATTAGGTGATGTACTGCTACAGGTAGTTTTCCATTCTGTCATTGAAACGGAAAGAGGAAACTTCGGTCTTGACGAGGTTATTACCGACATCTGTAAAAAGCTTATCATCAGACATCCGCACGTCTTCGGCTCGGTCAACGCCGACAACGTTGACAAGGTTCTGGAAAACTGGGACAATATAAAAAAGGAAACCAAAGGACAGGAAACTTATACCGATACGCTTAAAAGCGTTCCGAAAAACTTCCCTGCTCTGATGAGGGCGCAGAAGCTCGGAAAGCGTGCGTCAAGAGCAGGTCTTGATTTTGCGAGCGCCGAAACCGCATACGGCTCGCTTGAAAGCGAGGTAAAGGAAATGGGATCCGTTCTGTGTGAGAACGATAAGCAGAAGGCCGCAAAACAGCTTGGCGAAATAATGTTCTCCTGCGTGAATATCGCAAGAAAGCTCGGGCTTGACGCTGAGGAAGTCCTCAGTGAGGTAAACGGCAGATTTATCGACAGGTTTGAAAGAGCGGAAAATAATATAAGGCAAGACGGGCTGGATATGACGGCTCTGAGCATAGATGAGCTGGACGCTTATTGGCAGAAGGCTAAGAAGTAGTTATCGTTTGACAAAGGCTTTTGACAGACGAAGATGAAACTGGTTTTTGTTCGTAAAAAATAATTTGGAGGTAAAAAACAATGACAAAAGCAGAACTTATTAATGTAATTGCAGAGAAAGGCGAATATTCTAAGAAGGACGCTGAGAAGGCTCTCGCAGCAGTAATCGATTCTGTAACTGAGACTCTTGCTAAGGGTGAGAAGATTTCTCTTGTTGGTTTCGGTACTTTCGAGGTAAGAGACAGAGCTGAGAAAACTGCTATCAATCCTCGTACAAAGGAGCAGATCAAGGTTCCGGCTAAGAAAGTTCCTGCATTCAAGGCTGGTAAGGCTCTTAAGGACGCTGTTAGCAAGTAATAATATGCCCCTCAGACCTAGCCTGTTCGGTTAGGTCTTTTTTATTTGACGATTATCGGAAGGAGAGATAAAATGAGACTTGACAAATATCTGAAGGTCACAAGGCTTATCAAACGCCGCACTGTCGCAAACGAAGCCTGCGACGCCGGAAAGATCTTTGTAAACGACAAGCCTGCACGCGCGTCATATGACGTAAAGATCGGAGATGTTATTACAATAAATATGGGACAGAAGCCTGTAAAGGTCAAAGTACTCAACGTATCCGAATACGCTAAGAAAGAGGACGCCGCAGAGAACTATCAGGTTATTGAATAATACAGCGCAAAGCAAAAGGACTGCCGTAAAATACAGCAGTCCTTTTATGTTTCATAATTCTATAATTGCAAATAATTATGCGTTCAATTCAAGATCGTCCCAGTCAATGTCATCATAATCGTCATCAAAATCATAATCATCATCGTCATAATCAATGCCGTAATCATAATCATCTTCGATCACAGAAGACCCGGACATCAGCATATTGTAAAGCTCTTCACCCAACGCTGCCTGGATATTCGCGGTAAATCCGTCCGTGTCGCAGGAAGAAAGATAAGCGTCAAGCTGAGTCTCATCGGTAACATCATAAATCTTGTCACCGGAAGGAACGGTAATATCGGAAGCCTCGGTATCATTACCTGTAAGAGCAAGCGTCATAAATGATTTACCGTTCATGCCAAATTCAAAGGACAGATCCATTTTATCAGCCGTAGATTTTGAAGCAATCTCGCACCAGCCGGATACTGCGCTGTCGGTTTCAGTAACGTTAACATCAAATCTGATAGTACCGGAGAATGTATCGTCCACTTCTTTCAGATCTTTCAGGGATATCTCAGCCTCAGCAGACTCTCCGTCGGCAGTCAAATTAAATGCAAAGCTTCCGTTTGTAACGTCGTCTACAGTCTTGGCAGAACCCTTGAATGTTGCTTTTCCCTCATCTTCGCCCAAATCCATATTCATGTCGATAGCAACAATGTCATCGTCAAGAATCGTATAAAGAGACATAAACACGCCTTCGTCCTTATCGCTTACGCTGAAACCTGTGAAATCATCACAGTCATAATAAGCGTCGAAAGTTATAGTCTCAGCAAAATCAGCGTCGGATGCCGCAAGATAATCGTCCAACGCAGCAAGATACTGAGAAACTATCTCGTCATAAGACATACCCATCTCATCGGAAATGCCTGCCTGATTGAAAACATCCTTCATTGTCTGGTCGTTCTGAGCCTTTTCAAGAACAGCCTTAGCTACTTTCACAAAATCATTTCCGCTGATGTCATATGTCTTAGTCGTATAGCTGTACTTGTTTCCGTCAATATCTCCGGTCACCTTGTCACCGTCTTTTGCCGCAGGGAGAGTATCCTTTATCAGCTTTTCATATTCCTCAAGGTCCTTTTCCAGAGCGTCGGTATCAAAATCGATCTCTGTATCGCTAAGCGCCGAATCAAGGTCCAAGCCCTGTGCGGAAAGCTCTGAACTAAGGGAATCCTTGTTTACTAGCAAATAACCATCGGAAAGCTCAGGAATCTGTATGTAAGCGCTGTTATTATCCCTTGAATATACGGAATTAGCAGACATAAGATTTTTTCCGTCGTAAGCAATCGAAAAATCTGCCGCAGTATTGCTGCCCTTCTGCTTAGTGTTTGTAGTTAAGGTTACTGGCTGAACGGACATACCTGCAACCTCAGTAAAGCCCTCGCCGAAAGAAAGAGTAGCATTTGCGGTATAAGCAAAATCAAGTTCGCCCTTAATAGCCTTTTCGGCATTATCAAGAGTGTTATTTATATTGTCGGCAACCTGGCTTATCTTAGCCTTACCGCCCTCGTCCTTTTCTCCGTCTGAGTCCTGATTGGTGAAATAATATGCGACGCCGGAACCTACTATAGAAAGTCCGAGAACGCCGGCAAGGACAGGTGTGAGAACAGAATTCTTTACCATTTTGTTTCCTCCTTATAATTACATCAGGTTATTAAGTATAATAAAAATATATCACACATTTAACAATTTGTCAATAGATTATAAGTTACAAATCAGAAACAGAAAATCTATATTTTTTTGCTTATTTACATACAAAAAAAGAGAGGCGGTCGCCTCCCATTTTTTGTATTTATCCGAATTTATATCCAGCCGCTCTCACGCCGTCGATAAAGTCGGCAAGAATATCCGTATTAGTCCTTGAAACTGAATGAAGAAGATAAATAGCGCCCGGGTGTGCGGCGCTGATAAGCTTTTCCAAAGATCCGGCTTCATCAGGCTGGTTGTTCACATCCCAGTCGGCATACGCATAACTCCATAGCACAGTTTCATATCCGCAGTTCGCCGTAACGCCAAGCGAGAATTCGGAAAATTCACCCATAGGCGGTCTGAAAACGGTCATGGTATAATTGTAATTATCCTTCATATACTTATGAAAGTCCTTGATCTCTGTTTCACATTCCGCCTGTCCCAGATCCGGCATGGAATAATGATGAACCGAATGATTGCCGACAGTGTGACCCTCGTCGATCATACGCCGTACAAGCTCCGGATTTTTCTCGGCGTAATCCTGTAACAGGAAAAATGTCGCCTTTACCTTTTTTTCTTTCAGCACGTCAAGTATCTTTTCGGTATAACCGTTTTCGTAGCCCTGATCAAAGGTAAGATATATCTTATCATCATCATTTATTGCTTTCGCATTAAGATTTCCATACTTGGCATTGAAGTCAAGCGCACCTGTTGTACGGTTTTTATCATCTACCTGAACGCCTTGACCGTAACCGATCTTATCGTGTGAAAGAGACGACAAATCTATTTTATCGGTCACACCCTTTTTTCCGACGATCACGGGTTCAACAACGGCAGATGTGGCATCTTTGCCAGAATTATCCTCACGCACAACCACTGTCTTTCCGCAGGAGCTTAACAGCGTTAAAGCGCACATCACCGCGGTTAACGTTTTGATTTTCATTTTTGCAGCCTCGCTTTCTTTTATCTGATACCGACTCTTACCTCCGACGGAAAGTAATGATCGGCATCAATAATACTATGCTCAGAAAAAAGCGGATTACAAAAAGAAAAAGGCGGTAATTTCTACCGCCTTTGAATTGTTTTTATGACTGAAGATAGGACTTTACAAGCGCCTGAAGAAGTTCGTCACGGTCAATGTGACGGATAAGGCTTCTGGCGTTGTTATAAGTCGTTATGTAGGTCGGGTCTTCGGAAAGAATATAACCTACGATCTGATTTATTGGATTATAGCCCTTCTCTTTCAGAGCGTCATAGATTATTGTAAGCGTTTTTTTCAGTTCTGCTTCCTTATCGTGCTGTACTGAAAATTCCATAGTCTGTTCGTGCATTTTGCTCAGCCCCCTTGCTCCTGTTTCAGAATTCTATATTATCATTATACTCCATTTGTACGCAAATAACAAGTGTCAAGACAAAATTTATGCACATTGCACAAAAACGTTGAATTATTTTTTACATTCTGAGTTCTGCACCCATTTCTTTAAGTGCGTCAAGAACCTTTTTCATTGCCTTATCAGCCTGTTCGTCTGTAAGCGTTCCATCGTGAGAACGCATTGAAATTGCATACGATACCGACTTCTTGCCCTTTTCTATCTGTTCGCCCTTGTAAACGTCGAAAAGTGTTACCTTTTCAAGTATATTGCCCACTGCCTTTGAAATAGCCTTTTCAAGCTGTGCCGCAGGGATACTGTCGTCGCACACAACAGAAAGGTCTCTTGTTGTCGCAGGATACTTAGGAAGCGGCTTATAGGTCTTCTGTGCAACACAGCTTTCCATAAGTTCCGGCACGTTGATCTTTCCGACATACGCTCTCACACCGATGCCGTAATTTTCAAGGACTCTTGGGTGAAGCTCTCCGAAAATTCCGACCTCTGTTCCGTTGACCTTAACAACGGCAACTCTTCCGCTGTGGAACGCGCTGTATTCGTCAAAAGAGCAATCAGCCTGCGCTCTTTCAAACTCGACCGTCTGTGCGCCAAGCTTTGAAAGCAGACCTTCCACAACGCCCTTCATATTGTAGAAATCAGCCTTTCCGTCCGTATCATAGAAACCGAAGCCAAGTCTTTCAGGCTCGTTCGGAAGCGTCTCTCCCTCAACCGGGATATACTCGTTTCCTCTTTCAAAAATATAACAGTCGGGATTACGATAGCTGTAGTTTCTTGCAAGCACTTCGCAAACGGACGGTATAATAGTCGTTCTCATAACGCTTGTGTCCTCGCCGAGAGGATTTGTTATCTTTACCGTGTTTCTGAGCTTTGAATCAGCCGTGAGATTTATCTTGTCAAAATACTTAGGAGAAATGAACGAGAATGTAGAGATCTCGTTAAGGCCCATAGCAAGCATAGATTTCTGTATCTGTCTGTCAAACTTCTGCGCATCGGTAAGCTTTGCCTGCGCAACTCCCCTTACAATGGTGCTTGGTATCTTGTTATATCCGTAAAGTCTTGCGACCTCCTCCGCAACATCAGCCTTGCAGGCGATGTCCACTCTGTACCACGGCGATACTACCATTCCGTCCTTGATCTCAAAACCGAGTCTTGTTAGATAATCCGTCATTTCATTTTCGGAAATATCCGTACCGAGGAAATTATTGATCCAGTCGGGATCAAATTCAACCGTCTTAGGAGTTTCATCTTCATAATTCTCATCAATGTAGGTTTTTACGACCTCTCCGGCGCCAAGCTCTTCAACAAGCTCAAAAGCTCTCATAAGAGCCTCATAGCACTCGTGCGGATCAAGTCCCTTTTCATATCTTGCGGAAGCGTCGGTTCTCATACCCAGCTTTTTAGCCGTTGTTCTTACGGAAGCGCCGTCAAAGCAAGCGGATTCAAAAACTACGGTGTCGGTGTCTTCCATGATTCCGCTGTACTCTCCGCCCATTACTCCTGCGACCGCCACAGGCTTATTTGCGTCGGCAATAACAAGCATTTCCTCGGAAAGCTCTCTTATTTCTCCGTCAAGAGTGGTGATAGTTTCGCCTGCCCTTGCGTTTCTGATGTTAATGGACGCTCCGTCCACATATCTGAGATCAAAAGCGTGCATCGGTCTGCCGTATTCAAGCATTACATAGTTTGTAATATCAACAAAATTATTGATCGGCCTTACGCCGCTCGCTCTCAGCCTTTCTCTCATCCAGCGTGGAGAAGGTCCTATCTTTACGTTCTTTACGATTCCTGCCATATATCTCTTGCAAAGATCCGTATTGTGTATCTTTACCTTGATAATGTCGTTAATATCGCCGTCAACGCCCTTGAATTCAGGCTTTTTGACATTAATCTTTGTATTGAATGTAGCGGCAGTCTCTCTTGCAAGACCGATGACGGACAGACAGTCGGGTCTGTTTGAGGTTATCTCAAATTCAACCGTCGTATCGTCATATCCAATCGCCTTGTGAATATCCATGCCGACAGTTTTTTCACAGTCGTCGCCAAGAATGAAGATTCCGTTTTCAATAGCATACGGAAAATCGTGTACAGAAAGTCCAAGCTCTCCCAGAGAGCAAAGCATACCGTTAGAAACCTCTCCTCTGAGCTTTCCCTTTGTTATCTTTACAGGCTTACCCTCGTGAAGCACCGAGGACTTATGCTTTGCAACAGGAACAAAATCTCCCTCGTTTACATTTGACGCTCCCGTAACGATCTGAACAGGCTGGTCTTCCCCGACATCTACCTGAGTGATGACCATATGGTCGGAATCGGGATGAGGCACTACTGAAAGAACCTTTCCGACTACAACGTTTGAAATCTCCGCACCCTCCTGCTCATAGCACTCTACCTTAGAGCCGGACAGAGTAAGTCCCGAAACAAAATCCTTTATCGGCATATCGCAGTCAACATAGTCCGCAAGCCATTTCATTGATAGATCCATTTATATATTCCTCCGTAAATCTTAGCTTTTAACGCAGTTTTGTATCTTTTCGTCAAGTTTTTCAAGAAACACAGGTCTTTCCATAAAAAAGTCTTTCCACTTTTTCACTCCAAAACAATACTTCACACCGTCCGAATCGGCAATCTCGATTTTTATCCCGTCATTCATACCGTTTGTACTGTGAATAATGGTCTTGAATCCCCTTATGTCCGTGTATCTTATAAGAAGTTTTATTTTCGGCACATACATATACCCGTCAAGAAGATATAACGTCTTATAAAAATACTCCGAGCTTTCAAGCTGTTCCTCAATACGTTCAAGCTCATATTTGCTTATCCTTGAAAGTCTTTCTGAATTCCCGTCATACTGCCGTTTCTGCCGCAGAAAACCCCTTGCTGAAATAAACACCAGCACTCCGAAAAACACAAGCAGAAACAGTACAAGCAGTATAAAATCATCCTTGGACTGCTCTCTGTATATCTGTATACAGCCGAACACTCCAAAAGCGCCTACTGTGAGTATCAGTATCAGGCTTATCGCCGCCGACAGGACTAGCTTGACCTTGGAAGGAACCAGCTTTCTGTAAAGACCGACGTTTCTTAGATCATCGTTCATCAGAACTGCTCCAAAAATCTCATATCGTTCTCATAGAGAAGTCTCATATCGTTGATATTGTATCTGCCCATTGTTATTCTCTCCAGACCGATTCCGAAAGCAAAACCGCTGTAAACTTCAGGATCGATACCGCATCCTTCAAGCACCTTCGGGTGAACCATTCCTGCACCGAGAAGTTCTACCCAGCCTTCCTGTTTGCACATTGAACAGCCCTTTCCGTGGCAGTTAAAGCACATCAGATCTACCTCTGCGGAAGGCTCGGTATATGGAAAGTGATGCGGACGAAGTCTTATCTGAGCGTCCTCGCCGTAAAGTCTCTTCATAAGCAGTTCAAGAGTTCCCTTGAGATCAGCCATTGTAATTCCCTTGTCGATAACAAGGCCCTCGATCTGGTGGAAAAGCGGCGAATGAGTTGCGTCAACCGTATCGGAGCGGTAAACTCTGCCCGGAGAAATAATTCTGATCGGCGGCTTTCTCTTTTCCATTGTTCTGATCTGTACCGAAGACGTCTGAGTTCTCAGCACCACATTATCGTTTATATAAAATGTATCCTGCGTATCTCTTGCAGGGTGTGACTTCGGCATATTGAGCGCCTCAAAGCAGTAGTGATCCGTTTCAACCTCAGGACCGTCCACAATATCAAAGCCCATGCCGAGGAACACTTCCTCAACCTCTTCAAGAGTTGCGTTCAGCGGGTGAGGTCTGCCGATCTTTGCTGTTTTGCCGGGAAGAGTAACGTCGATAGTTTCCTCCGCAAGCCTTACCTGCTCCATAGCGGATTTAAGTTCTTCCTTACGCTTTGCAAGAGCGGTCTCGATATCCTCTCTCACCTTATTGGCAAGCTGTCCGATGACAGGTCTTTCCTCTGCCGATAACTTACCCATCTGTTTCAGAATAGCGGTGATCTCTCCCTTCTTTCCGAGAAATCTTACTCTGAAATCCTCCAACAGCTTGGCGTCGTTAATATGAGAAAGCTCTTCCTTAGCCCGCTCGTCAATGTTTTTCAACTGTTCCTTCATTGCTGATCCTCCTGTAAAAAAATAAGCCCTGTCCCGACTAAACAGGACAAGACTTTTATAAGCTTGTTTAACCACCTATTAGTTCGATAAGAGCCAACACTCTCCCGTCCTTAACGCAGACTTACGTTTCCGCTTACTAAAGGGACAAACCTTATTCGGCAGAACCACTCGCAAGTGAACTTCGGCAAATCACGAAATAAAGCGGCTTTCAGAAAGCAAAAAGCTGCCGCCTCTCTCTGGAGATCAAACGAAATGCTTACTCTCTCGGTCATTATGTTTAATAAAATGATAGCACATTACGTCTCCCATTTCAAGCACTTAACAAAAAATTTACATTTACAGACCGTGCTTGTGCAGTCTGTCCCACTTCATATCCTCCTCCGAATAATAATCGTCTTCCTCATCGTCAATATCGTTGTATTCCTTATGGGGATAGCCTATCTTCTCATAGAAATCATTGATAAGCACAAGCTTGCCCTTAGTATCCTGAAAAGAAAGAGCAACCTTATTATCCTCAGGTGTCCATTCCCTTTCCTCTCCGTTTTCATTCGCAAGTCTGAAAGCCGACTTTTCAAGCTTTTTAAGTTCGCAGACAAGTCTGCCCCTGTTTGTCTGATATGATTTATTTATCTCGTCAAAATAAAGAATGATATGCAGATAGCTTTTGCTCAGACCATGCCGCTGAGAATGCTCGATACGATCGTCATAAATACGGGTATATACATCAGCATCTCTGGACAAAGCATAAAACCAATAAATAAGAAAAGCCACCGCACAGTTACATGAGCCAAGCAGTATAAGCAGTATCTTTATCAGCGCGGCAGGCACAAGAAAAATCCCGATAGCGATTATCACTGCGCCAAGAGTGAGATTCTTATACATATTGCCCCGCATTTTTCTATGCTCGGAAAGATCGTGAGCAGCCTTTGCTTGGCGCTCAGTCCTAGAAAGCTTAGGCGGATATTCATAAACCGGTTCCAAGATATATCTTCTCCTCTGCTGTTAAATTGTTCCACATTCTCATACAAGTCCAAAACAGTCTTTGCACGATTTCAGTTATAGTATACCACAAATAAACAAAATGCACAATACCAAATTCAAGGCATTGTGCATTGATCAGACTTATCTGTTCTTTTTGCTGTCGTTCTCTCTTATCTCCACACGGCGTATCTTACCGCTGATAGTCTTAGGCAGTTCGTCAACAAACTCAACTATTCTCGGATACTTGTAAGGAGCAGTGGACTGCTTAACGTAATTCTGAAGTTCCTTTGCAAGCTCATCGGAAGCCGTATATCCCTTTGCAAGGACGATAGTCGCCTTGACTACCTTGCCTCTGATCGCGTCGTCCGCCGCAGTTATAGCGCATTCAAGGACAGACGGATGCTCCATAAGGATACTTTCGATCTCAAAAGGTCCGATACGATAGCCGGAAGCCTTGATAAGATCGTCGGTTCTTCCCACATACCAATAATAACCGTCTTCGTCCATATAAGCCGTGTCTCCTGTATGATACATGCCAAATCTCCAGGCCTTGTCGGTAATGTCGGGATTTCTGTAATATTCCCTGAAGAGCGCAGGCGACTTGCCTCTTTCCGCATAAACTACGATCTCTCCTGTTTCACCGACCTTGACCGGATTACCCTCTTTATCAACTATACCGATATTATAAAGAGGAGTCGGCTTGCCCATAGAGCCCGGCTTAGGCTCCATACCGTAAAGATTCGCAATCATAACGGCGCCCTCCGTCTGGCCAAAGCCCTCCATAAGTTTCAGACCGGTATACTCATACCATTTGTTGAAAACCTCCGGATTGAGCGCCTCTCCTGCAATACAGCTGTATTTCAGCGAGGACAGATCGTAATTTTCAAGCCCCTCCTTGATAAAGAATCTGTACATTGTCGGAGGAGCACAGAAAGAAGTAAGCTTATAAGCCTGAATTATTTTCAGCATATTCGCAGGAACAAATCTGTCAAAATCATAAACAAAAGTCGTTGCGCCGCAGACAAATTGACCGTACATCTTGCCCCAAGCGCATTTTGCCCAGCCGGTTTCGGAAACCGTAAGATGAAGTGAATTTTCATCAAGGTGATGCCAGTGCTTTGCGGTAATTATATGAGCCGCCGCAAGAGAATATTTGTGAAGTACCATCTTGGGATAGCCCGTTGTACCGGAACTGAAATACATAAGCATCGATTCTTCAACGTTGGTTTCAATTCTTTCAAATGTCTTAGGGTACTTCTCCATTTCGGAAAGGAAATCTATCCAGCCCTCCTTGGCTCCGTGAGTAATGAATTTTTCTTTCATACCGTCATACTCGGCAAGAGCGGAGTCTATCTGATCTGTAACGTCATCCTCGCCGGTAGCCGCGATATACGAAACAGACGCGGCCTTAAAGCGGTAAACGTAATCCTTTTTTTTAAGCTGGCAGGTAGCCGGAACAAGGATCGCGCCTATCTTCATAAGACCGTAAGCCAAAAACCAGAACTCGTAATGACGTTTCAGCACGGCCATAACGAAATCACCTTTCTTAACGCCGTGAGCCAGCATCATATTCGCGACTTGACTGCTCTTTTCTGAAAGGTCCTTATATGTGAATATATGCTCTTCGCCTTTTTCGTTTACCCATTGCATTGCGGTCTTATCCGGAACATTTGCCGCAAGCTCGTCGATAACGTCATAGGAAAAGTTAAAATTATCCGGCAGGTCAAGCTCGAACTTATTAAGAACGCCGTTTTCATCAAAGGCCTCGTTTACAAACCTCTTGTAAAAATCACTCATTACAAAACTCATTGATAATCCTCCGTATTATTCATCTTTATTTTTCAGGCAGCATCGAACAGCCTTAGTGTGCGCATACCCTTATTATCAGCAAAATTTCAATATATCCGCCGGTTCTTCCGCAATATATTCAGCGCCCGCATTCTCTAATTCCTTTCTGCCGCGAAAGCCCCAGCAACAGCCGATGCATTCAACGCCCACATTTTTTGACGTTAAAACGTCAACATCAGAATCGCCGACGATAACGCATTCCTCCGCAGAAACGTTCAGCTTTTCCAGAATATTATATATTATTTTCGGCGCAGGTTTTGTCGGAATTCCGTCCTTTTTGCCTGTTACATAATCGAATTTTCCGTCACCGAACACCGAACTTACAATGAACTTTGCAAATCCGTCCGGCTTGTTTGAAGCAACGGCAGTAAGTATCCCCTTGCTGCGAAGCGTTTCAATGACCTTCTCTATCCCGTCATAGGGCTTTGTTTTGCAAATACATCTCTTGTTATATTCTTCCGAAAATTCTGCATGATATTCGGTGATTTTTTCCTTTGTCCTCTGCTCCGCCGGCAATGCTCTTTCCACCAGTTTCAGAGTTCCGTTGCCTACGAAATGCTTATATACGTCATAATCAAAGGTCGGAAATCCGTGGCGCAAAAGCACCTCGTTCATTGAATCTCCCAAGTCAAAGATAGAATTAACGAGAGTTCCGTCCAAATCAAAAATATAAAGTTTTTTCATGACACTTGCCTAACTTTCTTACACTAATCAAAACTTTTTACATCAATCAAATTTTTATACACTTGTCTAAAAATTATAAAATATATTATACACTTTTTTTATTGCTGGTTTATGAACATACTCACCGCTATTTGTTAATTTAAAATTCACAATATCCACTATATTATGTCATTCTTTCTTAACTGGTCAAATCATTAAACGAAAATGGTGTGTTCTGCAAATATCTTGAAACCTATCACAATGAGTACAACACCTCCCAAAAGCTGAGCTTTACTTTTGAGCCTCGAGCTGAATTTCCTGCCGAGAACAAAACCCACAAAAGACAGCACAGCCGTTACAATGCATATAAAGCCTGCCGCCCTAACTATGTTTACGTTCAAAGCGGCAAAGCCTACTCCGACTGCCAGCGCGTCCACAGACGTAGCAATGCCCTGAACAAATATCCCGAAAAAAGTTAGCTGAGCCGCTGTTTCTTTCCTGTCCTCAGAAAAAGAACCACAGACCATATTTATCCCAATAAAGCTGAGAAGAAGCAAAGCTATCCAGTGATCTGCACGTTCGATAAGGTCGGAAAAATTTATCCCGAGCCTGTAACCTATCGTTGGCATTAAACCCTGAAATCCGCCGAATACCACAGCGCAAAGAAAAGCGTTCCTTATTCGTCCCGCTTTAACTATAGAAACGACGCAGGAATACTTGTGTCTTTCAAGGAGTTTCTGTGCAAGATAACGGAAAATTGGCAAGTTAGACGTGCACAAAGCCGTTAGGCGGTAGTTGTGCGGTGTTGCCTATAGAAATGTGCCGATCGGCACAGCAATAAAAACAGCGGCAGCCGCCTTTCTATAAAATAGCTTTTGCTTTTCATAGAAACGGCCAGCCGCCGCTCTGATTTTTTATTCCGTCCTAGTCTTCGCACTTTGAAGCCAAAAGACTGCTGTATTGATTTCTGAATTCCTCAAAACGTCCTTCGTCCAAAGCCTTGCGGATCTTTTCGGTAAGCGTATTGTAAAAATACAAATTGTGCATAACCGCAAGCCGTCCGCCCAACTGTTCCTCGGATTTGAAAAGATGTCGCACATAGGCTCTGCTGAAATTACGGCAGGCGGGACAACCGCACTGAGGATCTATCGGTCTGCCGTCGATCTCGTAACGCTTGTTGGTAATATGGATTATGCCGTTCCATGTAAACAGCGTTCCGTGACGTGCGTTACGGCTCGGCATTACGCAGTCAAAAAAGTCTATGCCTCTGTATACCGCCTCGATAATGTTGGAAGGCGTTCCCACACCCATAAGATAACGAGGCTTATCCTTCGGCATAAAAGGCTCTACCTGTTCTATAATGTGATACATTACCTCGGTCGGTTCGCCTACCGCCAGTCCGCCGATCGCAAAACCCGAACAGTATTCTATCTCACGGATACATTTCATATGCTCCACACGCAGGTCATCGTATGTACAGCCCTGATTTATACCGAAAAGCATCTGATCTCGGTTTATCGTGCTTTCAAGAGCGTTAAGCCTTTTCTGCTCCGTCACACACCTTTCGAGCCACCGCGTAGTCCTTTCACAGGAAGCCTTGGAATAGGAATGCTCTGCGGGATTTTCCACGCACTCGTCAAATGCCATCGCTATCGTGGAAGCAAGGTTTGACTGTATCTGCATACTTTCCTCCGGACCCATAAAGATCTTTCTGCCGTCAACGTGAGAGTTGAAGTACACGCCTTCCTCTTTAATTCTACGCAGCTTGGCAAGAGAAAATACCTGAAATCCGCCGCTGTCCGTAAGAATAGGCTTATCCCAGTTCATAAATTTATGCAGTCCGCCCATTTTATATACCACATCATCGCCCGGGCGAACGTGAAGATGATATGTATTGCAAAGCTCCACCTGCGTTTTCAGTTCGTTTTTCAGATCTATCGAAGATACTCCGCCCTTTATTGCCGCAGAAGTACCTACGTTCATAAACACAGGGGTCTGTATAGTTCCGTGAACGGTTTCAAACTGTCCTCTTCGTGCAGCGCCTTCCTGTTTAAGAAGTGTATACATTTATTTTTCTCCTTTATTTATCAATTATCTCAGACGGCACCCAGCCGACAACTGCATTTTCGGTAATTACCAGAGTCATTGTATCGTCCTCTGCGCAAACAGAAACGATATCTCCTTTATTTACAATCGGAAACGACGACAGAAACTGATAAACATGGGGCTTTCCGTCAAAATTAAATATTTCACGTTTTGGAATATATCCCTCGCCTCCGCCGGCATTATCTCTGATTTTTGTTACATAACCCATTTCCTCAAGGATAACTATATCCTGCCTGCTCCAGTCCACATAAACAGGCTGTAGACCGCATGAAAAATTCTCTTGACGATACGCTTTTCAAAAGGCGTATCCCATAATATCTCATGAGTATAGTTATTACCGTCCTTTTGAATGACGAGAATATTCATTTGACAGGCTTTTTTTATTGATAACCCTCCATCAATACAAATCATTTTCTTTTCATTATCAATTATAGGAAGATTAGTTGCATTGGAACGCTTATAATTGTATGTTGGGAAATGCCCGAATATAAGCCATTTTCCCGTTGGATTTTCCTCCCTGAGAAACCATGGTACTGTAATAGCGTAATTATCGTCCGTGTTTCTCCAATCGTGACGGTCTTCAAGCCCTGCATGAACAAAAACGTATTCGTCGGTTTCAAGACAGACAGGCAGATCTCTTACAAATGACAGCAGTTCTCCATACTTTTCCACCGTCTTTTCTCTTATTTCAAGCCAATTGCCTTCCCAGCAGTCTGTATACCCAAGAGTATTTGCCATTTGCCTGAAAGTGTTGTGATCATTGTGATAAAACTTCTGCTGAAAACGTTCAAAATCATATGTATATGCCATTCTTGCACACGTAGTGTCATTATTCCCCAATAAGCATATAGCCTTATCGCTTTTATCGCAAAGAGATTTTATATATTCAAGGGTTCTTATATTATCACTGCCATGCTCCAATATATCTCCGACTATCACAAGATAATCATTCTGTGGGTCATATCCCGCCTTGTTCAGCAATCCTTCAAGCATCTGCCATGCTGTATGTATGTCGCTTACTGCAAGAATCCTGCATTTTTCAGGCAGTTTTATATTTATTATCGAATCCATTACGCCTCCCCGTTTCCGAGATCGTATAGCTTCATACTTTCCGGTGTTCTGTATTCATGCTTTTCATAATAACCTATAAGCTTGCCGGTGTCGTCTCTCAAAGCTATCATATATACGTCCTTATTCTCAGCAGCATTATGATAGGTAAACACCTTATTGTTTTTCTCGCTTTTTCTGAACCATTCCAGCACACGGTTTATCTTTTCGTTGGAATCAGCATTGTGACAGTCAAGCAAGGACGACCCTATAAGAGCCGCTCCGCCTCTTTTGGCGTAACGCTTCACCGCCGCAGGATTCATATATATCACCGTATGGTCAAGGTCACAGATAACTACTGCGGCCTCGTCGGAATCTATAACGCTTTTCAGTAAATGTTCGATCATTTTTTATTCTCTCCTTTTTCTTTCCTCAAACAATTCATCACTCCGTTTATCGGAATACCGAAAGGTTTCAGCGACAATAACGCCGTCACCGCCAAAGCAGTCAAAGAATAATACAGCCACCAACTGTCCGGAAAATAATGCGCCAGCATTTCCTGATAACCGAAATAAGTCAAAGCGTACACTATGGTCCTGTGCCAGAAATAGACCTGCAATGTCCTCGTGCCCGCCGTGCTTACAAACGGAATCCGCACATTAACGCTTATGCCGATAAAGGCGGCACAAAGAACTGCTGAAATCGCCATAGCAAGAAGTCTGTGCCAGAACGTACACTCCATCAGAGTTGCATTTTCAACGTCAAGATAAGAATTTCTGCCCGTAAACAGTGATCTGAGCGGATAAACAAGTTCTGTTTTCGCAAAGGAAAAATACGCCCACAGACAAACTGCCGCAAGAGATAATATTCTGAGATACCAGCGGCTGAAAATCTTCATAAGCTTTTCGGGATCTACAAGGTATCCCGCATAGTAAAACGGGAAAAATACAATTATCCTTGAAAGAGAATAATCGTCTCCGATATTGTTGTCATATCCCGCAAAAAGTGCCAAAACAACAGAAAAGCAAAGTACAAATGCAGGATTGCAGTTTCTCAGCGCATAGCAGAAAAGAAGATAAGCCGCCAGTGCAAACAGATACCAGAAAGTTCCGTCACCGCCCATAAGATTAAAGAAAAGCTCGTTGTCGGCAGTCTTTTCATATTCCGGCTGAAAGATCACTCTTGAAAAATACAGCAGGAATTTAAGCAGAATACCCAGTACAAAGAAAATCAAAACCTTTTGTCCGTTAAGCCTTTCGTTCCTGTCGCGCCTGTGAAAAAGACCTGAAATAAACATAAACAGCGGCATATGAAAGCCGTATATAAAAATAAAAATGCGGTTGAGAACCATTGAAACAGGAACAAACTGCTCCTCCGACGCCGTTCCGAAAAGGTCAACGGTAAAGCCGTCGGTGAAATGCCCCAGTACAACGAGAAATATAAGAAGAAATTTCAGATTGTCATATAAATAAAGTCTGCGTTTTGATAAAGTATCGGGTCGATCACTCATAAAAAATATCCTTCCGATGAAAATTTACCCCAGAAAAGCTCCCGAAAAACTTATTTTTTATCGTCGTCAATTATAAGCATACAATCACCGAAACTGAAAAATCTGTATTTTTCCTCAACAGCGATCCTGTATGCGTTCATTGTGTTCTCATACCCCATAAAAGCGGAAACCAGCATTATGAGCGTGCTTTCCGGAAGATGAAAGTTCGTTATCAGTCCGTCAAGAACCTTGAATTCAAAGCCGGGATAAATGAATATCTCGGTATATCCGTCGCACGGAACTATCTTTCCGCCGTTGAACGCCGCCACGCTTTCAAGCGTTCTGCATGATGTTGTTCCGACAGCAATTACGCGTCCGCCGTTTTTCTTGGTCTCGTTTATCATATCTGCCGTTTTTTTACTCAGATCGTAATGCTCCCTGTGCATTTTGTGATCCAGCACCTTGTCCTCCTTGACGGGTCTGAAAGTTCCCAATCCCACGTGCAAAGTCACATAGGCAATATTCACTCCCATTGCCTTAAGTTCATCAAGCTGCTGCTCCGTAAAATGCAATCCTGCCGTAGGAGCGGCAGAAGAACCTAGCTCATGCGCATATACGGTCTGATAACGGTCCTTGTCCTCCAGCTTTTCGGTGATATACGGCGGCAGAGGCATCTGTCCTATCTCGTCAAGCGCCGCAAAGAAATTATCCTCGCATTCAAAACGCGCTATCCTGTTTCCGTCCTCAAGCACATCCGTTATCTCTGCTTTTAACTTTCCGCCGCCGAAAACAAACCTTGTGCCTATCTTTGCCTTTTTTCCCGGCCGGCAGAGGATCTCCCACACCATATTCTCTTTCTGCTCCACAAGCAGAAACTCAATGAACGAGCCTGTATCCTCACGCTCGCCGTAAATCCTCGCAGGCAGGACCTTTGAATCGTTCAGAACAAGCAAATCACCTTTTTTAAGATAATTGCATAGATTATAGAAATGGTCGTGAACAACTTCTCCCGTAGTTCGGTCGATCTTCATCATTCGTGAAGAATTTCTCGGCTCGACAGGAGTCTGGGCAATAAGCTCCTGCGGAAGCTCATAATAGAAATCCGATTTTTTCATATTGTTTAGATCAAGCATATGGATTACCCGCACAACAAGCTTAAAAACGCCGTAAAGCGGACTTTGCGGGTATGACCTCCTTTTTATTGTTATTTGTACCCTGCCTTTTATCCTCCGTGTAATTATTTTCGGGCGTTCCGACTTGTTAATTTACAAAAAATTAAAACTTTTTTGTCTATATGTATTGACAGAAGCGAAAATATTTGTTATCATTAAACAGAACAGATAGAGGTGCAGTTGAAATGAGTATTAT
Source organism: Ruminococcus sp. (assembly GCA_021770655.1). GTDB lineage: Bacteria > Bacillota > Clostridia > Oscillospirales > Ruminococcaceae > Hominimerdicola. The sequence continues at coordinate 10,583 of JAETQO010000008.1, read as the reverse complement.
TTTCCTGCTTTTGCAGAGACTTCCCGGGTCTATGGAAAATAAGAAAGGTAAAACTGCCGAAGCGAAGTATTGGGAACACTTTTGCTGACTGATGGTTTAATAGATTATCAGTTGTCATCATTACAAATGATGGAGTGCTATCGACATAATTTATTATGTCAACATTCTTATTATATTGTATGATGAACTGGTTTTCAACCAGTTTTTTTATTATTTGTTTATTTTTTATGTTTTGTGCAAAATAAATTTTATGTCGCGGCTGATTTTAGCTATATTGACAAACGAATTTGTTGGGAATGCACGGGAAAAGGAGTTTTTATAATGAAAAAGTACAATGTCGGTATTATCGGCGCAACAGGAATGGTAGGACAGAGATTTTCTCTTATCCTTGACAAACACCCATGGTTCAACGTTGTATGCGTTGCCGCATCTCCCCGTTCCGCAGGAAAAAAATTCAAAGACGCAGTAGCAGGCAAATGGAAGCTTTCCGAGCCTATGCCGGAAGCTATCGGCGAATTGACAGTAATGAACGCCGAGGAGGACGTTGAGAAGATCGCTTCTATGGTAGATTTTGTTTTCTGCGCCGTAGATATGAAAAAGGAAGAGATCAGAGCACTTGAAGAAAAATACGCAAAGGCTGAATGTCCGGTAGTTTCCAACAACTCTGCTCACAGACATACACCTGATGTTCCGATGGTTATCCCCGAGGTAAACCCTGAGCATATCGAGATTATTTCTTCACAGAAAAAAAGACTCGGCACGAAGAGAGGATTCATTGCTGTTAAGTCCAACTGCTCACTCCAGTCCTATGTGCCCGCACTTGCTCCGCTGATGGATAAATATAAGGTAACAAAGGCTCTCGCCTGCACATATCAGGCAATTTCGGGAGCAGGCAAAACCTTTGAAAGCTTCCCTGAGATCCTTGACAATGTTATTCCTTATATCGGCGGCGAGGAAGAAAAATCCGAAAAAGAACCTCTCAAGATCTGGGGACATATCGAGGGCGACGTTATCGTTGACGCCGACTCCCCCGCAATCACAACTCAGTGCCTGAGAGTTCCTGTTTCCGACGGTCATACCGCCGCAGTATTCGTATCCTTTGAGAAGAAGCCAACCAGGGACGAGATTCTTGAGGCTTGGAAGAACTTCAGCGGCGTTCCGCAGGAGCTTGAACTTCCTTCCGCTCCGAAGCAGTTCCTCAACTACTTCACAGAGAACGACAGACCGCAGGCTAAGCTTGACAGAAATCTTGAAGGCGGAATGGCTGTTTCAATAGGCAGACTAAGAGAAGACACACAGTATGATTACAAGTTTGTTTGTCTTTCACATAACACCCTCAGAGGTGCGGCAGGCGGCGCTGTACTGCTTGCAGAACTTCTTGCGGCAAAGGGCTATTTCGACTAATATCAACTAACTGAAACCTGCACGAAAGGAGTGCTGTTTATGAAGAATACAATTTTTACCGGTGCGGGCGTTGCTATTGTAACGCCAATGAATGCCGACGGTTCGATCAACTTTGACAAGCTGGGCGAACTCATCGATTTCAATATCGACAACGGTACAGACGCTATTATAATCTGCGGAACCACAGGCGAAAGCGCAACGATGACCGATGAAGAGCATATCGAGTGCATACGCTACGCCGTTGAGAAAACGGCTCACAGAGTTCCTGTCATTGCAGGAACCGGTTCTAACCATACGGAATATGCGGTTAACCTTTCCAAGAAGGCCGAGGAGCTTGGCGCAGACGCACTGCTCTGCGTAACTCCATACTACAACAAGACATCTCAGGCGGGGCTTATCGCTCACTTCAAGGCTATCGCCGAGGCAGTTACTCTGCCTATTATTCTCTATAACGTTCCGTCAAGAACAGGCGTTAACATTCTTCCCGAAACCTGCCTTGCGCTTTCTGAGACAGAAAATATCGTTGCTGTCAAGGAAGCCAGCGGGAACATCAGCCAGATCACTCAGATCGCCGCGCTCTGCGGAGATAATCTTGACATTTATTCAGGCAACGACGATCAGATCGTTCCTATTATGTCTCTCGGCGGAAAGGGCGTAATTTCGGTTCTCTCAAACTGCATGCCGTTTGAGACTCACGAGATCGCTCAGCTTTGCTTAGACGGAAAATACGCCGAGGCAAGGAGCAAGGCATTCAGAGTACTTGACTTTTCTAAGGCTCTGTTCAGCGACGTTAACCCTATACCCGTTAAGGAAGCACTTAATCTTATGGGATTCGGCGTAGGCGAATGCCGTCTGCCGCTCATCAGAATGAGCGACGAGAAGATCGAAAAGCTCAAGGCTTCTATGACAGCTATCGGGCTTATCAAGTAAATCAAATATCTGAAAAGGGCGGAGAAATTCGCCCTTTTTTACAAACTGAAAAGGAAGGTTAAAACAATGACTGAAATTGCTATCTGCGGCGCCTGCGGCAAAATGGGCAGATTTATAAACGACGTTATTTCAGAGCGTAACGACTGTGAGGTCTGCGCAGGAATCGACAAAATCGGTGAAGCTTACGCCGAATTTCCCGTTGTAAAGGAAGTTTCACAGCTGCCGTCAAAGCCCGATGTAATCATCGATTTTTCACACCCGTCCGCGCTGGACGCTTTGCTTAGCTACTGCCTTACAAACGGCGTTGCGCTCGTTATAGCTACAACAGGGTATAACGACGAAGACGTTGCCAAGATACATAAAGCCTCCGAACAGATCCCTGTGTTCTTTACTTTCAATATGACTCTGGGAATAAACCTGCTTGCCAATCTTGCAAAAACTGCGGCTAAGGTACTTGGCGGACAGTACGATGTCGAGATAATCGAAAAACACCACAATCAGAAGATAGACGCTCCTTCAGGAACAGCTATCATGCTTGCCGACGCTATCAACGAAGAGCTTGGGAAAAAATACAACTATGTATACGACCGTCACTCTGTAAGAGCCAAGAGAAGCAAGACCGAGATCGGTATGCACTCTATCAGGGGCGGCACTATCGTGGGCGAACATGAAATAATTTTCGCCGGCAGAGACGAGGTCATCTCGCTGAAACACGAAGCTCACTCCAAGCAGGTGTTTGCTGTCGGAGCTGTAAACGCCGGAGTTTTCCTCTGCAAAAAGCCTGCCGGACTTTACGATATGAGCGACCTGCTTGCGGATATGTGAATATAATACAGCTTATATATAAAAATGCGGACGTTTTAAAAACGCCCGCATTTTTTCGTTCAGACTTCAAGTCTCATTTTAATCTTGCTTTTCTTTACAAGCTTTTTCCACTCAGCTCTGTACTGTTTGTATACAGCATCCCACTCTTCGTCTGTAGGACAATGACCGCCGAAACAGGTCTTTTCAAAAAGCTCGACCAGACCGTCAAGCTGAGCGCCTCTTTCAGCCGACATATAATCAGACAGCATCTGAGGAGTATATCCCGCCAGCTTGTCGTGAGATGATATTTCAAGAAGTCTTATCACGCGTCGGTATAACCTTAGTACCTTGTTCACTTTTCCGCTGAACATCAGAGATATTCTGAAAAGCAGTTCGGTTATTCTGTCCAGCAGTATGATAAACACAAGCACAAATACTACGCCGATGAACAGCGCTATCTTACTGAAATAGCTAACAAAAGTTGAAATATTGAAATTACCGCCGTTTCCGCTGAAATCCTGCTGATAACCCGAAACAGTCGGATCAAACGTCATCCAGCCGACGCCTGCTATGAAAACCTCAACAAAAGCGTGAGCGTGGCTGTCTCTTACAACGAATTCACCGTTTTCGTTTTTTTCGTAAGCCGCAAAGCCCTCCACATAACGCGACGGCAGTCCCGACATTCTCGCCATAAGCGTCATCGAGGTCGCAAAGCTCGTGCAGTTTCCCGTCTTACTGTCAAAAAGGAAATAGTCTATCGAAGTGTCCTCCGGCTCATATTCGTTATCATACTCATAACTGTTGTTCTCAAAATAATCTACCAGAGCCACAGCTTTTTCATAATCGTTTTTGCAGTCCTTGGTAATGCTTTGCGCAAGCTCGGCAATTCTTCCTCCGTCGTCATTGTAAGAGGAGACGTCAATATAAAGTGCGTATATCCTGTTCAGATTGGTATACTGTTTATTTGTAAGATCGCCGTTCGAGGCGGCTTCATAGATCAGCCTTCTGAATTTCTGTCCGTCAATATCAAGCATCTTTGCAAAGCTCTGCTCCGCCGCACTTTCCGGAATATACTCAAAGCTAACGCCGAGCCGGCTGTTTTGATTGTTATAAGCGCGATATACCTCGCCGTGAACCGTCTTTGAATAAACATTGCTCTCGCCCGGCTCTATCATCAGCGGAGCGGGTATGTATATCGGCGCAAAAGAATCACTGAACTGATTCATAACTTGCTTTTGACCGAAAAGCTCAATAGCATAATCCTCTTTTTTCAATCCGTAGCTTTCATATTTTCCTGTATCTGCCAGCTTTTTCATCAGAGAATAAACATACGCAGGTGAGTTTACCTCGTTGTTTCCCAAAAAAGGTACAGTCGGATCAAAACTGAAATTATTATAGCTTTCGTCGTCTATCCACTTTTCATTTCTGAAAATATCAAAGCTCTGGCGGCGGAGATAAATGACCTGCTCATCAGAAGTGGTCGTGAAATTAAAAAGTATCTCGCCTGTTGAATCTGCACCGAATCTTGGCGATGATTCCTGACCCAGACCGCTGTAATCAGAGTTGTTCCTTATATTAACGTCAAAGAAGTTCTTGTTGTTTTCAAGATAGGATACAGGCTCGGGCAAGGGAATGAGCATCGCAAGCGCCCCTGCAAGAGTCACAAACAACGCGGCGGCCGCCGCATAGGACTTGTTGATTATAAGACGCGTCTGATTTTCGTCGGAAACAAGTCGGCTATGCACCATTAACGCAAGAAACACGGTAAGCATAAGGGTTATGTCAATAGTTTCCATTGAATCCGCTCTTTTTCCGTAAATAAAAAACGGAAAGAGCAGGACAAGCATAGTACCGAAACTTCTGTATCTTACTACAGTGAAATAATAAAGCACCGATATAATGAAAAATCCAAGTCCTATAAAGAGAAAGTAAAAATATTCATATATACGTCCCACGTCTTGACTGTTCAGATAAAACCAATCTATAAATGTCTTGGATGATCTGTTATAACCCATTCTCAGCAGATTTATGCTCAAAAACAGAATCACAGCGCACAGAGCCGTATATACCAGCCCTCTGAAAATCTTTTTCGGTTTAAGGAATTCAAAAAAGGCAAACAGCAGACATTCATAAATAATATAACCGAAGGTATACAAACGAACATCAGAACCCATATAGGTCTTAAAGATTATATTCATCACAACTGCGCCCAGCAACAGTGGAAGAGCATATTTTGACGCGATATTTATAAGTATTTTCTGCGCTTTAGAACTGCTGAAAGACAAAATATATACCTCCTAACTCATTTTTCTGAACTCAAAGCTTTCATCAGCCTGCCACATATTCTCGGTTATTTTCTCAATTCCGCTCAGTCTTGTGACCACAAATGAACCGCTGAACTCGTCAAGCAATGAGCCGAACTCTCCGGACATAGCCGAAGTACAGGAGGTAAAGCATATGGGAGCGGTTTTTCCTGCCTCATGGGAAAATTCAAATCTCTTGTCTTCGGGATAAGGCGAAATCGCAGACAACTCGTTCTGAAGTTCTATCAGATCATCATACTGTTTTATCGTCACGTTTTTCCAGCCGTCAAGGAAATAATTATACTCGCTTTCATAGCCTTGACCTATGAGCATTGCAAGCATAGCAAGACTAGCCTCCATGATAACATCGACATTCATTGCATACATTACGTCTTTAGATTTACATTCAGGAATATCAAGAAAGAAAGCCTGGCTTGACGCCGTTACCTTTTCGTCAAGACGCACCATAAGCTCGTCCTTTTTTGATGACAGCTTCCAGTTTATACGTTTAAGCGGATCTCCGACCTCGTAAGGTCTGTGGTCGTATCCCGGAACGCCTGTTAATCCCAACGCTGTTTCGTCCGATTCACTTTCATTGTCGTCATAGGAAGAATTTTCAGAAGTTGCCCTCAGGATCTCGCTCTGAGTTCCCGCGTCCGGAATATTCGGCATTATTCTGAGAGTCCTCACAGCCTTTTCAAAACGCGAAGGATCAAGCCTCAGAGCTGCGATTCCAAGATAATCATGCAGCAAAACGGATTTGATTTTTACATAGCCAAGCCCTGCAAACCTGGTTTTCAATCCCAGATTTACGCTTTCCTGCCGACCTCCGATAACGACAGTCTTAAAAGAAAGACCCGCCTCCGACTGAATGTTCTGAGAACACTCCGCCACTACTTCTATCACACACGAGGGCAGAAACGGAACGGCGTTAAACAGAATTATCTCCGCCTCAACGCTTTCACCCTTCCCCGCTATATCGGTGGACAGCTTAATTCCTGCCGCAAGCCGCCGCTTTGTCATAAAGAGAATGACCATAGAAATGCCGAGCGCAAGCAGCAGCAGACAAAGCACCAGTATTCCTCCGCTTCCGTTTATGTAAACCGACAGCAGAATAGCGATCAGAACACAGGTCATATATCCTAACAGATTTTTCATTTTCCGTCATTAACCTCTTTCAATCTGATCGGGTGATTTTACGTTCAGTGATATTTTCTCCAGCGCATCTCTCTCGTCGGCAAAGGCAGATTTACCCTTTGGCGAAAGCATTAGTCTGTGAGCCAGAACGTCGGTCATAACAGACTTTACGTCATCGGGAACAACATAACTTCTGCCCTGCACGAAAGCATAGGCTTTTGACGCCTTCAGCAGAGCAATACTGCCTCTGGGAGAAACTCCGAGCTTAACGTAATCCGAATTTCTTGTAGCGGTAACAAGACTGAGGATATACTTCCTTACAGAAAGCTCCACCGTCACTTTTTCTACATAGGACATAAGCTCCGATACGTTGTCAAGAGTCATTACAGGCTCGATATGCTTTGCAAAATCAGAATGTTCCGCCCTCTCCATAACGCTCAGCTCATCATCAAATGAGGGATAGCCCATTGATATTTTCATAAGGAATCTATCCATCTGAGCTTCCGGCAGATGATAAGTTCCGTAAGTTTCGACAGGGTTCTGCGTAGCAAGCACCATAAAAGGCGCAGGCAGAGTATGAGTTTTTCCGTCAATAGAAATCTGATGCTCCTCCATTACCTCCAACAAACTTGACTGAGATTTCGGCGAGGCTCTGTTGATCTCGTCCGCCAGCAGAAAGTTGCACATTGCAGCGCCTTCCTTATATTCAAGTTCGTGGGTCTCCTGATTTATCATAGAAAATCCCACAATATCCGACGGCATAACATCAGGAGTAAGCTGAATACGGTTATACTTTCCGTCCACGGACCTTGCGAGAGCGGAAACCAGCTGAGTTTTTCCCACTCCCGGAACATCCTCTATAAGTACATGACCGCCGCAGAGCATCGCCGTAATTATCTTCTGTACCGGCTCTCTTTTTCCCACAATGACCTTTTCAATGTTGTCAACAAGAAGTTTTATTCTTTCATTCAATTTTTTATCCCCCTTATATCGGTAATATTGTTATTATTTTTTTACTATTGACACAGATAATATGCTCTGTGATAAATTTCTTCTGTCATTGCGACATTTCTTATATTTCCCTTTTAATATCTCTTTTGTGGTTACGCCTGTAAGTTATATTCAAGCAAACTCATATCGAATGGTAACGATACAGAACTATCAAGCTTTGTAAACTTTAAATTTGTTCATAACTGTTCGGCTCATAATCAGTATAAACGTGTTATTTTGTGCCTGCAAATTCCCTGCTTAAAAGCACAACCGTCTCAACGTGATTAGTGTGTGGGAACATATCCACCGGCTGGATAAACTTCGCCTTGTAACCTGCCGCCGTGAACAGTTTCAGATCTCTTGTAAGAGTTTCTAACTTGCAGGAAACATAGACTATCTTTTCAGGCTTAAGCTGTGAAAGAGAAGAAATAAAAGCTTCGGTAGTTCCCGCTCTTGGAGGATCGAGAAAAACCGTATCGCAGGACTCCCCTGCTCCGGCAAGCTTTATCATAAAATCCCCTGCGTCTTCATTGTAAAATGTAATGTTGTGAAGACCGTTAAGCTTTGCATTTGAAACAGCGTCCTTAACTGCGGCAGGATTCAGTTCAACGCCTGCAACATCGGCGCCGTTTTTAGCGGCAATTATTCCGATAGTACCCGTTCCGCAGTAAGCGTCGATCACTCTGTCGCCCTCCTTTATTCCTGCCGCCTTGATTGCCTCAGAATACAGCTTTTCAGTCTGTATAGGGTTCACCTGATAAAACGAATGTGGCGAGACCTTAAATCTACAACCGCACAGCTCATCGGTAATATATCCATTACCGTACATAATTATATTCCTGTCCCCCAAAGTAAGCGGAACGTTTCCCTTATTGATATTCTGAACGATAGTAGTTATACAAGGGTGCTTCTGAGTGATAGCTCTAACAAAATTCTTCTTAGCAGGAAAAATAGGACTTGCCGTTACAAGCACCAGCATTAACTCGCCAGTACTGCGTGCGACCCTGATAAGAGTATGCTTTAAAAGTCCCTGTCCGCTGTCCGGATTATAAGGCAGAATCTTAAAAGAGACCATAAGCTCTTTCAGCGTTTTTACGATTGCCTGAGCATTCTCGTCTTCCAGAAAGCAGTCATCTGTCGCAGTCATAGAATGACCGGAAGACTGATATATGCCCGAAATGATACGCCTTGAACCGTTAACTTTGTATACGGTCTGAACCTTGTTGCGATAATTATATGGGATTTCCATCGATATTATGGGGCGAACCTTACAAAAACGGCTCAGCATTCTCTCTGCCTTTGCCTGCTTCCATTCCAGCTGCTCGGCGTAGGGCTTGTCAAGCTGGCATCCGCCGCAGCGTTTAAAACAGCCGCATGAACGCTCGCCGTTAGATTTATTGATAACTATATGTTTACTCATCTGTATAATCCTTTTCATATTGCGTCCGGTAAAACCGATTCGTGAATTTACATATATAAGTATAACATCTCCGGTGTTTTATGTCAACAAAGACAATATGTTTTTAAAAAAAACAGTTGAAATAACAGCGATATTGTGGTAAAATAAAAAAAAGCGGAAATTTACGCGAAAGGACATAATATGAGAAATATAAAACATTTGAAAAAAGCCGCAGCTGTTTTGTGCGCGGCAGTCATATCGTTCAGTACAGCTTCCTGCGGAAACCTTGACGCAGAAAAGCTTGACGGTTCGCCTGCTAAAGTCTACACTTCCACTAACAAAGACAGCGGCAGTACTAAAAAGCAAGCCAAAGCAAAAAACGACAGTTCGTCGGCAAGTACGGCTGAGATCAAGCCTGAAAAAGAACAGCCAAGCTATACCTGTTCGCTGGTGTGCGTCGGAGATAACCTTATCCACGATAACATTTACAAAGAGGCTCTGAAGCTGGGCGACGGTACGAATTATGATTTCACTCAGGCTTATGAACACGTTTCTAAATACATTGAAAATACCGACGTTGCTGTCATTAACCAGGAAACTCTGGTCACCGACAGCGTTGAGCCTCAGAGTTATCCCTGTTTCGCTTCTCCTACTGCCGTCGGAGATAAAATCGTCGATCTTGGATTCAACGTTGTTTCCATGTGCAACAACCACGTTCTGGATCAGGGTGAAGACGGACTTATAAGCTCTCTTGATTACTGGGACAGCAAAGACGTTGTGCATTACGGCGCTTACCGCTCTGCCAAAGACGCTGATACCATTAAAACTATGGAAGTCAACGGCATAACCTTTGCTTTCCTCGGATATATGGAGCATACCAACGGTTTCTTCCTCAGCGGCGACGGTGCTCAGGTCATCTATCTTGACAATGAAGAAAAGATAAAAGCACAGATTGAAGAGGCGGACAAGATAGCGGACGTTGTTGTCGTTTCCTGTCATTACGGAACAGAGATCTCCAATGAACTTAATCAACAGCAGGTTGACCTTACTCCAAAGCTTGTGGATTGGGGTGCAGACCTTATTATCGGTACACAGGCTCACACTATAAGCACCTGCGGATATATTGACAAACCGGACGGCTCAAAAGCATTTGTTTACTACGGCCTCGGCAATTTTATTTCTACGATGTACGACACAAAATCTCTTGTGGGGATCATCGGAAAGCTGAACGTTATAAAAGATCCTGATACAAATATCATCACCTTTGAAAACGCAAAAGCAATACCAATTATATCGCACTTTGAGGCTGATTCATATTATGACGATTGGTACAACTGCACGGTTTATCCCTATGCGGAATACACTGATGAACTTATTGAGAAAAACTATGTGGAAGGTTTCACACGCCAAACCATTGAGGATTGTCTCGCATATATCCCTGAGGAATTTCTGAGCATTGAATAATGATTTTCCGAGCGCGCCTGCTTTATTGTCGCGCTCTCAGTCTGTCGAAAAAGTCTTTTTATAACTGCCAAGGAGGTAAAAAGAGCGGGAAAATTCTTGTTCGACGTAGCTTACAAGAATTTAGCGACGCGATTGCCGCTTGCGAGGAAAAG
>JAETQO010000061.1 GCA_021770655.1 Ruminococcus sp. | reverse complement strand
CTGTATCTTCAGGAGAGTTTTCCCCCAGCAGGATATGACCGATTTCGTGTGCAACCGTGTAACGCTGTATTGGAAACGGATCTGCATCCCGGACAATAATAAAACACTTACCGTCAGTCTGAGCTTTGCCGAGACAGATGAGATCAGTCTTGCCAAAGCCTGCTGCGCTTGTGCAGAGATCATGTACTCCGCACAGCCGGAAAAGCAGATAACCACCGAAAAGGTGGGAGATTACTCGGTCAGCTATGCACAGACTCAGACCACTGTCGCCGATGAGCTGTTTAAGACCGCCTCCAGATACCTTAATCTCAGGTCTGTGGGGTGGATATAAATGAGATACAATACAATATGCACCGTCTGGCACAAGCAGCCTGACGGTGCATATATTACACAGCATTATCCCTGCTGGTGGCAGGACACCGAGGCGGAGAACATTGCAAAGACGGGTAAGACCGACGTTGACCGGGCAATGATACATCTGCCGTTGTCGGCTGTGGTCGATAAGTCCGATTATATTGCAAAGGGTGATATTGATCTTGACGTGACAGCCTCTGTGACAGATCTGATTAAGGCTGTAAGCCCGCTCAAGATCAGCACTGTAGCACGCAAGGATTACGGCAGTAAGTATATGCAGCACACGGAGGTGACGGCTAAATGAGTAATAACAGCGTTAAGATTACATTAAAGGTCGCTCCCGAAAACGAGCTTCTTGCCCGGCGCGGTTTGCAAAAAGGCGGTCGGGCGCAGAAATATATTGACAGCGAAGTCTTACGTTGCTGCGACAGTTATGTACCAATGCTTACGGGTAAACTCAAGGAATCAGGTACTACTTCCACAGTGGTCGGCTCTGGAATGGTGCATTACAATACGCCTTACGCCCGAAAAAATTATTATGATAACAAGGGTATGGGCAATCAGGGTCTTAACCGTGGCGGCAAGCGAGGCAGGCTGTGGCTAGAGCGTATGAAGCCCGATCATCTGCCCGGAATAATTAAAGGAGTGAAACGAATTGCCGGAGCGAAATAAGAGCCTTTTAGAGGCTATGAAAGAATATGTGTTACAGTATCCCAATCTTGGGGATATTGATCTGCACATAGATCAGACGGAATCCGAGCCTGTCAATTACAGTATACAGACCTCAGGGCTTATTAAGCTCAGCGAGGACGTGTGCGGAAATCAGACATGGCAGTACAATGCTTTGCTCCAGAGCAGAGAGTATACTGCCGACGATTTGTCGCGGCTCAATGCTTCGGCTTTTACCGAAGATTTTATCTTTTGGGTCGAGGAGCAAAATAGCAGCGGAAATTATCCTCATCTTGCGGAAAACTTTATACCCACAAGCATAAAGGCGGATAACGGTATGCTGTTGGATCTGGACGAAGACGGCGACAGAGGACTGTATCAGATACAGATACATTTGGTATTTGAAAAAGAACATATTGGATTTTAGGAGGTATATTTTATGGCAGAACAGTTTAATCTCGCAGAGGGCACAGATAAGCTTTTACGCAGTCACTTAAAACACTTTATCGACGCATCCTTCGGCGGTGAAACCCCTAATTGGTTTAAAGTCGGCAGGGATAACAGTGAGTTGACAATGGAGCTCAGTCCCAGCACGGAAACTACAAAAAACGTATGGGATGAGACCGATATTGTTGATAACGGCTACGAGCCTAATATGTCGGTTGATCCATATTATGCCCGCAAGGGTGACAGCATATATCCCAAGATCAAGGATATTGCATTTAACCGTTTGACAGGCGACGCGTGTATGACAAAAATGCTGGAGGTACTTATTGATAAAGTAGAAGCTCCCTATGACGCTTGGATCGAGGACTGCATCGTCAAGCCTCAGTCCTACGGCGGCGAGCAGGGCGGCATCACAATACCATATGAAATAAAGCCCTGTGGTAATCGTAAGCACGGTACAATCACGATCACAAACGGCAAGCCCGTATTTACTGCGGATGCGGAAGGATAGTATATTATGGGGCGGAAATCCGCCCCAGTATTTTTAAGGAGTGAGAATCATGGCAGAAATAATTAAACTTGATTATGATGACGGTTACAAAAACATACAGCTCGGGGACGATCCTAACAGGATCATACGCATTAATCCTACGGACGCCAAGTTTCTTAACCGCATGGCAGATTTTGATATTAAGTCCGAGAAAATCAGGGAGAAATACAAGGATGTAGATCTGAATAAAATAACGGAACTGCAAAATCTGAATGAAACCGATCCTGAGTTTGACAAGCTTAAAGACGCCGCTGTTGTTGCCGATCAGCTCGACTGTGCAATGAAAGAGCTTATAAACGAGATATTTGGTTATGATATTTCATCTATTGTATTCGGAGCTGATTCATGTCTTTCACCAGCTGGAGGTCAACCAATATTTATGAATTTTATGCAGTGCATTTTCGGGTACATCGCCAAAGCGTCGGCGGAAGAAAAGCAGAAGAGTCAGGAAAAGCTTAGGAAATATACTGAACAGCGTAATGCTGCTATAGGGCTGTCAAAATGATAGGAATACTACCGAAAGCTCTTGTTGTAAATGGGATAAGTTATCCTATTTACAGCGATTACAGGATTGCTTTATTGATTTTTGATATGTGTGACGACGATGAGATAAGTGATAAATATAAGACATATGGCTGTATACAGCTCTTATTTAAGGATTATACGCAGATACCGCAAGCAGATCTTCAGGAGGCTGCTGAGAAAGCTAAATGGTTTTTGGACGGCGGCGATATGCCCAAGTCTCAGGAACATCCGAAGCCTGTCATAAGCTGGAGTCAGGACGAAAGCATTATGTTTCCTGCGCTTAACAAGGTTGCCGGAAAAGAAATCCGAGAAGTTGATTATATGCACTGGTGGACATTTCTTGGATTGTTCAACGAGATCGGCGACGGTCTTTTTTCACAGGTGGTCAATATCCGCTCCAAACAAGCCAAAGGCAAAAAGCTTGAAAAACACGAGCTGGAGTTTTACCGCGAACACAAAGATCTTATTGAAATTAAGTGCAAGCTTACTCCAGAAGAACAGGCGGAGCTGGATTATGTAAACAGCTTGTTCTACTAATGTAAAAAGGTCAGTTCATTTAAGACTGACCTTTTTACATTATATTTTCCATTTGTGACCGCAGTTAAGACAAGTGACGTGTACCTTTTGAGCATTTATATTACCAGCAGCTAACCCCAATGCATCATTCGTTATTTTAGCACCAAGAACCGCCTTGCCGATTCCAAAGCCTTGTTTATTTACAGACAGAGATGTACTGCCGCATTTCGGACAGCAGGCGATACCGTTCTTTTTATTATCTTTTATGCGTTTTTGGGCAGATTGTTTATCACTCAAGGCGTTCTCTGTATCTGATGATATTTTATCTATTAAATCCTGATTATTGTTATCTTTTGCAAGTTCAACAAGCATTGAATATACTTCGCTAAACTCATTGTTTGATTTTGATGTGAAATTTACAACATAAGGATTGGATGCGAACTGTGATTTGTTTAAGTTAATATCACCAAGGTTTTGAGTCGTAATTATAAGCAAGCTTCCGTAATTTAAGCCAACTGGTGGATAATATTTCACATCAACAATATCCGAGAATAATATTTGAGTTGTTATGGATTTTATTAGCGGTTTCTTTTTAATTATGATTTTATTTGATTCAATGATCAATTCACAAAGATTTCCTTTATGAGATCCATTTGCAATTCGTGAACGTGTAGTATTATTTGATATTTTTTCTCCGCATTTTAAACAAAACTCAGATTCATCGGGAATTTCAGCCCCGCATTTAAAACAAAACATAAAATTTCCTCCCTTAAGATTTTTTCTAATTATACATCTTAGGGGTAATTTTGTCAAGGAAGGAGGATGATATAATTGACAATTGACGGTAGATTAAATTTTGATACAAAAATTGACACAAAAGGATTTACTAAAGGTGTAAATAACTTAGGCAGTCAGATCAACAGCTTAAAATCAATTGTTACAAAGCTGGGGGCGGCAATAGGAGTCACTTTCGCTGTATCTCAGGTCGTAGCTTTTGGTAAAGCCTCGGTAACAGCGGCTAATAATACTGTAAATGCATTTTCAGGACTTGAAAGCATACTTAACGGTCATGGACGATCATACAGTCAGGCGACGAAATGGATTCAGGATTATGTATCTGACGGTCTGATCCCTCTCCAAAACGCTGTGACCGCATATAAAAATCTGGCTGCCAGAGGCTATGATGATACTCAGATACAGCAGGTTTTGACGGCTCTCAAGGATTCCTCTGCATACGTCAGACAGGCAAGCTACAGTATGGGTGAAGCCGTACAGACAGCAACCGAAGGTTTGAAAAACGAAAATTCCATTCTTGTTGATAATGCAGGCGTAACTAAAAATGTAGCAAAAATGTGGGAGGACTACGCTAAATCCATAGGCACTACTTCTGCAAAACTTACACAGAGCCAGAAGATACAGGCTGAGGTCAACGGCATAATGACCGAGACACGTTTCCAGACAGGCGATGCAGCCAAGGTTGCAAGTACATTTTCGGGTCAGCTTTCACGGCTGACCTTTAATTTTAACGAGTTAAAGGTTGCGCTCGGAAATATTCTTACCTCTGTCCTTCAGCCGGTTGTAGCATATCTGAACACTGCTCTTGAGAAAATTACGGCTTATGTAAAAGCAGCCGCTAATCTTCTGGGTTTTACGAACAGTTTATCGGGCAGCAGTTCTTCCTTAGCAGACAGTTCATCAAGTGCCGCTGACAATTATGCTGATATGGCAGAGGCAGCAGAAGCTACTGCCGAGGCTCAGGAAAATTCCCTTGCAAGTTTTGATCAGATAAATAAGCTGAATGACAGCAGTTCATCATCAACTACGACTAATGCGCCTTCTGTTGGTGCTCTGGACGGTGGTACGATTTCCGCGTCGGTGGACGTTGATATATCTGATGCCGACAAAAAGCTTAAGGATTTTTTTAAGTGGGTAAAATCATCTTTTAAAACTATTTTTGATCCGTTTAAGTCGGCTTGGTCTAAAACCGATGCTAAAGTTATTGACAGTGCCAAATATGCATGGAACAGTCTTAAAGGATTGTTTGCAGGCATAGGCTCAAGCTTAGCGACAGTATGGAATAATGGCACGGGCGAGCGATATATATCCAATATCCTTCGTGGTTGGGGAGATATTTTATGTATACTCGGTGACGTCTCAACTGCGTTAAAAAATGCTTGGAACGACGGAGGCAATGGTACAGCTCTGATACAGTCGTATATGAACAACTGTATAGCGTGGCAGGATTTGTTACATACGATTTCCGACGATTTTAGAGATGTGTGGAATAACGGTACAGGTGAGGAGGTTTTTGTAAATATTATCCAAAGCCTAACAAATATAAATGATACTGTCACAAATCTAAAAATAAATTTCAAAAATGCTTGGAGTGAAAATGATACAGGCAAAGGCATTATTCAGGATATTTTTGATATTTTCAACGATATCCT
>JAETQO010000060.1 GCA_021770655.1 Ruminococcus sp. | reverse complement strand
TCTGTAGTTGACCGTTTCACTCAACTACATTATATCATATATACATTTTTAGCGAAAGCGCCTTTTTCATAACCACATTGGTGCCTTTCGCAGAAAGGCGGATTATAATTATGAAACTTAAAATGAAAAAGATCGGTTCACTGGCCGCTGCCGCGGCAATGTGCCTGAGCGTACTCTGCGCCTGCTCCGAAAGCAACAGAGATTCTTCAGAATCTGCCGCAGACCATAGCTCTGCGGCGATCTCGTCAAGCGTTTCGGAAAGCTCCTCAGCAGACGAAAGCTCAGCGGCGGATTCCTCCGAGGACAGCTCGGACAGTTCGAAGGAAGATACCGCCGACAGTTCGGGCAAGGAAGATTCCGACAACAACCCCGACGGAATAACTCCCGCAATGTGGACAGTCACCTCTCCCAACGGAAACACTATGACAATGTTCGGTTCGATCCACGCCCTTACAGACGACTGCTACCCCCTGCCGGAGGAAATAACTAACGCCTATGAAAATGCCGATATTCTTGCGGTCGAGTGCGACGTTACCGTTCAGACCGAAGACGCCGAATATCAGAAAAATCTGATGAAACAAATGCTTTACAACGACGGTTCAAAGCTCAGCGACCATATTTCCGAGGACGCCTTTACAGCCCTCGACACCTATATGCAGACTTGGGGAATGTCCGCCGAAAGCTTTGAGGTATACAGACCGTGGGCGATAGACAGTACGCTCGAATCTCTGGTCATAATGGAGACCGGTCTTGACACCACCAAGGGCATTGATCTGTATTTTCTGAATCTTGCCCATGAAGAAAACAAAGAGATATATGAAATAGAGTCGGTAGATTTTCAAATGAATATGCTGATGAATTTTTCCGATGATATTTACGGCACGATCTTCAAATCCTACGGAGAGGAAACTGCCGACAGCCAGAAACAGCTTATGAACGAAATGATCAGCGCATGGAAGAACGGAGATATGGAAACTTTCATTGAAGATCAGGATGAAGACGAAAGCGGCTATTCCGAGGAAGATCTAAAAAACATAAAGGAATACAATAATATACTTCTTTATGACAGAAATATAAATATGGTAAAATCAGCCGAACAGCTCATGGACGAAGGAAAGAACGTATTCTATGTTGTTGGCGCCGCTCATTATGCAGGCGAAGGTGGAATAATCGATCTCCTCGAAAAGGACGGCTATAAAGCGGAGCGTGTTGAATACGGCAAATAATTCCTGTACCAAAACGCATCTGTAATAACTGTAATTTCATTATTTACATTCAAGAACCCAGGAACTGCGATTCCGGGGTTCTTTTGTCTCAGAAATATTTCATAAATCGCCTTTTTCCGCAATAATTAACAAAATAATCATTTATTAAGACATAAAATATGATATAATTTTTATGCTTGAATCTGTCCGATAGTTCCAAGGAGATAATCAGACAGGCTCTGAAAGTCCGGTGTGCGAAAGGAATGAAAGGGAAAATGAAAAACGCGGTAGAATATGAGATATATCAGACGGTAAAACAGGTCCGGAATCATATACTCCGAATACATATAGCAGTGCTGTTCGCGACCGCCGTGCTGATCTTTGCCTGTACGGTCTTTTACTGCAATAAGATCTCCGCAAAAAAAGAATCCGAGCTCTGCACCGCGCTCAATACCCAGACGGAACAAAACGTTTCCGCCTTTCTGAAAAAACTTGAGGATACAAGCAAGCTTATTTTCAGCAACGATAAATATGTATCCTACAACGCCGCCGATACCTCCAACGACGAGTATGACTCCATAGGCGTGGAAAACGATATGACCGACTACTTCGTTTCCCTCAGCGTTATGGGCAACTATACCGACTTCGGCATGGTCTACAGCAATAACCATACCGTAGGAAAGATCACCGACGGTACAAGAGATCTGTACAGCGATAAGATATACGACGCTGTCAAAGAAAAGCTCGACGGCGAAAAGACGCTTTGGCTCACAGGCTATAACGGCGACTACACAAGAATTTACTTTGCCCGCCGTGTAAATCCCGACGCAATATTCCTTTCATCGTTTTTCTCGACAGAGTTCGACTCTATCTTTTTCAGCACAGCTAATTACAGCGACATTTCGGTCATGCTCTGCGCCGACGATAAGATCATCTACTCCTCCGGCAGCGAATCTCCCGGCAGTAAGATAGATAAGGACATTTCCGACCTTATCGCTGGCGACTCAAACGTTACCGTTATAAACGCAAAAACGATCTGTGTCGCAGACGACTGCGCCGACGGCTGGCAGATCATTACAAAAACAGATATGTCCGACAAGATCGGATCCTATAAACGAACAGGCGTCATGTGCTTTGCGATCACGTGCGCTATGTGCATTATTCATCTGCTTATCTCTTTCGCGGTCGTCGCCCGTAAAAATCCTGAAAACATCTCAGCGTCGGGCAGACTTAACAAGCTTGACGGCGCAACAGGGCTTTACACCGCCGAATATACCGAAAATGCGATAATGGATAAGATCGAGACCTGCATAACAGGCTCGACGATCGCCCTCGTTATCGTGCGAATAACAAACCTCGATCTGATAAAACTCAACTACGGCGAAGAGGCCGTCGGAGAAGCTCAGCGCAAGGTCTCGGAAATAATTGGTTCCGTATTTAAAAACGAAGATATTTACGGACTTCTGGAGGAGGGCGAATTCATTGTCTTTGCCGACTTCACAAACTACGACCTTTTCAAGGCTCACGACGACATGAAGAAAAGCCTTCGTTCTCTCTGTGCAATGCTGGGAGAATGCGGACTTGACAAGGACAGAGGCTATATAAGAGCGGCAGTCGGAGCGTCTGTATATCCCGATTGCAGTAACGATTACGACGAACTGCTGGAATGTGCGGAAAAAGCCGCCGCTCAGTCGGCAGATAACGACGGCAAGTATGAGATATATGCCAAAGAAAAAGATCATTCCAAAGCGTAAAAAGGAAGAAGTGAGAAATAAGTGAACCGCAGGATAAGGAAACGCAAAATACAGAAAAAGGCAATGAGAATAACCGCCCTTGTTTGTACGGCGGCGCTTATGACAGGCTGTACGCCGGAGGAAGTAAGAGAAAGCCACGACCATATATCGAGACTGTCCTTCTCATGGTGGGGAAAGGATATACGCAACGAATATACGGTAGCGGCGCTGAGAACCTTTGAAGAGCAGAACAAGAATGTTTTCGTTGTTCCGGAATACAGCGAATTTGACGGATTCAAAACACGAATGGACGTGGAATTTTATTCGGATACCGAAGCGGACGTTATGCAGTTAAACTATAACTGGCTGTGGGAATACTCTCCCGACGGAGAAGGCTTCTGGGATCTTTATGAGCTTTCGGATCATATTAACCTTGATTCCTTTGACGAAAGCGACCTTGCCTGCGGAACAATAAACGGCAAGCTAAACGCCCTGCCAACCTCATTTAACTGTATGACGTTTTACTACAACAAATCCCTTTATGACAAGTACGGACTTTCTATTCCCGAAAGCTGGACCGACCTTATCGAGGCGGCAAAGGTAATGAAAAGCGACGAGGTCTACCCGATTGCGCTCACCACAAAATCCGCGTGGCTCTGCTCTGCGGCATTCTGCGAGCAGACCACGGGAAAGCCTATGTTTTCCGAAAGCGGCGAGTTCCAATATACAGAGGAAGACATAAAGCTTATGCTGGGTTTTTACAACGAACTGCTTAAAAACAAAGTAACAAAGCTCACCCGTAGCTTTGACCGCAAGGACCTTGAAGAGGGCAGGATAGGCGGCGTGGTCGCATGGATATCCGATTCGGAGTATTACTGTTCTCCGGCGCAGGACGCAGGCTTTAATATAGTCGTCGGGGATTATCTTCAAGCGGAGAACAGCCGTTCATTCGGCTGGTATAAAAAGCCGACAAGCCTTTATGCTGTAAAAAAGACCACGAAATATCCCGAACAGGCGGCAAAGCTTGTGGACTATCTTGTAAACAGCGAGGACATGACGCTTTTTCAGGGTACGGAAAAAGGTATTCCCGCCTCAAAAGCGGCGGTTGAAACTCTGGAATCCCGCGATATGCTTTCGGGAATATCCTACACGGCGAATAAAAAAATGAATGCGGCCGAAAACCTCGGTACAATGAACACTCAAATAGAAAATGCGGACGTCATAGACGTTTTCATTTCAGCGGCGGAAGAGCTGTACTACGACCGTTCCGAACTTGAAACGTCCGCCCGAAGTGCATATAATAAAATCGCTCAGCTGTACGGAATAAGTTAACTGATTCAAACAAATTGTACGATATGTAAATATGAACTCGTTACATATATACGTTTTACACAAACTTCACAAAATTGCAAAATACGTCTTGACAATTTATTTGTTTTAAGATATAATTAAGTACTGTAAAGGGGAAAGTGAAAAAAAGCTCCTTATGTATAAAGCATAATGATTTACATAACTCAACGGAAATGTAATGAGACAGTAAAAATTTTTCTTTCGTCAAATTCACCTAATGCAAGGTTCAAATTTGTCAAAGTGCACAAAGTTTGCGCTTTTATAAAATTTAAATTAATTTATGGAGGGATTTTCTATGAAGAAATCTAACAGAAAAGGATTCACCCTTGTAGAGCTCGTAGTAGTTATCGCAATTATCGGTATTCTTGCGGCTATCCTCGTTCCTACAATGATGAACTACGTTAAGAAGTCCAAGCTTAAGACAGCTAACTCAAACGCTAAGCTCGTTTACACAACTGTAAACAACCAGGCAGCTGATCTTCTCGTTGACGGTACTGTAGTTGATAACACTTGCTCAATCTCTAGCGGTACAAAGGTTAGCTCTTTGAAAGATACTGGTACAACTGCAACTGCTAAGCTTAAGAATGCTGTTTATGAGGCACTTAAGGATAACGGTGACGGTGCTGGTTATTGTGTATATGTACTCGATGCTAAGGGCGACGTTACATTTGCCCAGTGGTCTGATTCTTCTAATGGTAAGAGTATGCTCGGTCAGTATCCTGATCCTGCAAAGGATGCAGACAAGGCTACAGGCGTTGGCTTTACTTCTGTTAAGAAGACTTCTTGGTAATCAAACCTTAAAATGGAATTTTAAGAACCGCTCTTCGGAGCGGTTCTTTTTGTTATATAAAAACAAGCGGGCTATCGGAATGTATCGATAACCCGCTTGTTTTCTAAAATTTTGTTCCCCACGAATAAACGTCCGGCAGATCTTCAATATTGCTCTTAGGGTCGGGATATTGTCCAACAACAGAAGCGGACGTGGGATTGTTAGTACTGCACCATTGTGCAAGCTTATATCTTCCGTCCTCGCCTGCGACCCAGAACGCATAGCCTGCGCCGTCACCGTTTTCACTCAGCGCATTGTAAACCTCGCATTCAAGCACCTTTGATGCGTTCGGCTTTTGGGTGCAATCCACTACCGCAGTACACGACACAACGTTGTAATCCTCACCGTTCGCCTGCATATCCGTAACCGCGGCATTTACCGTGTTAAACACGACCTTTGCGTTGTGGTTAGCAGATTTCAGCTTCGCCTTTCGGACATAGTTCATAAGCGTAGGTATCAGAATCGCAACCAGAACGCCGATGATAGCGATCACGACCACCAATTCGACAAGTGTGAATCCTTTTTTACTCATATTCCTTTCCCTCTCAATTTATTAACTGCATATTATTCCCCAATGAATATGCTGTCAAGTATATTATATAAAAAAGGGATATATTTGTCAAGTGTTTTTTTATTAGGTAAGCAAGATTAGCGTTACGGAAGTACTTACACTGTTACTTTTGATAACAAACATAGTTGCCCTTGTGGTGACAATTTGCAATAACAAAAAGAAATAACCGCCCTACTACCACTTAGGACGGTTATTTAAACAATAACAAAAATCCTGGAGGTAAACCGCTTACGGCAGTATGCCTCTTTTATGTATATATTATATCATACTAACATAGATTTGTCAAGCATTTGACTTATGCAAACAAAAGTGCTATAATAATTGTGGGTACTGCATATATGCGGCAAGGCGGCTTCTCCCGAAAGGGAGGTGATAGCGATGGTTACATTTTCGGATATGTTTTTATTCGTTACAATGCTCACCGGAGTTATCTCTCTATGCTATCTTATATTTCATAAGAAAAAATAGAGTTTCTTACATAAAAATAAGAAACACCGCCCACTCTGGCAAGTAACGGTGTTTCTAACATCAACTTAGTGGAGAACCGCAAGCCGTAAGGCTATGTGCAGTACCCTTTTCTGTTTATATTATATCATACTAACATAGATTTGTCAAGCATTTGACTTGTGCAAACAAAAGTGCTATAATTACTTTACGGCATACTGCAATGTACGGTAGGCGGTTTAAATCTTCCTCCAGCAATGGAGGTGAGCAAGATGAGCGTTACGGAAGTACTTACACTGTTACTTTTGATAACAAACATAGTTGCCCTTGTGGTGACAATTTGCAATAACAAAAAGAAATAACCGCCCTTCTGCCAAAGGACGGCTATTAAAATAGACGGCTCGGAGGTAAACCGCTTACAGCAGTATGCCTCTCTTTATTTATATTATATCACAAAATCCGGATTTGTCAAGGGCTCAGAAAAGTTCCTTGGCGGTGATCTCATTCAGCGTGCCGATCTCTTCAAAAATGTCACGGCGCAGATATACTGTTAAGTACTGCACAAAAGTATCAAATTTGTAGGGCTTATAGCAGTAAAAACGCTTTACCGGGATATAGTTTTCCACATCGATGTCGGGGTAAGCATTGGTTATACCGCAACGGTCAAGCACCACTTCCGGTTCACCCTGCTCACGCCACTTCGCTATCTCTTCTTCCGCTTCCTCTTCCGTTGAGGACTGATAATACATAAAGGTTTTATCCGGGTTATCGATATTGTAGTTGTAGAAAATATTTTCGTCAAAATATGGGACAAGAGCAGTCGCCCAGCCTTGAAGCTTCGGATAGTCTGTCCACTCGATCTCGGATTCGTCTATTCCGAAAGCGTCTAATTCCTCGCTTTCTTTCGGTTCCTGTCCCCATGGGCTGAGTATCTTGTACTGATCGAGATGATATTCTTTGATAAAGTCCGCCGCCTGATTTATCCAGTATGGATATTTTATGTCACGATAAGATGTAACAGCGCTCCATGCGATAGGCACTATCAACGGAACAAAGGCAAACATTTTCGCTGCGGTTTTCAGATTATTCCGCAAACCGTCCATTACTTTCAGCAAATATCCGGGCAGTTCAACCTTGCCGTTTTCGTCTGTTATTATCCAGAACATAAATACCAGCAGAGCGGTAATAAGTCCCATATGGTGAGATGAAAAATACACCATTATGCAGAAGGTAGAGAACAGCAGATATGGAACAAGAAAGGTCATCAGCTTTTTGTTTTTGTAAAGGATCGTCACCAGCAATGCAAAGACAAAAGCCGCCGCAATGCTCAGACAGATAAGACTTGTGGTGTCGTAGGGTGTGTTGAACGATTCGGGAGTTTGTCCGACAGTTGCCTCCAAGACAATCAGTACATACCACAGCAGCTTTCTAAAGCTGATCGAAAAAGCGAAAAGTTCTTTCGTGGTAGGTCGGCCGTCGGTGTAGGTGTTCTCAGCGGGAAATATCTCTATCATTATAAGTATCGCTAAGACAAGCAACGCAAGCATAAGCCAGCAGCGTTTATCGGTAAACATTGAGGACAGCTTTTTTTCTTTCATGTCACTGCGGAAAATTTCCCACAACCACACAATGCAAAGCCCTCCGGCAAGAACTATTCCAAAGGAATGAACGGCGCACATCAGTGCGAGGCAGAGTATGTAAGGCAGCGGTTTTTCGTTACGCTGTTTATAGCACATTGCCGCAAGAAAAATCGCCAGCACAAGGACGCAATATGGTCTGCTGATAACGCCGAACTGATAGAAGAAAAAGTAATTGAACGGCAGCAGACAGCGGACGATTTTCGGGAACGGCGACTTGAAAACAAGAATCGTTATTGCAAGCGTCATAAAAGTGATAGATACGATACTGAGCGAAAGCTCATAGGGTGCACCCAGCTTTGCAAACGGGAGCAGAATAAGGTCCCAGAGCGGTGGGTGACCCTCGTTGTGAGGTATCTCAAAAAGTATCTCTTTCAGACTTGCCGAGCGTGCAATATTCCAAGCCTGCGCCTCGTCAAACCAAGGTTCGTGGAAAAATGCGACGGTACACAAACCAAGCAGGTAGAGTATCATCACCACAAATTCAGATTTTCCCCGTTCTTTGTCGAACGCCCAGCTTTTCAGTTTTTCTTTCATTTATGTCTATATCCTCCCCGATAAATTAATTGACCTTACTAATTATAACATTTATATGGGGGCAAGTCAAGGCAAGGTTTATATGAGAAATCGGAATAAGTATTAAATATAAACAAAAAAAGAACCGCTCCGAAGAGCGGTTCAAATAATCAATATAACATTATTTTTTAATAGATGAACCGATCTTGTTCAACTTATCATAATCAGAAGTTGGGTTAGGATACTGACCTACAATAGTTGCTGTAGTCTTATTAGCACTAGACCACTGTGCAAGCTGAACATTCTTGTTTGTATTCAGTTCCCAATAAACATAACCGGAACCGTCACCATTGTCGGACAAAGCCTTGTATACAGCCTTGTCAAGAGCACCAGTACTAGACTTCAAATCTTTAACAGCCTTTACATCTGCCTTAGCTCCGCCACCACTTGGCAAAATATCTGCCTCCTTGCCGTCAACGATCATGTCCGCAGCCTCATTGTTTACAAAAATCCCTCCATA
The DNA here is from genome assembly GCA_021770655.1 of Ruminococcus sp. Classification (GTDB taxonomy): domain Bacteria; phylum Bacillota; class Clostridia; order Oscillospirales; family Ruminococcaceae; genus Hominimerdicola. Next base: position 6,209 of record JAETQO010000060.1, on the reverse strand, counting down.
AATTAATTTAAATTTTATAAAAGCGCCGCAAGCCGATTTAAGCGGCGAGCTTTCCGTGGCTTTTTACCGAAAACAGGCGGGATTTTGCACTCAACATACATTTAGTGAAACTTGATGTAAATATAATCCGCATTGCCCCAAATATATACATTACTGTCATGATTTACTTTAGATATAAGTCAAAAACAGGAGCAAACTACAAAACGTCTGCTCCTGTTTTTTGGTATATCTATCCTATCCTGCGTCGTGATACAAACCGTAGTATCTGCAAGCCTTGACCATAAAATCCTCGCTCACTCCAAAATGCTGAGACAACAAATAAATGCTGTCAACATTTTTCCGTATCTGCTCCACAAGCTCGTCACGGGGTATAAGCTCCTCTATCGCCCATTTGTCCGCACGGTATTCGTGCCTGGAGATCAAGTCAAGTGACGCGTAACGATTGTAAAATGCACCCTTGACGCAGTGTCCTATCTCGTGAGCGGCACGCTCCTTGACAAGTCCCGCAGGCGTGCCGCTGTCAATTCCCACACTGCACCCGTCTTTTCCAAAAAGCGAGATCGACCCGCAGGCAGGACAATTTATAAAATCAACAGTAATATTTTCTTTTTTGCAAATCTCGTACAGTTCCTGTATGCTTTTCATCTGTCAACCCCCGTTTCTGCGCTTAGCGTCCTCCCTGAGTTTCACCATTTCCGCAAACTGCCGAACCTCCTCGAACATCTCGTCCGTCACTCCATCAGACCCGTTAAACAGCGCAAATTTAAGTTCATCATCAAGTTTTTTTTCTGCTCCGTTAGTCAAATATTGAACGCTCACACCAAAATAATCGGCGATCTTCCCCGCATTGACCGTGGAAAGCCGTTCCGTTCTTCCCGTGCTTAGTTCAGAAAGACAACTTCTGGTAATCGAAAGTTCCCTGCACATCTTCGATACGGACATTCCGTTATCCTTGCATAATTTTTCGATTCTTTCGTACATTTCAGACATATTTTACTGCCTCCATTTGTGAGAATTTACAAAATTACAGAATCCTGTACAAAATAGTAACAAAACGCTTGACAATAACAGCATTCTGTATTATACTTGTAAACGATGAGAGTACAGAAAGCTGTATATAATTTTGGGGCTGTATATATTATAGTACATATTTCTGTAATTGTCAAGAGAAGATCCGAAAGTTCAGTAAAATACCAGAAATCGTACTTACATACGTTTTTTCAGATTATCATCGGAACTTTCAAAGGGAAAACAAGCGTCACTCGCCGCCGTGAGACATTGGTGAGCACGATGGGATGTTCTTGCCTTAAGCCGCGATCGTCTTGTTTTCTTAGACTTTCCTCTCAAAAAGTCTGATTTTCTACAGAATCTTGAAAACCGAATATACAAAATTCTGTAAGATTTCCTCTCTATATTCATTATAACATATCAACTGTACAAATGTCTGTACAGCATAAAAAAATTTTGCTGTCCGATAACGAAACAGCAGAACGGCTCACAAACGACCTACAATAAACCAAGGAGGTATAATATGACAGATAACGAACTCATCAAACTTTCCGGAGGAGAATTTTACGCGGAGGATATAAAGCGATTGAAAAACCTCGCGCCGGACAAAACCAGATACAACCTTAGACCCGACCGACGCACAACGAACAGTTCGATCATAAGAAAGCTTACCCAATACAGAAAGTGGAAACATAAGGAATACGCCCTGAAAAAAGACATATCGGCTTTGAACGCAATCATTGCAAAAAGCGAGACCCTTTTCAATGAATCCTCCCCACGACTTACCCGACGAGGAAAAAGCCTTACCGATCTCTGGCTGGAGCTTGCCGAGGTACAACTGCGGCTGAGAGAAACCGAAAAATTTGAACAAAAGCTTTCCCCGATCTGCCGTAAGATAGTCCACAGCCGCTATCTCGACAGCACAAAAAAGCGGCCGCCCGAATGGGGTGAAACCGCAAAAGAACTGGGCTTCCCCATAAGCGGAGCAGAGCTTCGCTATAGGGTGACCGATTATTTAAACAAAATTTCGTAACGACAATGTACTTAAGACAGCACCGCAGTCAAGCCGCATTTTGGCGTATCGCCTAGTCGGGGAATCGCTCCAGAAAACTGTGTCTGCCGCTGTCGTCCTTGTAGGCGATAAGCTGATTTAAACTAACGTTTTCAACGCTCCTGAAAATGTTGAATTCCACCTGCGGATTGACCTCTTTCAACTTGGCAATAAGCCGCTTTATCTCCAGCCTTTTTGAAACCGTCCTGTCGTCTGTGCAAGCGGAGCAGGTGTCCGTAAATTTGCAGGCGCACTGAATAAAATACAGACCGTTGTGATCTCTCCAGCGCTTTATGTCGTCCTCACGGATAAGATAAAGAGGTCTGATAAGCTGCATACCCTCAAAATTCGTGCTGTGAAGCTTGGGCATCATAGTCTGTATCTGTCCGCCGTAAAGCATACCCATCAGGATCGTTTCAATAACGTCATCGTAATGATGACCCAGCGCAATTTTGTTACAGCCCATTTCCCGCGCTTTGGCATACAAATGCCCCCGCCTCATTCTGGCGCAAAGGTAACAAGGATTCTTTTCCACGTTATAAACCGAGTCGAAAATATCCGACTCAAAAATCGTGATCGGGATCTCGAGCCGCTTGGCGTTTTTCTCGATTATCTCTCTGTTTTCAGGGCTGTATCCGGGATCCATTACCAGAAATTTGACCTCAAAAGGGAATTTACTGTGACGGTTAAGCATCTGCATAAGCTTCGCCAAAAGCATAGAATCCTTTCCGCCGGAAATGCACACCGCGATACTGTCGCCGGGCTTGATAAGCTCGTATTCGTTCACTGCTTTTGTAAACCTGTTCCAGATATCCTTGCGAAATTTCTTCTGAATACTTCTCTCGGCATCTTCTGGAATGCTTTCACTCACCATACGTTCTCTCAGCCAGCCGTAATAGCCGCCCTCAAAATTCTCTGCGTCAAATCCGCGCTCTCTCAGCTCATCAACGACCCGCACGCTGATGAGCCCGCTTTTACAGCATATCAAAAGCTTTCTGTCTTTCGGCAGATCTGTGCAGCTTTTCAGCTTATCCGCAGGAATATTTACCGCTCCGTCAACATGACCGTATTCAAAAGAAAGCTCGTCTCTTATGTCGATAACAAGCGGGGTATTTTGATTGGTTATATCTTCACTCATAAAAATTTGCCTTTCATTTAATCTTAATGTGATCCTGCGCGGTAAGAAAACCGCCTTGCAAGCGCCGCTTTAATCATATCACAATCTCGGAATTTTTACAAGCTTTTTTTAGTTCGGGTCGATAGGTACTTCAAGGAGTAACGACTCAGCCCAAATTAAAAAGAGTTGACGGGTGAGGGATAATATGGTATCATTAAATTGTCGCTTTGTGACTAAAAATGTTGTTTGCACCGTCTGAAAATCGGACGGTGCGGGAATCGGTGAGAATATGAAAATAAAAAAGATCTGTGCCGCAGCAATGTGCGCAGTTATAGCGGTAAACATCGCCGCAGTCAACGCTGATGAGGAACTTCCCTGCGAGCAGGAACATTCGGTAAAGGCAACCTATAAGGGAACCGAGCCGGAAACTGTAAAAAGCTTTGACATCATATGGGGCAAAATGGAGTTTACCTGCACGGAAAAAGGAGTAAACCGCTGGGACGAAAACGCCTGCGACTACAGCTTTGAAACTGTTTATTGCTGGACGGCAGAGGGCTCAAGCGTGAAAGTAACAAATCATTCCAACGTTGACGCAGAGGTTGAATTTTCATTTACGCCCGACGAGAAATACCCTGCACTTTCAGGAACGCTCAGCACCCAAAAAACCGTTCTTGAAAAAGGAGAAATAGAAAAGCCTGAAAATGCGGATTTTGCCGAAAGCTTTTTGACGCTGAACGGCGTACCGTACGATCTGCAAGGGGACTTTTCGCAGGTCGGAAAAGTCACGGTAAAAATTTCTTAGGAGGACTCACATGAAAATTATCACGGCATTTTTAGCCGTTCTGATAACGGTGCTTTTCCCTTTCACAGTTTTTGCCGAAAGCAGTGAAGTAAAAGCCCGATATGAAAGTGAATTTTCAAATGCGGCGGTGGGAACGCTGAAAGACGGACTTTGCCTTGAAACCAAGGACGGAGGCAAAATAGAATTTTCCTGCCAAAAAGCAGACAACGGTTTAAGAGTGGTAGTAACCGCAGTCTGCGCCGAAGAAAGCGGTGCGTACGAATTTGTTTCCGAAAAGCTTTCCGACCGAGGCAGTCAACCATTTGGCTATCACATTTCTTTTTACCGAGACGGAGAAAGAGTTGAACCGCAGGGAAATATTGACGTTATCATAACTCCCGTTTCCGACTGCGAAGGACTTCCCGCCTATTATTGCTCGTCTGAGTTCGGAATAAAACAGCTTACGGCGAATTCAGGAGCAAAGCTTAAAGCCCGACTTGGAAACAGCGGTTTCTATGTGTTTTTAAAGCCCTCCGAAAGTACGGACGGACTTATAACTCTGCCGCCGTTCACGGTGAACACCGGTTCTCCAAAAGAAAACTTCATTTGTTCGGCGGCACTTATACTGCTTTTAATAATTTGTTGTGCAAGAGCGTTCAGAAAGTGATCTGCACTAAAATACAAAGGAGCTGTTGCACAATGCAATAGCTCCTTAAAAATATATCCGACAAAGTTTAAGGCAACACCATATTAACCAACAATCTCCATCATTGCGTCGATAAGCTCAGGGAAGTACCAGCCGCCTTCAGATCTGTTCATAAGTCCGAAATTCTCGCCGTTGCCTATTCTTGTACCGTTATCCCACCAGATACATGGAACGCCGTACTGTTTTGCGGTAGAGAGATAATCCTTTGCACAGCGGATTCTTGCATCGATATTGTCCTTGTTTACCGAACCGAACTCTCCTATTATTACCGGAATTCCCTTGCTGAGGAACACCTCGTCGATATCGGTAAACAGCGTTGTGATAGAACTGTCAATATCATCGCCGTAAACGTCGGTACCCTTTGTATCAAGCGCAAAGGAATAAGGCAGATATGCATGGATAGATACGATTATCTTATCGTCATCCTGCGGTACTTCGAGAGCCTGCATATTCTGCTTTGAGGAGGAGGCCGCATAAGGAGTTATCATTATACATCTGTTCGGATTGTTTCCGCCGGAAGAACGAACCGTTTCAACAAATGCCTTTGCATACCTGTTAACGATCTCTCTCGATGATGCATCGCCTACCCATTCTGCGCCCTCGCCTCTGAGCCTTGGCTCGTTAACGCCCTCGAATATAAGACGCTCGTCATAGCCCTGGAAACGGTCGCATATCTGCGTCCAGAGGGCTTTGAGCTGTTCAATATCCTGATCAGCGTCCTCAGCCTTTGGCATATACCACTCTTCATGGTGAGTGTTCAGGATTACGAACATATCGTTGTCGATTCCGTAGTTGACGATCTCCTGTACTCTGTTCATCCAATCCTCATCGACGGTATAATTTTCGTCCATATGAGTACCCCATGAAACAGGAAGACGGAACACGTTAAAGCCTGCCGCCTTGACCTCGTCGATCATTGCCTTGGTCGTTTCGACGTTGCCCCAGGAGGTTTCCGCGTCAAGACCCGAACCGCCTGTTGCGTCCATAGTGTTTCCGAGATTCCAGCCTATCTTCATCTGCGCCACAAGGTCCTTGGCAGATGTCACGGTCATTTCATCGTTGGTATGCGTTGCGGTAGATCCGCCCTCGGCAGAGGAGCTGTCCTCCGACTTTGAAGAGCTTTCCGACTTATCTCCGCAGGCTGTCATGACCGACAGACCCATTGCGAGAGCAAGGGAAGCCGCCAGAATTTTTCTGAATTTCATAATAGATTTTCCTTTCTTTATTTTTATCACCTTTTATTTTATAATATTAACATCGATTTGTCAATACAAATAATAAAAAACGCCGCAAAATCGCAGTATGTGCATTGTGCGGTAAAAGAAAACAAAAATTATATATATTGCCAATTGATTTGCCTTTTATTGTATGATACAATATAATTACAGCCAAAAGCTGTAATAAAAAATATATAATTTACAGGAGGACAAAAGTTTGAAAAATAAAATAATCCCCCTAAGAAGAGAAAAAGGGCGCACTAAAGAAAGCCACAAAAAAAGTGACTAAAAAGATATAAACCAAAGCTATCAGCTGAAATCAGCTACTT
>JAETQO010000007.1 GCA_021770655.1 Ruminococcus sp. | reverse complement strand
GGACTGTTTTGAAATTCACCCCTTTCGGAGCTCCTAAAGTAAGGGGATTTCGCTCCTGCGGGAGCGACGGGGGCTCTGCCCTTAAGTCTTGCAAGCTTGTCGAGCAAGACTTTTCTTCGCAAGCGGCAATCGCGTCGCTTGACCCCGCTCTTTTTACCTCCTTGGCAGTTATAAAAAGACTTTTTCGACAGACTGAGACAGTTCTCACAATTATGCGAGAACTGTCTTTTTGATTGTATTAAACAGAACGTTTTGTAAAGCCGTCCCATGCGGTAAGGAGGAACACTACCATATGAGCCGCAAGTACGAATACGGCAAATGTTAGGCTGTGCTGTGCAAACATTGAGTTGCCCTGTGCGATCGTGACAAGGTCTGTATTTGCGAACACCAGAAATCTTGCCCAGTCCTGTCCAAGCTGATTGAGCAGTAATGTTACCGTGCTTCCTACGCACATAGCAAACACGCTTACGCCTATTGCAAGAGCCGTACTTCTTACAAGCGACGAGATAGCAAAAGCAAGCGTTGACATTACCACCATTTCCACACTGCCCAGCAAATACTGTCTTGCCGCATAGAGCAGAGTCGGCAGTTCCTTGACCTCTCCTCCGCTTATGTAGATATACGGTGTGAAGAAACCGTCAAAGCCGTGCATAAGACCTGTTATAGGTATCATTGCGACAAACAGAATAGCAAGCATTATATAGCCTACCGTTATTGCGGTGAAATATTTTGACACGAGTATTTTCCAGCGCTTGACCGGATTGATAAGCAGGAATTTTACCGTACCCTGAGAAAATTCCGAGGACACCGTTCCGCCTGCCACCACTATTACAAGCAGAGCCACAACAGTAATAAGCGAGGTGCTTTGCAGGAACACCGACCAGAAGTTTACCTCATCGGCCTCGGCAGTATCAAAAAGCGAAGGCGCTGATGCGGCGTTGTCAAGCTTATTGTTATCAAGCTGATAAAGTCCTACGCTGACGGTATCTTCAAGCTTAGCTCTTCCCTCTCCGTTTTCGGACTGCCCTCCCTCGCCGAGTGCGGCAAGAGAAGTCTTGGCGTCGTTTACCTTTTCGATTATATCGTTTTTCTTTTTATTAGATTTATCAAAGGAAACATCGTTGTCAACTCTGTACTGATACTCCCACCTGTCTCCCTCGGCAAGATTTCCGTTGGCAAGCATATACTCGCAGTAGCCGCGCCAATCGTTATTGTCGAGGTATTCTATAACATTGCTGATGTCACTGCCTGCTCCCGCATCGGAGAACATCGTCATCAGAACTCCGTAGCGCCAGTCCTCCCATGCAATATCGTTATCTATGAGATACTGCCACATTGCCACTTCCAGCTCATAACCCTCGGGCTGAGTTTTTTCAAGCCAGTCTATATTGCTCTGATAATCCTCTGTATCAGAACCGTACATATCGTCGGAATAATTCTCCATAGACATTTTGCCGATAAGGGCTATTCCCGAAAGGGCAAAAGCCGCAAGAATTATAAGCGCTATCATTATTTTTGTTGAAAGCTTTCTGAAAACCTTTATGTATTCGTTTTTCACAAGCTTGAAAAATCTAGCCAATTTGTCCGTCTCCTTCCGTATCGCCTGTAAGCTCGATAAATACGTCCTCAAGTTTTTTGTTCTCCTTGCGGTGAACGGTATAAAGCTTTATGTCCGCCATACAGAGCGCTTTATTAATGGAGGCGATCTTATTTTTCTCTATATCAACAGGTATCGAAAGAGTGATAAGTCCTGTTTCCTTGTCAAGCTTTTTGCCCTCGTCGGCAAGAACGATGTGCTCTAACGCCTTTTCGGGTTCATCGACCTCAAGGACGTATTCCGCCATACTGCTGTCGGACTGGGAGATAAGCTCCTCCATTGTATAGGCGCCTATCATTTTTCCGTTTGCGATGATGCCCACTCTGTCGCACATCATTTCCATCTCACTCATAAGGTGAGAGGAAACAACCACGCAGGTGTTTTCCTTATGGGCAAGCTCTTTCAGCACATCTCTCAGTTCCTTTATTCCCTGTGGGTCAAGACCATTGGTCGGTTCATCGAGAATAAGAAGCTTAGGCTTATGCAGTATAGCCTGAGCCACGCCAAGACGCTGGCGCATACCGAGTGAATATTTCGACACCTTATCGTTTATTCTGTTGGAAAGCTTAACAAGCTCAACGACCTCGTTGATACGCTCTTCGGTAACGCCTTCTCTCATTCGGGCATATTGACGAAGATTTTCCATACCCGTAAGGTATTTATACATTTCCGGATTTTCAACGATTCCGCCTACGTTTGACATTGCGCCCTCAAAATCCTTGATGATATTCTTTCCGTCGATAAGAATCTCGCCGGAATCAAGCTGTAAAAGTCCTACTACTATTTTAATGGTCGTGGTTTTTCCTGCTCCGTTAGGTCCGAGAAATCCGAAAACCTCACCGCCGAAACACTCCATATCTATATCATGCAGGATATGCTTTTTGCCCATGGTCTTATTAAGACCCTTTATACTCAGTACTGCATTATCAGTCAAGCTGTTCAGCCTCCTTCTCGGATTCGTCCGCAGTGGAATCTGCTATAGGTTCAGAATCCGCAGATCCTTCGGAATTTTCGTCGTCTCCGTCATTTTCGTAGGTATAATTTTCTCCGTAGCCGTAATCCTCAACGGAAGCTATCTTCCAACCGTCATCGGTGCGTATCAGATAAAACTCGGCGTATCCGTCAAAAAATGCCTTATAGGGAGACCGGCTCGGTTCGTAAACGTCGTTTGCCGAATAGTCGCCGCTGTTAAAACTGCTGAGTCCGCTGAAGGACATAAAGTATGGGTCACCATAGGTGATCTCGTAGCAAATGCTGTAGGAAAAGTTGACCTTTGCGCCGTCCGCTCCGCTCTTACTTATGGAAATATTCTTTATGTTGCTTTCCGCACTCGTTATCTCTCCTGCCTGAGAAGACTTGACCGTTGTGCCGTTTATCTCGCTGAGAATATCCGTTTTGGTAACTCCGTAATCATCATTGCCGGCATAGTCTGTAAATTTATCGTTCACAAGCTCCGTCCACTGTGAATTAAGAGCCTCCGCTTTTCCTACGTTGGATTCCGCAATTGCTTTTACATAGCTTTCCACCGTTTCTTCGATCTCAGGCTTGTTCGCCTTGAAAGTGTTGTGGTCATAGACCGCATAGCACACGACTCCTACGGTTAAAACCGCACCGAGCACTAATCCTCTGTTTATATTTCTGAGTTTCAAATTTGCTCCTCCTTTTGTTTACGGACTGCCGCTTGAAAAACCTACCGCCGGCAATGGTGGTTTTACGGCGCCGCCCTCTGATATAGGAAACACTGATCAGATCAAATTCGCCCGTTCATACAATAAAACTCATGCGGCTGGATTTGATACGCTCCGCTTTAATCAGTGAATCCTATAATAAGATTAACACAGCCCCGAATTTAAGTCAACCGCTTTAAGAAATATTTAAGGAACTTATAAGAATGACTTCCGACGATTTTATTGTTCATTTTTTATAATTTATATCCCACTTGTTCCTTGGCTGTATGTGCAAAAACTACAAATTTCGCCGATTCACTTTGCTAAAATCACGAATATGATTAATAAACTGTAAACTGAGCCTAAATCGCTTTTACACTTCATAAAATAGTGATATAATTAAAGTGAAAAAACAGAAGAAAAAATGCACAGACATTGCCTATAGACAAAAGAGGTGAGACCATGTATGTTATAAAAGGAAAATCCGTATTCGGAGCGATAGCCAGAGGCGTACTCACGTTTTACCGCAGGGACGAATTTGTGGTGAACAAGATAAAGGTCGGCGACCCTCAGCTTGAATACAAGAAATACACTGATGCAAGAGACGCGGCTTTAACGGAGCTGGGTGAGCTTTATGAAAGAGCGCTTTCATCTATCGGAGAAAAGGACGCTCAGATATTTGTTATTCATCAGATGATAATGACCGACGATCAGTATGAGGGACAGATAAAAGACCTGATACTTGAACAGCATTTCAACGCCGACTACGCTGTTGCCTGCACGGCGAGAAGCTTTACAAAAATGCTGGGAGAAATGGACAGCGAATATATGCAGGCAAGGACTATGGACGTTAAGGACGTATCGAGCAGACTGCTCAGGCACATTCTGAACTGTGCGGGAAATATGCCTGTGCTGAAAGGCAACTCCATACTCTGCACAGGTGATCTTATGCCCTCGGAAACCGTACTTATGGACAAATCAAAAATTACTGCTTTCTGCACCAGGACGGGGTCTGTCAACTCTCACACGGCTATTCTGGCAAAAACCATGAACATACCCGCTCTTGTCAATGTCGGCGGAGCGCTCACGGAAGAGCTTGACGGAATGGACGCTATTCTTGACGGCTACAGCGGAACGCTTTACATTCAGCCTGATGAGGCTACGATAAGAATGATAGACGGCAAGGAGGCTGTTGAAGGAAGGAAGAAGGAACTTCTGCACAGGCTCAGAGGGCGCAGGAACATAACGAGAGACGGTCACGAAATAAAGGTATACGCAAACGTAGGAAATCTGAACGAGGTGCAGAACGCAATTGAAAACGACTCGGGCGGGATAGGACTGTTCAGAAGCGAATTTATGTATTTTGACCGCACCGAATTTCCAAACGAGGAACTGCAGTTTTACAACTACAGACGTGTGCTTGAGGACATGAAAGGTAAAGAGGTAGTGCTTGCTGCTTTTGACATAGGAGCGGACAAACGCCCCGACTATCTCAACACTGAGTATGAGAGAAATCCTGCCATGGGTTACAGAGCCATAAGGGTATGCCTTGAGCAGAAAGATATGTTCAAGACCCAGCTCAGAGCTATGTACAGAGCCTCGGTTTACGGCAGACTATCCATACTTCTGCCGATGATAATTGACGTATCGGAGCTGAGAAGGGTCAAGGAGATAATACACGAAGTCAAAGAGGAGCTTATCAGCGAGGGCAAGCCTTTCTCAGAGAACGTAAAGCTGGGAGTAATGATAGAAACTCCCGCTGCGGTGATGACCAGCGACATACTTGCCAAGGAGGCTGATTTTTTCAACATCGGCACCAATGATCTGGAGCAGTTCACGCTGGCTCTGGACAGACAGAATTCCAGATACGAGCAGATTTGTCCGGAGCATCATCTGGCGGTGCTGAGAATGATAAAGATCGTCTGCGACAACGCTCACGCCAACGGAATAGAAGTAGGCATATGCGGAGAGCTGGGAGGAGATCTGTCGCTTACGGAGACCTTTCTGGAGCTTCATGTGGATATGCTTTCGGTCACGCCCTCTCAGGTACTGCCGTTAAGACGGACGATAAGGAGCATAAGTCTCAGCGACAGGCGGCAGATACACGCTAATTTGCAGAAAATGCTGAAATATTGAAGTAAATTATCAAGTCACAAAAATCCCGATAAGAAACAGTTTTTCTTATCGGGATCACTTTTTCCTGCGACAAAAGTATAAGACTAGCCGTGAAATTCATAGATATAAAACAACGCAAGATCACCTTTAACAACCTATGTTGTTCGGATATGTCGCAGACAAACGACAGAGGTTTTTATAGGCGACCGCAATATAAAGGGGGCTGTTTTATGATTCTGTCGCTGCTTAATTTTCTCAGCGAGAATTTTCTGTTTTTCGCTCTGCATTTCGATACCAAAAGTATTTTTCCAAAGCCGCTTTCCGCCAAAGAGGAGCAGGAGTGCTTTGAAAAAATGTCTCAGGGAGACCGCGCCGCAAAGGATAAGCTTATCGAACATAATCTGAGGCTGGTAGCGCACATAATAAAGAAATACTACTCAAACGCAAAGGATCAGGAGGATCTGATCTCCATAGGCACCATAGGGCTTATCAAGGCGGTTTCTACCTTTGACTACACAAAAGGGTGCAGGTTTGCGACCTACGGCAGCCGATGCGTTGAAAACGAGATACTTATGCACTTCCGCTCGCAGAAAAAATCGGCGAACGACATACATTTCGACGAACCTGTGGACTCGGACAAGGACGGAAATCAGCTTTGTCTTATAGACATTATTTCCGACGGAGAAAACGTTGCGGACAAAATTGAGCTTATCATAAAATCCGAACAGCTTTACAAATTCATCAAAGACGAACTTGACGAGAGAGAACGGGAGATAATCATTCTTCGATACGGTCTTTACGGTGGTACGCCCTTGACTCAGCGCGAGGTCGCAAAAAAACTGGGTATATCAAGATCGTATGTATAGTATATAGCTTATTATAAATGAACGATATGTAAGAAAAAATTACGACAGCCGTTCATTTTTTTATTTTATATTTAGGACAAGCATATGCTCATACTATGGCTTGCTATGGAATGAACGGTCATTAACGGAGGTATAAAAGATGAACGTTCATTTTAATTTGTATTATAACAATGTAAGGCAAGACCCGAAAAATACCAAGTACCCTCATAGGTCGGAAATACGCTGTAAGGAAGGCCTTGCAAAAGTTATGTCATTCGATCACGTTTGCGCCGAATATAAAGACAGCTATCGCAGAAAAGATAATTTTATCTGCGCTGACTGCTGTATGTTTGACGTGGATAACTCGGAAAGCGATAATGAAAGAGATTGGATAACTCCCGAAGATGTGCAAAAAGCTTTTTCGGACGTGCCGTTTTACGTTTCCTATTCAAGAAATCATTTGAAAGTCAAAGACGGCAAAAAGGCTCGTCCAAAGTTTCATATATACTTTCCTGTCGATAAGATAATAAACGGCGATGAATACGGCGGACTCAAACAAAAGGTGTGCAAATATTTTCCTAAGTTTGACCCTAACGCCAAAGACTGCGCAAGGTTCTTTTATGGTGTGGAATTTCCCAATGTGCAATTTATTTCGGGAAATACTCTTCTTACGGATTTTATGAGAAATACAGTTATTTCCAATAACTGTGCCGTGCAGACTAATGCGGATATTATCCCGCAGGGACAGCGCAACACCACCATGCACAGGTTTGCTTTGCGTGTCCTGACAAGATATGGGGATAGCGATAACACGGCATATCAGGCGTTTCTCAATGAATCTGAAAGGTGTTCGCCGCTTCTTGATGATAAGGAACTTGATGCCATATGGAAAGGTGCGATTTCATATTATCGTCAAACTATTCGGACAAGTCCGAACTATGTTTCTCCGCATAAGTATGTTAATGCACAGCAGAATAACAGCTTTGAATTGCCCTTGGTTGATTCAAATGCATTTATGATGTTATGTTCGTCGGATACCAAAAACAGAAAGTTTGATATTAGTACAGCAAGATTATTTCTGAATGCTTTCGGTCTGTCAGTAAAACTTAATGATATGAGCAATAATATTGAGGTAAGCGGTTTGCCGTCAAAATACAATACCGAGGATTCTTTTGAACTATTGAAAATACTTATTGCAGATACGGCAAGCAAGCTTTCATATAAAAGAACACAAGGTTCTGTAATACATGATACATTGTACATTATTGCCAACGAAAATCACTATCACCCGGTTATAAGATTGCTTGATTCCGTTTCTTGGGACAGAAAAGACCGACTGACAGAACTATACCGTATAATGGGCATTAAAGATGAATTTTATAAAACCCTTGTGAAAAAATGGGCTTTGCAGACGATAGCCGTTCTTTACAACGGTAATGAAAACCCTGTATCAGCTCAGGGACTTTTGGTTCTTCAAGGCGAACAAGGCATAGGCAAAACACAGCTTTTTCGTCATCTTGCCATAAAGGAACAATTCTTTAAGGGCGGTGCTGTACTTGACATGAAAAACAAGGATAGTCTTATGTCAGCAACCAAAGTATGGATCTGCGAATTAGGCGAGCTTGACAGCACAACTAAAAAGGAACAATCTGCGGTCAAGGCGTTTCTTACAGAACAAACCGATCGTTTTCGTGAACCGTACGCAAGAAAAGAAGCTGTGCGTTTACGTCATACCTCTTTTGGCGGTACTGTAAATCCAAAATCATACCTTTGTGACGAAACCGGGAACAGACGTTATTGGACTATTCCTATCGACAGCATAGATATACAAAGCATTTTTAAATACGATTCCGAATGGTATGCACAGTTCTGGCGGCAAATACACAGCGAATACACGAACGACCCCAAAGGATATTTACTTACAAAAGAAGAACAAAACAGAATAAATCTTTGTAATGAAGAATTTGAAACTCTCTTGCAGGGCGAGGACGAATTTATGACATTGTTCGATACAGAAGCGTGTCAGTCAGAATGGCGAGCTTTTACAGCGGCAGAAATAGCCGATACGTTGAACAAAGCATTTCATGGACTGAATCTAAGCAGTGTAAGCGTAGGAAAACAGCTTATTCCACGCATTGAAAAACGAACAGGCAAAGTTTTCAGACGCTTAAAAAGCAATGGTAAGAGAATGATCTTTTGCCCTCCGATATCAAACCGCTGATATGTGTAATCTAAAAGTCCTGCTTAGGGTGGGCAGGGACAGTAAATATCTATAAATTTTGTAACGTGGATTGACAATAAATATAGAAAAACTGAATACCCTGCCCTACCTAAATACACATTAAAAGCCATTGGAACTTAACGGTTTCAATGGCTTTTTGTCTATATAAATGTCATAGCATCTCACTTAACCCAGATCGGAAAGGTAATATACCGATTCACCTATAGCGATTTTACAGGATTTATCGGTTGATTCACACAAACTTACTTCATATCCGTTCAATTCTGCTATTTGTGAAAGAAAGTCCACAATTTCGGCAGGAGTAAAAACAAATCCGTTTTTAACCGTTCTGCTCATTGCCATAATAGGATTTCTCAATTTTTTCATTACACTCACTCCTTATAAAACACAGTATTTTCGTAATAATCTAAAGCTCCGAAACAGTTCTGCCTTCATCTCGGTTAGATGTTTTTTATTTATCAGCAAAGCGAACGGTTTTAACTTTGTGGATAAATAAAAATAGCGTGTTTTGTGCTTCAAATATATATAAGGTTTTTGTAATTTTAATAATCATTTTTCGGGATTTTTAAAACATTGTATTACGTTAAGTACCGCTGAAACCTGTTTTTCCGTCAGCCCTTTAATTGAAATAGTCGAGGTGTCCTCCATACCCAAGAGATAATCTGTAGAAACGTGAAAAGTTTTTGCCAACTCCACAACATACTGCGTTGACGGAATAGATAAACCCATTTCCCATGCGTTTACTCCCGAACGTGACAAGCCTAACATTCTTGCAAGCTCCGACTGCGTTAAATCGGCATTTTCACGCAAAAGTTTGATTTTTTCAGCCAATGTAAATAACTCTTTTGACATAATGAATCACCTCTTATTAGATAATATTATAATCAAAAAGATATTTCATTATCAAAATGATATTTATACTTGACAAACTTACAGGTACGGTGTATAATTATAGTACAATAGCACTAAATATCAGATAATTTGCAAATGAGTTTGTGATATTTGTGCAAAATATGCTTCTGATATATGGTAACATAAACATTTTTAGAAAGGTGATTAATATGATTAAAAATTCAATTATTCAAAGTAGAAGTTATGAATTTCTATGGTATTCTTATTTTAACAGACGATATGATGAATTGTCTGATAATGTTGCCGAAGCTATGAAAGTATGTGCTGATCGTGCATATTTAGATTTGTGCAGAACACTTAGATTTAGCACTAAAGACGAATCGAATACAGCTTTTCGTGATGACGTTGTAAATATTATAGTCCAAAACATAAACGATTTGATTTCAGATCGTGATGAGTTTGATACAAGACACAATGAGTTGTGTGAAAAAATCATCGAAACTGCAAATTCACAAAATGTCCTTTCGGCAGATTTCACTTACGGACAAGCGCAGAAATGGCTTAATATGACATTAAAGTATATGCTTTTGATGAATTTCTGGAGCGACAAGCTTAAAACTGTTTCAGATATTTTGCATATTCCCGTTGACAGCTACATTATTGAAGCGGCTGAAAAGTATTTGAAAATAAAAATGTCGTCAAAAGCATGGAGTAAATGGGATAAAGACGAATACATCGATTTTCAAGAAAAAATCCGTAATGCTTTAGTCGGAGCTGAGACCCCAATGGAATGGGAAAATCACGCATGGATCAAAATTGCGGAAATCAGAAACAAATAAATATGGAGGAATGAGATATGGCTTTCGGACAAAACAAGAACAGTGATATTGTTGAAAAAGATGTGCATTGCCCCTATTGTAATTCGGACCATGCCATACTGATAAATAAGACAACATCAAAGAAAGTGTCGCTCCAGCTTCCTGCGTTCGGATTAAAATTTGTGCTTTCATTGATATATTTGTCTTTTATTCATATCTGGATAAACGGTTGTAAAATTATCGAAGCAATAAAGGTTATTGATAGTGTTACATACGTTTTTTGCCCTAACTGCGGAAACAGTTATTCAATGGCACCCTCCGAAGTGATAAAAGAAGAAATCCATGAGCCGAAATTATACAGAATAAAAAAGGGCAAAATCTGCATGGGATTGTGCAAGGGTATCTCAGAGTACACAGGCATTTCTTTATTGTGGGTTCGTATAATGACGGCTTTCTATGGTTTTACTATAATCGGAGCTATTCTTTATTTTCTTATCGGAATGTGTATCCCTTATAAAGAGGAAGCTGAAAACGGAATAGATAAAGGAAAATTTTATCGAATTAAAAACGGAAAAGATATCAAAGGCGTATGCAAAGGATTTTCTGTTTATACCGATATTCCCGTCGGTTGGGTGCGTTTGATTACGCTTATTCTATCTCCGTTGCTTGTTATTCCATATTTTATTATCTGCGCTTTTGTTCCGTATAAAGAAAATGCAGAAAGTGGAATCGTACGCAAGAAACTTTATAAGGTAAAAGATCATAAAGTGTTCTTCGGATTGTGTGCGGGCTTTTCTGAGCGTTACGGAAAGTCACGGTGGTTCTGGAGAATTTTCGGCGTTTTGCTGTTCCCCATATATCTTATACTTAGCGCAGTAATACCGACGAAGGAGGAATAATATGCCTGAAAAGCAGTTACCTCCGGGCTGGGGAAATCAAAGTAAAAGTGCAAAGCCTAATTGGGCGGCAAATAAATCTGTCACTGATGTAAGAACTGAAAGCCATACAGAAAGTGTTCCCTTCATCAAAGAAGAATCAGTAACGGAACTATCAGAACCTCAGGAAAAAACTGTTGAAATTACTCCCGATAAAGCAGAAAGATTTAATGAGGATAACGTCAGCGATACACCTATTGCCAAAGAAAATCAGAAAAATCCTGAAAATGATACTGATTTCAGTTTTTCAAAGCATGAACAGACAGAAGAAATAAATGATTTGCCAACAGAAAAAAAGAAATCACCCTTGACAGTTGTTCTTGTTATTGCATTGATCATTGTTATAATTGCACTTGCGGTTTTTGCTTTTATTTATTTCAGCGGTAAAAGCAGCGATAAGAATAAAAAAACATCTGAGATATCTGAAACATCTGTTGCTGAGGAAACAACTACTGTTACAACTGCTGCAACGACTTCGCCTACTGAAACAACGACCTCTGCGGTTAGCACAACAAAGAAAAAGGAAACGACAACAACTGCTTCAACGCAGGAAATCGTCGCTCCTACAGATACAGAGAATGTACTTTCAACAAAATATTATACTCTTACTTTTCCGACTTCATGGGAAGGCAAATATTTTTATGATATTTATGAAGATACCGATTATGAGTATTATTCGCTTTATGTATATCATACCAAAACACACGAGCAGAACAATGGTGGAATATTCTTCAGTATAAATCTTATCCCCGTTTCAGATGACGTACCATCATATCCAAGCGCTTTATATCTTGGGGATCTTAGCACGGATAGTGCAGGTGATTTTTATGTATATGCTATCTTTCCTACTGACGCACAATTCACAACATCTACAGCAAAAGAATATCAGTCAATGTATGAAGATGTTTATGATATTCTTGACACTTTAAGTTCTTGCGGCGATGCTGAATTTTCTGTAGCAACAACTATAAAACCTTTTGAACCGTACATAATAAAGATTTGCAATTATGTTTCCATATATGATGCTCCGGATTACAACTCAGATATTGTTGATGAAATAACAGTGCTTACAAAATATATGATAGTTGAGGAATCCATAGACGAATATGGTTATGTATGGGGAAAACTCAAATCAGGTGTAGGTTGGATCAATATTTTTGATGCAACTTATGTATATGAAGATGATGTTCATAGTTTGCCCCAAGCACATATATGGTGTCCAAATTGTGGTTATGACTTTTTTACAACAGGACTTGGCACGGAGGGTTTTATTTGTCCCGAATGTGGTCATAATTGGTATCCGTAAGTCATATATAAAATAAAACATCTCTTTCCGTTTATAATTATTAATACCGTAAAACAGCCGTAATTTTTTATGATTATGGCTGTTTTTTATAAAAGAAACAGTTGACTTCTTTTCGTTTATATCTTATAATATAAATATACAAATTATACCAAAAATAGCGAGGCGATTATAATGGTTTACGGATATGCAAGATGTTCGACTAACGAAAAAATGCAGGATATCAACCGACAAGTCAGAGAACTGAAACAGCAGGGTGCGACTGACACAACTATTTATTTAGAATACGAAAGCGGCATGAAAACAAATCGTGCAGAACTTTCTAAACTGTTGAATATCGTAAAGTCAGGTGACACCGTTATTGCAACAGAAGTCAGCAGAATTACTCGAAGCACAAAACAGCTATGCGATATTATCGAGCTTGCAAAGGATAGGCACATTAAGTTGGTGCTTGGCAGCTTTGTTGTTGACTGCACAAAAGAGCTTGACCCTATGACAGAGGGAATGCTGAAAATGATGGGCGTATTTGCTGAACTTGAACGCAATATGATAAGTCAGCGTGTTAAAAGCGGAATGGAGAATGCAAAAGCCAAAGGGAAAACCATAGGCAGACCGACAACTACAGCAGACGATATTCCGAGCGTGTTTTACAAGCATTATCCCAAGTACAAAAAAGGGGAAATAAACAAAAAGGAGTTTTCTCGGCTTTGCGGTCTGTCTTATCCTACTGTTTATAAGTATTTGGGAATTGTGGAAAAATAACATATTAATAATCAGTCCATGCGAAAAATTTTCCGCATGGCTTTTTTTGTATTGTTTCCATGAATTGTGTCATCGATTATTTTCATAAGAGTTTGTTGAATCATAAATTTTGCCGATGAGTCCAGATACTTTTTTACATCTGAATCATTACAATTCATATATTTTGCAATATTTTGACAACTTTCGTTGTTTAAATTGATATTACCGTGCTTGATTTGGGCTATGTGGCAATGAATGGCGCACAGTAACTCAAAGAATTTTTCGTGCTCGATTATTTTACTGAAAGTATGTAGTATTTCTTTGAAATTTGATGATTTTATCTTCATTAAATTCTCCAAAGCTTCTTCGGAAATATTAATGGCTTCGCATATATCCGTTGAGGTTCTGGTTTTGCAATCATACTCGCATAGCAAATATCCAAGTTCACAATTAAATATTTCACACATCTTAAGAAGATCGTCAAGACATGGCAGCACTTTTCCGCTTTCCCATCTGGCAACTGTTTGACGTGATTCAAATGAATAATTCATCTTTTCTGCAAATTGCCCTTGCGTTTTAAATCCTGCTGCAATTCTTTCTCCCCTGATGCGTTTACCAATGGCTTTTGTATTATATTTCATGTTGTCCTCCTGGCTACAAAAATATTATTTTTTATTTTTTATGGTGCAGAAAGTTGCTTTGACTATATCATTATATCATGCTATAATAGAATTGTCAAGGAAAGTGGTGATAAAAATTAATTGACACAAAATCTGTTAATATTACAGGACATTTCAGGTTGTCTTTCTCCTTAAAAACTAAAGGCACCGCCATTCATCTGTATTGCGGACAGGCAAGGAAAATAGTTTTTTTGCATAAGCATTAGTTGAGACAGTATTTAAGGAGGATTTCACTATGACAAATACTGAAAATATTGATATAACTGTAAGACTTAATTATCTGAATGAAGAAATCGACATTGTAAAAATTATTGAAGAATATCTTCTGAAATTTATTGAAAAGGAGATGACAAAATCATGATAAATAAAATCTTGACTTTTTCTGCCAATAGGTCTTATAATAATTATGCGTTCCGTAATAAGGAGGTACAAAATGAATGGTTGTCAATTTTAGGAGGTAATTTTTATGTATGCTAAAATAGACAATCCCGAAAAATACAAAGCCGCATTCTATCTCAGGCTTTCAAAGGAGGATTTTAAAAAAGGTGATAAGAAGGATGATGATTCAAAAAGCATAAAAAATCAGCGTGATCTGCTTGAAAACTATGCCAAAGAACAAGGATTGATGAACTATACCATATATGCCGACGACGGTTATACGGGAACGAATTCAGACAGACCTGATCTGCAAAGAATGTTTGAAGATATCCGTTGTAAAAAAATAAATATGGTTATTACAAAGGATCTCTCTCGTCTTAGCAGAAATCATATCGATTCGGGTAATTTCCTCGAAAGCTTTTTCCCTGAGCATCACGTTCGCTATATAGCTCTCACAGATAATTTTGACACTGAGACTGACGGCTATACTTGTGAAATGGCTATGTTCAAATCTATGTTCAACGATCTGTACGCTAAGGATATTTCCAAAAAGATCACCAGCGTAAAGAGAAACAAACAAAAGCAAGGCTTGTTTATCGGAGGAAAAGCTCCATACGGATATAAAAAATCCGAAATCAATAAAGGCGTGCTTGAAATCGACCCTGAAACGGTGGACAATGTCAGACGTATTTTTCAGCTCGCAAAAGAGGGAAAGTCCTGTCGGCAGATCGCCGTGATTTTTAATGAGGCGAATATTCCGACTCCTGCTCAACATGCTAAAATCAAACCCTCTAAAAAAAGAGGAGTTTTTTCGGGCAAATGGAGTTCTGAACGAATTAGCGCTATGCTGCAAGACGAAGTATACATAGGCTCAATGGTTCAGGGAAGAGTAAAATCACTCAGTTACAAATCAAAAAAGCCAAATAAAGTTCCGAAAGAAGAATGGATAGTAGTAGAAAACACGCATGAACCGATAGTTGATAAAGAGACTTTTGAAAAAGTCGGCATAATGATTAAAAGTCGTAATCATACTCGGTGCTGTAAGCACGATTTTCTGCTGAAAGGTTTAATATTCTGTCATGAATGCGGTTATCCGCTGGGAGTTTCAAACAGAGATTTATCAGGAAATCGTAAAGCGCTGTATTTTATATGCAGAACATATCAGCGGTTTACAAATGAAAGAAAATGCACAACCCACAGTATCAGGGTTGAGTATGTAACAGAAAAAGTTATCGAACAAGTCAAATCCGTTTGTGATAAATTCATAAATGATGTTGATTTTAATAAACTCCTTGAACAGATCAACAAGGATATGCAAGAGGAAAAAATCAAGCAGGGAAAAGACTTAATTACACTGAAAGCCAAACTTCATGAGTTAACTGCAAAAATCGACAGTGCATATGACGATAAATTATCAGGAATTATTTCAGATGATATGTTTGTTCGCGTTTATGAAAAATACACAAATGAGATCGAATCTATTCAAAACAGAATTTCGGACATCAAGGAGAAAGAGAAGGAAGAAAAGCCGATCGATATCGAACAGGTCAAATCTCTTGCCGAAAAATTTCTAAATGCTAACGAGTACAGCAGAGAACTTCTTGTAAGCTTGATAGACAGAATTGAGTTGACAGAAAGCAAAGAGATCATTATTAATTTCAGATTTAAGGAATTTGATATCTGAGCGTTTATAATAAGCGATATTCTATGTTTCAAGAATAGAAAAAAAAGCCCTGCTCACCCTCCTTTCTCTTTTTAATTCGGGTCGCTCTTTTTAATTCGGGTCGCTCTTTTTAATTCGGGCCGCTCTTTTTAATTCGGGTCGCAGGGTACTGCGTAAGGGTACAACTCAGCCCGAAGACTTGGTTGGTCGTAAACCAAACATAGCATTAAACCGTACTCAGTCTGTCCGGTATATCTCCTTTCACGTTGTTGTAAATCCGGATATCAACAACGTAGTAGAAGAACAACCAAACGGACTTTGTACGGTTTAATGCTATGGAGAAGTCAATGCAAGCGAGGTCTTCGGGCTGAGTCGTTACTCCTTGAAGTACCTTGCGACCCGAATTAAGAAAAGAGGGCTGAGTCGTTACTCCCAGAAGTACCTTGCAACCCGAATTAAAAAAGTCACATCATATCTTCTATAATATACGGCAGGCTGATCTTAAAGCATACGCCGCCGCGCTTTTCATCGTTTTCTACGGCTATACTGCCCTCGGAAAGCTCTAATATACGTTTTACAAGCGCAAGCCCCAATCCGTTGCCCTCGGTGGCACGGGAACGGTCTCCCTGATAGAATTTATCGAATATCTTTGCGCTGATTTCTGGATCGATAGACGGTCCGCTGTCCCATATCTCAGCGGATATGCCCGTCTCATCTCTGAAAAGCTTGACGCTTATCTGTCCGTTTTCGGGCGTGAACTTAATAGCGTTGCTTATCACGTTCTGCCAGATCTGTCCCATAAGATCCTCGTTGCCTATGTACATAATATCCTCAAGCTCAATATCAAGATCAATGTTCTTTTTTGACCACTCAGGCTCAAGCACCAGAAGAATTTTTCTCACCTGTTCGTCCAGAGAGAATTTCGTTTTCTTTCCGACGGTTTTCTGGTTTTCAAGCTTTGTAAGCCTCAGTATATTTGACGATAGCTTTGAAAGTCTGGAAGTCTCGTCGATTATTACCTGAATGTACTCCTTCCTTTCCTGCTCGCTTATATTGTCCGACTGCAAAAGCTTGGCAAAGCCCTGTATCGACGCCAGCGGTGTTTTGAACTCATGGGAAACGTTAGAGATAAAATCTCCTCTCATGGTTTCAATGCCGGAAAGCTCCTCCGCCATTCTGTTAAAGCTTTTGGTAAGATCCATGTATTCCGGCGCCGACGGCTCTCTTATACGGACCTTGAAGTTTCCTCTTGCGATCTCAGATGCGGCGTTGCTGAGTTCGTTTATCGGCTGAAGCATTGAGCGCGTCACTATCGCCGTTATTATCGTTCCGATAACTATACAGGCTAAAAAGGCGATGATTATAACTAGATTTATCACCCAATAAACACTGTCGCTTGAAAAGCTGTCGATTATTACGTATTTATCATAAACCTTTGAAATAATAGTCGCATTTGGTATCGCGCCCTCGGAGCTTACATAATAGCCCTTTTCAAGTATTTCCGCCAGATGATTGTGAACCTGCGGATCATTCTTATCCACTAAGCTTAGACTATGAGCGGAATTATTTACGATAGCCACTATCTCTTCGGCGGTAAAATCGCCCCGTTCTTCAAGCTGATCCATAGACAGAGAAAGCTCAATAAGCTGCTGCTCGGCGTTGCTTTTCATTATCGGACTGTATATCAGCACAAGAACGGATATTGAAATGGAGGACGACACCAGCATTACCAAAAAGAAGGTGAGCGTAAGCTTGAACTGTAGAGTCGTTTTCCTATTGACATTCTTTCCCTTCAACAAATCACCTCTTATTCGGCTCTTTTCACTGCTTTGTAACCTAGACCTCTTACCGTAACTATATCGAAATCGGCACAGCTTCCGTACCTCTCTCTCAGACGCTTTATATGAACGTCCACGGTCCTTTCGTCCACGTCCTTATCCATTCCCCACAGCTCGTCCAGAAGCTGGCGTCTTGTGAATATTTTGTTGGGATAGGACAAAAGCTTGAAAAGCAGTTTGAATTCCATCTGCGGTATGGTCTCAGCGGGAGCTCCGTCTACAGACACGCTCATAGCGTCGTAATCCAGCACACAGTTTCCTACGGACAGCGAATGCTCCGACGCCATTCTTGAACGTCTGAGCAGTGCGCCCACCCTTAAAATCATTTCATTGATGTCTATAGGTTTTACCATATAATCATCGGTGCCGGCGGAAAAGCCCTCCTGCTTATCCTCAAAGGTCTCCTTGGCGGTAACCATTAATATCGGCAGATTATAATTCGCTTTGCGGAGCTGTCTTGTAAGCTCGTATCCGTCCATATTCGGCATCATTATATCAGATATTATCAAATCAATATTCGTTCTTTCCAGCACATCAAGAGCCTCGATTCCGTCATCGGCGGTAAACGGCACATAGCCGTGCTGTTTCAGTGCGGCGGACATAAGCCTTCTCAGGCTGGCGTCGTCCTCTACTACAAGTATCTGAAACATATATAATCTCTCCCTCGCAAAATTAATTCCCCAACTATATTACAAAAACATCTGTTATAGATTATACATCACATTTGTGAACTTGTAATTAACATTTGGACAACACCGCAAAACTGCCGATAACAGGCGCTTTTTTTGCTGAAAATTTTTTGGGAAATCGAGAAAAAGGCTCCGAAAATTCATATTCGGTTCACACAGGGCTGTTATTATATAGTCAATGAAGAACAAATAAAGAAAAATCTTTGATGGTTGGTAAAACTTAAAGTATGGATTTTGCTCGTTCTTTCCCTCTGCGATTCCCCAAGTCGCATATAAACGGCGCTCCTTTCTTTAGGTTTTACCAAATATCAAAGAATCCCTTTCATAATTCTATAAAAATTAATGCTCATTTCAGCCGATGGAAGTGAGTATTAATTTTTTTAGGCAACACCGCACAACTATTGTGTGCGGATAACGCAGAAAATTTTTCGTTAGATTGTATAGAAACGACGCAGGAATACTTGTGTCTTTCAAGGAGTCTCTGTGCAAGATAACGGAAAATTGGCAAGTTAGACGTACACAAAGCCGTTAGGCGGTAGTTCGCCGATATACAAATCAACGTCCTGCTTTGAAAATCCGCCGAGTGGCGCGGTTTTCAGCTTTCTTTTTCCGGTTTCGGCAGGAACTACATATTTATCGCCGTTTTTCTTTTTAACCAGCGCGGATTCAAGCATATATATTTCTCCTGTCAAAGAATCTATATACTTTAATGTATCCAGCTTATCATAGCCTCCGAACAGGCAGGTTTTCAAGTTATCCATATTTACGCCCCCTATTAACAATGAAATTTTTGTACACTAAATAATTATTAAATTTTGTTCCTGATATTTTATTTAATTATATCATATTAAATTTATGCTGTCAATAGGTTGGCAAATAATTGTTCACAAAAAAGAAATCAATTGCGGTAAAGTCCGCTTTTTGAGAAAGAAAAAACGGCGCGAGAAATCACTATCTCAAAACCGCCGTTGCCTGTATTCCTAAATGAAAAACTAAAATTTTCAGAAATCAAATTATTCGTTTGCAAACTCAATATTGACATCACCGTTATTGCCGGACACATTCAGCTTTTTTTGACCGCTGTCTTTATTGTCCGGCAAATTACTTTCTCCTTTTTTTATTTCAGACTGAATAGAAAAGTCATCATAACTTCCGATAACCGTTCCCGAAATATCCCCGTTCTTGACTGTAAGATGTAAGTCATTTCCTACATCCAGGTTCTCAAAGGTAATATTTCCTCCATTAGAAGAAATAGTTACACTTCCGCCTACAGTCAATGCAGACAGCGTTATATTCTCGTTTGTTGTGGATAATGTTAGGTTTTCTAAAAGTGTATCCGGTATCCGCAAGGATATTTTCCTGTCTTTTGCTGAGGGTTTTACCCCGATATAATCCGTCCACTTTTTATCACTTGCGCTTGTCATAGTCAACACGTTTTCATCAGAAACATAAATATCGTAATACTCTTTGCTGTTTTCGGAATACTGAATATGAACCTGTTCGTCCTCGGATAGTGACACTTCAATTTCCCTATCCTGTACATCAAGATTGATTAGATTGTATAGAAACGACGCAGGAATACTTGTGTCTTTCAAGGAGTTTCTGTGCAAGATAACGGAAAATTGGCAAGTTAGACGTGCACAAAGCCGTTAGGCGGTAGTTGTGCGGTGCTGCCTTAATTAAAATGCAATATCTATTGCTTTTCGCAATTTTCTATGCTAAAATATATTATAAACCTTTGTGTTACACAAAAGTCAAGAGGGTGAATGCAAATGAAGAAATATTTTTCAATCGGGGAAGCCGCAAAGGCTGTCCATACAACGAGCGAAACTCTGCGGCACTATGACCGCATCGGATTAGTGAAGCCAAGCAAAAAAGATGAATGGACCAACTACCGCTATTATACCGAGCAGGATATTGTTAGGCTGAATACGGTACGCGCTTTGCAGCTTATGGATTTGCCTTTGCAGGAGATAAAAAAGGTTTTGGAATATGACGATCTTGAAAAAATTATCGACTTTTTAGCGCAGGCGGAGAAAAAAGCTGATGAAAAAATCGCCGCATTGCAATACAGCAAGTCCAAAATTCAGTTGGCAAAATCGGACTATGAAAAGAAATTGCAGGGACAGCAAGGGTTCAATGATACTTTTCTCAGAGAATGTCCGGAACGTGTTATTTTGCTGTCGGATACTTTAGAAGTGCCAACGCTTGATAATCTTTGGAATTATCTAAGTCATTTTTACGATAAAGTTACTCCTGCATTAAAAGAGCAATTCGCCTTTGAGGATTTAGCCGGCATATACACGGAAAACAAAACAGCCAGGCTCTTTGCCGTCTGTGTTCGTTATGTGGATATAGACGATTTAAAGGTACTGCCAAAAGGGAAATACCTATGCGCCCACTGCACCGAAGAAAACAGAGAACAAACGCTGTACGAATTAATACGCATAGCCAAAACAAAATATGGTGCAGAACCGGCATTTACGGTACAGCTGATCGTCGTATCGGGAATTTTGCACTGGAATTATGAAGTACAGGTTTATGTTGACAGATAAAAATATATTAAGACAACATATATGTGTTATGCTTAGAGAAAACAATCTTAAGAATTTCAAATCAGGATAAAGCGATATTATATATGAATATCAATAATTATCCGTGTATCTCGGGAAAAGACGATATTATGTTTAAATTACAATAATTATCTGTATATCTTCCCCGCCGTACGGCGGGGAAGATATACAGAAACAAGCTCTTTATGTAAAAATTGATTTCCGTGGTTTTGGCTCACGGCTTATTGACAAAACCGTAAAATTGGGTTATAATAAAAAGGATTACAAAACAGTTACAGCAGACAGATACAAAACGCTTTGATTTTGGAGATTATGACAATGAAAAAAATATACGGACTGAAAAGAATACTTGCAGGCTGTATGGCGCTGATAATAACAATGACGGCGTTCGGTATTTCAGGCGGTTCGGAGGAAAAGCTTGTTTGCGCCGACAGCGAAAATTACAGCAACCAGCTTGCGGATCTGAAAAAACAGCAGGATGAGCTTGACAGGCAGATCGCCGACGCTGACAAACAGCTTGCTGACGAAAAAAATAATCTTGAAGCAATAAAAAAGAAATACGAATCCATTCAGAAAAAAATAAAAAATGTGGAGGAGTATTCCGCTCAGCTTGAGGACGAAATGGCTGAGCTTGACGGCAAACAGCTTGACACTCAGCACAGTCTTGACATTCAGGAAGAGGAAATAAGCAAGACCCAATCCGAATTTATGGAAAGAATACGGGCTATGTATGTTGCCGGCGGTGCTGATTCGTATACCAATATTCTGGTAAACGCCTCGGATTTCTACGATGTGCTTATGAGATTGGAACTGGTAACAAGAGTTGCAAAGCATGATAACGACGAGCTTGAACAGCTCCTTGAACAGTACAAACAGCTTAAACAGACTAAAGCGGAGCTGGAAGATCAGCTTGCCAAGCTGAAAGAAAAGACCTCGGAATATGCCGAACAGCAGAAAGAACTGGCCGACGAACAGGCTCAACTTCTTAAAATGGAACAGGAATCGGGTGACCTTATTACAAAGCTTCAGAGCAGTAAGGACGATTTGCAGGCACAGTCAAAGAAGGTAGCGGACGAATACGCCAACGTTTCCTCAAAGGCGGCAACAACAACCACGACTACCACCACCACTGCGGCTGCGACGAAAAAGAATACCACTACAAAGAAAACAGGCGAAGGCGGAAACACAACGACTACTAAAAAGACGGAGGATCAGACTAAGAAGCCGGAAAGCGATAAGCCTTCGGAAACAACAACCAAGGCGACTACGGCTCAGACTACCGCTCCGACTACTGCGCCCACTACTGCGCCGCCTAAGGTACCCGACAATCCGAGCGGCTCAGATTCCAAGATAGACACGGTCGTATCCTATGCAAAAAGCATGGTAGGCGGCTCATATGTATGGGGAGGTTCAAGCTTCGGCGCAACAGACTGTTCGGGTCTTGTAATGCTGTCCTTCGCTCAGGTAGGTATCAGGCTTCCTCACTATGCGGCCTCTCAGGCAAGCTACGGTACTACGGTATCATACAGCAACATGAAAAAGGGCGACGTTATTTTCTTCGGCGGCGCTTCCCTCTCAAGCATTTACCACGTTGCTATCTACATAGGCGACGGAAAAATGGTTCACGCACAGAACTCTGCTACGGGAATCGTTATTTCCAATGTTGCTTCTTTCTCAAGATACAATAATATTACTATTATAAAAAGACTTATATAGAAAACAGGCAATGCCCGCTCGATCGTGGAGGCATTGCCTGCTTTTTTACATTTTGTTTTCATTTTTTATTTTGACCCGTCGGAGCATTTATAGACGGAGTTGACGTATCTTTTTCTGTTCCTGGTCTTATTCTTATAGTCTATAGCCCGAGCGGGACATCTTTGCAGACAGCCAAGGCACAGCTCACACCGATGAGTCCACTGAGGCTTGCCGTCGGTAAGCTTTATATTTCCGACCGGACAGACGTTTACGCATTTTCCGCAGCTTGTACATTTATCGTTGACCGTAAAGCCTTTATCCATATCGTGAACGCCGTTGAGCTTTTTGTAAAGCACACCTGCAAAAATCCTGTCGAACACAAGGCGGCTTTTCTCGATATCCGGCTTTTTCATGTAGCCCACAGTCTGCGCTATATGCTCTGCTTTATGTTTTTCTGCTTTGAAAAGCTTTGCCTGCTTTTTTTCGGACGGTGCGTTATAGCCGATTATATAGTTATCCGGCATTCTCACAAGGAAACCTGCCGAAAGCTGTAAACCGCGCCGTTCAAGTATCTCCTGCGCTATATCCAGAGCCTTTCCGGCGCTTCCACCATAGGTCGCCGCCGCAAAAATGTATTTATCCTTACCGATGTTCAGACGTTTTAGAAATTCCGAAACATACTTAGGTATTCCCCACATATACACGGGAAATATCACGCCCACTCTGTCGGCACAGACGGGTTCGTTGTTATACTCCGTCATTTTTATCACCGCACAGTTCGGCAGTCTATCCGCTATATCGCAGGCAAGCTGAAAACTGTTTCCCGTACCGCTGAAATAATATATTTCAGTAAGCTCGCTCATGTTGTTCACCTCTTTTACAACAATGTATTGCTTTGCTTTAATATTATTATATAATTTAATATCCGCATATACTATAATGTTTTGCAAATTTAAAATAAATATTTATAATGTATTTTGTTTTATTGCGTAAATTAATTACTAATAACATAAAATTTAATTTTGCCGTGAAAACCCGACAATTATTGTAATTCAAATATAGTTGCGCATTATTCTGATTTAAATTTCTAAAAATCCACTTCCGTGTCATTTGACCAGGGAAATCAATTTTCAAAATATTAAATCGGGGAAAGACGATATTATGTTTAAATTACAATAATTATCTGTATATCTTCCCCGCCGTACGGCGGGGAAGATATACAGAAACAAGCTCTTTATGTAAAAATTGATTTCCGTGTCATTTGACAAAATAATATTGAAATGTGCAAAGAATTATGTTATAATGTGAATAATATCAGTTTTCGGAAAATACAGGAGCAATAAAAGGAGAAATTTCAAATGCAGATACGAGAATCCGCCGAGAATTATCTTGAAACAATACTTATTTTGACAGAGCGTAAGGGCAAGGGCGAGGTAAGGAGCATCGATATAGTAAACGAGCTTGAATTTTCCAAGCCGAGCGTAAGCGTAGCTATGAAAAATCTCAGGGAGAACGGATATATTACGGTCAACAAGGACGGATATATTGAGCTTACCGAAAAGGGCGCGGAGATCGCTGAGAAAATGTACGAACGGCACACTTTGCTTTCAAAGTGGCTTGTGGCTCTGGGTGTTGATGAAAAAACGGCTGTTGAAGACGCCTGCCGGATCGAACACGTTATCAGTGAAAAATCCTTTGCGGCGATAAAGAAGCACGCCGGGGTATGATAGTAAAACACAGCGCACTGCAAATTTTCCTGCGGTGCGCTGTGTTTTCATTTTATGATATTATCTTTGCCAAATAAGAACCGTTCATCATTGTTTAGTTCGGTATTTCTTGCTATACCATCAAATTCTCATCGCTCCACTCTTTCATAGACAAAAGAATGGGCACAAAGCTTTCGCCCATTTCCGTAAGCGAATACTCCACTTTCGGCGGGACCTCTGCGTAAACCTCTCTGTGTACTATCCCGTCGTTTTCAAGCTCTCTGAGCTGTTTAGTCAGCGTGGACTGCGTGATGTCGCCCAATCTACGCTGTAATTCGCCGAATCTTTGTATCTTATAAACCGAAATGTACCATATGATCAGTATTTTCCACTTTCCGCTGATGATCGACTGTAGTCGGCTCATTGATTCGCATTTTGCGAGCTGCTCTTTTTGCGTGTGTTTATTTTCGGACATAAATAATCCCTCCCGCTAATTTCAGTATAACATATTTCAAAGATAATTTCAATATTTAGTATCTTTTTTGATAGTACATATTAAAAATAATCGTACTTTACAAATTATACGCAACATATTATAATAACTATAACAGCTAAGCTTACTGTAATAACAATCCGGAGGAAATAATATGCATTTTACGGGAACAATATGGCGGCCGCCCTATGAGGCGTGGTCTGCGCTGATACAGGTCACGGCGGGGTGTACTCATCACAGCTGTAAATTCTGTACGCTTTATGAGGACGTGCCGTTTAAATTCAGAATGTCTCCACTTTCCGAAATCGAGGAGGATCTACAGGAGCTTTATATGTCTATGCCCGACATTACAAGACTTTTTCTTGTCGGCGCAAATCCGTTTGTGCTGAGTACGCAAAAGCTGAAGGACATTGCAAATCTGGCAAAGCAGTATTTACAGCGGCTGACGAGCATAGGCTGTTTTGCAAGAATTACGGACATATATAACAAAAGCTCAGCAGATTTAAAAGACTTGCGTGCGCTGGGATACAACCGTATCACCATTGGAGTGGAAACAGGCGACGATGAAGCTTTAGCGTTTATGAACAAGGGGTATACTTCCAATGATATTATTGAGCAATGCAAAAAGCTGGACGAGGCGAATATGGAGTACAACTTTTTCTATCTTACGGGAATTTACGGCAAGGGTAAAAGTCCTGAGGGTGTAAAGCGGACGGCTGAAATTTTCAATCAGCTTAATCCTAAACTGGTCGGAGCATCAATGCTAACGGTTTATCAAAGCTCCGAATTATTTGGTGAAATTCAAAGAGGGAACTGGCAAGAGGAGAGCGAAACGGAAAAGCTTACGGAAATGCGGACTCTTATAGAAAGCCTCAATATCAGAACACATTTCGCCGCCCTGGGAGCGTCAAATATGTTTAATTTTCAAGGCAGGATTCCGGAGGACAGAGATATACTGATAAATGAAATTAATGAGATTTTGAAAAAATATAACGAGGATAAATTAAGAGATTATAGAGTTAATTTAAAACATCTTTGATCATATAATGGATTTCAAGCAAAAAATATCTCCGCTGAATTCCTGCATAAAATGACAACCCTTGCAAATAATATTACTGCAATTTTGAATTAATTTTGGAGGTCATAAATATGAAAGCAACAGGAATAGTGCGCCGCATCGACGATCTGGGGCGCGTAGTTATACCTAAGGAGATCAGAAGAACTATGAGGATTCGCGAGGGCGACCCGTTGCAGACAACGTTGAAAAGCGAACTTGACTACCTGCTTGTGCTCCTCAGATTGGCGGATAGGCTGTACATAAAATAATGCGAAATCAGCCGCAGACCACACTTGTGCGTGGTTTGCGGCTGATTTTTCTGTCAATATTTTCAGGCTAATTCTATGAAGTATCTCACACTACACTATCGTCCAACAAAAAATCGATCAATCCAATATTCAGAACACCATTGTCATCATACCAGCGTTTTCTTATATCTTTGCGAACTATGATTTTAGGAAACGAATCACCTGTTAGAGAAAAAGGTCTTAATTCCTGCATCTCTTTTTCGGCGTCAGGCAAAGCAAAGGCGGACTGAATGTAAGTCCTTTACCTGTCCGTCCCACATAAAATCGATCAGCTGCTGCAAATATTTATCACGTTTAATTTCCATACAAGCACCTCATTAAAAACTTCCGCCCATACAGGCTCAACCTTTTAATATTATACCATACAATGTTACTTAAATCAAGGCATATGTTAAATAGTTTTGCCGTTTGGGGCAAAACTATTCAATGTGCATATGGTTCATCACCGACAAGAGCAAAAAATGATTTGCCGTCCTTGCGGCAGCGGAAAGAAATATAAAAAATGCTGTGGAAAATAAACCGCCCCCATTAGCTGGAATTTTTGATCTAGCTAATGGGGGCGGTTCAAATATCAATATCATTAAGCAAAAAATCAAGACATAAAAGTAAGCGTAATATGTGAATCGTTTTACAACGTTGTAAAAAAATCAACTGCCGCACGCTTTACATATTCCCTGTCATCACCATAAAAGCCGTGACCAGCACCCTTTATAACTTTCAGCTTTGCATTAGGAAAAGTCGTTTTCAATCGCTCGGAATATGATAAAGCAACTAATTCATCACTGTCACCATGGAATATCATCACAGGACTATTATACCGACTAACTCTATCATAAACATCATATCTTGGAACATCATCATAAAATTTCTTTGAAAGCAGCATATCTCCCATAAAGGCAAAGGGTTTCGACATACTTTCAGGATCTTTTGAAAGCCATTGGTCAGGTATGCAGAATGCAGGATATAGCAGTATCATCGCTGCAATACGCTCAGGCATTTCTGCCGCTGTAAGTGCAGCAACGAATCCCCCCTGACTTTCGCCGTAAAGATATATCTGTCCGCTGTCTGATATATCAAGTTCACTCATCATATCTATAACAGCTTTAAGGTCATTCTGTTCGCTGATAATACTCATCTCCGTGGTCTTTCCGTCACTATGCGATCGTGTCGAACCACCACAGTAATCAAAAGTATATGCTAGAAATCCATTTCCCGCAAAAGTCAAAGCAATATCCGCCATATCATCACCGATGCTGTTAAAGCCGTGACTAAGTATCACGGTAGGATACGTTTTTGCCTTAGTATTTGGAATAAACAGTTTTCCGAAAATGTTTTTGCCTTCTGATACGCAGCTTTTCTCTTGAATATCTACGCCCATAAGAACTCCCCTTTTTATGAATTTTACTCCGCTGCCGTAAATCTTGCCCACTCATATTCTGCTGTAAGCGGAACTGTGCCGTCAAAGGCTTTCAGCCAGCTGTCAACGCCAATTCCGTTCCATGCATTCATCATTATTTTTCCGGGCGTAACTGGCAGATTTTCAGTAGCCTTGTATGCCTCTTTTCCGTCAACATACCAAGTTATGCTGTCCTCTTTCCACTCAAATGCGTAAGTGTGAAAATCCTCAGAAGCGTCAAAACCAAGATCATACATATATTCGTGACCGCCAACGCCATTTGTGTAGTAATTGAACTGCACCTTTGTCGTGTCCTTGCCAAGGACTTCAACGTCAATTTCGTCCCATGGATTATCTTCCGACGGACCTGTGTATGTAAAGAATGATGATACAACGCCGTCATTCTTTATGGCTTTCATCGATACCTCATAAAGTCCATAGCCATAGTTTTCCTTTGAACGATACTCGCCGCCTCTGTACACCTCTGAATCGCCCATACCGTCAATGATAAGCTGCATTTTTCCATCATTGAAAGTTACGTTATCCTCGCTCCACGAACAGTTGAATGGAGCACCATTTGACCAGCCAGCTGAAATGGAAAAATCGCTTGACGCACCCTTGCCGAAATCTGCCTCAACCGTGTATGGAGAATTGCTTTCCGTTTCCGCATTGCTGCTGACATCTTGCGAAGAACTGCTGTCAGATGAAACACCGCAGCTGCCCATAGACATAACTATCATTGTAATAAGTGACATAGCCAAAACTTTTTTCATTTTTATTACCTCCGAATAAACATCAGGATTTTATCTTCTATAAGTATTATAAATCAACAGATGTGATATTTATATCAGAAAAGTAATGCAAATATCAGAATATTAATATCAACTTATATTTTCGATTTGCTTGTGCTATGCTTGTTCCAGTTTGCACGGAAAAACTGATCTCTATACTGTTTCGGCGTAAGTCCCGTCTGTTTCTTAAAGCAGGCAATAAAATGGCTGTGAGAGCTGAAAGCAAGATAGTTGGCTATATCAAGCGGACTATATTCAGAATATCTCAGCATATTTTCAGCCGCCTGTATTCTTTTGGACATAATAAAATCAGATATCTTTACGCCAACTTCCTCTCTGAAAAGCTTTGAAAGATACTGCGGCGTTATGTTCAGTTCATCTGCTATCTGATTCACAGTCACGCCCTTGTAAATATTATCGAAAATGCAGTCAAAGCACATAAGGATATGCTTTGAGTAAACGTTCTGTGACACAGCCTTTTTCATTTGCTTGGTATAATAAACGATGACTTCCTTGTGCACAGCCATAACACTTTCTTCATTGCGGCACTCATCACATTTATTGATGTATATATCGCTTATGGTATATGCAGTTTCCGGGTCAAGTCCACCCTCGATGCAAAATCTGCACAGCATTGCTATGGTTATGACAAGATGATACTTGACATTCCTAAGACCGTCTTTGCTGAGCCTGCCCTTTCCGTTTGTATCCAGCGGCGTATACAGCCGTTTGACCGTTTCAAGGTCGCCTGCCCGCACAGCAGAATAAAATTCCAGTTCAGTTTCATATGATGAATGATGATAGTCATTTTCCTTTTGCATAAACTGCCGCATAGACAATTCCCTGTTTATCTCCATAGCTTTCACCCCCTGCTTTTTAATTTATTATATCATATTTATAGACACAAGTAAAGCCGCTTATTTATAGAAAAAGGACGGCAAATCGACCTGCCGCCCAATTTCTGATAAATAGATCTTACTTAGCCTCATTCATTGAAGTCATAACCTCGCCGATAATATAATCGATAGCCTTTTCATTTTCCTGAACGACCTGTGACCAGCTCTTTGACTCCTGCGGATTCATTGTTCCTCTTATTGCAGTATCACAGATAGAGTTAAGATCGGCAGATACGCCCTGTTCAAAGTCAAATACAGGATTCTGTGCAGACAGTTCATAGATAGTTTCTCTCATTTCCAGCATTTCATCAGTCCAGCCATAATCGTCCTTGTACTGATCAAGGGTTATCTGATGTGCGGCCTCATCTAGTTCTGCATAACGGCAGCATTCAAGGAAAGCCGCCACGCCCTCCGGGTTTTTAGCGTTTCTTACAATGCTAAAGCCGTGTACTCTTGAAGGGATATACTGTTTATCGCTATCAGCTGAGCAAGGAACAGGAACGAACATTACCTCTCCCTTTGATACATCGCCGTAGTTCACAGTTGTTGACGGAGCATTCTCAAGTGCCCAAAGTCCGATAGGATAGAAAAGCGTCAAACCTGTTGCCATTCCGCTGCCCTCAGCGTCGCCTCTGAGTTTCCAGTTATTCTCGTGCTTTGGATAAACAACATTGTTCTTTTGCAGTTCATACATCATATTCTGAGCCTTCGCTATCATTGGGTCGGAAATATTATTTACAAGCTTTCCGTCTGTGATACCGATGAGCGGCACACCGGAAGACTGTTGCAATGCCTTTTCATAATACCAGCCGTCAAGTGCATATTTATCGTTCTCAGAATCGGTAAAATCAAGGCACATTTCTGTGAAAGTATTCCAGTTCCACTTACCCTCTTTAAAAAGCTCAGCAGGATCGTCATAAGCGTTATCTTCCATAGTCCGCTTGTTATATACAAAAACGTATGCTGGGTCAGTTCTGATAACGCTCACATAGTGCTTGTCACCAAGCATAAACTTATCTGTCGCACCCTTTATATCCGTCCAAAGAGGCTTTGAAAGATCGATATAATCATCGATAGGTTCTATCATCGATTTTATAGCGCCCTTAGGGAAAACGTCCATATCATCAGCACCAATGAAATCAGGTGAATCATTTGACATTACAAGTGCCGCAAGATCGTCAAACTTAGTGTCCCAAGTGGTCTGCACCCAGTTTATCTTACCATTATACTTTGTCTTGAACAAAGCAAGGTCAGCACCTATCTCTTTGTCCTCCGCCTCAGTAGGGTTGATATCCCAATGTGAGAACCATTTTATTTCGTTGCTTTTTAGATCTCTTACATCTGTCATATCGTCAGAAAGTCTTTGAACTATCTGCTGCTGATCTTCCTTGAGCTTTTTGTCAACGACCTTGCTTGAAGAATCACTTGAACTTCCGCAAGATGCAAATGCTGAAAGCGAGCAAACTGCAAGAGCAAATGTTAAAACTCTTTTTGAATTATTCATAGCCATACCTCCGAATATTACTTTCTTCTCTTGGTAACGATCACCGCTGTACCTGCAAGAGCGATAACAGCAAGTGTTCCGCCAACAGCTGCACCTGTTTCTGCTGCCTCAGACGTATCATCAGAAGATTTTGAAGATGCAGCCGCTGTAACAGTAGCCTTACTTGTATCCGCCTTAGATGAAGAAGCATCTATCTTTGATGTATCTGTCTTTGAGCTTGAAGTATCAGACTTTGATTCTGCCTTTGAAGTATCTGCTTTTGACTCTCCGCCCTCGGCAGCTGCAACACCGAAATCAAGCGTCATTGAAAGCGTGCCGCCGTTGAAAGCACCTTCCTTCTCCCAGCCTGCGACCTCAGGGCAAGCTTTCTTTGTTACTTCGCCTGTTTCCTCATCGACTTCATCAGTCGGTCTGATATGTATTCTTATTCCACCCTCTGAGTCCTCGTCCATTGAAGTAATAGAATTGAGAGAATCAAAAACTGTTGTTGTGCCGTCCTCGGCAACGAACTTTGCATCAGATATCTTAACATCCAAAGGATATATACCCTCAGGCAGATTAGCTACCATAACGCCCATATCTCCGAGATTTCCCTTGCCTGACATTGACTTGTCGGCGATAACTGCACTTATCTTATATTCAACAGCTATCTTACCGGTATCATCAATGCCTACCCAGTCGCCTTGATTCCAGTTCCAATCCTGACCCATATAGAAACCCATTGCTCCGATAGAATAATATGAGTCATTCATTTTTGTGTCCTCCTCTGACGGGTGAACAACGTCGCCAAGCTTTGCTGCCGAAACAGATACTGACATCATTGTTGCTGCGAGAACTGCTGCTGAAAGACCTGCTGCTAACTTCTTAAAATTCATAACTTTTTCCTCCGATTTTTTCAATAAAAATTTTTGCTTAAAGCAATTTATTTTGTTGTTTCTGTATACATTATAACCGTGTAAACGTTTTATTTATATCAAATTTGTAACATAAATATCATAAAAGTGTTTAATATCAAATTTATGAAATAGTATAAAAATATGAAAACAGACCCACTTGATCTTCAAGCAGGTCTGTTTATTCGGAAGTTATTATAAGAAAGTGACTATGAATGATTAGGTTTATATTATACACTTTGTTGTAAAACTATTATATCAATATTCAATTATTTATATCAAATAATTATCGTAAATAGAATTTTATGAGCAAATATCAATTTATGAAACTTAGTACAAAAAAACAAGCTCGGCTAACGTGACCGAGCTTGCCCAAAAATGGAGTTATATGAAGAAATTATCTATCAAAGATACTTTACCAGTTCATCGAGAACGCTGTCAAGATGTCCGTCAACAAAGCCGTAGTCAACACCCTTGTATGACCAAGCTGCTCTGCCAATAGAACATTTCTCGAAGGCGCTGCTTATATCCTTATACCAGTTAAGCGTATTTTCAGCAGACCCATTGCTGATTTCTCTCATCTGCGACGTGCTTATCAATGTGCTGTATTTTGCGCTAATGATGGCGTCATTCGTACTGGGTATTACACTAGGTTTCAATCTTATGGAGGAGACCGGCTACCTTGCCCGTATCTCATTTCTGTTCGACCATACAATGTCCAAAGTCGGACTTCAGGGCAAAACGATTATGCCATTTTTTATGGGTCTTGGCTGTACCATTGCAGGCACTACAGGTACTCGTGTTGTTGATAACTGGGGACAGCGAGTGCTTGCGATCGCTATGAGCTGGGCAGTTCCTTGTGCGGCGACACTTTCCGTTGTGCCAACTATCGCCATTGCATTATTCGGCAGCACAGGCGGATTTCTCGTAATGGTATCTATCTTCCTATTTATGTTCCTGATGATGTGGGTGGTCTACAAAGTGTTCGGCAATTCTCTTGCACCAAAAGAGGAACGAGTTGGGCTAATAATGGAGTTGCCGCCATATCATAAACCTGCGATAAAAAACACGCTGTATGTGACGTTCCAACGCACTTTGGATATTTTTCTCCGTGCGCTTAGGATAATCTCGCTGGTATCTATCGTATTCTTCGTACTGACCTACGGTTTCGGCGGCAATGCAGAAAACAGCATACTTTACAAGCTTGGCGTTTTGATAGAGCCTGTGACAAAGTTTGTCGGAATGAAATGGCAGGCATTCCTTGCATTCTGCGCCTCGGCAATTTCAAAGGAATCTCTCCTTGGCGTGCTCAACACCCTCTATGGTGCTGGCGGAAGTTTGGTCAGCTCCACTTTCGGTGCAAAGGTATCAGGAACGGCTGCGGCAAGTATCTCGGATATCCTCTCCGCCAACTTTACCAAAGCAGAGGGGTTGGCATTCATCTTCGCAATAAGTTTCAATATGCCTTGTATCAGCGCCTTAGCAGCAACTGCAAGAGAGACGCACTCCGCCAAATGGACAGCCAAGATAGGTGTGTTCTACACCCTTGCGGCATTACTTATCGCTTGTGTTGTTTATCATATCGGAGTGGTTATCTTTTGAATTGTGAGATCGTGAGTTTGCAGTTTACGTTATACTAAAAAAACAAAGTCCATAGAGGAAAGTGCGAGTTTTCCTTTATGGGCTTTTGTTTTACTTATTCGGGATATTCGAGGTTATGCCGTTAGTTCGCCTTGTCCGAAGAAAAGATCTGCTCAACTTTTATTATTAAATTTATGTTATATAACCGTTTCTCGCCTTATCACCCTTCATCAGCGTATGTAAATCCCAACGTAAATAAACCCAATTATTACACACTACTTCAGCGTAAGTTAAAAACAATTATAAAAAAAGTACGAGTTGTTGACAAGCACATCGTTATATGTTATAATACACAAGGAAAAGTTTTAAAATATAACGATCTGCCTACCACATACATAAAAACATAATCAACTACTTAGAGCTATAAGCTCGTACATATCATCAGGCACGATTTAAAACAATGGGATAACTATATCCTGTTGCCAAATCGTGAGCCTGAAATATGTGCGAGCTTTTTTGTTTGTATAAATTACATATATAACAACGGCAACTTGAAAATAGAATAGGAGGTCTGATAGCGTGAAAAAACTCATCACTAGATCCTGCGAAGAAATAATGACTACGGTGTACAAGCCAATAGAGTTCGTTATAGACGACTTGATCGCACAAGGTCTGTATATCTTAGCAGGAGCACCAAAGGTCGGAAAGTCTTGGCTGGCACTTGATATGTGCTTGTCAATATCAAAAGGGGAAAATGTTTTAGGGCAGAAAGCATTGCTAGGCACAGCATTGTATTTGTGTCTGGAAGATAGCTACGTTCGTATTCAAAATCGCTTGTATGAAATAACTGATGTGCCAACTGAAAATTTGTACTTCTCTGTTATGTCTGAATCTATCGGCAACGGACTTGAAGAGCAAATTGAAAGTTTTAAAATCGAACATTGCGATCTGAAGATCGTGTTTATTGACACTCTGCAAATGGTTCGCAGCGATACTGATTCAAGTTATGGTTCAGATTACAAAGAGCTCTCTGTTCTGAAAACACTTGCGGACAAGCTTGAAATCGCAATAATAGTTGTACATCACACTAGAAAATGCAAAGATACCGACCCGTTCAATATGATCTCAGGAAGTACAGGAATCAGCGGCTGTGTTGACGGAAGTTTGGTGCTTATTGAAAACAAGCGTGGCAGTCGCAATGCTAAACTATTCTGTGTCGGTCGTGACATTGAAAACGCAGAAATTAATTTGCAGTTCAATAGTGATTTGAAAAAGTGGGTCGTTACCGATGAGCCGTCCGCTCCAAAAAGTAAGGACAACATTTTTCTTGCGGCATTGTATGTTTACATCAAAAAGAGAATTGATTTTTCAGGTACGGCGTCAGAACTTGTAAGTGAACTAAAAGAAGTCACGCAAGAACCATTCTATCCGAATAGAGTTACAAGAGATCTGGTTCGCAACGGTTACACGCTGAGAAAATACGGCATTGATTTTCAGTACAAGCGGACACGCAACTGCAGGCTGATAATTCTTCATTACGACCGTGAGCGTGACAGCAGTGACAGTAGATCCACCAGTGAAGTTACTGTCAACAGACTGACCTTGAAAGTATGAAAAGCCCTGCAAAACCTTGCTTTACAAGATGTGCCGGTAGAAATCAAAGCAAGTTTTACTGTCAACATTTCAAAGCTACCGTCAACGCCAAATCAGCGAACGTGTGGCGATCTGTGGGCTTTAGTTTTCAGTCGGGTAAGTTTAGCAAAGCCAAAGGGAAACCCCACACAAGCGATTTGTGAGCCGCTGTGGGCGATGCGTTGAAAGCAGTGACAATACAGATGAGAAAGTTTAGCTTATGGTGAGCAAAAATGACTTTTACAAGAGATAAGGAAACGCATAATATTTCATTGCAAGTTAAAGTTTCGGGGTCGCAGCCCCCGAAACACTCACAGCGGACGAGCAAAGCTCGCCGCAAAAGTGCCGTAAATACGCACTTTTAGAAAAGTCTTTGTGCATATTTTTTATGGG
Source organism: Ruminococcus sp. (assembly GCA_021770655.1). Lineage (GTDB taxonomy): Bacteria > Bacillota > Clostridia > Oscillospirales > Ruminococcaceae > Hominimerdicola. The sequence goes on along the minus strand of JAETQO010000007.1, from coordinate 48,258 downwards.
GTCAAGATACGGCTTTCAAAGAAAATTAGGGGTCGCAAGTTACAGAAATCACGCTCAAAGGGGCGTAAATACGAACTTTGCAATAGGAGTCACAGGGCAGTCAATTTAAAGCACGGACAATAAAACCATATAGAAACGAGGCGATAAAGCAAAATGTGCAAACTGATTAACACTATACAAAAAAGGCAAAAATCGTAATAAGGAGTGTTGCTTTTGCAGATAATAAAGAACGAAAAATCAGGCATCGCTCAGATCTGGCTGAGCAATGCAGAACAACAAAATGAGAGAGTTATGAACTTGGTTGAGTGCAAGATAAAGGAGCTTAGCGGTGAAAAATTTAAAGTTGCCGTGTTCCGCTCAGGTTCTAAAGATCTGTACGAATGTACTGAAAATCTTCTCCACCATAATATTACTCTCTGACAGCGAGTGCACCTATGGTGCACTTTACATACACTCCACCATTATTTTTATATCCTTTGCCTATTGCCTTTTGGGCAAAGATGTGATACAATATTATTTGTAATAAAACATATAAACTAACAACATTGTATGTATCCGCAAGGGTAAGATCCATAATCAAAAGTGACAACATTGTACCACTATATCAAAGAAAGGGTGAAAGTTATGAGCACAAAATACAGCATAGCAGGCTACTGCCGAATTTCTGTTGACGAGGAAATGGACAGGGACAACACCTCTATCGAGAACCAAAAAGCTATCATAACTGACTTTGTAAAGCGAAAATTTCCCGACAGTACGCTCGAATTTTATGAAGATCGTGACCGTTCGGGATATACTTTTGAACAACGTGAGGGCTATCAGGAACTGCGAAAGAAAATGCTGCGAATGGAATATGATATCCTTATCGTCAAAGACTTCTCAAGATTTTCACGCCGCAACAGCAAAGGTCTTGTAGAGCTTGAAGATCTCCGTGACGCCGGTATGAGGATCATCTCAATAGGTGACAACATTGATTATCCTACCTATGACGATTGGACAGCTATCCAATTTAGATTTCTCATTAACGAAATGCCCGTTACCGACACCTCAAAAAAAGTCAAGTCAGTAATAAAACGCCGTCAGGAAGAAGGCAAATGGATATGTGCCGTGCCTTATGGTTACGTTATGACCAACAGCAAAACAATGAAATTTGATGTTGACGAGCCTGCCGCACAGGTGGTGCGTGATATTTTTGAAAAGTACAATGAGGGCTGGGGCTATAAAAAAATTGCAAATTACCTTACTGAAAAACATATCCCTACCCCTCGTATGTGTGAGAAGATGCGAAAAGAGGCGAACGGTGAAGAGTGCAAGCGTGAGGCAAAACAAACTTGGAGTTTGGTAACTATCAGCGAAGTATTGTCAAACGATTTCTATATTGGCACGCTCCGTCAAGGCAAATATCGCCGCAAAAGGATTAACGGTGATGAAGTCAAGCAACACGAAACTGACCACATTGTATTCGAAAACAACCACACGCCGATCGTTGACTATAAGGTGTTCGCATTAGCACAAGAGAATCTCAAAAAACGTACCACATCTCATTATCGTGGCGTAAGAAAATACGAAAATGCTTATTCCGGATTTCTCTACTGCGGCGACTGCGGCTCACCAATGTTCTCAATGAGCCGAAACGATATTGCCGCCGCTTATACCTGCGGAACATATCACAGACGAGGAACAAAAGGCTGTACATCACATCACACAAGGGTCGATATGCTTGATAAGCTGCTAAAAGAGTACATTCAAAAAGTCCGTGACAATTCGCAGGATATGATCGAACGTCTGCAAAACTCCATTGCTAAGGAGCAGAACGAAAGCAAAAACAGCAAGTCAGTCGTGGAGCTGATAAAAGGACAGATCGAGGACGCAAAAGCTGAAATGAAAATGCTCACACGTCAGCAGACAAGAGATGTAATGCGTCACCCTGAGCGTACAGAGATCATTGAGGAAACCTACACCGAAATGATCGACGAGCTTACCTTGCGAATAGAGGGACTGAAAAACCAGTTGCAACTGGCGGTGGATAAAAATAATGCCATAGTAAGAGTAAACCGAACCGCAAAAACCGTATTTGAAATTTTCGACAATATTTTAAACAAGCCTACCCTTGATAAAAATGACATAAATCTGATAATCGACAAAATAACAGTTTATGAAGGTCACATAGATATTCAACTAAAAGCTGACATTGACTGCCTGCTAACATACGGTACACTTGACAAACCTGAGAGCGTATCAGCAATGGCAGATGTCAGCGAAAAAGCTGCCGAAAATTTTAATAAAGGCACTGAGAGCAAAAAGTCAGCCGGACAACTTGTCAATGTTATAAAAAATAGCAAAGGCAAGGTTCTTAGTGTCAACGTTATCTGTAACGGCGACCCGTTAGAAATCTACACCAACCCTGACGGCGAGGTCATTTTCAAAAAATACTCGGCGATAAACGAAATGTCCGAAGGCGCAGTACAGGCGGCGGAGGTTATCTCAAAGCTTGGCGGAGCGCCGGCGGTGGTATTTGACAAGGATCACGTTGTGGCAGTCTCAGGCGTGTCAAAAAAAGAATACTCACAGCGCAGACTTTCCGCCGCTCTGGAGGAACTGCTTGAATCCCGCAAAAATTACGAGTACGATTCTTCCGAAAGAGCGACCCTTTTCCCCGTTGAGGGCGTGGCAAATCATGCTCTTGCAGTGTCGCCGATCATCTCCAACGGCGACATAACCGGAGCTGTGGCGTTCATTGCAAACAAGGACGACGAACACTGTACCGAGCAACAGACTATGCTTGCAAAAGCTGCGGCAATGTTTCTCGGAAAACAAATCGAAGAATAATGTTAAATTTCCTGCGCCGAAGCCGTTTTTAAAGCCTTGGCGCAGGTTGATTTATAAACGCACAAAAATGACCTGAGAAGAATTACTCCTCTCAGGTTTTATTATTCTATCCTCTTTCGCCCTCGTTCAGATCGCCGTTGGCAGGATTGTCAAGCAGACTTCCCTGCTCGGTAAAACGTGAACCGTGACAAACGCAGTCCCAGCTTCTTTCGTCGGGATTCCACTTCAATGCACAGCCCATATGCGGACAGCGTTTTTCCGAAACAGTCAACAGGTTTTTTACCGCCTCAAATCCGTTTACCGCAAGCTGAGGCTTGAGCATATTACGGGAGGGACTGAAAACCTCGGCACAGTCGTTTTTCTCTCCGCATACCATATCGCTCAGGAGCATCGCCGCCGTCATCGAGCCTGTCATTCCCCATTTGTTAAAGCCGGTTGCCACATAAAGCCCGTCGGTACGGCGGGAATATCTCCCGATATATGGTATGCCGTCAAGGCTCATGCAGTCCTGTGCGGACCAGTAAAATTTCTCCTCCGACGACGGATAATAAAATTCTGCCGCGTCCCGCAGTTCCTCCCAACAGCCGCCTTTCTTTCCCGTCCTATGACCTCCGCCTCCTAGGAGAAGATGATCACCGCTGTTTCGGAAGGAAAGACCGGTCTTGTTCTCGTCAACATACATTCCCTTCATCTGCTGGGCATTTTCCAATGCAATAACATAGGAGCGGTGCTGATAAAGCTTCAGAAAATAACTTCCGTGCTTGTTGATAAAGGGAAAATGAGTGGCGCAGATCACCGCTTTTGCGCTGATCTTTCCGCCGTCGCTCACGGCTGTCAAGCCCTGCATTTCTCTTATGGGCGTATGCTCATAGATATTAAGTCCCTTTGCGATATGCGCCGCAAATTTCAAAGGGTCGAACTGAGCCTGATTTTTGAATCTAACCGCTCCGTCCGTAATAAACGGCAGTTCCTTCGGTATGCAAAGCTCCGCCTTATACCCGATCTTATCCAGCGCAGAAATTTCCTTTTCTAGACGCTTCATACCACGCATTGTATAAACGTAATTATCCGCTCTGCAAAAATCACAGTCAATGTTTTTACAAAGCTCCGCATATTTCTCCAGCGCGCGTCGGTTCGCCTCCATATACATAGCGGCGCGTTCACGACCGTATGCGCGAAGTATCTTTCTGTAGATAAGACCGTGCTGAAACGTTATCTTCGCAGTCGTATTCCCGGTGTTGCCACCGCAGATAACGTTCCTCTCGGCTACTGCGCAGTCAACTCCCCTGCTTTTGAGCATATAAGCCGTAAGCAGACCGGCAAGTCCGCCTCCGATAATAAGCGCGTCAGTTTTAACGTCCCCCTCCAGACTCGGAAACGAGGACATTTCTACGCTTTGTTTCCATAACGATTCCATAAACATACTCCTTAGTCAATAAGTGCAAACCCATGTGCACGGTATCAACATTAGTATTCGTTCCGACGGGCTTAATATACGAGGTAGTTTTTTAATAAATATATAAAAATGCAGAATGATTTTAAGTCTTGACCGCCCTTTAGGCAATACCGATAAGAAGATAGTTCAGACTGATAAGCGCCGAAGGAATACAACCTCAGATGCATTGATACTATAGGCAGTACCGCACAACTACCGCCTAACGGCTTTGTGTACGTCTAACTTGCCAATTTCCCGTACCCGCACAATAGTTGTGCGGTGTTGTCTATAAAAATATCCGACACCACAAAGTGATGTCGGATATTGCTATGCTTCCCCAGCAAAAATAAATAAAAATTACAAACAAAGCCGAAACGGAACAAGCCCATTTCGGCGAGTGACTGGTGCCGGTGACCGGGGTCGAACCGGTACGGTATCGCTACCATCGGATTTTGAGTCCGACACGTCTGCCAATTCCATCACACCGGCAAAATTATTACTAAAATATTATATCACATACGATTCCCTTTGTCAAGTAAATTCAATATAAAATTTCGTTCATTGAATTTTGTACACAATTACCACAAAAGCAGTTTATAAGCTCTTGACTTTTGGAGGATTTTATGATATAATAAGTTCAGGCTGTTGAATAGCAGATATTCAACTTTCATTGGGAGGGTTTTAAAATGAATATTAACGATATGACTGTTCTTATTTGCGACGACTCAATGTTCGCCCGCAAAAAGCTTAGTATGTCAATGTCAAATTTCGGGGTCAAGGCTGTTTACGAAGCAGCAGACGGCAGTGAAGCCGTTGAAAAATTCAGGGAATTTAAGCCGGACGTGGTTTTTATGGATATAATTATGCCCAAGGTTACAGGACTTGAAGCGTTGAAGCAGATAATTGCAGAATTTCCGGACGCTAAGATAATCATGGCTTCATCTGTCGGAACTCAGGGTCACCTGAAAGAGGCTCTCAAGGTCGGCGCAGTTGACTTTTTGCAGAAGCCTATCGCGGACGAGGACGCTATGAAAGTCCTTGAAAATGTTGCAAAGGGGGTTCTGTAAATGTTTGCCCAATTTTTTGGAGGATATTTGTTCAACCGCAAGCTTTGTACCGCCGAGGATCTTACTCAGGCGTTCGAGGCTAAAAAACATACCAGACTCCGTCTTGGAGTTCTGGCTATAAACGCAGGACTTATGACCGCTGAACAGGTTGAGCATGTAAACATCACCCAGCAGAGTGTTGACAAACGTTTCGGCGATCTCGCCGTAGAACTTGGCTATGTTACCGCCGACGACGTTGAAAAACTTCTCGCTCAACAGCCGACCGATTATCTTCTTCTCGGTCAAACGCTTGTGAACAACGGCGCGCTCACTAACGCTGAATTTGAAAAAGCTATCAACGACTATAAAGCTGAAAACCAGCTCGCCGATGATATTTCAGACAACCAGAACGAAAAGCTCCATAACCTCATAAAGGAATTTTATCACTTCGACAGCGCAGAAAATGCAAGGATATGCACAGACTATGTTACATTGCTGTTCAAGGATATAATCAGATTTATCGGCGATGATTTCACTCCGTTAGAGGCGTCTATCGTCAACAGCGTAAATGCCGAAAACATCGTGGTGCAGAAAATAAAGGGCAGCTATGATGCGACTTTGTGCGTCTGCGCCGATAATGCTCCTTACATAGCAATTGCAGAAAGATTTGCTAAGGAAAGTTTTGCCGAGGTGGACGATTTTGTTAACGCTACCGTAGGAGAGTTCCTTAACGTCAACGACGGTCTGTTCATTGTAAATGAATCCAACGAGAACGGCGTGGAACTTACTCTTACGCCTCAGGAATTTATCAAAAACGGTTCCGTTTCCTTTACAAGTACCGCTTTCCGCATTCCTGTAAGCTTCCCGTTCGGCACGATCGATTTTATCATCGCAAACGAATAGATATTTTGCCGCCGCAGTCTGATTTTTCCGGCTGCGGCGTTTTTTTATAACTTTTTTTGAAAAACACTTGAAATTAATATCATCTTGTGTTATAATAATAAAGTAACAAAAGTTAGATTGATATGATTCAGTTATTGTTCCTCATCAATCCGAGATATAGGTGTGCGGGTCCTGTGCAATGAAACGCTGTGAACCATGTCAGGCGGGGAACCGAGCAGCATTAAGCGGTCTGTTTCGTGTGTCACAGTTCCGCCCGCGCGCCCATATGTCGGATTGATTTTTTGTTTATACTGATCGGATTGGAGTGAGCAGAGTGTATCAGGCTTTATACAGAAAGTGGCGTCCGATGTCATTTGACGACGTCGTTTCACAGCCGCATATTACCACTACTCTGAAAAATCAGATCAAAAGCGGAAAAACGGCTCACGCTTATCTCTTTACAGGTTCGAGGGGCACGGGAAAAACCACCTGCGCCAGGATTTTTGCTAAAGCGATAAACTGCCTCGATCCCAAGGACGGCGAGCCTTGCCTGCAATGCGAGATATGTAAAAACGCCGACAGCGGTGCGCTTTCGGATATTATCGAGATAGACGCCGCCTCAAATTCCAAGGTTGACGACATCAGAGAACTGCGGGAAGGCGTTGTTTATACCCCTGAGATCTGCAAATATAAGGTGTATATCATAGACGAGGTCCATATGCTTTCGCCGGGTGCGTTCAACGCTCTGCTCAAAACTATGGAAGAACCGCCGCCGCACGTTAAGTTTATTCTCGCTACGACGGAGATACACAAAGTTCCGGCTACAATAGTTTCAAGATGCCAACATTTTGATTTTCATAGGATAAGGAACGAGGACATTGTTTCCAGGCTTATGTACATCGCCTCGCAGGAGGGATTCACTCTCCATGAGGACGCCGCTGGAATGATCGCAAGACTTTCCGACGGAGGTATGAGAGATGCGCTTTCCTTGCTGGATCAGTGCGTAGCCTACGAAAACGACATAACTCTGGACGTGGTTTCCTCTGCGTCGGGTATTGCAGGCAGAGATTATCTTTTCGATATTCTGGAGAAGATATGCGATAAGGACGCGGCAGGCGCACTCAGGATCGTGGACAGGCTTTATGATATGTCCAAGGACCTTAAAGTGCTGGCAGGCGAGTTATTGGTGCAGATGAGAAACGTTATGCTCATCAAGACCATTGACAATAATAAAGAACTTATCACCTGTCTGCCGGAGGAATACGACAAACTTTGCAGGGTCGCGGAAAAGATGAAGCTTGACGAAATTTTGGGGGATATTTCCGTTTTGCAGGAATGCAGCGAAAGATTTGCCCGAAGTTCTTCAAAGCGCATTGAGCTTGAAATGTGTATCATCAGGCTTTGCAGTGGAGCAGTCATGAGCGAGAGCAAAACCATTTCGACTGTCGGAAGTGCGGAGGTCACCGCTCTGCTGAACAGGGTTTCTCAGCTTGAAAACGCTCTGAAAAACGGCAGCAAAATTACTGCACCGCAGACGGATAATTTCCCAAAAACCGATGCGCCGACAGAAAAATCTGCCGCTCCGCAGGATCCGGACTTCAAAAAGATGAAGCCCAGCGATTTCAAGCTTGTAGAAAACTGGGATTCTATAATAGCGCAGGTGAATGAAACAAATCCGGCTATCGGTTGTTTTCTTGCAAATTCAAAGGCGTATATGTGCGCAAATGTACTGCTTATGATCGTGCATAACGACTTTTATCTGAAAAAGTTTAAAAGCTCGGCAGACGCCTCTGTGCTTAATGAAATATTAAATAAAAATTTCGGACAGAACTTCGTTATCAAGGTTAAATCCGCTAAAAACGTTGCTCCGGAGGATAAGGAAAACCCTATCAACCAGCTTCTTGAAAAAGCGAAAAAACTTGATATCGAGGTTGAAATAAAAAAATAATTTTGAATTTAAGGAGTTTTTAACATGAAAGCTAGACTTCCACAGGGAATGGGCAAAGGCCCCTCAAATAACATGAATCAGATGCTCAGACAGGCGCAGAAAATGCAGGACGAGATCACTGCGCTTCAGGCCGACCTTGAGCAGAGAGAGTTCACAGGAACGGCAGGCGGTGGAGTTGTCGAGGTAACTATCAACGGAAAGAGAAACGTACTCAAGCTTGACATCAAGCCGGAGGTCGTTGACCCTGAGGACGTTGAGACTCTTCAGGATCTGGTTATGGCGGCTTTCAATCAGGCCGTTGCAAATCTTGACGAGGTAAGCGACGCTGAAATGCAGAAGCTTACGGGAGGAGTTTCCTTCCCGGGACTGTTCTGATGGCTGAATCTAACGCATTGCCCCTTGTTTTACTTACCGAGCAGTTTGCCAAACTTCCGGGCATCGGCATGAAAACCGCTCAGCGGCTTGCTTATCATGTTATGTCTATGACCGATGAAGAGGCGGCGGCTTTCGCAAACGCAATAACCAATGCGCATAAAACGGTGCATCTTTGCAGTGTTTGCCAGAATTTCACCGACAAACCCAGATGTCCCATTTGCGCCGATCCAAGAAGAGATCACACTACCGTTTGCGTCGTCGAGGATCCAAAGGATATTGCGGCTTTTGAAAGAACCAAGGAATACAAAGGCGTTTATCACGTCCTTCACGGACTTATATCGCCTATCGACGGAATTTCTCCCGACAAACTCAAAATCAAGGAACTTCTGGCGAGAATAGAGCCGGAGAATATAGCCGAGGTCATAATGGCTACCAACCCCACAGTGGAAGGCGAAGCTACAGCAATGTATGTATCCAAACTGCTCAAACCGTTGGGCGTCAAGGTAACAAGGCTCGCATTCGGTCTGCCTATCGGCGGCGTTCTTGAGTATGCCGATGAAGTTACCCTTTACAAGGCGCTGGAAAACAGGAACGAAATATAAAAAACGACCTTTCTGTAATTACACAGAAAGGTCGCTTTTTTTCGCAGTTTTTTTTCTTCGTAAAGTATGAAAAAAATCCGACAGCGTTTCTCTGCACTCCTGCTCCAGCACGCCTCCCGTCACAAGGGGCTTGTGATTATAAGGCAGTTCAAAAAGCTTGACCACAGAATGACACGAACCCGCTTTCGGATCGTATGCGCCGAAGATCACCCGCTCTATTCTGGAATTTATTATTGCACCCGCACACATCGGACAAGGTTCAAGGGTAACGAAAAGCTCACAGTCAAGCAGTCTCCAGCCGCCCAGCTTTCTGCTTGCCTCATCTATCGCTACTATTTCGGCATGAGTAAGCGGAGATCTGCCGTACTCCCTACGGTTAAATCCCCTGCCGATTATCTCTCCGGTGGAACGCTTTACTACGACCGCTCCCACCGGAACTTCTCCCTGTTCAGCCGCCAGCCGCGCAAGCTCCAGCGCTTTTTTCATATATATCTCATCTCTGCTCATAAGAACCTCATAAACATAATTACAGCAACAAGTACTGCGGCAAACCAGATCGCAATGCTGTTCGTTGAAATGAAGGCTTTAAGCCTTTTGCTCATCGACATATTGGACGCGTCGTTTTCAATGTTAAAGCTCCATTCCCCGATGTTAAGCAGTTTTGAATACAGTACGATAGATATTCCGAGTATAACCGTGCATATAAGCACTTCGATTAGCTCAGAAGAAGGTATATCGTAAAGCTCAACATAAGACAAGACAAAATTGGTAATATGCGAGCAGATACTCATAAATATTGGCGTTTTCAGAGAGCCGGTCCTTACGGTAAACAACCCCAGTACCGCCGAACAGCAGATAACAAAGCCGAAATATGTTATGTCATAATAACACAGCGCACTCAGAACCGAGGATACGATTATAGCGAAATAATCGCCGAACTGCCGGAATGTTTGGAGTATAACGCCGCGGAACAAAACCTCCTGCGCTATGGGTATCAAAATAGTAAACAGCAGAAAAGATGCGATCGCCACATCAGGCTCCTTACTGAAAATAATAACAGCATACAGTCCGTCGATATTCACAAACGAAAAGAACCAGGCTATTAAAAACTGTCCGATCCTACCGATAACAATAATAACCATCATAATTATCAGCGCAGTACCTAGGAATTTTTTGTTTCCGCTGGATCTTGCAAAAATCACCCTGCCCGGTATTTTAGTAACGATCTTAAATATAAGCGCAGGAACAATGAACTTCGCCAGCATAAATACGCCTATTATAAGCGTTGTCACCAGATCGTATCTGCTTGTTCCTCCGTTTTTCTGGGAAAAATAAACTATAGCGCCCGTTGTATCCGGAGCGATCAGCTTTAAGACCTGATATAATATCTGATCTATTACAAGCATGATCAGCATCACAGTACCCAGCAAGCTGCAGCATTTGAGCATGGAAATACGCTCGGCAACCTCCGCCTTGTGAGGCACAAACCCTTCGCCGTCTATATAGGAATGCTCCCTCTTATCATGAGTGAACTGAAAGCCGTAAGAATTATCGGGATCAGAACGCCATTCGGAGTAAGATTTGTGGTATTCGTCACCCTGATTCTGATATGTAGAATCCTTAACAACATCTATAAAATATTCGTCGTCTTTTTTAACCGCCAACAGCATTCTCCCCCTTTCCTTATAATTATAACACATATCCCTTTCATTTAAAAGAGAGCCTATTCGATTTAACTCAAAGTTCACAATAATTTAATTAAGGCAACACCGCACAGCAAAAAAATCCGGATACGAAACCGTACCCGGATTTTAGTATTTAAACTGAAATTAGTCTCTAACTGCAGTTACAACGCCGGAACCAACTGTTCTGCCGCCCTCACGGATAGCGAAACGAAGTCCCTCTTCGATAGCGATTGGAGTGATAAGCTCAACGTCCATTGTTACGTTATCGCCAGGCATACACATTTCCTTATCAGCAGGAAGTGAGATAACGCCTGTAACGTCTGTTGTTCTGAAATAGAACTGAGGTCTGTAGTTGTTGAAGAAAGGAGTATGACGTCCGCCCTCTTCCTTCTTCAGAACGTAAACCTGACCGGAGAACTTAGTGTAAGGATGAATTGTACCCGGCTTGCAGAGTACCTGTCCTCTCTGAATGTCGGATCTCTGAATACCACGGAGAAGCGCACCGATGTTGTCGCCTGCCTCAGCGTAGTCAAGGATCTTTCTGAACATCTCGATACCTGTAACAACTGTCTTAGGTCTCTCGTTAGAAAGTCCGAGGATCTCAACTTCGTCGCCGGTCTTGAGCTGTCCTCTTTCAACTCTACCTGTAGCAACCGTACCACGGCCTGTGATTGTGAATACGTCCTCAACAGGCATAAGGAAAGGAAGATCAGACTTTCTGTCCGGTGTAGGAATGAAGTCGTCAACAGCGTCCATAAGATCAAGGATAGGCTTGTAAGCAGGATCGGAAAGATCGTCCGGAGCTTCGAGAGCTGCAAGAGCAGAACCCTTGATGATCGGAGTATCGTCGCCGGGGAACTCGTACTTGTCGAGAAGCTCTCTGATATCCATCTCAACGAGGTCGAGAAGCTCTTCGTCATCAACCTGGTCAGCCTTGTTCATGAATACAACGATTGCAGGAACGCCAACCTGACGAGCAAGAAGAAGGTGCTCTCTTGTCTGAGCCATAGGACCGTCGGAAGCTGCAACTACGAGGATAGCGCCGTCCATCTGAGCAGCGCCGGTGATCATGTTCTTAACATAGTCAGCGTGGCCTGGGCAGTCAACGTGAGCATAGTGACGATTCTTTGTCTCATACTCAACGTGAGCAGTGTTGATTGTAATACCTCTCTCCCTCTCCTCAGGAGCAGAGTCGATATTGCTGTAATCCTTCTTCTCAGCAAGACCCTGCATAGCAAGAGTCTTTGTAATAGCAGCTGTAAGAGTGGTCTTACCATGGTCAACGTGACCGATTGTACCAATGTTTACATGTGGTTTAGTTCTTTCGAAATGTGCCTTTGCCATAGGAATATTCCTCCTTAAAATTTAATAGTTTCCGATTTAACATACCGTAGTATAATTATATCAAATATTTTGTAACTTTGCAATAGAAAAACCGAAATTTTTCTGCAAAAATTTATTCGCCCTTGTTTCTGGAAGCCATGATCTTCTCGGAAATGGACTTCGGAACCTGAATGTAGCTGTGAGGCTCCATAGAGTACTGTCCGCGGCCCTGTGTCTTTGAACGCAGGTCGTTGGAGTAACCGAACATTTCGCTCAGCGGAACAAGACAGTCAACCTGAACTGCGCCTGTTCTCTGCTCCTGTCCGAGGATCTGTCCACGGCGTGAGTTAAGGTCGCCGATTACAGTACCGAGATAATCGTCCGGCGCAATTACAGAAACCTTCATGATAGGCTCGAGAATGATAGGACCTGCCTTCTTCATAGCCTCCTTGAACGCCATAGAACCGGCGATCTTGAACGCCATTTCAGAGGAGTCTACTTCGTGATAAGAACCGTCGTAAAGCTCTACCTTAACGTCAACTACCTGGAAGCCTGCGAGAACACCGTTCTCCATAGCGCCCTTGATACCTGCGTCAACTGCAGGGATATACTCCTTAGGAATAGCACCGCCGACAACCTTATTAACGAACTCATATCCGCTGCCGGATTCGTTAGGCTCGATGTTGATCTTAACGTGACCGTACTGACCCTTACCACCGGACTGCTTAGCGTACTTGTAATCAACGTTAGCAGGCTGAGTGATAGTTTCCTTATAAGAAACCTGGGGAGCGCCGACGTTAGCCTCTACCTTAAACTCACGAAGAAGTCTGTCAACGATGATCTCAAGGTGAAGCTCACCCATTCCGGCGATGATCGTCTGTCCGGTTTCCTCAGAAGTCCATGTTCTGAATGTCGGATCCTCTTCTGCAAGCTTTGCAAGAGCGATACCCATTTTCTCCTGACCCGCCTTAGTCTTAGGCTCGATAGCGAGCTGGATAACAGGCTCAGGGAATTCCATGGATTCGAGGATTACAGGATTCTTCTCGTCGCAGAGAGTATCACCTGTAGTAGTATTCTTAAGACCTACAGCGGCGCCGATGTCGCCTGCATAGATCTCTTCAATATCTTTTCTGTGGTTAGAATGCATCTGAAGAATTCTTCCGATTCTCTCGTTCTTGTCCTTGGTTGAGTTATAAACCGTAGAACCTGCCGCAAGAACGCCGGAATAAACTCTGAAGAATGCAAGCTTACCAACGAATGGGTCTGTTGCGATTTTGAATGCAAGAGCAGCAAAAGGCTGATCGTCGCCGGAAATTCTTTCAACTTCCTCGCCTGTTTCAGGATTTACGCCCTTGATGTGAGGAACGTCCGTCGGTGCAGGCATATAGTCTACGATAGCGTCGAGGAGCTTCTGAACGCCCTTATTCTTATAAGAAGTACCGCAGGTAACAGGAACCATTGTGTTTGCAATGGTGCTCTTTCTGATAACGGCCTTCATCTCGTCGATAGTGATCTCTTCTTCTGCGAAATACTTCTCGGCGATGTCGTCGTCTACCTCTGCGAGGTGTTCGATAAGATCAGTATGATACTTTTCAGCAAGTTCCTTCATATCCTCAGGAATCTCTTCAACGCGGATATCAGTACCCAGGTCGTTGTAGTATACATAAGACTTCATTTCGAGCAGGTCAATGATGCCCTTGAACTCGTCCTCAGCACCGATAGGAAGCTGAATAGGAACAGCGTTGCACTGGAGTCTGTCATGAAGCATATCGAGAACGTGATAGAAATCAGCGCCCATAATATCCATCTTGTTGACGTATACCATTCTAGGAACCTTATAGTTATCAGCCTGGCGCCAAACGGTTTCAGTCTGAGGCTCAACGCCGCCCTTAGCGCACAGAACGGTTACAGAACCGTCGAGTACTCTCAGAGAACGCTCAACCTCAACGGTGAAGTCAACGTGGCCCGGAGTGTCGATGATATTAAGTCTGTGACCCTTCCAATAACAGGTGGTAGCGGCGGAAGTGATAGTAATACCTCTCTCCTGCTCCTGCTCCATCCAGTCCATGGTCGCAGCGCCGTCGTGAGTTTCTCCGATTTTATGGTTTACACCGGTATAAAACAGGATACGCTCAGTTGTTGTGGTCTTACCAGCATCAATATGAGCCATGATACCTATATTACGGGTATCCTGTAATGAACAATCTCTTGTCATATTATCCTCCTTATACTATTACCATCTGTAATGTGCGAAAGCCTTGTTAGCTTCAGCCATCTTATGAGTTTCATCGCGTTTCTTGCATGAGCCGCCAACGCCGTTAAGAGCGTCGAGGATCTCTGCCGCGAGTCTCTCCTTCATTGTGTCCTCGTTTCTTTCACGAGAATACTTTGTTATCCATCTAAGACCAAGCGTCTGTCTTCTGTCAGGACGAACCTCCATAGGCACCTGATAGGTTGCGCCGCCTACACGGCGAGCCTTAACCTCCAGCTCAGGCATAATGTTATCCATAGCCTCCTGGAATACTTCAAGAGCAGGTCTGCCTGTCTTTTCTTCAACGATTTCAAATGCTCCGTAAACGATCTTCTGAGCAACGCCCTTCTTACCGTCGAGCATGATGTTGTTTACAAGACGTGTAACAAGCTTAGAATTGTATACAGGATCCTGAAGCACGTCTCTCTTTGTAACTCTACCTCTTCTTGGCACTTTAATTCCCTCCTTCACAAATAATGAATTCACAGGTACTCGCTCTGTAACCACGGTCAAAGACCGTTTTACAGCCCCGTCAGTTCCTTGTAGAGTTAACTAATATATATTAATCACTCCACATAAACTGTGGTCTTCGCAGTATGCGACAATGAGTTATTACCTTGTTACTAAAAATGAGCTTTCGTAAAAAAAAATTACTTGGCAGCTCCCGCCTTAGGCCTCTTAGCGCCGTACTTGGATCTCGCCTGCATTCTCTTTGCAACGCCCTGAGCGTCGAGAGTGCCTCTGATTATGTGGTATCTTACACCAGGGAGGTCCTTAACACGTCCGCCTCTGATAAGAACAACGGAGTGCTCCTGAAGATTGTGTCCGATGCCCGGGATATAAGCTGTTACTTCGTTTCCGTTTGTCAGCTTAACTCTGGCAACCTTTCTCATAGCAGAGTTCGGCTTCTTAGGTGTAGCCGTTCTTACTACCGTGCAAACGCCGCGCTTCTGAGGACAGCTCTGATCGATAACGACCTTCTTCTTGGAGTTAAAGCCCTTCTGAAGAGCAGGAGCGGTAGACTTGTCTGCGAGGACATTTCTTCCTTTTCTTACTAACTGGTTAAAGGTTGGCATGATTTCTCTCCTTTCATAGATTTGATTTATGCCGAAGCGCAATTCATCAGCATACTCAAATATTATACACTAATAAAAACTGCTTGTCAAGCATTTTTTTATATTTCTTTGAAAATTCTCCAAATCATCGACAAATAGTCTCCCACATACCCATATGACAGCAAAAAGCGGACGACAATCGCCGCCCGCTTTTTATTTTTATCCGCTTTGCAGTTCTACTCCTCCAGACTGCATATATTCCGCCAATCCGTATTGGTATACCTGAATACGCCCAGTTCTTTTTCAGTTTCTCCCGAACCGTCCGTCTGATCCATATAAACCTCCAGAACCGTGTCAAGCTGTTCGCCCCTGTGGCTGTAATCCAGAAGATAACCCTCCGACCCCAGATCAACAGTCAATATCACTGTCCAGCCGTCTGCATTTCCGGTCGTTTTTCTTATCTCTGTTTCGCCGAACTTAAAATTCTTGGCATCGCCAACTCCGTTCTCGCAAAGCTCTTCCAGCTCGTCAAAATTTGCCGAAAAGCGATAATAGCTGTCGCCAAGCTTTATCTCAACGCCGTCGTCGGCAGTACTGCATATCCTTGCGTCGTAAATATCCTCCCCGCCGTCTGCACTGTCGTAAGCAAACATTATCGGTATCTTCATTTGGGTTGAGTTTTCATCGGTCATATAATAAAGCGGCGTATACATATTGACCGAACGTAATGTATCCTGGTCATAGCCGACAAATTCGACCGATCTCCAATCAACCTTACTATGCCACCGATATTTCCTATAGTAATCCTCTGTCAAGCTGATGATCTTATCATAGTTATTTTTATCATTAATATCTACATTGTTGATAACAGCAAGGGAACGCTGAATATCCATATATTCCGAATCCCCTACCCCCGACAGCAGAGCCGCTCCGTCTGAGTATTTGATACCGCCGTATTCATTTACTGCCTGATCTTTGAAAAATCCCAGACAAATCCGATCCCCCGTTTTCAGTTCGCTTTCATACAGCGCCGCCCTTTTCTCATCTGTGTAATTGACCGCCCTGAAATTCAGATGTATCTGTTCAAGGCTTCTAACCGGATAATTTTTTCTTATATCGCTCTCATTCAATATATCTTTTATATCGCTCTCATTCAATATATCTTTTATATCGCTCTCATTCAATATATATTTGTCCGCTTCCGCATCGTCGTCATCTTTGTAATAACATTTTTCCACAGAAAACAGGAAACCGTCGTTACTCTCAGATTTTATCACCGTTCCTGTCACTAAAACGTCGAAATCCTCTTTCATAGCGTTTATTATATTCTGATCGTCCAAAACGTTTTCCCCGTCCGAAACGCTTTCGGACAGCTTTGAATTTACGTCGGACGATGACTTTGCCGCAGACCTTATTTCCTGCTCCGGCTTGTTCTGCGAAACCGTAAGAACTCCGCCGAATACTACAAGCAGAGCCGCACAGACAATGCCCGCAAACTGAAATCCTTTAAGCTTTGCTTTCCCCGTTTTCTTTTCATATTTCTTTTCATACATAAGCGCCCTCTCCTTCCATTCAGAGGGAGTTTTTATACAGTAAAAAGCATTTATTTTTTTCATTTTACGCTCCTTTCTGCCGCCTTATAAAGGTATCATATCCTTTAATTGTTCACGCCCTCTTCTGAGATGCGATTTTACCGTGTTTACTTTGGTCTTGGTGAGCCGTGATATTTCCTCCACCGACATCTCCTCAAAGTAATAAAGATAGATTGAATCCCTGTATTTAGGGGGAAGTCTGAACACAAGGTCTAGTATTTCCAGATCGCTTCCGTCCTCGGCAAAGGACGTTATCTCGCTCAGATTGACCGTGCTTTTCCTCAGCCTGTACCGCAAAGCACTCCGGCACTCGTTGAGAGTCACCCTGATAAGCCACGCCTTTGGATTCGGAATATCCTCCTTGTCCAGTTTCATGAAAAGCTTGAAGAATACGTTCTGATAGCAGTCCTCAGCGTCGGAAAAGTTTCCCGTATGCACTACGCATAGCCTTGTAACCATATCGGAATACTCCTCGACAAGGCTTTCGTAATAGCTTTGCTTCATATTCTCCATGCTTTCACTTCCCTTCACTAAATAAAACGCAAAACACCCCCGAAAGGTTGCAGCATAATAAAAAAATTCAGCCTGCATTATCAAACGCAGACTGAATCCGAAAACAAATAAAATTAAATATATGACTCCGTATGAGTATTTGAAGAACTTTCATTCTTAACGACCTGAACGTTGTTGTAAACGTCCATACCCGTTCCGGCAGGAATAAGCTTACCGATAATAACGTTCTCTTTAAGACCCATAAGCTTATCCGTCTTTCCTCTGATAGCAGCGTCGGTAAGAGCCTTTGTGGTCTCCTGGAACGAAGCCGCCGACAGGAATGAGTCGGAGTAGCTTGAAGCCTTGGTGATACCCTGAAGTACGGGAACGGTAGTGATGAGCTTAGCGCTTTCATCGCCGGCGTCGATCTGAGCCTGTATCTCTTCGTTAAGTCTTGCGACCTCGCCCCTGTCAATGAGCGAACCGGGAAGCAGATAGCTTGAACCAGAATCCTCGATCTTGACCTTTCTCATCATCTGGCGAACGATGACCTCGATGTGCTTGTCGTTGATATCAACACCCTGTAAACGGTAAACCTTCTGCACCTCGGTGATAATATAGTTCTGAACGGCCTTAGGTCCGTTGACCGCAAGAATGTCGGCAGGATTGATAGAGCCTTCCGTAAGCGGCTCTCCTGCGCTTACCGTCTGTCCCTCGCGTACCTTGATCTTATAACCGTAAGGAATGATATAGGACTCCTGCTCAGGATTCTCCGTATCCTCGCTTGTAACGGTGATCTGCTTGGTTTTCTTGACCTCTTCGATCCTTACTAAACCGTTGATGCGCGTGATGATAGCGGCGCCCTTAGGGCGGCGGCTCTCAAACAGCTCTTCAACTCTGGGAAGACCCTGAGTAATATCTTCTGCGGAAGCGATACCGCCTGTATGGAACGTTCTCATTGTAAGCTGTGTACCCGGCTCACCGATAGACTGAGCGGAAATAACTCCGACAGCCTCGCCGACCTGTACAACGTTTCCGTTCGCAAGGTTAGCTCCGTAGCACTTAGCGCAAACGCCGTGCTTAGCCTGGCACTGGAGAACTGATCTGATAGCGATAGACTCCCTGCCCTCAGCCTCAAGCGCAGTCACGATCTTCTCCGAGTCGTGAACTGTGATAAGCTTGTTTCTCGAACATATCATCTCGCCTGTCTTTGAATCCTTGAGGTCCTCTACAAGGTATCTTCCCACAAGTCTCTCGGACAGCGGCTCGATCATTTCGTTGCCGTTCTTGATGTCGAATATCTCGATACCCGTATGAGTACCGCAGTCCTCCTCACGAATGATAACGTCCTGAGAAACGTCAACAAGACGTCTTGTAAGGTAACCTGAGTCGGCGGTACGCAGAGCCGTGTCGGCAAGACCCTTTCTCGCTCCACGGGAGGAGATGAAGTATTCCAGAATGTTAAGACCTTCACGGTAATTGGCTCTGATAGGCATCTCGATAGTCGAACCGGAAGTATTGGCGATAAGCCCTCTCATACCTGCCAGCTGTCTGATCTGGTTGATAGAACCACGGGCTCCGGAATCCGCCATCATGTTGATCGGGTTGTACGGATCAAGGTTTGCCTTCAGCGCCTCCGTAACCTCGTCGGTAGCGTTGTTCCATATATCGATGAACTTCTTGGATTTCTCTTCTCTGGAGATATAACCTCTCTTGTACTGCTTGTCGATCTTATCAACAAGAGCGTCTGCCTTGGCAAGAATATCCTTCTTTGCCTCAGGGATAGAAGCGTCGCATACAGCAACGGTGATAGCGGACTTGGTCGAATACTTATAGCCAAGGCTCTTGATATTGTCCAGCACCTCGGAAGTAGTAGTCGTACCGTGTCTCTGTATACATCTGTCGATAATATCTGAAAGCTGTTTTTTCTTTACAAGGAACGAGATCTCCAGATCGAACTGTTTCTCGGAATTTGTACGATCGACAAAGCCGAGGTTCTGAGGGATTATCTCATTGAATATAAGTCTGCCGACCGTAGCGTCGATGACCTTAGATACCTGCTTGTCGCCGATCTGCTTGGTTATTCTTACCTTGATAGCGGCGTGGAGGGAAACGATATGCTGATCGTAAGCCATAAGAGCCTCGTTCACATCTCTGAATGACTTTCCTTCGCCCGGTTCGCCGTCCTTTTTAAGGGTAAGATAATATGAACCGAGTATCATATCCTGCGTCGGAACCGCAACAGGACGTCCGTCGGAAGGCTTCAGCAGGTTATTGGCGGCAAGCATAAGGAATCTTGCCTCAGCCTGAGCCTCTGCGGAAATAGGAAGATGTACCGCCATCTGGTCGCCGTCGAAGTCGGCGTTGAACGCCGTACATACCAGCGGATGAAGCTTGATAGCACGACCCTCGACAAGGATCGGCTCAAACGCCTGAATACCAAGTCTGTGGAGCGTAGGCGCACGGTTGAGCATAACAGGGTGACCCTGAATTACATTTTCAAGTGCGTCCCATACCTCAGACTTAGCGCGGTCTACCATTTTTCTTGCAGATTTGATGTTAATGGACGGATTAGTGTCCACAAGTCTCTTCATAACGAAAGGTTTGAAAAGCTCCAGCGCCATTTCCTTAGGAAGTCCGCACTGATACATTTTCAATTCAGGACCTACGACGATAACCGAACGTCCCGAATAATCGACACGCTTACCGAGCAGGTTCTGTCTGAAACGTCCCTGCTTACCCTTAAGCATATCCGACAAAGACTTATACGCCCTGTTGTTCGGACCCGTAACAGGTCTGCCGTGTCTGCCGTTGTCAATAAGTGCGTCAACCGCCTCCTGAAGCATTCTCTTTTCGTTTCTTACGATAATGTCCGGCGCTTCAAGCTCCAGCATTCTCTTCAAACGGTTGTTTCTGTTGATAACACGTCTGTAAAGGTCGTTAAGGTCGCTGGTAGCGTATCTGCCGCCGTCCAGCAGTACCATAGGTCTTATATCCGGCGGAATTACCGGAATAACGTCAAGTATCATCCACTCGGGACGGTTGCCCGATGTTCTGAATGCCTCGACGATCTCAAGCCTTTTGAGCAGCTTTATTCTCTTCTGTCCCGACGGCAGATCTTTAAGCTCTGCTTTAAGCTCAGCAGAAAGCTTTTCAAGATCGATCTCCTGCAAAAGCTCCTTGATAGCCTCAGCGCCCATGCCTGCTCTGAAATCGTCCTCGTCGTACTTTTCGAGCATTTCATTATAGTCCTTCTCGGTAAGGAGCTGACCCTTCGTAAGCTCTGTATTGCCCGGATCGATAACGATATATTTTGTGAAATAAAGAACTTCCTCAAGTCTCTTCTGAGAAATTTCAAGCATCTGTCCGATCCTTGACGGAGTACCCTTGAAATACCAGATGTGAGATACCGGAGCGGCAAGCTCGATATGACCCATTCTCTCTCTGCGGACCTTGGCTCTCGTTACCTCGACACCGCACCGTTCGCAAACCTTGCCCTTAAAGCGTATCTTCTTATACTTTCCGCAGTGACACTCCCAGTCCTTGGAAGGTCCGAATATCTTTTCACAGAACAATCCGTCCTTTTCAGGCTTCTGTGTACGATAATTTATTGTTTCCGGTCTGGTTACGACGCCGTATGACCACTCACGAATCTTTTCCGGTGAGGCAAGACCGATTTTTATTGATGCAAATTCATTAAATTCCAACAGCAGTACCCTCTTCCTGTTTAGTCTGGTTATACATCTCTCTGATGAAACGGCTGTCGGGCGGCACAAAAGCCGCCTACGCCGCATTATTTCAGCGCCTTTTCAGGGCTTTTATTCTTCGTCGCTGAGGAACAGATCGGAATCGTCCGAAGCTCCGCCGAAATCGTCTCCGCCTTCGTTAAGCTCAGAGGTTCCGTCCTCGTCTTCCGCCATAAATCCCTCGTCGAGATCGCCTTCGTCAACGCTGAAGTCGATCTCCTCCTCCATTGCAGGCTGAGGAACCAGCTCATCGTCCTCGTCGAAGGACTGCTTGAGGTCGATCTCCTCGTTGTTTACATTGAGTACCTTTATATCGAGACCGAGAGACTGAAGTTCTTTTACAAGTACCTTGAACGCCTCGGGAACGCCCGGCTTAGGAACGTTCTGTCCCTTGACGATAGCCTCGTAGGTCTTGACTCTTCCCACAGTATCGTCGGACTTGACGGTCAATATCTCCTGAAGTGTATAAGCCGCGCCGTAAGCCTCCAGCGCCCAGACTTCCATTTCTCCGAATCTCTGTCCGCCGAACTGAGCCTTACCGCCGAGAGGCTGCTGTGTTACCAGCGAGTAAGGACCAACCGAACGAGCGTGGATCTTATCGTCAACCAGATGGTGAAGCTTGAGGTAGTACATATAACCTACCGTAACCTTGTTATCGAACTTTTCACCTGTTCTTCCGTCATATACGGTAAACTTGCCGTCCTCGCTCATGCTGAGAGCATTCGGATTGATGACCTCGTCCATTGTGTGGAGAGTGAACTCGTCGTCCTTATGCTCAAGATAATTCTGCTGAGCCATCTTGAAACACTCTCTGATGTCTGCCTCATGCGCTCCGTCGAATACAGGAGTCATGATCTTCCAACCCAGAGCCTTTGCCGCCATACCGAGGTGAACCTCAAGCACCTGTCCGATGTTCATACGGGAAGGTACGCCCAATGGGTTCAGACAGATGTCAAGCGGAGTACCGTCTTCCAGGAACGGCATATCCTCCTGCGGAAGTATCCTTGAAACGACGCCCTTATTTCCGTGACGACCCGCCATTTTATCTCCCACAGAGATCTTTCTCTTCTGTGCGATATAGCATCTTACCAGCATATTTACTCCCGGAGAAAGCTCGTCGCAGTTCTCTCTGGTAAATATCTTAACGTCTATGATAGTACCCGCCTCGCCGTGAGGTACTTTAAGCGAATTATCTCTTACTTCTCTTGCCTTTTCGCCGAAAATAGCCCTGAGCAGTCTTTCCTCCGCTGTAAGCTCGGTCTCTCCCTTAGGAGTTACCTTTCCGACAAGAATATCTCCTGAGCGTACCTCGGCGCCTATTCTTATGATACCGTTTTCGTCCAGATCCTTGAGCGCGTCCTCGCCCACGTTAGGAATATCTCTTGTGATCTCCTCAGGTCCGAGCTTGGTATCTCTTGCCTCTGTCTCATACTCTTCGATGTGGATAGAAGTATACTTATCCTGCTTTACAAGGTTTTCGTTAAGCAGAACGGCGTCCTCGTAGTTGTAGCCTTCCCATGTCATGAAACCGATAAGAGCGTTCTTACCAAGCGAAAGCTCGCCGTTTGAAGTTGCCGGACCGTCTCCGATAACCTGATGAGCCTCGATCCTCTCGCCCTTTTCAACGATAGGTCTCTGGTTCGTACAGGTTCCTGCGTTTGAACGCTTGAACTTAGTAAGCTCGTAGGTATGGAGATTTCCGCTGTCCTCGCGGACTACTATCTTGTCCGCGTCAACGCTTTCAACAACGCCGGGAGCGGTAGAAACCACTGCAACGCCCGAATCAACGCAAGCCTTGTATTCCATACCCGTACCGACGATAGGCGACTCTGTCTTAAGCAGAGGCACAGCCTGTCTCTGCATGTTGGAGCCCATGAGCGCACGGTTAGCGTCGTCGTTCTCAAGGAACGGGATACAAGCCGTAGCGACAGAAACTACCATTTTAGGTGAAACGTCCATGAAGTCGATCTTATCTCTCTCGATCTCAAGAATCTGATCACGGTATCTGCCGTTTACCTTTGCTCTTGCAAACTTATTGTCCTCGGTCAAAGGCTCGTTTGCCTGAGCAACCATATAATTATCCTCAACGTCCGCCGTCATATATACGACTTCGTCCGTTACAATACCCGTTTCCTTATCAACACGTCTGTAAGGCGCTTCGATAAAGCCGTACTCGTTTATTCTCGCAAAGGAAGCAAGATAGGAAATAAGTCCGATGTTAGGGCCTTCAGGTGTCTCGATAGGACACATTCTTCCGTAGTGAGTATAGTGTACGTCACGAACCTCGAATCCCGCACGGTCTCTGGAAAGTCCTCCTGGACCCAATGCTGAAAGTCTTCTCTTGTGAGTAAGCTCTGCAAGCGGATTGTTCTGATCCATGAACTGCGACAGAGGAGAAGAACCGAAGAACTCTCTGATAGCCGCCGTTATGGGTCTTATATTAATGAGAGCCGTAGGAGTAACTACCTCCATACCCTGAGACTGAATGTTCATTCTCTCACGGATAACTCTCTCCATTCTTGTGAAACCGATCCTGAACTGATTCTGGAGCAGTTCGCCTACAGAACGGATTCTTCTGTTGCCGAGATGGTCAATGTCGTCAACCGTGCCCACGCCCTCGCAAAGATTGAGGAAGTAAGAAACAGTCGCAATAATATCGTCAACTGTAATGTGCTTAGGAACAAGCTCGTCGGCTCTCGCCTTGATGTTCTCGATAAGCTCGTCCTCGCCCTCGGATTCTTCAAGTATCTCTTTCAGCACCTTGAAGGAAACCTTCTCGTTTATGCCGTACTGAGCAACGTCGAAATCAACATACTTGGAAATATCGACCATGCCGCTTCCGATGATCTTTACTTCGCTCTCTTCCATTTTTGTTACGGATTCGCCCGTAGCGGAAGTAAGATGCTCCTTGACCTCAACGTTTACATAAGCCTCGGACACGCCTGCGTTTTCGATCTCCATAGCTCTGTCAAAGCCGATAAGCTCGCCTGCCTCTGCAATTACCTCGCCGGTAAGCGGATTAACGATAGGACGTGAAACCTTATGACCTGAAAGTCTTGAACCTATGCCAAGCTTCTTATTGTATTTGTAACGGCCGAATCTTGAAAGATCGTATCTCTTTGCGTCAAAGAACAGATTGTTCAGATGAGTAACGGCGGAATCCACTGTAGGCGGCTCGCCCGGACGGAGTTTCTTGTAAACTTCAAGCAGAGCCTCTTCTCTGTTAGCCGTCTGATCCTTCTGCATGATCGTCTGCGTAAGTCTTTCGTCCGGACCGAACACCTCCTCGATCTCTTCGTTTGTACCCAATCCGAGAGCTCTGAGGAACGTGGTAAGAGGGATCTTCCTGTTCTTGTCTATTCTTACATAAACAACATCGTTGGAGTCCATTTCATACTCCAGCCACGCACCCCTGTTAGGGATGACCGTTGTCTTGAACAGATCCTTACCGGTCTTATCCTTGTCAAACGCATAGTAAACGCCCGGCGAACGCACAAGCTGTGAAACAATAACACGCTCCGCACCGTTGATAACAAAGGTTCCGCTGTCGGTCATTTTCGGGAAATCTCCCATAAATACCTCGGACTCCTTGATCTCGCCGGTCTCGGTGTTGTTCAGTCTTGCAGTAACTCTGAGAGGTACGGCATAGGTAACGTCCCTCGACTTGCATTCCGCAACGGAATACTTAGCCTCCTCGTCAAAATGATAGCCGACAAAGCTCAGTTCAAGCGTACCGTTATAATCGGTGATCTTCGATACGTCCCTGAATACCTCTTTCAGACCCTCGTCGAGAAACCATTGATAAGAGTTTTTCTGCACTTCAATGAGGTTAGGCATCTCCAAGACCTCGTTGATTTTGGCAAAGCTCTTTCTCGTGTTCTTACCAAGTTTTACGTCCTTGACATTCACCATAGGCTCAATCACTCCTTAATTTATTTGGAAATACATTCATACATTATAATAGTATTTACCCTGTAGTTTTTTCGGAATCAACACCCTTTCAAAGCCTTCCGAACAACGAAAAAAGGTGTAAAACTCCATTATGATACAGTATACTATTATATAATAACTGCAACCCTTTGTCAAGCATTTTGCACCTCTTTATTCGGTCAATTATTAATTTTTCTGCGTTTTAAACAAAAATCGCATAATTCGACCCGCAAACTTCTATAATTACCAATGTATTATCAAATTGTAACTTTTTTTAAAATTCGGGTTGATAGGTACTTCAAGGATTTACGACTCAGCCCGAATTAAAAAAAGAAAGGTTGAATAATGGGGGGAAAAGTGTTATACTGTAGTAAATGATAAAGTGAAGGGAGAACTATTCAATGAACTGCACTCATTTCAAAAGCTATTATCTCTCCGTTGACGGGGTACATAATATCGCATACTATGTCCGCTTTCCTATCGGTACGGTAAGAGGCGTCGTTCAGATCGCCCACGGAATGTGCGAATATTTTGAACGCTATGACGACCTTGCGGAGTATCTCACCGAACTCGGTTTCGCAGTTTGCGGAAACGACCACCTCGGTCACGGAGACAGTGTGAACGATGATTCGGAGCTTGGATATTTCTCCGCCGAGCACGGCTGGGAAAATTGCGTTGAGGATATGTATTCGCTCACAAAGATGATGAAGAAAAATTATCCCGACAAGCCCTATTTCCTGCTAGGTCACAGCATGGGAAGCTTTCTGTCAAGAGCCTTTGTGACCAGACACGGAAAGTCGCTCAGCGGCGCTGTTTTCTGCGGCACAAGCGGCGGAATGGAGGGTATCCCCGCTCTGCTTACCGTTATCGACGGAATGAAAGCCGTTCACGGCGACAAATACCGAAGCAAAGCTGTCAACAAGCTTGCTTTCGGCGCATACACCCGAAAGATACCCGACAAGGTATGCGAATATGACTGGATCTCACGGGACGCAGATATTGTTTCAAAATACAGCCGCGACCCCAAATGTAATTTTATTTTCACGCTTAACGGGTTTGAAAACCTTATTAAGCTTTTGTGGTATGTATCCAACGAAAAATGGTTCGACGCATATCCCGCCGATCTGCCGACATATCTTATCGCCGGCAGTGCCGACCCTGTAGGAAATTACGGCAAAGGCGTTCTGAAAGTGTTCAACAGGCTTTCCGCCAAGGGCTGCGACGTTGAAATGAAGATATACGAAGGCGCAAGACACGAGCTTGTCAATGAAACAAACAAAAAGGAAGTTTACAGCGACATCGCCGATTTCCTGCTCGATATTATGAGTACGGAATTTTGTACAGATTAACAATACATCACGGGGGAAACCAATATGTTTGCAAGAATTAACAGTCTGGGACTGCTGGGGCTGAACGCCTTTGCGGTCAACGTTGAAATTGAAGCCTCCGCAGGACTGGCGGCGTTCGACATCGTAGGACTTGCCGACGCGTCGGTAAGGGAAAGCCGTGAGCGTATACGCTCCGCACTGCGCTCCAGCGGAATAAGCTTTCCGTCCAAAAAAGTAATGATAAATCTTGCGCCTGCGGACGTGAAAAAGACAGGCTCGGTCTATGACCTTGCTATTGCCGTCGCTCTGCTGAGGGTTTCCGGCTTTGTAACGGACGGACAGCTTGAAAGGTCGGCGTTTATCGGAGAAGTTTCCCTGAGCGGCGAATTAAGAGCAGTACAGGGCGTTCTGCCTATGACCATTACGGCTCAGAAAATGGGCTACGAAGAAATATACGTTCCTGCCGACAACGTAAGAGAAGCGTCTGTTGTGGAGGGCATAAAAGCCTATGGAGTGCGCTCTATCGGAGAGCTGGTTTTCCATTTTGCAGGAAAGGCTGAAATAGTTCCTGCGGCGGCGTACAGTCCTGCCGAAGAAAGTTATTTCGGAACTCTTGACTTTGCGGACGTAAAAGGACAGTCCACGGCAAAAAAAGCTTTGGAAGTTGCCGCCGCAGGAGGTCACAACGCGCTTATGATAGGCGCTCCGGGTTCGGGAAAATCAATGCTTGCAAAAAGAATGCCCTCAATACTTCCTAAAATGACCTTTGATGAATCCATTGAAACGACGAATATACACTCGGTAGCGGGACTGCTGGACAAAGAAAGTCCTCTCATCACCGCAAGACCGTTCCGTTCGCCTCACCACACGGTATCTGCGGCAGGACTTGCAGGCGGCGGTTCTGTTCCTAAGCCCGGAGAAATATCCCTTGCGCACAACGGACTTCTGTTTCTTGACGAGCTTGCGGAATTTTCACGCCCCGCTCTTGAGATTCTGCGCCAGCCCTTGGAGGATCAGCAGGTCACAATTTCAAGAGTATCGGGCAGTATTACCTACCCCTGTTCCTTTATGCTGATCGGCGCAATGAATCCCTGCCCCTGCGGATATTACGGTCACCCTACAAGAAAATGTATCTGCTCTCAGCGGCAGGTCATCTCCTATCTTTCCAAGATCAGCGGGCCTCTGCTTGATAGGTTCGACATTCAGCTGGAGGTCGCACCCGTAGAATACGCCGACCTGTCCTCATCGGCAAAGGAAGAATCCTCCGCCGCTATACGGGAGCGTGTTCAGGCGGCGAGAGACATTCAGAACAAGCGGTTCAAGGGCACGAAAATAACCTGCAACGCACGGATAACCCCCGATCTGCTCCACGAGGTCTGCCCCGTTACATCGGAAGGCTCAAGGCTTTTGGAAAACGTTTTTGACAAGCTTGGTTTATCTGCCCGCGCCTACGACAAAATAATGAAGGTTGCCCGAACCGTTGCCGACATGGACGGTGCGGAAATAATAGACAAAAAGCACATCTCCCTCGCCGTCCAATACCGCACCCTCGACCGTTTTTTTAATTCGGGTCGCTCTTTTTAATTCGGGTCGCAGTGTACTTCGTAAGGGTACGACTCAGCCCGAAGACTTGGTTGGTCGTAAACCGAACATAGCATTAAACCGCACATAGTCCGTTTGGTGGTTTTCAGCGATGTTGTTATAACCGTTCTTTTTAATTCGGGTCGCAGTGTACTTCGTAAGGGTACGACTCAGCCCTCTTTTCTTAATTCGGGTCGATAGGTACTTCAAGGAGTTACGACTCAGCCCGAAGACCTCGCTTGTGTGGTCTTTTCCATAGCACTAAACCGTACATAGTCCGTTTGGTGATTTAATGCTATGTTGTTCAACGCTCAAAAAATTTGCAGGGTACGATGAAAATTGTTGTTCGGCTAACTCATGACAATTTATCGACCCGTTAGATCCGTAGCCCGTTTGATGGTTTTCAGCGACGTTGATAAATGCAGGGACAGATGTCCTCGACTGCTCTCAATATCCTACAGTCCGTAATGATATTCTCAACACCGTTCCGTCCTTGCCAACAATTCCTCACTCTCCTCATTCGACAATAGTCCTGTCTGTGAAATTTGATTCCCGGGTTGCTTTTCTGCTTTTTATAAAATAATATGCTTTATAATTTTACGTAAGATAAATCTCTGAATTTATGGTGATCGCTATGAAAAATATCAGGTCATATATACCGACTGTAATTATCTCTGTTCTGATTCCGCTTTTTTACTATTCGTTGGACAAAGTAAAAACCGCAAAGCTGTATGAATTTATTTTAACTGTGATATACTGTTTATCTGTTTGGATAATATATTTTCAAATAGTTGCAAAATGCAGAAAAAATGATGTTGATAAAAAGAAAAAAATAATATGCAGTTTTATTATTCAATTTATAGTTTGTATTCCGGTATTTCTGATTCCTCTTATATATCAGCTGCGGCAACCGTTGGAAAAAGGTCATCACACACCGATTGAAATGTTAATACTTCCGGTAATAATTGTTCTTGAACCCTTTTTAAATTATCTGTGGTGTGCTTTTGTAAATCTGATTATAATTAAAACACCTAATGTAATTTATACTAAAATAAAAAGAAAAATCAAGTAAATCCTGATTTATAAGAATAATTAAATCAGCCCGAAAACGGTTTGTCACAATCGCTTTCGGGCTTTAAGGCAACACCGCACAACTACCGCCTAACGGCTTTGTGTACGTCTTACTTGCCAATTCCCCGTCATCTTGCACAAAAGCTCCTTCAAAGGCACAAGTATTCCTGCGTCGTTTCTATACAATCTAACGAAAAATTTTCTGCGTTATCCGCACACAATAGTCGTGCGGTATTGCCTTAATATTTCTTGCTTTCCATAATGCCGTATGACACGAATTAAAAAGAAAAAAAGAATTGACTTTGTGAATAAAAAGTGATATAATTTCAAACAGATACCGGCAAATAAAAAAGTGTGAATGTAGAATTATTGACTAATTCTCAGCGTAGCAGAAGAATAACCAAACGGGCAACGGGTCTATCAGTAAGATAAATTTTCGTGAGTTAGCCGAACGACAATTTTCATCGTATTCTACGAGTTTTTGAGCGTTGAAACAACATTGCTGAAAACCACCAAACGGACTATGTACGGTTTAGTGCTATGTTCGGTTTACGACCAACCAAGTCTTCGGGCTGAGTCGTACCCTTACGAAGTGCACTGCGACCCGAATTAAAAAAAAGAGAAAGGATAGCGTTGTATGAAAAAAGTATTGTTTGCCTCTTCAGAGTGCGTGCCGTTCATCAAAACAGGAGGACTTGCGGACGTTGTAGGTTCCCTGCCGAAATGCTTTGACAAAAGGTATTACGACGTAAGAGTCGTGCTCCCGAAATATGCCTGTATGTATCAGAAATGGAAGGATATGCTGAAATATAAGTTCCATTTCTATATGGATTTTGCAGGCAAGAGCCAGTATGTCGGCGTCCTTGAAACGGTATATGACGGAGTTACTTTCTATTTTATCGATAACGAGTATTATTTTTCAGGCGGTAAGCCCTATACCGAGCATCATTGGGATATCGAAAAATTTATGTATTTCGATAAGGCTGTGCTTTCCGCCCTGCCGCTGTTGGATTTCCGTCCCGACATTATCCACTGCCACGATTGGCAGACGGGACTTATCCCCGTGTATCTCCACGACAGCTTTGCCGGCGGCGAGTTTTTCAGAGGAATAAAAACCGTTATGACCATACACAATCTTAAATTCCAAGGCAACGACGGTATTCCGCGGTTCAAAGGAATTTCCGGACTTTCCGATTACTACTTCACCATTGACAAGCTGAGAACAGGCGTTGACGGAAATATGCTCAAGGGCGGTCTTGTTTACGCAGACGTTATCACCACGGTAAGCAACACCTACGCCGAGGAGATCAAAACGGAATTTTACGGCGAGGGTCTTGACGGTCTTATGAGAGCGAGAAAGAATGACCTCAGAGGAATCGTAAACGGCATAGATTACAGCGACTATGATCCTGCTACGGATAAAATGATAGCCGTTAAATATAATTACGACAACGTGCTTGAAAAGAAAGTGCATAACAAGAGAGCAATCCAGGCGGAGCTTGGTCTTGTGCGGGACGACAACCGCTTTATGATAGGTATTGTAAGCCGCCTTACCGACCAGAAAGGTTTCGACCTTATCGCATATATGATGGAAAGAATGTGCCAGCAGGGCATACAGTTTGTCGTTCTCGGCACAGGCGATCAGAAATATGAGGATATGTTCCGCTATTTTGCAGGAAAGTATCACGACAACGTTTCCGCTAACATTTACTACAGTGAAGAAATGAGCCACAGAATATACGCTTCGGCAGACGCTTTTCTCATGCCGTCGCTGTTTGAACCCTGCGGACTTTCTCAGCTTATGTCCCTGCGCTACGGCACTCTGCCGATAGTAAGAGAGACAGGCGGACTGAAAGACACCGTTAGGCCGTACAACCAGTTTGACCGCACAGGAACGGGCTTCAGCTTTGCAAACTACAACGCCCACGAAATGTACAACACCGTAATGTTTGCAAAATATATTTTCGACGACAGACGCGACGAATGGAACGGCATTATAAAATCCGCAATGTCGCAGGACTTCTCCTGGCACGCCTCGGCGAACAAATATCAGGATATGTATGACTGGCTTATCGGATAAATTTAAGGCAATGCAGAACAATTTCTGCATTGCCTTTATTTTGTTTTAGGCAACACCGCACAACCACCGGCTAATGCCTTTGCCTTAATCAATATTTCTTTTCTCTGCGCCAGTTTGACCTGAAATAATTGTCCCTGTACTGTTTGGGCGTCATTCCGGTTTTCTTTTTGAACGACGCGATAAAATGACTGTGCGAGCTGAACGAAAGATAATTTCCTATATCCAGCGGACTGTACTCGGAAAATTTCAGCATATTTTCAGCGGCGGCTATCCTTTTGGACATAATAAAATCCGAAAGATTTACTCCGACCTCACGACGGAAAAGCTTTGACAGATACTGCGGCGTAATGCCTAAGCTTTCGGCAGTATCCTGAACGGTTACGCCGCTGTAGATATTCTCATAAACGAAGTCTATACACATAAGAACATGCTTTGAATATGCTGATTTGGACGCAATGACTTTCATCTGAGAAGTAAAATACATAACGGTTTCCTTATGCAGATCGGCGACCTGCTCCGGATAAATACAATCGTCGCATTTGTTTATGCAGATGTCGCTTATGGTATACGCCCTTGCGGGAGTCATCCCTCCCTCAATACAAAAGCGGGTTATCATTGCCGCCGTAACAATAAAATGATACTTTATGTTTCTGAGCTTGTCCTTGCTGAGCGTTCCATGTTCGGTTATATCAAGCGGAGTATAAAGCCGCATTACAAGCTCCTCGTCTCCGGCTTTCACTGCCGAGTAGAATTCAAGCTCCGTTTCATATGCCGAATGCTTAAAGCTGTTTTCACACTGTAAAAACTCTCTGTCCGAAAGCTCCTTTGCGATATTCATAACGATACTCCCTAAAATGCTTTTGTAAAAGAAAAACCGCACAAAGATCGTGCGGTTTTGCCTTAGAAAAATTCAACCAGTTCATTGATTACCGGAAGCATATGGTCATCGGAAAGACCGTAATCTACTTCCTTGTAGCTCCATGCAGATCTGGCTATTCCAAGCTTTTGAAACGCCGCATTTATATCCTTGTACCAACTCAACGTGGAATCGGGCGAAGCAAGATTTATCGCCCCGTACTCTCCGCAGTAAAGAGGAACGTTCCTCTTCTCGCAAAGCTCCACCGCATTTATAAAACGGCTTATGAAATAATCGGAAGTGAAGGTCTCGGTCGTTACCTCCTCATAGGTCTGTATATCGGTAAATCCGATCTCCCTGATCTTTTCACGGTAATCCGCTACATCGCCGGGATAGGACATACGGAAATCCGACGGCATACCGTCTACCCAATAGGCGCCCTGATGTGTGAAAATAAACGGGTCATAACAGTGGAATGTGTAAACGATATTCTCGTCATGAGGCATATCAAGATCCTTCAGAGCGTCAACGGAATTGTTCCAATAGCTTCCGATCACGATTTTGATGTCGGCAGAATATTTTCTGATGATCTCCACAGCCTTTTCCGCGATCCGATTCCACTTCTCGCTGTATTCAGGCTCAGTCACCTCGTTGAGCAATTCAAAAGCCACTCTGTCGGAGTATTTTGCATATCTCTCAGCAAATTCTTTCCACAGTGCAAAAAATCTCTCCTGAAGATCTGCGCTGTCAAAAAATCCACTTTCCTGCTGAGCCTTGTCAAAGAAAAATCCGCAGGTCTTGTGCAGGTCAAGTATCATATTCAGACCGTACCTGCCGCACCATTCTATCGCTCTGTCAACATATTTAAAGCCAAATTCTTTTATTTTTCCCTCATCGTCCTGAAAAATGTTATAATCCACAGGCACACGTACATGGTCGATATTCCAGCTTTTCAGCACCTTAAAATCCTTTTCAGTAATAAATCCCTCAAGCCTCCCCTCGCTGTAATCGCATTGCGAAAGCCAGCCTCCAAGATTTACGCCTTTCATATAGCCCTCGAATCTTCTCATAAAAAACACCGCCTTCTTATTATTTGTTCCCGGTTCTTAATTCTCAGCTCGATAGTATAATACTAAAAAAAGCATAACCTTTATATCAAAAATTAAATATAAATAACATAAATTTAAACATAACTATGTAATCACCGTCCGCACAGCTTTCGGCATATCTGTTCTCTCCATTTTTTACGGGCAGTCGCACTGAAACCGTGTCCCTCATTTTCAAATTCCGTAAGCTCCGCATCGGGAAAGCTTTTTACAAGCCTTCTTGAATATTCCACAGACACTACCGTATCGGCTGTTCCGTGTGCGATAACAACGCTTTTGTCATATCTGCTCACATAACTGAACACGTCGTACTCCGGCAGTTCGTCATAAAATTTCCTCGACAAAGTCATTCCCATAAGTTCAAAGCTGTCCGAATTATTTCCTGCGGCAAATTTTTCCCAGTCATCAGGAATACAAAACGCAGGATAAAGCAGGAACAGCCCCGCAAAATTCTCAGGCCTTTCCGCCGCCGTAAGCGCAGACACAAATCCCCCTTGACTTTCACCGTACAAATATACCCTGTTGGGGGCAACGCATTCAAGTCCTCTTATCATTTCTGCAACGGCATTCAGATCGCATATTTCCGTCCGAATACTCATATCCGCAGGTTTTCCGCTGCTCATCGATACAACAGCCCCTCCGCAGAAATCAAAGCAGTATGCAAACACGCCGTTTTCCGCCAGCACTTCTGCCAGATCAGTCATGTGTCTGTATGACGAATTATAACCGTGACAAAGTATCACAGCAGAAAGTCCTCCCGTTTTATTCAGCGGGATATACGCTTTTCCGTAAATACTGTTATCCGAATATTCCACAGGCATTTCTTTTATCTCAAAATTTTTTTCCAAATTACTATCCCCCCGTTTCTGAACCTGCCCTTGTAAAATCCTCCAACAGACGCAATACGTCAAAAACAGGTTCGACAGCATACCATAAAACAGCACAACACGGCAATATGTGATTTGAACTGTCATATCGTGTCGCAATTTTTTATTGTTATAAATCATTGTATCATATTAATCCATAGTTTTCAAGAGCCGTAAAAGGCTTGTCACGAAAATCAATTTCCGAAAAACCATGCATAAAATACGATTACAACAACATTGCCGAAAACCGCCAAACGGGCAACAGATCTAACGGGTCGATGAATTGTCGTGAATTAGCCGAACGACAATTTTCATCGTTCCCTACACACGTTACAACAAAGTTGTGAAAACCACCAAACGGACTATGTACGGTTTAATGCTATTGAGAAAACCCTGCAAGCGAGGTCTTCGGGCTGAGTTGTAACTCCTTGAAGTACCTTGCACCCCGAATTAAAAAAGCCGCTCGTAAGCGACTTTTTTAATTTGTACACGTTATTTAATTCTTATTCTTTTTTGTCGGTATATGCTAATCTTCCGCTTTTCTTATCAAAGGCTGTAGCTGTCTGCCCTCAAGCGCAGATTCAACAGCCTCGGGAATAAGAGTAAAGTCCGCCACCGCCGAGACGGGCTTTTTCAGATAGCTGTCCTGGGAATACGGTACGAAATAATAATTCCTGTAATTCTGTAAATACCCGATATTCTTCGCACTGCCTGCCAGAGCGTCGTTGGTGGATATTGCTATCACCACCGGTCCGGAATTTCTCAAATGACTTTTAACCGCCATTGTGACGGGTGTGTCTACGATCCCCATAGCAAGCTTTGCCGCAGTGTTTGATGTACACGGCGCAACAACCATAACGTCGCACATTTTTTTCGGTCCGATAGGCTCTGCCTCCTCAATAGAGGTTATGACCTTTGACTTTGATATGTCCTCCAGCCTTCGGAGATTTTCTTCGGCAGTTCCGAAACGGGTGGAAAGTCCCGCCGCATTATATGACATAACAGGCACAAGTATCCCGCCCTTTTCCCGCAAAGCCTCAGCGGCGGAAAAAGCCTTTTCAAAGGTGCAGAAGGAACCCGTCATGCAAAATCCGATCTTAATGCCTTCAAGTGACATTTTTTCTTCCCCTTTCCTGTAGAATGTTTACTACCGCCCCGGCGACGATCTCTCCGCTTGTCATGGGCGCAACCTTTCCGGGCAGAGAAAGCGCCCATACCACGCGCCTGTTGAGCCGCGCCGCAGTTTCAAAATCAACGCCGCCCGGCTTTGAAGCAAGGTCGATTATAAGCGTATCCTTGCCCACGGCCTCAAGCAGTGTTTCGTCTAATATCATTGCAGGAACGGTGTTTACGATAACAGAAAAACGTGCTATCCTTCCGTAAAGCTCCGACAGCGAAAAAGAGCCAAGTCCTGAGTTTTCCGCCTCGGCAAGCTGAGAAACGCGCCTTGCCGTGACCGCCGTCCGAGCGCCTACAGCGTCGAACAGCTCCGCGCACGCCTTTCCCACTCTGCCGTAGCCTATTATAAGAACGTCGCTGTCCTTTACCGTGCAGGCAAGCTCCTGCATAGCTATCTGGAGCGCACCCTCCGCAGTAGGGATACAGTTCTTTATAACAAGCTCCTCACGATTAAAATAATCCTTTACGTCAAAACCAAGAGAGGAAAAATATTCTATCTGAATACGGCTGAGCCTGCCGCCGGTAACAAGCGCTTTTTTGTTAAGCAGCCCCGATACGTCACTGCAATATATTTTTTTACCACGGAACGACGATATTTCAAGCCCCTCCCCTTTCATAACAGGCAGAACAAGTATATCCGCCCTTTCTGTCATCTGATAGGGGTCTGAAACAGGAATGGTTTTTTCTCCCGTATCGTTGATTCCGTAAGTATAAACCTTTCCGTATTCAGCAAGTGCTTTTGCCGTATATGTTTGTCTGGCGTCGCCTCCGACGCACAGGAAAATCGTATTTTTCATGTCAACGCCCCCGAAAAAATCTAACTTTGCAACATCTGCTTTCTATACATATAATTATATGCAGTCCCCGCGCGGTTAGTGAGTAAACAATGTCCTGTTACGACACGCCGCCGAAATTCATCAAAGACCAACGCATAACTGCATTTTTCCCATACCGTACCCCGTTTGTGCGGCTCTTTTGCATTTTTTACCCTTTCCAATTGTGCATTTTGCTTTGTGATTTGTCAAAAGTTTGTTCATAATCACGAAAAGTTTTTCGTAAAGCACTATTGCTATTTCTGTTAAAATAGTATATAATTATCTTGTGCAGTTAATTTGTTTTGTGCATTTGGCACATACAAACGCTGTAAAGAAATACATACGGCTGAAATACAGCCCTGATTGGAGCGATCATCTTGAAAAAATACGACAGTACTAAAATCAAAAACATTGCTATTGCCGGTCAAGCAGGTTCCGGAAAGACCTCTCTTGCCGAGGCATTGCTATATAAGAGCGGAGCAACAGACAGACTCGGAAAGGTTCTCGACGGCAATACGGTTTCCGACTATACCGCCGAGGAAATAAAAAGAAAATGTTCCGTTTACACCTCCCTCTCCTCTTTGGAAACCGGAGAATATAAGGTAAATCTTCTCGACACGCCGGGTCTTTTCGACTATGAGGGCGAGGTCGTTGAGGGCATTTGCGCCAGCGGCTGTGTAATGATAACCGTGTCGGGTAAATCAGGAGTAAGAGTCGGTACGCACAAAGCCTACGACCTGGCGAAAAGCATGGGCAAGCCGACAATGTTCGTTGTCACAAAGCTTGACGACGACAACGCAAACTTCAACAACGTGCTTACTCAGTTAAAAGCAGAGTTCGGTCCTACCGTCTGCCCTGTAGTCGTTCCTGTTATTGCGGACAGAAAGATCGTGTCATACGTTAATCTTATAGAAATGAAAGCTTACAAGTATGTTGACGGAAAGGCTGTCGAAACGGATATGCCAACCGCCGAAGTATCAGAGAAAATGGAGTACCGTATCGACGGACTTATCGAGGCGGTTTCCGAATCCGTTGCGGAAACCGATGAGGCTTTGTTTGAAAAGTTCTTCTCCGGCGAGGCTTTCACTCAGAAAGAAATTATCGACGGCATACATAAAGGTATGAACTCCGGTGTTATTACGCCTGTTACCTGCGTTTCCTCCACCGATATGTCGGGCGTGGATATGCTTTTGAAAGAAATAGACCTTCTGCTTCCGCCGCCGTCCGAAAAGGACGCTATGATAGGCGAGACCGCCGACGGCGAGGCTGTCGAGGTCGTATGCTCCGAAAACGATCCGCTCAGCGCATTTGTATTCAAGACAGTTGCTGACCCGTTTGTCGGAAAAATGTCGTACATAAAGGTATTCTCCGGCAAGCTGGCACAAAACAAAGAGGTTGTGAACGCTACCACGGGTACGGCGGAAAAGGTCGGAAAGCTTGTTACTCTTCAGGGTAAAAAGCAGATAGACCTTGCCGAGGCCGGATGCGGCGACATAGTTGTGGCTATGAAGATGAATGTCAACACAAACGACACTATCTGCGATTCCTCGAGAGTTATAAAGTTTGCGCCGATGAAGTTCCCCAAGCCGTGTTATAAAATGGCTGTCAAGGCTAAAAAACAGGGCGACGAAAGCAAGATATCCGCTTCAATGAACAGGCTCATGGAAGAAGACCTTACTATAAGATATGAAATGGACAGCTCCACAAACGAGATGATACTCAGCACCCTCGGCGGACTGCACCGCGATTCCGTTGTGGGCAGGCTTGCAGGCACTTTCGGAGTTGAGGTCGAAACCTCCGTACCGAAAATTTCCTACCGCGAAACTATCCGCAAAAAAGTCAAGGTGCAGGGCAAGCATAAAAAACAGTCCGGCGGACACGGACAGTACGGCGACGTATGGATCGAGTTTGAGCCTTGCATTTCCGACGACCTTGTCTTTGAGGAAAAGGTATTCGGCGGAGCCGTTCCGAAGAATTTCTTCCCGGCAGTCGAAAAGGGACTTCAGGAGAGCGTTAAAAAAGGCGTGCTTGCAGGCTTTCCCGTTGTGGGACTAAAAGCTATTCTGGTAGACGGTTCTTATCACCCTGTAGACAGCTCGGAAATGGCGTTCAAGACCGCCGCGTCCATCGCCTATAAGGAGGGTATGAGACAGGCGGAGCCTATCCTGCTCGAACCTATCGGTTCGCTGAACGTCCTAGTTCCCGACGACAATACGGGAGATATGATGGGCGAGCTTAACAAACGCCGCGGCAGAGTCCTTGGAATGAACCCTGCCGAGAAAAAGGGCATGACGGAAATAATCGCCGAAGTGCCTATGGCGGAAATGGCAGATTTCACCCTGCTTTTAAGACAGATGACCCAGGGTCAAGGCTCTTTCGATTTTGAAAAAGCCCGCTATGAGCCGCTTCCCTCTAACCTCGTTGCAGACGTCATTGCAAAGAATTCGGCAAATGAATAAGCTTATTACAGAATTATGACAGGGCATCGGGAACGCTTTTCGGAGCGTTCCCGATTTTGTTATGGTAACACCGCACAACTATTGTGTGCAAGATAACGGAAAATTGGCAAGTTAGACGTGCACAAAGCCGTTAGGCGGTAGTTGTGCAGTGTTGCCTTATGCTAAAGTACCGAAGAACGCCGTTAATAAAATGTTTATAATTATTGCTATTGGCAAAGCAAAGGTTATGTGCTATAATGTAAATATATATTCAAATATGAAAGGCTGGTTTATAATAATGAGAGCAGTTGTTACGGTTATCGGTAAGGACGCCGTAGGTATCCTTGCTAAGGTTAGTACAAAATGCGCTGAATATAATGCAAACGTCATCGAGGTCACACAGTCTGTTTTACAGGATCTGTTTGCAATGATAATGCTTGTCGATATTTCCAAGCTTAATTCGGACTTCGCTTCAATGTCGGACGGCTTGACCGCCCTCGGCGAAGATATGGGCGTCAAGATCCATACCATGCACGAGGATATTTTCAACTGTATGCACCACATTTAACGAGAGGATTTCTGCAAAATGATTAATACATATGACGTATTGGAAACTATACGAATGATTCAGGACGACTGTCTTGACATTCGTACTATCACAATGGGCATTTCGCTCCTCGATTGTATCGACAGTGACATCGACGCTGCCTGTGAGAAGGTCTATAAGAAAATCACCGCAAAGGCGGCCCGCCTCGTAGAGGTCGGCGAACAGATAGAAAAGGAATTCGGTATACCTATCATAAACAAGAGAATTTCCGTTACTCCTATCGCTATCGTTTCCGCCGCCTGCAAATGTTCGCCGGTCAAGTTCGCTCACGCTATGGACAGAGCGGCTAAGGACGTCGGCGTGAACCTTATCGGCGGCTATACCGCACTTGTTCCAAAGGGTTTTTCCGCCGGCGATATCGAGCTTATAAAGTCCATTCCGGAGGCTCTTGCCACAACGGAAAGGGTCTGCTCCTCGGTAAATATCGGTTCTACCAAAACAGGCATAAACCTTGACGCCTGCAAAATGATGGGCGGCGTAGTCAAGGAATGTGCGGAAAAAACTGTGGATTCCGCTTGCTTCGGCGCGGCAAAGCTTGTTGTATTCTGCAACGCCGTTGAGGACAACCCGTTTATGGCGGGCGCTTTCCACGGAGTGGGCGAGCCGGAATGTATGATAAACGTAGGCGTTTCAGGTCCGGGCGTTGTAAGAGCGGCTCTGAGGAAATATCCCGACGCAGACATAACAAAGATCTCCGACGTCATAAAGGAGATCTCATATAAGATCACAAAAGTGGGACAGCTTGTGGGAACAACGGCATCAAAGCGTCTTGGCGTTCCTTTCGGTATCGTTGACCTTTCCCTTGCTCCGACTCCGGCTGTAGGCGATTCGGTCGCACATATTCTTGAGGAGATCGGACTTGAAAAGTGCGGCACTCACGGAACTACGGCGGCGCTTGCTCTGCTCAACGACGCTGTTAAAAAAGGCGGCGTAATGGCTTGCTCCAGAATAGGCGGACTGTCGGGTGCGTTTATTCCCGTATCGGAGGACGCAGGTATGATCGACGCCGCAAAGAGCGGTGCGCTCTGCATTGAAAAGCTTGAGGCAATGACTGCGGTTTGCTCCGTTGGTCTTGATATGATAGTTATTCCCGGCGACACCGAGCCTGATACCATTTCCGCTATCATCGCCGACGAAGCGGCTATCGGAATGGTAAACAACAAAACTACAGCGGTGAGAGTTATCCCGGCTATCGGCAAGGACGTTGGCGACGAGCTTGACTGGGGCGGACTTTTCGGCTGTGGTCCTGTTATGCCGCTTAAAAAGGAATCTCCCTCTAAGTTCATCAACCGCGGCGGACAGATCCCTGCACCGCTCCATTCGCTTAAAAACTAACAGTCAAAAATCGGCGGCGGAATGCTTTTTCTGCCGCTGTTTTAATAGGGAAAGTGAGAAAATGAAAACGCTTATCGATCTGCACACGCATACGGGATTTTCGCCGGACGGAAAAGGCGCGGTGGAAGAATCGCTGAAAAAAGCCGAAACGCTTGGGCTTGCGGCGTTTGCCGTAACCGATCACTGCGACTGCAATTTCTGGCACAAGGCGGAGCATTACGGCAATCCATCAGAAATGAAAGACGTGGATATGTACGGTGCAGGAGAATACGCGCTGAAAAGTATCGATGCTCAGACTGCAGCAAAGGAAAAATTCTCCGACAGGATAAACCTTCTCTGCGGAATAGAGCTTGGACAGCCCTTGCAGTATCTGCCGAAAGCCGAACTTATTGCGGCGGACAAACGCCTTGATTTTATAATCGGCTCTCATCATCAGAACAAAGGCCGTGACGATTTCTACTGGATAGAGTACGATAAATTGGACACATGTGAAATACACGCTTTACTGAACGAATATTTTACGCAGGTACTTGAGATGTGCAAATGGGGAAAATTTGACGTTCTGGGGCATTTGACCTATCCGCTGAGGTACATTGAGGGCGACTGTAAAATACCGATCGATCTTTCCCGTTACGAAGATATTATCAGGGAGATTTTTTGTACACTTATTTCAAACGGAAAAGGCATAGAGATCAACACCTCAGGCTATCGCCAGAAATACGGCAAACCATTGCCCGACCTTGAGTACGTCAAGCTTTACAGAAGTCTTGGCGGAAAGATACTCACGCTCGGCTCAGACGCCCACTGTGCGGAGGACATCGGTAAAGGCATAGCCGAGGGCGCAGAGCTTGCTAAAGCGGCAGGATTCGAGTATCTCACATATTTCAAAGAACGAAAGCCTGTTTTTCTGAAAATAGAATAGCTATGGGGCGAAAAAAACCTGAGAAGAACCACTCTTCCCAGGTTTTATTTTACGTTTGTATCAATCGCCGAACGCAACGCCCAGAGACTTTGCCGTCTGAACAAGCTGATGATCTGCAGGAACAAATTTCGTCTTTCCCGCAACCTCCGAAAGAGGATTTTCAGAAACGACCTCGTTTATCATTGCAACCGCATATCCGTACTTTTCCTTTTCAATAAGCTCCGCCGCGTGTACGCCGAACTTTGTTGCAAGAACTCTGTCGTATGCCGACGGGCTTCCGCCTCTGAGCATATGACCGGGAATACATACTCTTGTTTCTCTGCCGGTAAGCTCTTCTATCTGCTTTGCAATCCTTGCCGTAGCAGTAGTGATTCCCTGCTCTGCACGAACTCTCGCTCTCTCCTTTTTCTTCATTTTGGCCTCGTTCGCATCGAACGCACCCTCTGCAACCGCCAAAATTGAAAATCCCTTGGACTCTCTCTTTTCGCAGGCGGCGGCAAGCTTTTCAATATCGTAGGGTATCTCAGGAATAACTATCATATCAGCTCCGCCGGCAATACCCGAATAAAGCGTAAGCCAGCCCGCCTTGTTGCCCATTATCTCAGCAACAAGTATTCTGCCGTGGGAATTCGCAGTAGAATGAAGTCTGTCGATAACGTCCGTTGCAGTATCCACCGCAGTATGGAAACCAAAGGTCACGCTTGTGCCCCATATGTCGTTGTCAATAGTCTTAGGAAGGCCGATAACATTAAGTCCCTCGCTTGAAAGAAGATTTGCGGTCTTGTGAGTACCGTTTCCGCCCAGAGTAAGCAGGCAGTCAAGCTTCTGCTTTTTGTAGGTATCCTTCATAGCCTTGACCTTATCAACGTTATCCTCCTCAATGACCTGCATTTTCTTGAAAGGAGTTCTCTTAGTTCCGAAGATAGTTCCGCCTGTTGTAAGAATGCCCGAAAAATCAGACTGCGTCATTTCCTTGCACTGGTTGTTTATAAGGCCGAAATACCCGTCCTCAATTCCGACGATCTGAACATCGTCGCCGAATTTTTCATAGCAAGCCTTTGCAACGCCTCTGATAGTAGCGTTAAGTCCCGGACAATCTCCTCCGCTGGTAAGAATTCCAATCCTTCTCTTCATCATAATCAATCCTTTCTTTTTAATTCGGGGTGCAAGGTACTTCGTAAGGGTACGACTCAGCCCGAAGACTTGGTTGGTCGTAAACCGAACATAGCATTAAACCGTACTTTGTCCGTCTGGTTGTTCTTCTGCAACTTGGCTGTAACCGCTTTGTAGGGGACGGCGTCCTCGTCGTCCCGTTAAACCCGTAGTCCGTATTGTTATTCCTGCACAATATTCCGCATTTGTCAACAATTCCTCATTCCTCACTCCTCATTCCTCATTTCACCTAATACTTATCGTCTTCGCTGAAACTTGTAAATTCCTGCTGATCGTCAAGAATATTCTCCTCAGACTTCTCAGTCTCGTCGAAATCGGCAACGGCAGGAACATCGTCCTCCGGCTCATCGTCAATGTATGAATATCTTGAAACCTTGCTGTCCTTTCTCTCTCCGGAATCGCCAAGCTTGAATCTTGCGATCATGTTCTTGAGTATGAGCGACTGGCTTGAAAGCTCCTCGCTTGCAGAAGCCGAACCAACCGCTGTCGAAGTATTTGCCGAAACGACTGCGGAGATCTGGTCTACTCCCGTGTTTACCTGAACGATAGCCTCAGCCTGAGCCTCGGAGGCGTCCGAAATATTCTTGACAAGACCTCTGATAGTATTGGACTTGTCAACGATCTCGTTAAGTGACGTAGCCGTTTCTTCTGCGATCTGTGAACCCTTTGCAACAGCCGCCGCCTGATTTTCAATAAGCGAAGCAGTCTGCTTTGCCGCCTCTGCCGAACGTGAAGCAAGACGTCTTACTTCATCCGCAACTACGCCGAATCCCTTTGAGCCCTCTCTCGCCGCCTCTACAGCCGCGTTAAGAGCAAGTATGTTGGTCTGGAACGAGATCTCGTCAATTACCTTGATGATCTTGGAAATTTCGTCTGAGGCTGTGTGTATAGCGTTCATTGCATTGAGCATTTTGCTCATATCGGTATTACAGTTATCAACAGCCTCGGTGTTCTGCGAAACGATA
Source organism: Ruminococcus sp. (assembly GCA_021770655.1). Taxonomy (GTDB): domain Bacteria; phylum Bacillota; class Clostridia; order Oscillospirales; family Ruminococcaceae; genus Hominimerdicola. Next base: position 4,745 of record JAETQO010000007.1, on the reverse strand, counting down.
TTGTAAGCGTTCTTAGCGTCTGCGGAGTTCTGGGTTATCTGCTTTGAAACATCGCCCAGAGTTGCTGAAAGTTCTTCGATCGCTGATGCCTGCTGAGTTGAACCCTGCGAAACCGCCTGCGCCGAATTGGATACCTGAATCGCTCCGGAGTTTACCTGCTCGGCAGAAAGATTTATAGAGGCAAAGGTATCGGACAGGGAATCAAGAATCTCATTGAATGTACTCTTTATCTTATAGAAGTCGCCCTTGAAAGTGCCTTCCATTCTGTGACAAAGGTTGCCCTCGGAGATCTGTGTAAGCGCAACAGTGATAAGATTGATATACTGTCGGAGGGAAACGATAGTTTCCTCAAGGGAGTTTGAAAGCACGCCCAACTCGTCCTTGGAGTACCAAACGTCCACAGGATCTGTCAAATTGCCCTGAGCCAGAGCCCTCAGGCGGTGGGTAGTTGAAATAATAGGCTTTGTTATCCTCTTTGCAAAAAGCAGAGAAACGATAACCGTAATTCCCATTACGACAACACCCAGAATTATGATGTTTTTCAGCGCGCTGGCGCTTGCAGTGGTAAAGTCGTCAATGTTCGTTACCATTACGACAGTGCCGTCAAAATAATCGGAAGAAAAATAACCTACTATGTAATTATTTCCGTTCAGCTCATATTCCGTAGTGCCGCTGTCGCTTTTCAGCATTTCCTTTACAGCCTCAGAAACGTCCTTATACTCAGAATCGTTCTTGCCAAGCTCGATAGCGTTCGCTCCCTTAAGAGCCTTATCCATGTCCTTGTGGAGCAGAATATCTCCGTCTGAGCCGACCAGATAAACATAACCGCTCTTACCAAAAGCATATTCGTTGAGCAGGCTGTTGAGCATAGACGCCTCGATCGTTATAGCGCCCACGTTTTTCTTACCGCCGACAGTATCTCCTGAAACAAGAATGGTAAAATATCTCTTACCGTTGAAATTATAAAACTCCGTAAGGTATGCCGCAGTTCTCTGAGCGGCGGCCTGAATATGTTTTTTCTCTATAGAACCGGCTATATTCATATCATCGCTAACAAGAACGATACCGTCACTGTCGAAAATAGTGAAGGTAAAGTATGTATTTGAATTATCGGAAAAATTCTGTTTCAGAATATCAAGCTTCTTTTCTTCGGAAGCGGCGTTCTTGAAAGAGTCCGACCGGACCGTAATGACCAGGTTATTGGTGTAAGAAGTAATAACGGCGTCAAAATTCTTCGTAGCCTGAACCGTCAGCGGTTCCACAGTATTTTTCAAGGTATCCTTTGCAGATGTATCTATAAAGTACACCGAGACCGCGCTCAAAAGCAAGGTGATAGCCGCCGCCACGGAAAGCATAGCGATGAGAAGCTTTGAACGTAAAGTTTTCATTTATATAATTCCCCCAGTCTTAATAAATAACGGCAGATAAAAATCATAGCAAGTTCTGTTTCAATCCACGTCTTCACGTCATGACATGGTATTACCTGAATATAAGTATATCATATTTGCACAAATATTTCAAGTACCGCAGGCAGTTTTTTTTGGATTTTGCTGTGAAATATTTAAGAGTAAGACCATTGTTTTGCGGCACGCCGCGCAATCTTTAACGCTGTTTTAATGCGGAAATGTCAGTAATTATTCGCCAAAACCGGCATAGAATTATACAAAGGAAGCGTATCAAGCGATACCGACAATGATCATACGGTATCGTCTAAAAACAAATACGGGGGAAAAGTTATGTTTATAAGTCTGAAACTCAGAAAGAAAACCTTGCTGTGCATATTAGCGGCGGTGATCGCTATTGTAACGGCGGCAATGTCACTTCGTGCCGTAGCGGAGGAAAGCTCCGAAAAGCAAGGCAAATGCGTACCGATAATAATGTACCACAGCATAATAAAGGACGAAAGCCGCACAGGAGAATACGTCATCACGCCCATTGAGCTTGAAAAGGATATAATATACCTGAAAAACAACGGATACACTCCGGTATTCATAAACGATCTTATCAGATATGTTAAATACGGCGGAGAACTGCCCAAAAAGCCCGTAATCCTAACCTTTGACGACGGCACATACAACTACAAGACCTACCTTCTGCCTCTGTTGAAAAAATACAACTTCAAAGCAACTGTTTCAATCGTAGGCTCGTACACCGACGCCGCCTGCGAAGAGGCAGAGCCGAACCCTGCATACTCCTATCTCGACTGGCAGGACATAAGCGAACTTCGGGACAGCGGACTGGTAGAGATATGCAATCACTCCTATGATATGCACAACCTTGACGGCAGACGCGGCGTGAGCCAGCTTGACGGAGAGACCTATGAGGACTACCGCCGTATATTTCTCAATGATACCACAAAGGTTCAGAATCTTTGCAACGAATACTGCGGTTTCAAGCCGAACGTCTATACCTACCCGTTCGGAATACACTGCGAAAGCGCAAGGCGGCTTGTAAAAAACATGGGCTTTGAAGCAAGTCTCGGCGTAGAGGAAAAGGTGAACTACATAGTAAAGGGCGACGAGTCCTGTCTTTACAACCTCAACCGCTACAACCGCTCCGGTCTCGACTCTTCTCTTTTAATTCGGGTCGATAGGTACTTCCGGAAGTAACTACTCCGCCCGAAGACCTCGCTTGCAGAGGCTTTTCCATAGCATTAAACCGTACATAGTCCGTTTGGTTGTTATTCCACTATGTTGTTTCAAGGCTCAAATGAATTGTAGGGGCTGGCGTGCTCGACAGCCTTCCCTGTAGTTCATAATGTTATTCTCAACACCGTTCCGTCTTTGCCAACAATTCCTCATTCCACCAAATCAATATTAAAAATGGAACAGACGAAAATATACTTCGTCTGTTCCATTAATTTAAACACATATCAATATAATTTTGTTAAACGCACCAAACGGACTATGTACGGTTTAATGCTATGGAAAAGCCTCTGCAAGCGAGGTCTTCGGGCGGAGTCGTAAATCCTTGAAGTACCTATCGACCCGAATTAAAAACCACCAAACGGACTATGTACGGTTTAATGCTATGGAAAAGACCACACAAGCGAGGTCTTCGGGCTGAGTCGTAAATCCTTGAAGTACCTATCGACCCGAGTTAAAAAACTATTCCAGTTCGTTGAGACAGTCTGTGAGATTAAGTTCGTACAGGTTATTATGGGTCGGCTGTTGAACCGGCTCGCCTGCAAGTCTGTAATACTCTTCGGAACCGTATTTCTTTATAAAGCTTGTGGTATGACAGTTGACTTTCAGCTCAGCGATAAACTTCTTCATTACCTCACTGTCTGCACCGTATGCCGCCTCGATAAAACCAAGAGCGTATTTAAGTCCAGTCATAGCCTGCTCGGTAACATTCTTTGCACCGTGGAGCAGATTATTGAATGCGTTCTGAAGAATTACCGTACAGCGGTTCTTGTTATCTCTTCCCTCGTTTGTGCACTTATCGATGTAAGCGTCAAGGTTATGCAGTATCCAATGCTGTATCTTCTTGTTGGACGGAGAAATATTTCTCGCTCTTACAGCCTTATCCAGACTCTTTTGACAGTCCATAATATGTTCGCTTATGGTCTGTCTGCATGAAAGACCGTTGTTTATCTTTATAAGAATATCTTCCATTCTTGGGTGTATAAGCCTTATCATCTTCTCCATCTGAATACAGCTTCTCATTGTAAAGGTGATACCGTCCATGAGCAGGTTCAGAAGCGAAATAGCCTCTTCTGTTCCGGCGGTCTGAGCGTCGGCAATGTTCTGCTGAGTTATGCCGCCCTCAAGTATCGTATCAATGTCGTATTTCTCACGGTAATAGTTAAATCTGTCATAATACTCGGCAAAGCACTTTGAAAACTCAGGATTCTGTACATATTGAGCCACAAGAGAATGATCCACAAGGATTCCGCTCTCCTCATAAAGCTGCATCATCTCGGACAGGTCTTCCCAGCCTCTGGCAGTAACAAAACGATAATTATTCTTGTCGCTGGCGTCTACCATATAATAGTGATCGGTATGAAGTTCAAGATAGGAAATGATCGCTGGGTGAACGCCCGCATAATAAGCATACTCTTTCCAAACGCCGAAATCAGGCTCGCACTCTACCCTCTTTACACGGTCAAGAGTTACTATATCAAATTCGGAAACCGATTTGTTGAACTCCGGCGGGTTACCTGCCGTAACCACTACCCAACCTGCCGGCACCTGATGAAGTCCGAAAACCTTATACTGCAAAAACTGGAGCATTGCAGGCGCAAGCGATTCGGAAACGCAGTTGATCTCATCAAGGAAGAGTATTCCCTCTTTTATACCCGTTGCCTCGATAGTGTCGTAAAGGGTAGCCACGATCTCACTCATGGTGTATTCCGAGATCTGAACGTCTGCGCCGGTATAATTTCTGTGAACGATGACCGGCAGACCCAGAGCAGATTCTCTGGTGTGATGCGACATCGAATATGTAACAAGGCTTACGCCCGTTTCCTGAGCGATCTGCTCCATAATAGCAGTTTTACCGATACCCGGTGCACCCAGCAGGAACACAGGTCTCTGATGTTCGATACTGATACGGTAATCACCGAACTCGTCCTTTATCAGGTAAGCCTGGATAGCGTTTAAAATCTGTTGTTTTGCTTCTTTAATATTCATAATTATAATCCGCCTTTCTGCGAAAGGCACCAATGTGGTTATGAAAAAGGCGCTTTCGCTAAAAATGTATATATGATATAATGTAGTTGAGTGAAACGGTCAACTACAGAA
>JAETQO010000059.1 GCA_021770655.1 Ruminococcus sp. | reverse complement strand
CCTTAAGTCTTGCAAGCTTGTCGAGCAAGACTTTTCCTCGCAAGCGGCAATCGCGTCGCTTGACCCCGCTCTTTTTACCTCCTTGGCAGTTATAAAAAGACTTTTTCGACAGGCTGTAAAACAATAAAACCGACAGAAAAAAGTCTGCCGGTTTTATTGTTTTTATCCTAAAAGATCAAAATTGTCCGGATCGTGCTGTCGTTCTTCAAGGGAATCAACTGATTGTTGGGTTAAGACAAAACCTTCTCAGCGGCGCAAAAAATCCGCCCCGATAAAAACAGAACGGATAATGCGAAGTCGCCGCGGCGACTGGTGGAGGTGAGGGGAGTCGAACCCCTGTCCGAAAACCTATCCCCACGAACTTCTACGAGTGTATTCTGTTATTCCGGATCGCTCCCGTTCCCTTGCGCAAAGGCAAACAGACACGCCTCTGCGTTTGGTAGACCGTAATACATTTCAAAGCTACAGCCGTTGCAATGAAACGTTCACCACTGTTCGACGCCTTTACCAAAGCCGTGGTACTCTAAGGCAAGACGAGCGCTGGCTTAAGCAGCAGCTAATTCAAAATTATCGTTGTCGTCTAATTTTAAAACGTACGCCGTTTTAAGAGAGTGCGCTCCTCTACTCGCTTATCGTGCTTCAAAATCCCCGTCGAAACCTTTACACCCCCATGTAAACTGTTTGCCGCCGATCATCTTTCCCGTTCCTTCAAAGCCCGCTCAATATCTCTCTGAGCCGCCTTTTTCGCCATGTCGTCTCTCTTGTCATGAAGCTTTTTGCCTTTGCAAAGCCCCAAAGCAAGCTTTACCCTGCTTCCCTTGAAATATAAAGCCAGCGGAATAAGCGTAAGCCCCTCCTGCTGTACCTTGCCGAGCAGTCTCATTATCTCCCTCTTGTGAAGCAAAAGCCGCCTCTCACGCCTCGGGTCGCGGTTGAAAATATTTCCCTGCTCGTAAGGCGAAATGTGCATACCCTTTACCCACATCTGCCCGTCCTCAATAGCGCACCAGCTGTCTTTCAGGTTAACACCGCCGCCCCGTATGGATTTGACCTCCGTACCAACCAGCTCAATCCCGCATTCTATCTGCTCCAGCACAAAATAATCATGCCTTGCCTTTCTGTTGTCGGCGATCTGTTTAGTTCCCTTTTTATCAATAGCCACTCCGCTTCACCTCCCGGGATTACTTATTATAACACTTATCCTTTGCTTTGTCAACCGCGAAAAATGCGGAAATTACGAACAAAAACAAAAAGTCCGCAGAACCGAAAGGTACTGCGGACTCTCTGCGCCGCTCTGTCCGACAAGACAGTCACAGCAATATATAGGAATTTGTTATGGAATTGGCATATCAGCACTGTCCCATCATTATAAGCGCAATCAGACAAAGCCCTGTAATAACACAGCTTATTACGCCGTGTATGTTGTCTATAGTCTCAGATGAAAGCTTTTTCATAATCGATTCCTCCTTGGAAAACTGTAATTATTCTGTTCTCAGCGCAATGACCGGATCCTTCTTCGCCGCTACCCTCGACGGGAAAAGCCCTGCAATAAGCGTCAAACATATGCTTATAACTATAAGTATCACCGCCGCGGCAACAGGTATCTGCGCACGGATCGGAACGTCCGTAAGATGTGCGATGACAGCGTTTATCGGAATGGTCAGCAGGTACGATATTATTATACCCAAAGCGCCCGCCACAAATCCGACTATCACAGTCTCGGCGTTGAACACTCTTGAAATATCCCTCTTGGAAGCTCCGATACTTCTGAGTATTCCTATCTCCTTTGTTCTCTCCAATACGGATATGTATGTGATAATGCCTATCATTATGGAAGAAACCACCAGCGAGATAGCGACAAACGCAATTAAGACATAGCTTATAGCATCGATTATCGAGGTTATAGAGGACATCATAAGTCCGACGTAATCGGTGTACTCTATTTTGTCCGCGTCGTCCACGCTGTCGTTGTACTCGTCTATAAGATCGGTTATCTTTTCTTTGGAAGCGAAGTCCACAGGATAAATGTTTATGCTGTTAGGATTTTCTTCAAGAACGTAACCCAGAGTTTTAAGGTTGCTGTCATAATCCGACTTGGAATACTTTCCGCTGTTTGCAAGCTCCGAAGCCGCCGCGTCCGACTGCTCCTGCATCATCTGCTGCATAAGCTCCATCTGCTCGTCGGACAGAGAGGCAATGTACTTACGCTGAGTTTCGGTAAGAGACGACAGATCTCCGCTCTGTATCGCCGACATATCCAGCGACTCCATAGCGTCCATTCCCATTCCGGCAAGCTCGTCTGTATTCGCCGCACCGCTCTGCTCCATAAGAGCCTTATACTGTTCCTCGGTCATGCCCTCGGGAATCTCTCCCGAAGAGCCGCCCTGCGCCTTAAGCGCCTTATACTGCTCCTCGGTCATCGAATCGGTCATTGCCGACATATCCTCGGCTTTGCCCTCTTCGCTCTTTTCGCTTTCTTCAGCCTTTGAATCCGTATCCGGAACGCTCTCCGAAGATACTTCTGAAGAAAGATCGTCCGCATCGGCGTCCTCATCATCGGTCTTGAATTTAAGACCAGTGAAAATATCTATATCGGGATTTGCAAGCTGTTCCTTAACAGCCTCGCTGTTTTCCACCTCGCCTATGAGATGCGTCATAAGGTCGTGGCGATAGCCTACCGCACCTGCAATGGAGGAAGAAGACGCGTCCTCCGACGGTCTGAGGATACCTACAACGCTTACCTCGGTGCCGTTGCCGATAACCTTTTTCATGTAATCCTCATCATCGGTCATATCGTTCCATACGCCGTCCTTTTTCTGATAGAACTCAGGAGTCGGGACTACCTTGAATTTAAGGTCGAGAAGTTCGTCATAGGTGTAGGTATGCTGTTCATCGTCAATGGAAATATCCTCTCCTGCAATTGCTCTGCGAACTATTCCGTTAAGCTCGCTCGGGTCTAAAAGTCCCAGAGAATAAAGCACATAGTCGTTTATCTCATTGTTCTTGTCAACAACAAGCACTACTTCGTCATACTTTTCGGGGAGCTTTCCTGCAATAACGTCATACTGCGCCGAGATAAGCTCCTCATTGTCTATCATCTCGCTCCATACGTCCGTACCCATTCCCATCATACCGCCGCCCATAGAGGTCATAGCCTCCGACTGCGTATCGGACATATATCCCATATCATTAAGCAATGTGGAAGGGTTTACCTGCAAAACTCCGTTTTCCGTATCGGCTCTGAACACGTTAAGAGTGGTAGCATAGCCGTACTGAATATCCGAAGTAAGCTCCTGCATTTTATCGTTCCCGTCAAGATATTCCTTGAACTTTGAAAGGTTGTTTACCTTTGTTTCCTCCATAAGGGTGTTTATCATTTCGCCCATTGCGTTCTGCGAATAAACCTTGTCCTTGCCGTGTTCAGAGGACTTTTCGCGGTTTTCCGCCATAGTGTTCATTATCTCGCCTATGCTTGCGGTAGTCTCGGTTATCTGCAAAGGATAGCTGGACAAGGTATCGGACTGAACCTGATTTATGTAAAGCTGAACGCCGTTGGAGATCGAAAGGATAAGCGCAATACCGATAATTCCTATCGAACCTGCAAAGGACGTAAGCAGTGTTCTCGCCTTTTTTGTAAGCAGGTTATTCATACTCAGGGAAAGAGCGGTAAAAAAGCTCATAGAGGTCTTAAGCTTTTTCTTATCCTTTTTCGCCTTTTTTATCTCCGCCTTAGTAAGCTCCTTTTCAGGCTTTTTGATAGGCTCGACGACATTCTTGTCAAGCGGAGCGGAATCGTCGATGACCTTACCGTCAAGAAGCTTTATTATTCTTGACGAATACTTCACCGCAAGGTCGGGGTTATGTGTGACCATTATAATGAGCTTATCCTTGGAGATGCTTTTCAGCAGTTCCATTATCTGCACGCTTGTTTCGGTATCCAGCGCACCTGTCGGCTCATCGGCAAGAAGTATATCGGGATTGTTTACAAGCGCTCTTGCAATAGCAACTCTCTGCATCTGTCCGCCGGACATCTGGTTCGGCTTTTTGTGGAGCTGATCGCCCAGTCCCACCTGTTCGAGAGCCTTGACTGCCCTCTCTTTTCTTTCCGATTTTGAAACGCCCGAAAGGGTAAGCGCAAGCTCAACGTTTGAAAGCACCGTCTGATGGGGGATAAGATTATAGCTCTGGAACACGAAACCGATAGAATGGTTTCTGTAGGAATCCCAATCGCTGTCCTTAAAATCCTTGGTAGACTTGCCGTTGATATTCAGGTCGCCGCTGGTGTATCTGTCAAGACCGCCGATAATATTAAGCAGTGTAGTTTTTCCGCAGCCGGAAGGACCTAAAATAGAAACGAACTCGCTTTCACGGAACTCGATATTCACGCCTTTAAGGGCTGAAACAGTCGAATCGCCTGTAATGTAGTCCTTTTTTATGTCTTTTAAGCTAAGCATTTTTCTCTCCTTTTTATGAATATGCGATCTCGGCTCTTTAGACCCGGATCGTTATGATACTGATAATTATAAACGCCTTTTATAAACTGAATATAAACAACACAAAAAAAATCGGCAAAGATACGTCTTGCCGATCTTTTCTTGAATAATTATTTAAGACAACACCGCACAAAGCCGTTAGGCGGTAGTTGTGAGGTGTTACCTTAATTAAAATCTATCGTACCTACTGATTTCCCTCTGCCGGCGGATTCCCCGGATCAGGAGTTACAGTTTCCGGAGGCTCAGTATCAGGCGGCAGTGTTTCCGACGGCTCAGTCTCGGAGGCAGGCGGCGTTTCCGAAGAAGATACAGGCTGTGTATCCTGAGTCTGTGACAGCGTGGTCTCGGACGCTAACGTCGATGACTGCGACGTCGTGGTAGTAGTCGTGGTAGTCGTGGTAGTGGTGCTTGTCGGTGATGTCGTGGTAGTCGTGCTGGTCTCCTCCTCCGAGGACTCGTCCTCTTCCGCCTCAGGTATATCGCCAAGCTGAATAACTCCCCACTTGCCGCCCTGTCTTACCCATGCTCTGCCGTTATGAACAGGTCTTGCCTGCTCAAACTCGCCGGGCTTAACAACGCACTCGCCGTCTATATTATAGTATCCGTAAGACGAATTAACGGAAACGGGAATGTAATCCCCCGTAAAAAGGAAAGGGTGCATAGCCATTTCATCGTCGATTATTCTTCCGCAATAGGTGCTCATATCGCCGTCGCACTTAAAGTCGATGACCGTTTTACCGTCCGAGCCGACATAGCCCCACTTGCCGTCGCCGTTCATAAAAGCAATACTGGTAAGTCCTGCCCCCTTATATGCGGGAGCGTAAAAATCCTGATACTGCAGATCAAGTATAAGCTTATCTTTTTTCGCAAGGCCGTAAAGCGAGCCTTCCTTAGGCGTTATCTTATAAGAGCCGTCCTCAGCCTTTTCAATGTCCGCCTCTCCGACTACGACAGCCTTTTTACCTGTGTACTCACTGCCGTAATCCTCGTCCTTGTCCTTAACGTATATCTGATTTTCCTCTTCGTTCCAGAAATACTGTGGCGAGCCGTCATGATGATCGGCGGCATAATTTACCACCTGATTGGAACTGTCGATACTGCAATACTCATATTCGCCGTTCTTCTCGTTTATGACGTTTACGAGAGTTACCTCGCCGCACCAACAGGTATAATAATCGTCATATTCCGCAGGCACGATAATATTTCCGCTGTAGTCTATAATGCCGTATTTTCCGTCCTGTCTGATAACGGAATAATTTGTATAGGCGGCGTTCTGTTCGTTATCGGGGTCTACTTGACTTCCGTCGAAGGATATAATGTTGTCCGCATTGACTGTCGGCTCGATTATCCAAGAATATGTCTGTTTTTGTTCTGAATTCGAGTCTGCCGTATAGGAATAGCCGTCAAGGGCGGAATCTTCCTCGTCGTTCTCATCCCATGGCATTGCACAGCCTGTAAGCATTGCGCCCGCCGCAGCGGCAGCCAGAGCGGAACAAAAGAATTTGTTCATAAGTTTCCTCCTAATCGGTTTTTGTTTGTTTCTTTCTTATTATATTACTCACTCCCGAGTAATCACTACACACAGCATTATTATATACCATAACCCTCCTTATGTCAATACTTTCTTTTTAATTCGGGTCGATAGGTACTTCAAGGAGTAACTTTTCCCGCCCGAAGACCTCGCTTGCAGAGGCTTCTCCATAGCACTAAACCGTTCTTTTTAGTTCGGGTCGATAGGCACTTCAAGGAGTAACTACTCCGCCCGAAGACCTCGCTTGCATGATTTTCTCAATAGCACTAAACCGTACAAAGTCCGTTTGGTTGTTCTTCTGCAACTTTGTTGTAACTGCCTTTGTCAATCATTCCTCACTATTCATTCACAATAATATTCAATTGTCAAGCTGGGTGTTTTTTCGAGAACGAAAAGTGACGGTCGGACGGAATGTCCCATCGCATTCTCCAAGACCTTACGTCGCTTGACGGGGAAAAAACGGATTCGGAACAACTGACGGGGCGGCACGCCGCAGACCGTACGCCAACTCAGGGTGTTTATTTTACGTGCATTCAATTCTCAATTATTCACAGGGTTCGCACCCTTTTTTTAAATTCGGGTCGATAGGTACTTCAAGGAACAACGACTCAGCCCGAAGACCTCGCTTGTGTGGTCTTTTCCATAGCACTAAACCACACATAGTTCGTTTGGTTGTTTTCAGCAACTTTGTTGAAAAACTAAATCACACATAGTCCGTT
>JAETQO010000058.1 GCA_021770655.1 Ruminococcus sp. | reverse complement strand
TCAGAAGTGGGGCAAGCTTAAAAGCGGCGCAGGGTGGATTTGCTTGACGGGGTTTACTAAGAAAGTTTGATAGCATAATTTCAGCCGTCTCGGAGTGTTCCGGGGCGGCTGGTTTTTTGTATACAATTGTGAAATCTAATCATTTTGTTATTGACAACAAGGGAAAAATAATATATAATATAAATGCTTTATTTTTTTGTGGATTGGTTATAATGTACAAGGTATGCTCATAATAATTATAGTGTATTAGTGAATTTTGGCACTTGTTGCTTTACCAAAGTTGTAATAGTACGGAAAGGTTGTGTAGACTATGATTAGGCCTGAAGATATTGGTAATTATTTGATACTCAAATATAAGCGTACAGTTTTTCAGTGTGACAAAAGAAAATTGCAAAAGATAACAATATATTCAGATCTTGTTTATTATGCTATTTATAATGAACGTATGCTTGAAGAAGATATTGTTACAGCAAGTCCTTCAGGTTTGTCAATAAATCGTCTATCTACTGGAATTTATGATTTAATATTAAACTCATATAATAGTGACCAAGATATCGAAGAATCGGATATATCTAAATCTGATGTTTCTTTAAATACTGCATATGCATATAATGATAATGCATTAAATTGTCAACAAAAAGAATGTATAGATTATGTTTTTAAAAAACTCGGAGCATATAGCGGTGATAATCTCACGTTGATGTCTAAACGTACAGAGTTGTGGGAAAAAGCAAGAGAACTGGCTACGTCAGAGCAACCAAATCCAAACGTAACATGTGAAATGTATAATAACTTTATTAAAGTTATTGGTGTTGATATTTGTACCAGCAATGATCAAAAACAAGAAAAGATTGTTTTATATTTAAAAAATAAATTGCAAGAGGAATTAGAAAAACATGGTAAACTCAGCGACTTCTTTACGAGTTGATTTTGAAAAATTTTGGAGAAATATTTTTGATGTTTTAAATAACAATCGAAATTTTGGGCATTTTTGTTGGTGTTGTAATGGTCTTTTTTGGCGGTTTTACTATTTTGGAAAATGCTATTGAGAGCATGCAAAAATCATCTATGTATAGATTATATTTTACAATGCTATCTTTTGGTGGAATAATGTACAATGTAGTAATTTTGCTGTTTTTTTTAATTAGTCGAATAATTGAAAAACCTATGACGTGCCGATGTTATAAATTACCAAGTCATGACCCTTCTGATGCTATGTCGAGTCAGAACATAATTCTTGAGGTGTCTAGGAATGACTGTTATAATTGTCAATATCGTGCTCATTTCAGGGGGATTTGCAGAGTTAAACATACTTTGCCATACATCTATTGGGGGAATGCAGTTATCATAACTGGATTAATTTTTATTTTCTTTTTGAAGTTGTTTTCTTCAAAAAGCGACCCATATAATATTAATTTGCACCAGTTGATTTTTTCATCTGTAATTTCACTAGTTGTATTATCGGCTTTTTTCATTGTAGGAATTGTCCATAAAAAGCCTAAGAGTGAACGTAATAATATTAAGGACAAAAGGAAGCAAAAATAATGTTGCTTCCTTTTGCTTTTATATAACTTTTTTCAGCTTGGCGGACCGGACGGTGAATTGGGCGCGTCAATGAGATACCTCAATCAGCGTTATACCGCACCTTGCCGTGAAGTTCAGGCAATACTCAATGACGTAGGTACCGAAGAATTGGCACATATGGAAATGGTAGGTACAATAGTATATCAGCTTACAAGAAATCTTTCTATGAAAGAGATCAAAGAAAGCGGATTTGATACCTATTTTGCCGACCATACTACGGGAGTATACCCGATAGCCGCGTCCGGCGTCCCGTTCACTGCCGAAACGTTCCAGTCTACCGGAGATGCAATTGCAGATATGCACGAAGATCTTGCCGCTGAGCAGAAGGCACGATTGACCTATGATAATATTCTCCGCTTGGTAGACGACCCTGAAGTACGCGATCCTATAAAATTTCTCCGCGCAAGAGAAATAGTTCACTATCAAAGGTTTGGAGAAGGACTTCGTATGATCCAGGATATGCTTGACAGCAAAAACTTCTACGCCTTTAACCCCAGCTTTGATAAATAAAGCAAGTAAGCAAAGTTAAAACCCTCGAATTATTGCAAATAAGTCCTGCGATAATTCGAGGGATTTTTTTTTGTACAGCCGTCCCACAGCTCCCTGCCTTGCACCACGAATAAAAAGGAAAACAACCGGATGGACCTTGTGCGGTTCAGTGCTATTGAGCCCCCGTAAGCGGGCTGAGTCATTACTCCTTGAACTGCCTACCACCCTGAATTATAAAATCCATTGGCTGTTCAGCCAGTATATGCGGTTTTCGATCCAGTCAAAAAGATCGTATGCGCAGTCCGTCGCCCATTCGTCCGACTTGTTGAGATCATCTTTGTAGGTTTTAATATATTCTTTCTCTTCTTCTATGCAGCCCTGCATAAGCTTATCCTCGTTCATTTCAGTCCACTTTTCCTTGACTCTGTTCTGAAACCAGTCCTGCTTCATCAGAACAATGAACCACGGATTTGAACGGTCACCGTATTGATTTACAAAACTCTGCGCCGTGAATGCCGCCGCATGGTAAACCTCCGTGCTGTCGTTGTATGCCCAGTTGAAATCCCATGGAGATGTAAATTTCAGCTTCGGACAAGTGCTGTTCTCTGAAAAATCAACGCACATAAAAAAGCTTCCCTCGCCGCAGTCGTAATCGTGTACTATTTCATACAGAATGTACATATCCCGTACCGAATCGATGTCCATTACTGCCTCTACAGCCTCCTCGGCAGATACGGCGTCCGATTCGACCAGATCGTAATTCCCGTCAAATTTATAGTAAACCCCGTTTTCGCAGGCCTCATATATTATCTTGAAAAGATTGTTCATATACTTGTCAATAAAATCTATCTGGTTCTGAGAATACAGATCGTTTTTTATGGAATATTCAGCAGGAACAAACTTCCTCGTTTCTCCGTTTATGTCCGTGACCTCAGCGGCCTCATAGTCCATGGATATGTAGTGATTTGTCACATCGCTCTCAGCGTAGTTGTCCAGCTCAAGGTAGTAGCCTATGTCCGTTCCCGTGCAGCCCTCCTCAGGCTCGGAAATGTTTACCCTGTTCTCGTCTATCTGGCATTGCTCGCAAAGCTGATAAATACCCTTGAATTCACCGTTCACATAAACGTGTACAAGCTGTCCGTCGGAACAGAAATTGTCATCGCCCATTATCGCCCGTCCGAAACGGAAAGCAATATCGTTGCGGATAAGATCCCAGTCGGATTTGAGCAGTACCCAGCTCCTGCATTCAGCGCCGTCGTTCAGACCCAGCATATTTGTCTTTTCGTCAAAGCGTATGCGGTAGGGTACCTGATTTTTCAGTATCTGATTTACATCGCCGTAATATGCGCTGGAATTTCCACGCACTCTTATCCCCGCCGACGCCTCGTTTATCTCCATGGATTCTTCACAGTTGAAAACATCCACAACACAGGATACGTAACTGTCAAGCGAAACGATCTCCTCATCTTTCGCCGTGGTTACGCTGATAACGGGTATCTTGCTTTCCGATTGTATTTTCTCCTTGAACTGCTCACGTTCCTCCTTGTCCGCCCCAAGGCTTTCGTAGGTTGCAGGTGAGGGATTGACTACCTGCTTGGTGGTAGTGGGCAGAGTAACAACAGGCGCAGTAGTCGTGGTGGTGGTCGCCGCAGTCGTTTCCGCAGTACCGCTTTCTGTGCCGGAGCTTTGCGAACTTCCTGATTTCTTCCCGCAGCCCGACAGAACAGTTGATGCAACAGCCGCCGCGCATATTATAGATAACGTTTTTTTGTAAAACATAAACAGCCGCCTTTCATAATTTCCTTTTTTGTGCAGAACTCACATAATTATAGCTTGATAGTCTAAAATAAGTATAGCATATTGACAATTAAAATGCAATATAGTATAATAATAATTACAAATTTTTTTATTTTGATATGTATAAGGAGCTGATTATTAATGTTTACCCCAAACGATAAAAGATATGATAAGATGATATATCGCCGCTGCGGAAAAAGCGGACTGAAACTTCCGGCAGTATCACTGGGTTTCTGGCAGAATTTCGGCTATACGAGCAGCTTTGACAATATGGAAAAAATGGTGCATACCGCCTTTAATAATGGTGTTGTTCATTTTGATCTCGCCAATAATTACGGTAATCCATACAACGGCTCAGCAGAAGAAAACTTCGGCAGGATACTTGACAGAGGAATGAGAGAATTCCGCGACGAGATGTGCATTTCCACAAAGGCAGGCTATGATATGTGGCAGGGACCTTACGGCGATAAAAACGGTTCAAGAAAATATCTTACCGCCTCTCTGGATCAGTCGCTGAAGAGAATGGGACTTGACTATGTGGATATTTTCTATCATCACGTCCGTGATCCGGAAACTCCGCTGGAGGAAACCGCCCTTGCTCTCGATAACGCCGTAAGACAGGGAAAAGCGCTGTATGTCGGAATATCAAATTACAACAGGGAAGATACTGCAAAAATGCTGGAGATATTCCGTGAGCTGAAAACGCCCTTTGTGCTTAATCAGCCCTCTTATTCCATACTTAACCGCTGGATAGAAGAGGACTCGCTGGACAAGCTCGCCATAGACGAGGAGTTCGGACTCGCCGTGTTCTCTCCGCTTTATCAGGGCTTTTTGACCGACCGTTATCTGAATGGAGTCCCCGCCGATTCACGTGTGGGAAAGGGCGCTACATGGATCGGAGATCAGCTGGACGAAAAAATGCTCGCAAGGCTGAATTCCCTTAACGAAATTGCAGCGTCAAGAGGACAAAAGCTTTCACAGATGTCGCTTTCGTGGGTACTTCATAATAAGGCAGTCACCACAGTGCTTATCGGAGCAAGCAGACCTGAACAGATATTGGAAAATATCCGCTGTATCGAAAATCTTGATTTCTCAGCCGAAGAGCTTAAAGCCATAGACGGCTGAGCAGACGTAAACATAAAGGCAATACCGCACAAAATAGCTGTGCAGTATTGCCTTAATAATTGAGCTACACAATATAAATCATAAATAATGATATTTTTTTCGCAGTTTCACTATAAATATTGCAGTAATTATCACAGACATGATCTCCGCCGCAACAATTGAGAGCCATATTCCGTCAATGCCAAGAAAAACGGGGAATATCATTACAGCGGCGATCTGAAATACCAGCGTTCGCAGAAATGAGATCAGCGCTGAGATCAGACCGTTGTTCAAAGCAGTAAAGAATGACGAACCGAAAATGGAAAATCCGGCAAATAAAAAGGAAAACGAAAAGATCGTAAATCCACGCTTTGTCAAATTCAGCAGTTCTCTGTCATATCCTACAAAGATTCTGGCAAGCGGCTCCGCCAGAAATTCTGCAAGAACAAACATACACAGCGCAAAAACGCCGATAACAAAAACTCCCTTTTTTAGCAGTCCTTTCAGTTCCGAGTGATTTGACGCGCCGTAGTTATATCCGATGATCGGAGCAGTACCGACTGATAACCCTATAAAAGCGGCAAGAAAGATCATATTTACATACATCAGAACGCCGTATGCCGCTACTCCGTTTTCTCCGGCATATTTCATAAGCTGAACGTTATAAAGCATACTAACAACAGACATTGAGATATTTGACATCAATTCCGACGAACCGTTCGTGCAGGCTTTAAGAAGAGCTCTGCCGTCAAAGCTTGTTCGGGTAAGCTTCAGCAGGCTTGAATTCGGTCTGCCGAAATAGATCAGAGGAATTGTTCCGCCGATCATCTGGCTTATCGCAGTAGCCGCCGCCGCGCCGACAAGTCCCCATTTGAATACAGCCATAAATAAAGCGTCCAGTATCATATTGGCAACACCTGAAACAATCGTTACGCCAAGCCCTAACTGAGGCTTTTCCGCTGCGGAAAAATAGCTTTGAAATTCATACTGTAACATATAAAAAGGCAGGGCTATAAGTATTATTCTGCCGTAAGTAACGCAGTTTTCAAGCATTTCTCCGCTTGCCCCCAGTAAAGACGCTATCTTGCGGATAAAGACGATACCAAATGCGCCGATTATGATTCCGCATATAATTGTCGTATAAACAAAAAGCGAAAACAGCTGTTTTGCCTTTTCCTGTTTGCCCTCGCCCATTGTTTTGGAAATAAGCGCACTGCCGCCTGTTCCAAACATAAATCCCACGGCTCCGAGTATCATAAGAAACGGCATTATGAAATTTACTGCGGCAAACGGCGTTTTACCAACTATATTTGAAACAAAAAAACCGTCGACAACACCGTAAACAGACGTAAAGATCATCATTATTATAGACGGCATAGTAAAACGCATTAATTTTTTTAATGTAAAATGTTCCGAAAGCTGAATGTTCAATGTGTGATCCTCCTTTAAAAAACTATCAGTTGACCGGGTTTATCCGAAATCTTTTTCAACATTGTGGCTGTGACCGCAGGCCCTCAGATGACAGTGTATTGCTTTCGGAGAATAAAAAAAGCCGGATCGGGAAAAGACGATATTATGTTTAAATTACAATAATTATCTGTATATCTTCCCCGCCGTACGGCGGGGAAGATATACAGAAACAAGCTCTTTATGTAAAAATTGATTTCCGTGCACGGAAATTAAAAAATTCTCTAAAAAGCTTAACAACTATCATATTATATGTATCAGCCGATTTGTGCAGACATCTGCACAAATCGGCTATCAAACCGCTTGACAAATCCATATAGCTATGATATAATGACAATAGAAAAGGGTACTGCGATAAGCGGTTATCTCCCTTGTTTAGTGTTTAAGAAACACCGTTACTTTGGAAGAGTAGGGCGGTGTTTCTTTTTTGCCTATGGATATAAGAAACTATGTGTTATTTCTTCTTGAATATGTTGTAACACAAAGTAATAACGCCGATTATCACAGTTGCGAATAAAAACATATCCGAATATGTAACCATTGTTATCACCTCCCTTTCGGGAGAAACCGCCTACCGTTATGTACAGTACCCATACGAAAGTATATCATAGATAATCCGATACGTCAAATTTTTCAGGTGCAGGGAAGTTAGTTGTTCACAAATATATGTTATTTTAATCATAAATCATACCGATTTTCATGAAATTTTTAGTATTGACATTTATTTTGTTTTGTGATATACTTAAATGCGGCGAATTTTTGGGGTTTGTGATAATTCGCTGTTTTATGCGTATACTTCTTTTGAGAAGCTTCGCCTTGCGACTG
Organism: Ruminococcus sp.; assembly: GCA_021770655.1. Lineage (GTDB taxonomy): Bacteria > Bacillota > Clostridia > Oscillospirales > Ruminococcaceae > Hominimerdicola. Next base: position 3,913 of record JAETQO010000058.1, on the reverse strand, counting down.
AATGTTGCAAGGTTATTTTGCTTTTTTAGGGCTTTTTGTGAAATTGTTCAGAATTAAACACAATTATCACGGAAAATATATTCAGATTTTGCGATATTAAAAATATCGATTATTTATGTTAAATGTATAGTCACAGTAAACGGATAAATTTGTGAAGTAACGGAGGAATAAGAATGATAAGAGAAGATTTAAGAAACGTTGCGATCATCGCTCACGTAGACCACGGCAAGACGACCCTCGTTGACCAGATGCTCAAGCAAAGCGGTACGTTCAGAGAAAATCAGACGGTTGAAGAAAGAGTAATGGACTCCAACGACATCGAGCGTGAAAGAGGTATCACCATACTTGCCAAAAACACTTCCATAAAATACAAGGACGTTAAGATAAACGTTATCGATACTCCGGGTCATGCGGATTTCGGCGGCGAGGTCGAGCGTGTACTTAAAATGGTAAACGGCGTTATACTGCTGGTCGACGCCGCTGAAGGTCCGATGCCGCAGACAAGATTTGTACTCCAGAAAGCGCTGGAGCTGGGACATAAAATAATCATCGTAATAAACAAGATCGACAGACCCGACGCAAGACTTAACGAGGTCGGCGACGAGGTTCTTGAACTGCTCATGGATCTTGACGCAACAGATGAACAGCTTGACAGCCCTATCCTTTATTGCTCCGGAAGAGCCGGTACGGCAACTCATTCGCCTGATGAAGAGGGCAAGGATATGATTCCTCTGTTTGACGAGATACTTGACTATATCCCCGCTCCCGAAGTGGATACCGAGGGTACTATGCAGTATCTGGTTTCGGCTATCGACTATAACGAGTATGTGGGAAGAATAGCTATAGGACGTATCGAACGCGGAGAGATGAAAGTAAATCAGGACGTTACTATCGGCGACTATCATCAGACAAAGAAAGAATACCGCGGAAAAATAGTTACAATGTATCAGATAGAGGGACTTAACAGAGTGCCTTGCCAAAGTGCTAAAGCAGGCGATATTGTTTGTATCAGCGGTATAGAGAATATCACTATCGGAGATACTATCTGCGATTTCGGCAATTTTGAGGCTGTTCCATTTGTCAAGATCTCCGAGCCTACTGTGGAAATGACATTCTCTGTAAACAATTCTCCTTTTGCAGGAAGAGAAGGCAAGTTCGTAACGAGCCGTCATCTCAGAGACAGACTTTTCAAGGAACTGCTGAAAGACGTATCTCTCAGAGTTTCCGAAACAGACAGCACAGATTCTTTCAAGGTCGCAGGACGAGGCGAGATGCACCTTTCTATCCTTATCGAAAACATGAGAAGAGAGGGTTACGAGCTTGGCGTTTCAACTCCTCATGTTCTGTTCAAGGAGATCGAGGGCAAGCTTTGCGAACCGATTGAAAGACTTGTTATCGACGTTCCTGAAAACTGCGTAGGTTCTGTAATGGAAAAGATCGGAGCAAGAAAAGGCGAGCTTCAGGAAATGGCGCCGGTGGGAAGCAGAATGAGACTTGAATTTCTTATTCCTGCAAGAGGACTTTTCGGATACAAGAGCGAATTTCTTACCGACACTAAGGGTGAGGGAATCATGAGCTCGGTATTCAACGGATATGAACCGTACAAGGGAGAGATTCCCAAGAGAGCGACAGGCTCGCTGGTCGCATTTGAAACGGGCGAGGCTGTTACCTACGGACTTTACAACGCTCAGGAGAGAGGCGAGCTGTTTATTACAGCAGGTACTCCGGTATACGAGGGAATGATAGTCGGCGCTTCTCCGAAACAGGAGGATCTTGTAGTTAACGTATGCAAGAAAAAACATCTTACCAACACCCGTGCCAGCGGTTCGGACGACGCTCTCAGGCTCGTTCCGCCGAGAAATCTCAGCCTTGAGGATTCTTTGGAATTCCTTGCGGACGACGAGCTTCTTGAAGTAACTCCTAAGAATATCAGAATAAGAAAGCGCGTTCTCAGCAACACTCAGAGAGCCAAGGACAGAGCCAAAATGTAATTTTTTTATTCGGGGTGCAAGGTACTTCAAGGAATAACGACTCAGCCCGAAGACCTCGCTTGCATTAGCTTTCCCATAGCATTAAACTGTACTTTGTTCGTTTGGTGGTTTTCTGCAACTTTGTGCGGAATTTAATTCAAACCGAAGACCTCGCTTGCATTAGCTTTCCCATAGCATTAAATCGTACTTTGTTCGTTTGGTGGTTTTCTGCAACTTTGTGCGGAATTTAATTCAAAAACGGCAGACAGTCGGGACGGCTCTCATAAAGACGTTTAAGCCACAGCATTTAGAAGTTTTACTCGAAAGTGCTGTGGCTTTTATTTTTTTTATTGACAAATTAAATTATGTGGTTTATAATTGCTAATAAGATAAATCGGAATTTAGCTTGTTATTGGATTTTTTATTTTTGAACGGTGGGAAAATGTCTAAAAAACATTTAAATATTTGATAATTACATTCGCTGTAACTTATTTATTTTGGGGATTGGATATAATTTTAAGTATATCCGGATTATATGAACATCCGACATACAATATTGGAATAGTTTTTTATTTGATTGCGGTATGTGCTCCTGCAATCGCAGTATATATTTTGATGCAACGTGACTCCGATATAAAGAGGAATACTCTGTTTTCTTAAATCTTCATTTACATTTAAACAGCCAATTTTAGAAATTCTATTACTTGGTATTTTCATAGTAATTCGATTTGGAATCCCTTTTATATTTGGCGATGCGAGAGTTATCGGCGATTGGTGGCAAGTTGCTGCTTTTACTCCTGTAATGTTGTTATTCGGTGGATTTGAAGAAATTGGGTGGAGAGGATACTTACAAACCAAATTGGAAAATAATTTTGGCTTTTTTGCTGCCACTTTGATAAATCTTGCTATATGGCTCGTGTGGCATATTCCACTTTGTTTTATTAAAGGTACATATCAGTATTCAGAAAGTTATTTCTGGTTTGCAGTTTCATTGACAGGCTCAGCTTTTTCGCTTGCAGCAATACATAAAGTGAGAAGAAGTATAATACCATGTATTTTATTCCACGCTTTCGGCAATGCGATCGTAAGCTATGGAATATCTATTCACGAGGGGGCAGGAATGTTTGTTTCTACTTGTATTCAAATTTTATTTGCTACATTCGTAATGATTTTATGTAATAAAACAAAAAAGACAGATTATTAAAATTTTGATTTATACGAATAAGAAATAAAATAAGCCCGAAAACGGTTTGTCATAATCGCTTTCGGGCTATATTATTGCTTTCTGAAATGCCTTGCGACCTAAATTGAAATATTCTGTTGTCAAGCTGGGTGTTCTTACGGAGCGGAAAGGAGCGGCAGGACAGAATTTCCCATCGAATTCCCCAAGACCTCCACGCAACTTTGACCGATGTAAGAACTGGTTTGGAACAACTGACGGGGCGGCACGCCGCAGACCGTACGCCAACTCCGGGTGTTTATTTTACGTGCATTCAATTTTCAATTGCTCACAGGACTCGCGCCCTTTTTTTTAATTCGGGTCGATAGGTACTTCAAGGAGTTACAACTCAGCCCTCTTTTCTTAATTCGGGTCGATAGGTACTTCAAGAATTTACGACTCCGCCCGAAGACCTCGCTTGCATAGGCTTTTCCATAGCATTAAACCGCTCTTTTTAATTCGTGTCGCAAGGTACTTCAAGGATTCACGACTCAGCCCGAAGACCTCGTTTGCATTAACTTCTCCATAGCATTAAACCGCACATAGTCCGTTTGGTTGTTCTCAGCAGCTTTGTTGAAAAATTAAGCCGTACTTAGTTAGGTTGGCGGTTTTCAACAACGTTGATTCAAGTTTCAAAAAATTGTGTCGGGAACAATGCCTACATTGTTCGGTTAATTTTTTGTTTGCCCAATGATTTTCAACATTGTTGTTTCAAGGCACGAAA
>JAETQO010000006.1 GCA_021770655.1 Ruminococcus sp. | reverse complement strand
CCCCGATAGATCCGTTGTCCGTCTGGTGGTTCTCAGCAACATTAAATGTAGGGGCTGGCGACCTCGACAGCCCGTTAATCCCGCAGTCCGTTTTGCTATAACTACACAATGTTTCGTTGTTGTCAACAATTCCTCATTGCTCATTCAACAATAGTCCGTTTGGTAGTTTTCACTTTACGTTTACATGAATTTTTGTATTTTAACGCAAACGTAAAATAAGAACAACCAGACGGACTTTGTACGGTTTAGTGCTATGGAGAAGCCTCTGCAAGCGAGACCTTCGGGCTGAGTTGTAACTCCTTGAAGTACCTTGCGACACGAATTAAAAAGAACGGTTTAGTGCTATGGAAAAGACCACACAAGCGAGGTCTTCGGGCGGGAAAAGTCACTCCTTGCACTACCTTGCACCCCGAATTAAAAAGAAAGGGTCTCGCCGATTTTGGCGTGGATAACGAGGTCGCAGGAGGAGTCCATCGGAGTTTCATCTCGGTTTATCAGAACGAGATGTTTTCCTTGAAAATAGCGTACCATTCCTGCCGCAGGGTAGACAGTGAGGGAGGTGCCTGCAATTATAAGGGTATCGCAGGAGGATATTTCATTTATTGACTGTGTAACGGTATTATCGTCAAGCTGTTCTTCATAGAGAACTACATCGGGTTTTATTGTTCCGCCGCAGGTGCATTTCGGAACGCCTGTGCTATTTAAAATATACTCAGCTGAATAAAACTTTCCGCATTTCATACAGTAGTTTCTGTGGACGCTTCCGTGAAGCTCAAGGACTTTTTTACTGCCTGCGGCAGAGTGCAGACCGTCGATATTCTGGGTAATGACGGAAGAAAGCTTTCCCTCACGCTCCAGCTCGGCAAGCTTGATATGGGCTTGGTTGGGTTTTGCGGTAAGGCAGAGCATTTTGTCACGGTAGAAGTCATAAAATTCTTTGGTATGGCGCATAAAGAAAGTATGGCTGAGTATCTCTTCCGGAGGATAGTCATATTTTTGGTTATAAAGTCCGTCAACGGAACGGAAATCGGGTATTCCGCTTTCTGTGGACACGCCGGCTCCGCCGAAAAAGACGATTTTTTCAGATTCATTTATAATTTCCTGTAAATTCATTCTATATACCACCTTTTCTTTTTAATTCGTGTCGATAGGTACTTCAAGGCATTACAACTCAGCCCGAAGATCTCGCTTGCATTAACTTCTCCATAGCATTAAACCGTACATAGTCCGTTTGGCGGTTTTTCTGCGACGCTGTTGTTACCGTTAATGAAACGTAGGGGACGATGATAATTGTTGTTCGGTTAACTCCCGACAATTTGACGTCCCGTTAGTCCGAAGTCCGTTTGGTTGTTTTTCTGTAATGTTGCTGTAACCGTTATTGTAAATGCAGGCGTTGGCGAAAATTGTCGTTTGATTAACGTACAACAATTTGACTGTCGCAAGACCCGTAGTCTGTATTGTTATTCCAACACAAGTTCCGTCTTTGTCAACAATTCCTCATTCACATTATATCATTGCATATTGAATAAGTCAAATGATATTGCCACGGAAATCAATTATAAAAATATATTACGAAATTACTATTGTTTCGGTAAAAACGGTATATATTTGTTGTCTTTTCCTCACCGCACGGCGAGAAAAAGACAACTTAAACTTCTGTATTTTGTACTCAAAAATACCATTTATTCTAAGTTAGAAAATATTTAAGGCAACACCGTACGATTATTGTGTGCGGATAACGGAAAATTGGCAAGTTAGACGTACACAAAGCCGTTAGGCGGTAGTTGTGCGGTGTTGCCTTAATTATGAAAATTGATTTCCGTGTGATGTTGCAAAGCGTACTTGACAAATGCTGTAAAGTGTGCTATACTGTTTTCGCAAAGTGAACTTAGCAGACGACGGAGTTGATTGAATGAGGTCAAGAATTAAAGAGTTGAGAAAGAAAAACAAAATTTCACAGGACGAACTGGCTATGTCTGTGGGTGTGACAAGGCAGACTATTACTTCTCTTGAGTGCGAAAAGTACACCGCTTCACTGGTGCTGGCTTATAAAATATCCAAGTATTTCGGACTAACCATTGAAGAGGTTTTTGATTTTTCAGATGTGGAGGATTTTTGATATGGAGAAATATGCGAAAAAGCTTAAAATAAGAATTGTTTTTATGAGCATTATTGCGCTTTGTGCGACGATCGGTTTTATCTGCGGTGCTTTCGGCGTGTTCGGAGAAGTGGGCAATGAAGGTTACAGGGATTTCTTTTCGGGCTTTCAATCGGGGCTGTTCGCTGTTCTGATAGTCGGTACGGTCTTTAAAATTGTGAGGTATATACGCGCTCTTAAAAATACGGATATATGCAAAAAAATTTTTATTTGCGAGAATGACGAGAGGACAATGCTTATTAACGAGAAGTCGGGACAAAGGCTTTTTGTGTGCTGCGGATATGTGCTTATAACGGCCGCTGTTGTGGCAGGATATTTCAGCAGGACGGTATTTTTTTCTCTTATTGGCGCATATATTCTCATGGAGATCGTTTTTCTGTCGCTGAAGGCTTACTACAGGCACACAATGTGATCGGAGAGAGATTGTATGTATATTACGGAAGAAACTAATCCAAGACTGCCTTATCTGAGGGATAAGACGTCTAAGCTTACCACGTCGCCGGGCTGTTATATTATGAAAGACAAGGCGAAGAAGATAATTTACATCGGCAAGGCAAAAAATCTCCGCAACCGTGTGACTTCTTATTTCAGAAAAGGGCAGGACCATTTGCCGAAGGTCTGGAAAATGGTTTCCAATGTTTATGATTACGATTTTATTGTTACGGATTCGGAGTTTGAGGCGCTGGTGCTTGAATGTTCCCTTATAAAGCAATATACTCCTAAGTATAATATCCTGCTGAAAGATGACAAGGGCTACAGCTATATAAGAGTTACAAACGAGGAATATCCGCGGTTACAGGCGGTTTTGCAGAAATACGACGACGGGGCGGAGTATATCGGTCCTTACACGAGTTCGTTTGCGGTGAAACAGGCGGTCGTTGAAGCGAACAAGGTTTTTATGCTCCCTACCTGTTCGAGAAAATTCCCTCAGGATTTTAAAAAGCAGAGGCCTTGTCTTAATATGCACATCAAGCAATGTATGGGCGTTTGCACGGGGCGGTTTTCCAAGGAGGAGTACGGCGGCATAGTTCGTCAAGCGGTGGATTACATTCGGAACGGTTCGTCGGATTCTATCGAGAGATTGACAGAGGAGATGAACAGGGCTTCGGAAGAACTGGATTTTGAGTTGGCGGCAAAGCTGAGAGACAGGATACAGGCTATACGGAAAGCGGCGGAAAGTCAAAAGATAATTGACGAAAGCATAAAGGATACGGATATTATCGCTGTTACGCACAACGGAGAGATGGCGTGTGCAAGTGTGATAATGTACAGAGGAGGCAGGCTTTTCGACAAGGCGTCTTATTTTCTGGGAGAGTACGACGACGGCGTAAAGATGAGAGAAGATTTTATTATGCAGTATTATTCCTCCAAGGACTTTGTTCCGAAAGAGATACTGCTTGACGAGGAGATCGCAAACGGGGAGATAATACAGAAATTTCTGCGGCAGAAATACGGTCATGCCGTCAACATTTCCACGCCTAAGAGGGGGCAGTTCCTGAGGTTGACTACTCTTGCCAAAAGCAACGCTACGGAATATCTTTCGATCAAGGTGGGGCGGACAAGCAAGGAGATAAAGGCGCTGGAGGAGCTTGCGAAGGCGCTGGGACTGTCGAAAACGCCAAGATATATCGAGTGCTACGACATTTCAAATCTTGCATCGTCAAATATGGTAGCGGGAATGGTAGTGTTTGAAAACGGACGTCCCTGCAAGAAATATTACAAGAAATTTTCTATTAAGACGGTGGAGGAACAGAACGACTACGCTTGTATGCAGGAGGTAATCGAGCGCAGATTCAGGAATTATTTTGAAAAGACCGACGAGGGCTTTTCCATTATGCCGGATCTTATTCTGCTTGACGGAGGAAACGGTCATGTCAATGCTGTGACGCCTGTGCTGGAAAGAATGGGGATAAGCTGTCCGATGTTCGGTCTTGTAAAGGACTCAAAGCACCGCACCAGGGCGGTCGCCACGGGCGGCGGAGAGATAAGTCTTGTGAAATGCAGGGCGGCTTTTAATCTTGTGACTGCGATACAGGACGAGGTACACAGGGTGGCTATAACCTATCAGGCGCAGAGGCACAAGAAGAATTCCTATCAGCTGGAGCTTACAAAGGTCAGGGGAGTTGGTGAGAAAAAGGCGGCAAAGCTTATCACAACTTTCAAGACCAAGGAGGCTTTGAAAAATGCCTCGGAGGAGGAGATCGCAAGGACGGCGGGAGTAAATGACGATGCGGCAAGACAGCTTAAAGAGATAATAGAAGAAATGTAGATTGGAGATTTTTCATTTGATAGAAAATACAGACGGACTTGATGAAATTGAATTTATATCGGGGTTTTCTCATTCGGGAAAGCCTGTTAGGGATTTATCGCGTATAAGGACTTTGCTGAGCGGCCTCGGAGATCCGCAGGACAGGCTGAGATTCGTTCACATTGCGGGGACTAATGGAAAAGGCTCAATTGCGCAGATGTTCAGTGAGATATTTATGCGGGCGGGTCTGAAAACGGGGCTTTTCACGTCGCCTTATATTATAAGCTACACGGACAGGATAAAGATAAACGGCAGGGATATTTCAAGGAGCAGGCTTGCGGAAACGGCTAAGAGGGTCAAGGCGGTGACGGATATGTCCTGCATGAGAGAGGATTTTTCTCAGTTTGAGATCACGACGGCGATTGCATTTCTGTATTTTCTTGAAGAGGAATGCGACATTGTGGTGCTTGAAACGGGTCTGGGCGGACTTCTCGACTGCACCAATGTGATAAAGACTCCTGTTGTGACTGTGATCGGTTCGGTGGACTATGACCACACGGCTGTTCTGGGAGATACGCTTGAAAAGATCGCGTATCAGAAAGCCGGAATAATAAAGCCCAACTGTCCTTGCGTACTGAGCGCGGGGAACGACATAGCGGTAATACGGACGGTAAGGGAGCAGGCTGCGGGAAAGCTTTCTCAGCTTGTGATACCCGACATAAAGCAGATGAAGCTTTTACGGTGCGACTGTTTCGGATCGGAGTTTGAATTCAAGGGGGAGAGATACGAGCTGAACATGGGCGGAGCGCATCAGGTGCTGAACGCTCTCAGCGTTATTTCGGCGGTAAGGCTCATAAACGACAGCTTGAAAATTCCGCAGAAGATAATTTACGAGGGAATAAAAGCGGCGCAGCTGCCGGGACGTGTGCAGATACTCAGCAGTTCGCCTTTGCTTATTCTGGACGGTGCGCACAATCCCGATGGGCTTTCGGCTCTGGCCGGGGTTCTGGAGCATTGCGGAAAGACTCCCTGCCGTGCGGTGATGGGAATGTGCAGGGACAAGAACATTGCGGACGCAGTGGAAAAGCTCGTGCCTTATGTTGAGAGGTTTTACACTGTGGACGGTTTTAATGAGAGAGCCGAGGACGCTGAGGTCCTTGTGGACATTATCAGCAAAGCAGGAGGCTGTGCTGAGGTAAGCGACAGGAGCGCATTGGAAAAGGCAAGGGAGCTTATGGAGCAGAATAAAGACGGTGTTACGGTCATTTGCGGTTCTCTGTTTTTATGCGCGGAGGTACTGAAAGATATTAAACGGTAAAATAAAACCGGCGGAGATTAAGTCCGCCGGTTTTGTTTTCACCAGTACATAAATACGGGAGTTCCCATATCGATATTATCGTAAACGTATTTTGCTTTGTCCAGTGGCATATTTATACAGCCGTGAGAGCCCCATGTGCTGGACTTGTATTTCGTGCCGCCGAATACGCCGCCCTGCCACGACGCATCGTGAAGTCCTATTCCTATGGTGGACACATAGTTCCAGTAGTCAACGTAGGATTCATAGGATTTTCCGTCCGAAGAGCCGCGGAGGGTCTTGCCCTTTTCTTTATACCAAAGCTTATAAACTCCTCCCGGCGTGTTTCTTGATTCGCTGGGATAGCCTGAAACTATATCGGTTTCCATTTTCAGTTCGCCGTCTTTGTAATACCAAAGGTGCTGTGCGGAAAGGTCGATCTCGATATAGGTGTTGCTGTAGTCGGTATCGGCTGTGCGCCAGTCCTCGTTACAGGTATACTCATAGGCTGAGTCGGGGTTTACATAGTAGATAGGCTCGGTATTTGCGGAATCGCCGTCCTCAATAAGATCAACGATAAGGTTTTTAGTCTTTTCCTGGTCTATCCACCAGCCGTAACAGCCCTCTCCCTCCGGGATCGTTATAGTTCCTCGGTTTGTGGTCTTGAACTCTCTGTCCTTGCCGAAGGTATCGTACTTTTCGGCAAGCTCCTCCACATACTCCATAGCTTTGTCCTCATCTACCGAATAGCCCTGTGCAGGGTCGTCGGTATCAAAGGTAATCCAATCCATTACTCTGTCGCCTGTGAGAGTCTCAGTGGTATAGATAAAGTCAAAGGTTATTTCTATATCATAGAGATTGTTGAGCTTACGGCAGGATTCCTCCAGCATATCGGAGGTCACCTCCGGCATTTCATAGCAGTCCGCACCGGATATATCCACCTCAAAAGTGAAGTTGTCAAGAGCGTTTTCCACATAGGCGTAGAGATTTTTGATCTTGCTTTCGTCTACTGCGTCGCCTGCGGTTTCCTTGACTACAACAAAGCCCTCGTCATCGTCCTTGGTTATGTAGGCGTCCTTCGGCTTTTTAGTGCTTTGGGAGTCGATAACCTTTCTTTTAAGTACGGTTTCAAGCTTATCCTTATCGTAGGAAAATTTGGAATCAAAGCTGAAATCCGTGCTTTTAAGCAGGGAAGAGAACCACGCATAATGGTTCTGCTGGGTATAGTACTGAGAGATAAGGTTCTGCGTATTGTCCTTATAGCCTATTTCCGATAGCTTTACCGAAAAGGCAGAACCGTCTATTTTAGTGACGGTCAAGGCTTCTGGGATAGGCGACTTGGCGCTTACCAGCTTATATGCCTCCGATTTGGTCTTGCCGCTTACGTCTGTTCCGTTTATGTATGTCTTATCCAGAAATCTGTCCTTATAGGAGTTCATTCCCCAAAGATAGAATGCACCGAGAGCAACTACCATAATGCAGACGAATGAGCCGAGTATGACTGCTGCTTTTTTGCCTGCCGAGGCTTTCTTTTTCTTCTTTTTCCCGGAGGAGTTTTTGACCGTGGTTTTATTATCAGTTGAGGTTTTCTTTCCTGAGTTTTTTGGTTTGTCGGGAGTTCTTACGGAAGATTTCTGCATGGACGCAGAGGTCTGCGGATAATCTTCAAAATCATCGAAACCGTTGGAACTCATTGCCATATTTTTGGCGATAAGCCTTGCCATATCTTCTTTACTGGCAGGCTTTTCTTCGGTTTTGATTCCGCCGTTGTCCTCAAGCGAAAGACCGTCCGTACTGAAATTCAGATCTAATTTGAAATCGCTGTCTGATCCATTTTTGCCGCTCATAAATTTTCCTTTCTTTTTAGCTGTTCTTGCTTGTTTGATTTAGTTTTGATTTTATTATACAATACATTCTCCTTTATTTCAAGACATATTTTCGACAATATAAGCAAAAAAATAAGCAAAAAACTCGACAATTTTAATAGGATTTAAAGTGCGTTTTATGTATGGGAAAAAATGCAGTCGCAGGCTGAGGGGGACAGAGGGCTGATAACCGCGGTTTCAGGCATTTTGGCACAGTCTTAGCCGAATATTGAGCATATGATAATTTTTTTTGCAAAACTACTTGAAAAAAACGGACAATGGTATTATAATAATAGTGGCAAAAAAATTTAGGAAAGAAGGATTTGTATGTTAGATATCAAGATCGAACGTACCTCTGCTCCAAAGGAAAAGCCGGCTGATGAAACAAAGCTTGGCTTCGGTCATATTTTTACAGACCATATGTTTATTATGAATTACGACGCCGGTCAAGGCTGGCATGACGCAAGGATCGTGCCTTACGGTGAAATTTCTTTGTCGCCTGCCGCTATGTGTCTGCATTACGGTCAAGAGATCTTCGAGGGTCTTAAAGCATACCGCACTGCCGACGGATCGGTTCAGCTTTTCAGACCTCAGGAGAATTTCAAGAGAATGAACAACTCCGCTAAGAGAATGGTCATTCCTGAGATCGACGAGGAGTTTATGCTTGAGGCTCTTAAAAAGCTTGTGGATATTGAGAGAGACTGGGTTCCGCATACGGAGGGCGCTTCGCTTTACATAAGACCGTTTATCATTTCCGTTGATCCGTATGTCGGCGTTAAGCCTGCGGATCATTATCTCTTCATGATAATTCTTTCTCCTTCCGGCGCATATTATGCAGGCGGACTTAACCCAGTTAAGATCTATGTTGAAAAGAATTATGTAAGAGCCGTAAGAGGCGGTACGGGCTTTGCCAAGACTGCCGCTAACTACGCTATTTCACTTATCGGACAGGAGGTTGCCGACGAACAGCATTACGATCAGGTACTCTGGCTTGACGGCGTTGAGCAGAAGTATATCGAAGAGGTCGGCTCTATGAACATTTTCTTTGTAATTGACGGCGAGGTCGTTACTCCTCAGCTTACAGGCTCGGTACTTCCCGGAATTACCAGAAAGTCCGCTATTGAGATATGCAGAAAGAAGGGCTATAAGGTAACCGAGAGAAGAATTTCCATTGACGAGGTTGCCGCAGCTTATGACGAGGGCAAGCTTGACGAGGTATTCGGTACGGGTACTGCCGCTGTTATTTCTCCTGTCGGAAATCTCAAGTGGGGCGACAAGGTAATGGAGATCAACGGAAATAAGATCGGTCCTGTTTCTCAGATGCTTTATGATACAATGACCGGTATCCAGTGGGGCAAGCTTCCCGATGAGTTCGGCTGGATCGTTGAGGTTTGATCATTCGGACGATCCGATTTGATTTTTACGCGGCTGTGCAGTTTGCATACGCCGCGTTTTTATTTGGGCGGCAATAGCTGAGCGGTGGCAGCAGGTAAAATACACAAAAATATGTTCTGTTTGTGAAATTTGATTCCCGTACGGCGGTGGAATATATTCTTGACAAAAGAGATGTATAGTGATATACTTTATTACATAAAAGCATAAAAGCAATGTGCTTTGCAGGATAAACGAGGTAATAACAATGAAGATATGTATTGCGGGTCTTGGACTTATCGGTGGTTCTCTTGCCAAGGCAATAAAAAAGAATACTCATGAGGGCTGTTTCGGATTGGATATTGACCGCGCTACCATTGCGGGCGCGCTGGAGCAGGAAGCGATAGACGGAGAGATGACTGCACGGGAGCTTTCGTCCTGCGATCTGGTGATAGTGGGACTGCACCCGAAACAGACAATAAAATTCATCACGGAGAATGCCGATAATTTCAAGAAGGGCGGAATAGTCATCGACACCTGCGGAGTCAAGGGCGAGATAGTAAGGGCGGTCGAGGACGTTTGCATTGAAAACGGAGTAAATTTCCTTGGCTGTCACCCGATGGCAGGAAGAGAGTTTTCGGGGTTTGCATACTCGGTGGACAATTTGTTTGAAAAGGCAAGCTTCATTATGACTCCGACTGAGAGGACGCCGGACTGGGTAGTCAAAGCGGTATCGGAGTTTGCATATAACATCGGCTTTGCAAAGACGGTGGTTTCGGATACCGAGGAGCATGACAGCGTTATCGCATTTACTTCACAGCTTGCTCATGTTGTTTCCAGCGCATATGTAAAAAGCCCCAGTCTTTTAAAGCAGTCGGGATTTTCGGCGGGATCTTTCAAGGATTTGACGAGAGTTGCAAAGCTGAACGAGGATATGTGGACGGAGCTGTTTCTGATGAACAGGGTACATCTTGCGTCGGAGATAGAGCATATAATCGACAGGCTTACGGAATACCGTGACGCGATCTCAGGGGGCGAGGCTCAGAGACTTCACGACCTGCTGAAAGACGGCAGGGAGCTGAAAGAGCTTTCTAACAACAGTCAATGATTTTATGGGAAAAAGAAACGGACGAACCGAAGTTGATGTCGGTTCGTCCGTTTCTTTATTGTTGGATTTTATTAATCCTCTTCTTCGTCTGAATTTTCTTCTTCGTCGGGTTCGGATCTTTTACCGTTTCCGGGCTTTGTTATCATAAAATACTCAGTAATGATAACTCCTGCGCAGATCACGCACAGCACTGCGATAACTATCGGCATGGAGGAATTTTTGTCGGTCTTTGCTGGTTTTGCCGCTTTAGAGGAACTGTCGCTTTTTTCTTCGGAGCTGGATTCGGCAAGCTCCTGCTGAGGCTCGTCGACCGTTATAAGGAAATGTCCTACAGAGCCGTCCTCATATGTAACCTCTATCTTAGTCTGCCCTACCCTGAGAGTACGGAATTTTCCGTCCTCAAAGATAAGCACTTCTCCGTTTTCAACGGTTACGTCAGAAATTTCGCTAAGCCCCATATCCTCCGGCCGAATCGGCTCTTCGGAATAGTCTATATTTATTTCACGGTAGTTTTCTTTGTCAATATCGGCAGGAACGGAGTCCTGATATTTTACGATTCCGTTTTCAGCTTGATTTGAGATTGCGTTAAGGTTATTGTCGTCAAGGGAAGTGACGGTGATGTAAAGCACGGTTGAAGTTAGATGTTCGTCTGCCACCTTGAAATATATGGTGGCGTAATCGCCGTCAAAATCCGTGCCCTCGGCATTGACGTAGTTATAGACAAACTTTCCCGCAAAGGCGTTGTCTACCGCCATACCGCCGGCTTCATCATTGGTTTCGCATTTTACAAATTCGATAAGACTGTCATCGTAGCCTACGGAAATTGAGGCATTGGAGATAATGCGGTCGGAATCTATATTGATCTTTGCCGTGAACTGCTTATCCTTTACCTCGCTTACAACAAGCTTTACCGTCGTAGGGGACGATGTGGGGGTGTCGGGGACGTAAGGTTCGGTCGTTGTTGTTGCCCATGTGGTAGTAGTGGTGGTTTCCCACGTTTGCGCCGCAGTGGTGGTTGTGGTTTCGTAGCCCTGCTGAGCCGAGGTCTGAGCAGTTGTAGTCTGTTCACCGTACTCAGTATCGGCAGTTGCCGGCGTTTCGTAATTTGCAAAACAGGTCGCGCTCATTGCCAGCGCTGAGGCTATTATTCCAACTGTTACTTTTTTTAAATTCATTTATACTCGCTCCTGAAAATTGCTGTGTACCAAAACTCCAAACAGATCTTTACCGTTCGGTAAAGCGAAGTGACGCTTTCGGTCTGCATGACGTTTTTCTCTAAAAATCAAGACTGCCGCAGATGCAGCAGCCTTGAAAGCTACCCAATTTAATTATTCCTCGATAAGGGTGACTTTTTTCATGATCTGATCCTTCAGAGGCTTATCCATATAGTTTACCTATGCGGAAGCGATCTCGTCAACTGCGTCCATACCCTCTATTACCTTGCCGAATGCTGCATATTGACCGTCAAGGTGCGGAGCGTCCTTGTGCATGATGAAGAACTGTGAGCTAGCGGAATTCGGCATTGAAGAACGCGCCATAGAAATAACGCCTCTTGTATGCTTCAGATTGTTCGGCACGCCGTTTGCAAGGAACTCGCCTTTGATTTTTTCCTTTGCGCCGCCCATGCCCGTTCCTTCGGGGTCGCCGCCCTGGATCATAAATCCGGAGATGACTCTGTGGAAGATAAGTCCGTCATAAAAACCCTCTTTGACAAGCTTTTCAAAGTTTGCCACTGTGATCGGGGCAACGTCCGGATAAAGCTCGATCTTGATGTTCTTTCCGTTTTCCATTTCAATGTTTACCATTTTAATACTTCTCCTTACTTCTATACTTTACCCTGCCGCCAAGCAGACAACAGCAGAAAGTATAACTAAATACAGTTTTACTTGGATTTCGGCAGTTCGCCGCGTTTATTCTTTACCATAAGCTCCTGAAAATACTCCGTAACAGGGGTAGGAATTTTCTTGAAAAGCCCCTTGCGTTCATACTCTTCGCAGACTATATAGTCCCTTTCGCCGTCGTTATTTACGCAATAAAGCCTGTCGGTCTTATAAAAACCGCCGTTGCCGTCGTCTCTGTTCTTATCAAAACAGCCGAACATATCCCTTGACATAAGGTCGCAAAGCTTGAGTATCTTTTCATGGTTGCCAAGCTCGCTCCACTTCTCCAGCTCCTCATGGAAAAACTGCTGGACGGGAACGTTGTTTACTTCCATTTTTCTGATGATCCTTGCAAGACAGATTGAGGCGTCCTGCTCGGTAAGCTTGTCAAGTCTTGCGTTTTTATATTCAAGTATGTAGTCGTTAAGTGTTGCATAAAGCAGTTTATCATACTGAAAAGGCTTTCCCTTTCCCGAAAATTTGATAATAGGATTATCGGTATTAATAATCAATTCAAATCTCTCCCAATCATAAATTAGTGCTGAGAAATTTGACTATCCGCCGTATTTTTCGTTGAATTCGCGTACTTTCTGTTCCAGCAGTTCCTCCGATACAGAGCCGATGTTGTCGTCGTCGCCGCTGTGGTCGATCCTGCCGAGACTTTCGATAAGGCTTTCGTCCTCTACGGATATTCCCTTTATATCCTTATACTCGGCATAGTCCTCAGGCTTTTTCGCATAAGGCAGATCCGCAAGCTTTTTCGCAGTTTCGTCTCCGCTTATTGCGGCGATATTTCCGCTGTCAAGCTTTTCCTGCGCTGTCTTGTCGTCATGCTCCTTGAGCATATCCCTGATCTTTCCGTCAATGCCCTCGACGGAAGCCTCCTTGATGTCCTCCTTATGGGACGCCACGAATCTTGCATGCTCCTCCTCATACAGCTTTTCGTAAACTGTCTGGGCGTCGGTGATCTCGCTTTGTTCCACGGGGTTTACATCGTAGTCGACATAGGTTTTTACGGGCTTGTTCTTTTTCTCCGCCAGCTCCTTCTCAAGCTGTTCCATTTTGCTTTTGATAGTTTCAGGCTCAATAGTATCAGTGATCTTTTCGGAATGGATTTTGTCCGTCTGAGATTCCTTTAAAAAGACGGTTTCAGCACCGTTTTTCCTAACCGGCGTGTTCCATATATCCTCCGCGTTTATCTGTGGCTGCTTTTTAGTCTCGGCGGGCGTTTTCGGAGCTGAATTTTTTTTGCTGAACAAACCCATAAATATCCCCCTTATTTTTGGCGTGATAATCAAAAATCTTATACATAAATATTATACAATATTATTACGAAAATTGCAAACCTTTTGAGACGTACTTTTTATACGATTTTTTGAATTCTTTTTGTTTATTTTGTTGCCAGTTAATAAAATAGACGTAAAAAATTAATCTATATTTAATGTATTCTATACTAAAATTTGTTATACTATATTTGTTAAGTGATTTATTTTGTTAATTAAAAACAAAAACAAATTAAATTTTGCAGTATAACACTTATCCTCATGAAAAGGATGTTCCGAAAAGTCCGAAAATAAACAGCGGGATTTTTCGTTTTCTGAACGGAAAGGTGCGTTTTAAGCGTAATATAATATATGAAGTAAAGGAGAACCGCATTATGCCGCAGGGCATTGCGGGTTTCATTAAGGAGGAATTTTTATATGACCCGTCCGTCATTTGGCATTACGGCAATGGAGCTTTTTGCCTGTAACCCATACAGAGTTCTCGGCGTTGCGGTCGATACGCCTTCGTCTGAGATATCGAAGACTTATAAACAACTGCTTGAACTGGCGGCGGAGGGTAAGACTGCCGATTATAAGACGCCCTTTGATTTTGATTTTCTTCCGCCGTTTTCCAGATCTGCGGAGGATCTGAAAACTGCATATGCGAAGCTTGCCAGCAACGGTTACAGATGCTTTGCTTTTGCGAACGAAATATTTTCGGAGCCGCTTAACGTTGACGACGTTATGCTCAATCTGAGGGACATCACCTGCTACGACTGTTTCCTGAGATGTTATATGTGGCTCATCACCAACGACAGGGATTTTGAAGAGCCTGAACTTTGGATACCGCTTTGTAAATACATAGATCAGATGATAATGTCGGGGCCGGACAAGTGGGATCAGTATTTTGACCACCGTTTCCCCGAGGATATGCTGGACGAGAAAATGACGGCTTTGAGATCGTTCTACGCTACGTTCTGTGATATTATCCTGCTTCCTATCAAGGAAATGGTAAGGGGCTCGATGAAATGCAGATCCGCTATGGAGATACTCAAGGTTGCTAAGGTAGACGTTGACGAGGAATTTCCTTTTATCGATATTCCGCAGGCTAATCTTCCCAAGGCGGGAGAAAAACCGCCTCTGCTGAAAATTGCGGTCAAGGACGGTGAAGAATATTACGATGTTAATACAGGCAAAATGATAAACTTTGAGGGCGATGAGGATTCGGCTGTCGAGAGCAATGACTTTTCAGCGGCGGCTTCTTCTATTTCCGCCGACGCTATCGTCGGAGAGGACGGACCGGACAGCGAGCCTATACCTGATGAGCCGACAGAAAATCCTGTACTTGACAAGGAGCTTCCGCCTGTTGCGCCGGCATCGCCTAAAGCGCCCGAACCGCAGGACGATGTTTCGGATCTTAATACAGGTTTCGATGATAACGTAAATGTCGGACTGAAGAAGAGAAAAGTCATTATTCCGGGACACGAGGGCATTTCAAAGCCGGTTCAGCCGACTCCTGTTCAGAAAGCGCCTGAGACATCTGCTCCTGTGACCGAGGCGGTCCATACTGAAGAACAGGTCGTTCAGCCGCAACAGAGTGCGCCTAAGCCTGCCGCTCAGACGGTTCAGGTACAGCAGTCTGTACAGCCTGCCGCTCAGCAGACGCAGGCGGCGAAGAAACCTTACAAGAAGGCTTCCAAGGGACTTACTTCCCTTATTGAGGCGGCGGACGCTGAGAGCTTTGATACTTCCGATATTACACTTACGGACGAGGCTGAGGAAGAAGAGAACCTTTATACCGATACGCTTATCAAGATGCTCAGAGCGAACCGTTCAAGCAATCAGCTTATGAAGAACGTTGATACCAAGCATATTTACGATAACGGAGAC
Organism: Ruminococcus sp.; assembly: GCA_021770655.1. Lineage (GTDB taxonomy): Bacteria > Bacillota > Clostridia > Oscillospirales > Ruminococcaceae > Hominimerdicola. The sequence goes on along the minus strand of JAETQO010000006.1, from coordinate 158,053 downwards.
AGCCTTGGAACAGCGGAACAGCCTGAACTTTCAATGGACGCTATCAATATGAAGAAAATGGATAAGAGCCTGCTGAATTCGGCTTATGATGTAAGCAGTTCAAAAGAAACTGATCCGAAAAAACTGCGCGAGGAGAAATACCGCAATATCAATATCAACGATATGCTTAATCCGACGTTGGGAAATCATATGCATAATGAATATCAGCCGGACGCTATTCAGGAGTTTGTCAAAGAGAAGAAAAAACAAAAGGTCGCTATAAAGCGTGTCTGGATGTTCCTCGGCATTCTTGTAGTGCTGATGCTGATCTATATCGGTCTTTGGGGCGCGGGTCTTATATAAGTATTTCAGGGGGCGGATTTGATCCGTCCCTTTTTGTTTTAAGTTAGAAAGGAAGGTGCATTTATGAAAAAATATATTCTGTCGCTGGATCAGGGAACGACGTCTTCAAGGGCGATATTATTTGACAGAAACGGCGAAAAAGTTTCGACGGTACAAAAGGAATACCCTCAGATATTCCCGGGAAACGGCTGGGTGGAGCATGACCCTGCCGATATTCTGGAAAGCCAACTGCAGTCGGCGAGAGAGGCGATCGCTGCGGTTGGTGCGTCGGCGGAGGATATTGCCGCTGTCGGTATCGCAAATCAGCGTGAAACTACGATATTGTGGGATAAGACTACGGGCAAGCCCGTATACAATGCTATCGTGTGGCAGTGCCGCAGAACCTCCGAAGACTGTGCAAGAATGGAGCGGCAGGGTTTGACCAAGTTTTTTAAGGATAAGACGGGTCTGCTTATCGATCCGTATTTTTCTGCTACGAAAATTAAGTGGATATTCGATAATGTTTCGGGAGTTCGGGAAAGGGCTGAGCGGGGAGAGATACTGTTCGGTACGGTGGATTGCTGGCTGATATGGAATCTTACGGGAGGAAAAGTTCACGCTACCGATTATTCCAACGCTTCGCGTACTATGCTGTTTAATATTCACACACTTGAATGGGATAGAGAGATTCTCGGCTTGCTTGGGATTCCTGCCTGTATACTGCCCGAGGTGAGAGATTGTTCGGGGGATTTCGGAGAAACCGAGGAGAGCATATTCGGCGGAAAAATCAGGATCGCAGGCTGTGCGGGAGATCAGCAGGCGGCGCTATTCGGTCAATGCTGTTTCCGTGAGGGGGACGTTAAGAACACCTATGGTACGGGCGGATTTTTGCTGATGAATACAGGCGGGAAACCTGTGGAGAGCAGGAACGGTCTGCTTACCACCATTGCATGGGGTATGGACGGAAAGGTTACATATGCCCTTGAGGGTTCGGTGTTCGTATCGGGCGCTGTAGTGAAGTGGCTGAGGGACGAGCTTTGCATTATAAACACTGCCGAAGAGACCGAGGAGCTGGCGAGAAACGTTGCGGATACCAACGGGGTTTATTTTGTGCCTGCCTTTGTGGGTATGGGTGCGCCCTACTGGAAACCCGATGCGAGAGGCGTTATTACGGGACTAACAAGGGGTGCGAACAGGTGCCACATAGTCCGTGCCGCCCTGGAGGCTATATGCTATCAGACCTGCGACGTGCTGAAAGCGATGGAGGAGGACGCAGGTGCATTCGGAAATGTAAAGGTTGACGGCGGCGCAAGCAACAATAATTTTATAATGGAATTTCAGGCTGATATTCTGGGTCGGACGGTGATACGTCCGAGAAACGTAGAGTCCACCGCTACGGGCGCGGCTTTTCTTGCAGGTCTTGGCTGTGGATTCTGGAACAGCAAGGAGGAGCTTGGAGGAATATCCGACAAATTCAAGGAATTTATCCCGACCATGAGCGAAGAAAGGCGTGCAGAACTGCTTGACGGCTGGAAAAAGGCAGTCGAGTGCGCCGTAAGGTGATTTCACAAACTAAAAGGACGAACACATCAAGCGTTCGTCCTTTTGTTTTACTCACAGTACATATTTATAATACAAGGCGCTATATAGATTACTATAAGAACTATTATTCCCAGTCCCTCGACGATAACGAATGCCGCCGACTGAGATAATTCTCCGAATTTCAGCTTTTTGCGGAATACCGCATAAGCCGCGGTAAGTCCCACGCCGACGATCGTAAGCAACAGTCCCGCATAAAATCCCTTAGGCGAGGAGGTTACAGTGATGTCGTTTTCTCCCTCCTGAAGGTCGAAAGCAACAAGGTCACCGAAAACTTTTGAATATTCAACGCTTTCGCCGTTTACCTTTATTTTCAGACCTTCCTGATAAGGTATCTGTAAAACGCATTTCTCCCCCGCCTCAGCGGTGTAACTTCCTGTCAGCTTTCCGTCCTCGTCTTTAAGACCGACGCTCTTCGCATTATCTACAGCCTTTTGCAGTACATTGTGATGAAGTCCGAAAACTCCGTAGGAATTGCACGTTACGCTGTCTTTAAGGGAGATTCTTATGTTGACGGTCTCGTTCTCAAATTCGCCAAGCTTGATAAGTCCGTTGCTTGATTGTGACGGGTAGTCGCTCTGCTTGCTGAGGCCGTTGACCGTGATGACAAAGCTGTTGTTTATTTCCTCGGTAAGATTGTTTGAAAGCTTGTCAAAGCAGTCAAAATAAAGCGTCTGCTTGTCGGTCACATTGATATTGTAATCAATGTATGCGTTCTCGCCGGTTTTGGTGAATACATAAGGACTTTGCAGACCGGGCGTTTCAATTCCCGTTATCGAATCATAGTTATAGTCGGTGATAAGCTCGTCCGTTTCGTTCGGGTCAAAAAGCTTTTTATACAAAGCCTTCTGAACGTCGCTTCGTGTTCCTGCGGGAAGCTCCTCCGAATTGCCGAGGTCCTCGTCGGTCACAAGTCCGAGCGGAAGATAGAAATCGGTAGGGCATATCTCGTAGGTGTCGTTGTAATAAACGCAGTCCGAACCGTTGTTTTTGGCTATGCAGTATTTGACCGAGAGCAAAGCGTCCGTAAGCTCGGTTCCGCCGTAGGAGCCTACCTCCATCCAGTATGAGGAGTAGCCCATTTGCTTCATCATATACATATAATCTCGGCTTGTAAGCGAAGTGTAATGACTCAGCGAGTTGTAGCCCATAGAGCCTATAAGATTCACCTCAAAAAGCTTGTTTGTGGTCTTTACTCTGTAAAAGTCCTCGTCCTCTATCCTGTCGGACAGGTCCATTATCTGCTCGTGATAATAAGTTCGCTGAGGGTAATGCTTGTCCGCCGAGGTCACATATATATTCACATTGGCGTTAGCCTCCAGAGCAACGAACATTGCAAGGAAGATCGCAAAAATATTTTTTGATATCCAGCCGCGCTTGTGAAGAAGTACCATAACGGTATAGAACACCGCCGCCACAAAGAACAGCTCCAGAACAAGTACAAAGGCGGTTTCGTCCTGCTGGAGCGATCTGGTATATTTGCTCATACCCTCCAGATTGTTTTCCACAAATCCGTTGGAGAACACGAAAAACGCGTAAAGCATTATTGCAAGTACAAGGAATAGTATATAGTTGTCGCACTTCTTTTTCTCTTTTATAGGACGTTCGTCCTCACTGAGAAAATATCCCGCACACATTACCGCAAGAAAGAGCGTGATAAAAGCATAGCGGCAGGGGAAGGACATATAACTGCCCGTATGCCACATAATATTGGCAGGCTCGATAAGCATAGGGACGAGCATCAAAAACAGCATTATGAGATAGGTATTAAGGTTCTTGCTCCTCTTTTTTCCGTCAAAGGCATATACGGCGATTATTACAATTACCGATGCTGTTGAAAGCAGGATACACAGGGTAGTCTGATATTTTGAAAAAAAGTTTGAGCGTACAAGCTCGTCGTATACGGATTTTGAACGTCCGCTTGAAAGATACTGTAAAAAGCAGGGTATCCACACTGCCGCCGACAGCAAAGCGCCGAGGACCGAGCCGATTATAAACAGAGCGGGGCAGTCCTTATATCTTTCGTCCTTTCTGTAGCGATAACAGCGCACCGCCATATAAAGGAGAATAAACAGCACTATCATATAGCTGATATAATAGTTTACCACCATCATCAGCGTAAGCATGATAACGTAAGGCATAATTTTCTTTTTCTCGAACAGATAGTGGAATGATACCATGAGCAGTGGGAAAAGATACATCATATCAAGCCATATATTGTTCTGATAGTACAGCATACCGTAGCCGCAGAAAGCGTACACTACGCTCAGTATCGATGACAGGACAGGGCTTAGTTTTTTCTGGCAAACTCTGAAATATATCTGGGAAGTAAGGCTTGCCGTCATGAGTTTCAGTACCACAATGATGTTTACAAGATAAACAACGTCCGTTTTGTCCACAAACAAAGTGAGCAGGGTAAAAGGGCTTGCAATAAAGAAAAAGAACACGCCCCATAAATTCATACCGCCGGCATTGTGAAGGTTAAGAAACATTCCGTCCTTACCCGTAATAATGTCTTTGAAGTCGGTGAGAAGAGGCACTACCTGCTGTGCCATATCGCACCACGACACCGTTCCGTCTCCGAACGGAAAAAGCTCGTTAGCATAAAATGCGTATCCCATTATCAGCATCACTGCAATGGGCGGAACAATAAAAGGCAGTGCCTTCTTTAATCTTTCCATTTTCCTATCAATCCTTTCTTTTTAATTCGGGTCGCAAGGTACTTCAAGGAGTAACGACTCTGCCCGAAGACCTCGCTTGCGTGGTCTTTTCAATAGCATTAAACCGCACATAGTCCGTTTGGTTGTTCTTCACAACTTTTCTGTAATCGTCTCTGTAGTTGTAGGGGCTGGCGTCCTCGACAGCCCTCAATATTCTGTAGTAAGTTCGGTTGTTCTTCTCAAATTTTGTTGTAACCGTCTATGTAAATTGTAGGAAACGGCGAAAAACTGTTGTTCGATTAACTCACGACAATTTGACGCCCCGTTAATCCCGTAGTCCGTTGTTATTTTCACACAACGTTTCTCCTTTGTCAACAATTCCTCATTCCTCATTCCTAATTACTATGTGGTAAATTATTGAAGTATTATGCAACCAGAATTGTTTCTGTATATCTTCCCCGCCGTACGGCGGGGAAGATATACAGATAATTATTGTAATTTAAACATAATATCGTCTTTTCCCGATTTAATATTTTGAAAATTGATTTCCCTGAGAAAAAGTCAACACTTCACAGGCGCTTTTGTACCGCTTAGAATGAAATTTCTGTGAACAAGTCTTGCTGTGGTTGATTTTTATTTTCGGTAGTGCTATAATATAAAAGTATAACAGCATTTGCTGTACAAAAAAGCTGAAAGGAAAATAAAAATGAAATTGAAAAATTTTTTTAAAGCGGCGGCTCTTGTTATCGCCGGCGTTATGACCTGTGCTGTGCTTACAGCCTGCGGTTCAAACAGCGATTCATCTTCCTCCTCTTCAAAGTCTGAGGAAAAGGACGGCGGAAAAAAATTCGTTATCACCCTTGACGCCAAGAACGCTCCCTTGACCTGCGAAAACTTTGAAAAGCTTGTAAAAGACGGCTTTTACAATGGTTTGACTTTCCATAGAGTAGTTGACGGCTTTATGGCGCAGGGCGGCGATCCCAAGGGCGACGGTACGGGCGGAAGCGACGAAACTATAAAGGGAGAGTTCTCTCTGAACGGTGTTGAAAACAAGCTCAGCCACACAAGAGGCGTGGTTTCAATGGCGAGAAGCCAGGAATTCGACAGTGCGTCCAGCCAGTTCTTTATCTGCTACAGCGACGACGATGTGTTCCTTGACGGACAGTATGCCGCTTTCGGAAAGGTTGACGAAGATGGAATGAAGGTCGTTGACGATTTTCTGAAAATCGAAAGAGTTACCGGAAGCGACGGAGCACAGTCCAAGCCTGTTACGCCTATTACGATCGTAAAGGCTGAGATGATCGACGATGACGATGACGGAAATCACAGGGTTCAGTTTACTATGGATTTCTGATCTGATGCTTAGGCATTGTCTTAATGCGGCTGTATTCTGCGGGCGGGATGCAGTCGCTTTTTGTTTGCCGAGTACCTTAGACAGACGATAAGTTAATCAAATGCAAAAAATTAATAAAAAATATATCAAATCCCTGAAAAATACTATTGAAAAACGTGCGGGGTTCAGTTATAATATAAAGGATAAGCGTGTTTCGTGCAAGGTTTTGTATGATCTGCGCGGTGCGCTATATTAAACCGAAAGGATATGTGTTACTATGAAGAAATTTACGGCAGGATTGCTGGCTGCGGCAATGTGCGTCACTATGTTGACGGGCTGTGGAGTACCGGCTAATACGGTTCACAGCGTTGATGATCTTGAAGGAAAAACTATCGGCGTTCAGCTCGGTACTACGGGCGATATTTATGCCGAGGACGTTAAAGACGCTAAGGTTGAAAAGTACAATAAGGGTGCGGACGCTGTTCAGGCTCTTAAGCAGGGCAAGGTTGATGCGGTAATTATCGACGCCGAGCCTGCAAAGGTTTTCGTTGAAAAGAACGATGATATAGAGATTCTTGACGAGCCTTTTGCCGAGGAGGAATACGCTATCGCAATGAAACTTGACAACACCGCTCTTCAGGCTGAGATAAACGGCGCTCTTAAGGAGCTTAAAGCGGACGGTACGCTTGATTCCATCAAGAATAATTACATCGGTTCGGATGCCGGAAAGTCGCCTTATACTTCTCCTGCGGACGTTACAAGGGATAAAGGTACGCTGGTTATGGCGACAAACGCCGAGTTCCCTCCTTATGAGAGCAAGGAAGGCGATGACATTGTCGGTATCGACGCAGATATGATGCGCGCTGTATGTGACAAGCTCGGCTATGAGCTTCAGATCGACGACATGGCTTTCGACTCGATCATTTCCGCTGTTCAGTCCGGAAAAGCGGACGTGGGCGTTGCAGGCATGACGGTTACGCCGGACAGAGAAAAGAACGTGCTTTTCTCCGATTCCTACACCAGCTCAAAGCAGGTTATTATTGTAAGAAAGAAATAAGTCTGAAACTTACGGCTGTCGTCCAGCGGCAGCCGCAGTTTTGTTAATGAGGATTATATCAGGGCTGTCCCGCCCGTGAGATTTTTAGGAACAGGAAGTGCAGAAGTGAACGGCTTGATAGAAGATTTCAAACAGAATTTCCTGGAGCTTGACCGATGGAAATATCTTGTCAACGGCTTGGGTACTACGCTCCTCATAACCTTTTTTGCGGTTATAATCGGAGCGGTGCTCGGTTTTGTGGTTGCAATTGTGAGATCGACTCACGATAAAACAGGCAAAATGAAGGTCTTGAATGCAATATGCAAGGTTTACTTGACCGTAATAAGAGGAACTCCTATGGTAGTTCAGCTGCTCATAACATACTTCGTTATCTTTGGCAGTGTCAATATCGATAAGGTCTTTGTAGCGGTGCTTGCTTTCGGTATTAATTCCGGCGCATATGTTGCCGAGATAGTTCGTTCGGGAATCATGTCCATAGACAACGGACAGTTCGAGGCGGGAAGAAGTCTCGGATTGAGCTATCGGCAGACCATGATCTCTATTATTATTCCGCAGGCATTCAAAACAGTGCTCCCTGCTTTGGCGAACGAGTGTATAGTGCTGCTGAAAGAAACCTCCGTAGCCGGATACATAGCGATTCAGGATCTTACAAAGGGCGGAGATATTATCCGTTCCCAGACCTTCTCGGCGTTTATGCCGCTGATCACTGTTGCCGCTATATACCTTATTATGGTAATGACGCTTACTCATCTTGTAGGAAAGCTTGAAAGGAGGCTGGCGCAAAGTGATAGACGTTAAACATCTATGCAAGTCCTTTGCAGAGGTCGAGGTGCTTAAAGACATAAACGAAACTATCGAGCAGGGAGAAAAGGTCGTTATTGTCGGTCCTTCAGGTTCGGGAAAGTCTACGTTTCTGCGCTGTCTTAACCTAATGGAAAAGCCGACTTCGGGAGATATAATTTTCGAGGGAAAGAATATCACTCAGGCAAGCGAGCATGAGATGAACAAGCTGAGACAGAGAATGGGAATGGTTTTTCAGCATTTTAATCTGTTCCCTCATTTGACCATAAAAAGAAACATTACCCTTGCCCCCGTCAAGCTTGGACTTATGACGCAGGCCGAGGCTGATGCGAAAGCGGAAGAACTGCTTGAGAGAGTAGGGCTTCCCGACAAGGCGAACGAGTATCCGTCAAGGCTTTCGGGAGGACAGAAACAGAGGATTGCTATAGCGCGTTCGCTGGCGATGAATCCCGACGTAATGCTGTTTGACGAGCCGACCTCGGCGCTTGACCCTGAAATGGTTGGCGAGGTGCTGGAGCTTATGAAACAGCTTGCCGAGGACGGAATGACTATGGTTGTGGTCACTCACGAAATGGGCTTTGCAAGAGAGGTCGCATCTAGAGTAATGTTTATGGCGGACGGCAGGATACTTGAGCAGAACGAGCCAAAGGAATTTTTTGCAAATCCGCAGAATCAAAGACTGAAAGACTTTTTATCCAAGATTATATGACGGAAAAATACCGCACAAAAGCCGTGCGGTATTTTTATTAAAATCTATAATTTACAGGTGAGACGGAATGGAAAATTACACTATAAAAACAGCAAAAGGACTTGAAAACAATCCCGACGCACGTCTGATAAGGCAGGCGGTATTCGTTGACGAGCAGGGCTTTGTCAACGAATTTGACAGTATCGACGGGAACGCAGTTCATGCCGTAATATACGACGGCGGCTTTCCGGTGGCAACGGGAAGATTGTTCGGAGAGGACGGCGAGGCGCATATTGGCAGAATAGCGGTAAGAAAGGCGTACCGAGGAAAAGAGCTTGGCAGAAAGATAGTCGAAACGCTGGAGAAAAGCGCGGCGGAGCTTGGCTATAAAGTGATCATGCTGTCCGCCCAGAAACGCATAGAGAGTTTTTATGAGAAACTGGGCTATAAATCCTACGGCGATGTCTATTACGACGAATACTGCCCCCATATCGCAATGAAAAAAGAGATCGGATAAGGTGAAAGCAAGTATTTACGGGAAACGGACTAATACATAACAGCGAACTCTAATGTATTTACGGAGGCAAGAAATGAGTAATCCTTTTAAAAATCTGTCAAAAAAAGAATGGTTTTTCTGGATATGGGCTTTGGTCATAATCGTCGTATCAAACCTTTTGTCGGGAAAGACTGATGCGTTGACCCTGTCTGCAACTGTTATCGGCGTGACGGCTTTGGTTTTTGCCGCCAAAGGAAATGTGTGGGCGCAGATCCTTATGATAGCGTTCAGCATTATTTACGGTGTTATCTCTTACAGATTTCACTACTGGGGTGAAATGATAACCTACTTGGGAATGACCTTGCCGATGGCGGTGTGGTCAACAGTCACATGGATGAAAAATCCCTCAAAGGAGAACGGCAGTGAGGTAGAGATACAAAAGCTAAAATGCAAGCACATCACCGTGCTGATCCTTACAGGAATCATGGTTACGGCAGCTTTCTATGTTATCCTGCGGTACTTTGATACGCCGAATATTATTTTCAGTACGGTATCCGTTACCACAAGTTTTTTTGCGGCGTCGCTCACAATGCTCAGGTCCTCCTATTACGCATTGGGATATGCGGCGAACGACATTGTGCTGATCGTACTATGGGTATTGGCGTCAATGGATAACTCCGCGTATATTCCCGTCGCAGTGAATTTCGTCATATTCTTTTTTTATGATATGTACGGCTTTGTCAGTTGGAAAAAAAGAGAAACTATGCAGAGCTGATAAAAAAATACGGGCGAACCGAAGAAATATCGGTTCGCCCGTTAAGTTTGTTTTAGTTGTTTCTGTTGTTGGCTATCCTTGCAACAAGACGCAGTATTTTAAGGTAAAGATAAATAACGCCGACTATAAGTCCGTAGCTTGCGTACCATTCATAGGAAGCGGGAAGTCCCTGCTCAACTGTTAGCTGTATAGTCTCAAAATCGCAGATAAGCAGAGCGGCAGCAATAAATACTCCCACAGCCGCCAGAAGTATGCCGATAGGTCCGTTGTTTATAGCAACTATCGACAGATAAAGCGACGAGTTCGGAGCAAGCCAGCCGAGCAGCATAAACAGCAGACCTCCGATAATAGATACCCAAAGGCAAGCGATAAGTGCAGTTTTCATTCTGCTTCCGACTCTTATCTTGCCGGTGGAATATAAAACGGCAAGCACCGCAACGGTAAGCAGAGTCAAAGTGATGACCTCAACGATAATGCCCTTGTATATCTGAGCGTACATCATTGAAAGATACGTTAAGGAAAATCCCATTCCGGCAGAGTATATCGTGCCTGTCACAGGCGTTGACGCAGGAGCAAAGGACGCTATAAGTCCTGCCGCCGTCGTAGCAATAAGAGAAACCAAAAAGATTTTGTTCTCAATGGAAAATGCCTCTATTCCGCCGCCGAAAAAGCTGTGGATATAAAAGTATGCGCCCATTCCGGCACCGAAGATCGCAACGAAAAACAGTGTTTTCATAGCGATTCCCTTATAGGATGCCGCCTCCTCGCCGAATACCGAACGGCTGAATGAACTGAGTTTTTTTACTCTGGGGTTGGAAAAGCTTTCCGAAAAATTATCCATAAGTATTTGCCTCCTCTTTTTTTATTGTTCACCGATCTTTTTTTGTATCAATAGCGGAGAATCAATATTTATTATATACTATTATAACTGATTTTATGAAAAAGTCAATGGTAGCAAGCGTCTTTTTCACGGAAATAAATTTTCAGAATGTCAAATCAGTATAGCGATATAATATTTGAATTATAATAATTATCCGTGTATCTTATCCGCCGAACCGAGGGTAAGATACACAAAAACAAATTGTGTCTGTAAAAATTGATTTCCATAATGCCTTTTTGCAAAAATTAATTTTGACGGTTGTGGCTGAACCGTATATCGGAGTTGTGCGGTCTGCCTAAAAACATAATAGGTGTGCCCGAAAAAATTTTTTTATACTCTATTGACAAACAATATTATATGTTGTATAATATAGCTAAAGATATAATAATATATTTTGGTATAATGAAAGAAAGGATACAGGAAAGGAGAGATCATATGGGTTTTCCGATAAGTGCGGGGCTGTTGGATTCAATGGTGCTGTCGGTGGTGGATAAAGAAGATACCTACGGTTATGAGATCACTCAGTATATCCGCAGGGCTGTTGACATATCCGAATCCACGCTTTATCCTGTACTCAGGCGGCTTCAGAAAAGCGAACTGCTTGAAACGTACGATAAGGAGTATATGGGAAGAAACAGAAGATACTATCATGTAACGTCCAAGGGTGAAGAGGCTTTGGCGGATTACCGTCGCCAGTGGTGCATTCATAAACGTATGGTAGACAGTATATTAATGAATGAGGGTGGAGAAAATATATGAACAGACTTGAGTATTTGACGTCTCTCAGGAGGATTCTGGAGGACGGTGGACTTCCTAGAGAGGAGATAAACGACGCCGTGCGGTTTTATGAGGAGATATTCCTTGACGCAGGCGCTGAGAAGGAGGAAGAAACCTCGGAGAACCTGGGCTCTCCCGAGGAACTGGCAAGGAAAATATTAATGGACAGCGGTATCCACGTCGAGGGCGACGCCGTTTTTCAAATGGAAGCCGCCAAAACTCATGAGGAACAGGAACAAGAGCAGGAGTATGCCAAAAAGAGTGCCCAGCAGGATAGGAATAATATGCTTGTTAAGCTTATCATAGCGCTGGTGACGTCTCCCTTGTGGATAGGCGCACTTTGCGCCGTGGGCGGAGTTGCGATCGGTCTGCTGGCGACAGCGGCGGCAATTTTGTTTGCATTTTTCGCTGTGGGATTTACTATGACCGTGGGCGGCATAGTCACCCTCTTTACCGTTTATCCCGCAGGAATAGTCCTTATCGGCACGGGACTTATTTTCTTAGGACTTGGCGGACTGATAGTCGTGCCGGCGGTAAAAGGAATATGGAAAGCTATGGTTTCAATTTTCAACGGGGCGGTTTCATGCCTTAGAAATTATGAAAGTGACGGGAACGGAAAGTCTTGGCGAAAGATATTCGGTGGAAGAACAGTTTGACGCAGGAGATATTACGGACATTTATATCAAATGTCCTTACGGCGAGATCGATATCGAAAAGAGCGACGACGGACTTGTCCATGTCAGCGGTGAAAAGCTTCCCGTAAAGCTTACTGCCAGAGTTGACGACGGTATGTTGAAGGTTTATAATAATAAAAAGTGGAGCCTTGTGAATTTCGGAGTGCATTTTGGAAATTTCGGAGCGAAAGACAGCGCTAAGCTTACGGTATCGCTTCCCGAAAAACAGTATGAAAGCTTTGATTTTGAATCAGGCGCAGGCGAGGTAAACATAAACGACATAAGCTTTAAGAAAGGCTCTCTTGATTTCGGCGCAGGAGAGATAAACGCCTCAGACATTCGCTGTGAAAAGATAGAAGTGGATTTCGGCGCAGGCGAGGCTGATTTCAACGGACTTGTAAGCACCGACAAGGCAGACTTTGATATGGGCGCAGGCGAGGTGACCTTTGAAAACTGTTCGCTGAATAAGTCGGATTTCGACTGCGGAGTAGGGCAGTTAAATTACAGCGGAGAGCTTAAAGACGACGCCGACATAGACGGCGGAGTAGGCGAGATAAACTTCACTGTAGACGGCTATTGCAACGATTATAAATTAATAACGGACGGACACAGCGAAACTAATTACAACTCTAATGAAACCACTCGTGAAAACAAGATCAGGATCGATGTAGACAACGGTCTTGGCGATGTAATATTCAACTTCATATAAATTTTAGAAAAGGAGATAGATAATATGGGAAAAACGCTTTACAAGATCAGAGAGGGCAGAATAATCGCAGGAGTATGCAACGGAATAGGCGAGTATTTCGGCGTAGACGTAAACGTAATAAGAATTGCGGCAGTACTTCTGGGCTGTACAGGAACAGGCATTATCGCCTACATCGTAGCCGCAGTTATCCTGCCGGAGAAATAGTTTTTGTTTTGGAAAAATCCAATAAAAATGGAACGCCACAAAAATCTCCGAAAGGGGTGAATTTCAAAACAGTCCGGTGGACTGTTTTGAAAGAGGGGAAGCCCTGCGATAGAGGGCTTCCCCTTGTTTACCATCAAAATTAGGTTTATCGACAAACTGAATGGAACGCCACAAAAATGACGTTCCATTTTTTTTATCCGAATTTATTCGCTCAATTCTTGATGTCGTTCTCGTCGAACGGGTCTCCGCACTCAGGACAGAACTTCGGCGGATTCTTAGGATCCTCAGGCTCCCAGCCACACTTGTCGCACTTGTAGAGCGGCTCTCCCGCAGGCTTCGGCTTTCCGCACTCAGCGCAGAATTTGCCCTTGTTCACCGCTCCGCAGGAACAGGTCCAGCCGTCCGGCTTTTCGGGCTTTGACGCTCCGCACTCCGAACAGAACTTTCCCGTGTTCTCAGCGCCGCAGGAGCATTTCCATGTGTCGCCGACCGGCTTTGGCTCAGGCTTGGACTTTCCGCAGTTAGCACAGAATTTACCCGTGTTGGAGGTTCCGCATTCGCATACCCAGCCGCCTGCCGCCGGTGCAGCCTGCTGCTGAGCCGCCTGTTGAGCAGCTGCCTGCTGATTAGCCATGTTCTGCTGCATCTGCTGCTGGTACATAGATGCGTCCATAGGCTGACCCATCATGCCGCCTGCCATGCCCATTCCCATGAAGCCTGCCATAGCGCCGTTTGAGTTGCCTGCCGCCGTTTCTCTTGCCTTGTTGATAGACATTCTGTCCATAGCGTAAAGCATGGTCGGATCGCTTCCTGCCGTTTTAGCCTCCTGGAATTTAGCTATCCTCTGCTTGGATTCCTCGTCAACGTTAAGCTCGATAGAAAGGCTCGTTACCTTAACGCCCTTGACCGCCCACTTTTCGCTGAGGGCTTCGTTCATTGCGTCCGCAAGCTCATCGGGATATGCGCCAAGCTGATCGTAAGGAATCTTTTTCGTCGCGATCTTTGTGAGAGCGATCTGGAACTTAGGAGTCATGTCCGCTTTCAGCTGGCTGAGAGTCTTTTCACCGTCTGGGCTGTTTACGGTAAGCACAGAGTTTATGTTCTGAACTACGTTCTCATAGAAGTTCATCGGGTTGATGATCTGGAATTCATACATACCGTGACCCTGTGCATTAAGCGTAAGATTCATCTCACCGTCTCTGAACGGGATCTTTCCGAAACCTATCTTGTTTCCCGGTATAGGCTTTAGGTTTATGTAAATAAGCCTCATGGTGTTAAGAGACTGTCCGCCTGCGGTAAATCTTCTGCCGATCTCCTTGACAGACGCGCCGAGATCGCCCCAGCCGCCGCCGAGAAGAGAAGGTGCGGCCTGTGAGTCGTATTTATATTGACCTGCCGTTTCAGCCGTGCCGATAACGAAATCGTGTACCTTGCCGTTCTCAATAAGAAGAGCGGCCTGATTTACGGCTACGTCAAAGCGTGAACCGTTTGAGATAACGCCCTCGGTAGCGTTGTTCACGGTCTTTCCTCTCTTTACAAGCGTGCCCGGTCTGCAAAGAGTTTCCGTTGACATTTCTTCACATCTGAAGTAATCTACTACCTGATCGGCAAATGTAGAGCCGACTGCTGAGGTGAGCATTCTGATAAGTCCCATAATTTTTGTCCTTTCATCATTAAATTTTCGGCTGATCTGAGTTTGATCTTCCGATATATTATAATCACGCACATAGCGTTATTAACGTTTGGTCATCTGAGCATTGCAATGCGGCTTACTTTCCATGTCCGCTCGATTGAGCTTTGTATCTCCGCTCCGCAGTAAGGGCAGATTTTTTGACCCGTGACCTCCACAGGCGCACCGCAGTGCCCGCAGATAAGGCTCACATTCTCTCCCATATCACCCACAGAGAGATAATATGTATAGTCCGCCTCATAAATATGTTGAGTTTTAACTCCCGAAAGCAGATATTCCAGTGAGATCTGATAGTTCACAGCCGCAGTCTCGTTGTTTTGTCGGTATCCCGAGATCTGCGAGCGGTGGATAACTATGTTGTCATAATGCAAAGGCTTGGGGCTTGAGGCGTTGTCGTCCGCCTTTGCCCTCAGAGTTTCTTTCAGCGCCGTTGAGCAACAGTCGATACTGTCTGGCGATTCTTCACCGTTGATAACAAGAAAATGCTTTCTTACGGCGTTTTCCACAATGCTCCTTGCGATCTTGTCGTCGTATTCGGGGAAATCCTTCTCCACTCTCCGAAGAATGGTGGGGTCTACTACCGTGAAACTCATAGGCTGATCGATACGCTCTTCGGTTGCGTCGTTTATGACCTTGAGCAGGCTTTTCGCACGATTCAGCTCGCCGCCCAGCTTTCTTTTTGCGGATACATACACTCTCACAGCGCATAGGATAACGGCTAAAATTATGACAATTTTTACGATAAGCGAAACTGTTATTTCCGGCATTTGTGCGTATCCCTCCGTATCAGAATAATCCGGCGGCTCTTGCCAGAGCGCCTATCAGAAAGCCTCCGCCGCATCCGAGCAAGGAGTATATCGCCAGCTTGACTTTATCTATCGGCAGGTTTCCGATAAATTTCCCTGTCTGTCCGTTCATTGCGAAAAAGTAAGGCTTTTCCTTATATGTAGTGTATAACAGCCAAGTGGGTAGCATAGCATATTTAACGTCCTTGATGTTCGTTTCCTTTGTGTAATTATGAATATTCAGCGTGTCATAGTCGCAGGTCTTTTTCAGCTCGTCCCTGGTAGTGTTTTCGATCCTCTCCTGCGCTCTTAAAAGGCACTTGTCGCTGTTTTCGTCGTATCTTTCCGCAAGATAGCCGGAAAGATACCCCGGATTGAACTTAGTAAGCTCCGAATAATCAAAAGGCTCGATAGAATCCATAGCGTCGTTTTCCGTTTTTGAAGAGGCGTCTACGGGAACGCGTTCAAATTCAAGAATACCGTCTCTGAAAACAGAGTAGTATTTTTTCTCGGTGTGTCTGTAATTGCCCGACGTCCATGTACGGACGTTGACGCCCTCGGCGTTTATCGAACCGCTGCATACACCGGAATACAGCCAGAACGGTATATATACGCCCTGCATTTTGTCTACTATCTGGTCGCATTTAAAGTCCTTCGGAGTAAGAGGCTTTTTGCTGAATTTTCTGAACGCCTCCATAACATCTTTCTTCGGGACTTTGAAAGGAATAACATAATCAGGCGAAAAATCGTCGATTATCTGTTCGCCCATAATTACTGCGTTTCCGCAGTAAACGCAGATCGTTGCCGCCGTCGAGCGGTCGGTGATGATCTCCGCACCGCAGTGAGAGCAGGTATATTTTACGAGATCACTGCCCACGGTTCCGTCCGTAGAGGACTTATATTCGTCCGTGTCCACCTCTTCGTGCTTTTCAACGTTATCCTTGTTTATTTCCTCCGGCGCTTTTGCCGCGCCCTGAGCCTCAAGCTGTTCCAGCGTAAAGCTGTCGCCGCAGTATTCGCACGCCCAGCAGTTTTTTTCAGCGTTCCAGAAGATCTCCGCACCGCAGGTCGGACACTTGTACGATATATTTACAGCCATTTATTCCGTCTCCCCTCAGTTGTCGGATTTGATCTTTGTTTTAGACGTGGTGGTGCGCAGATAAGTGTCGTTGCGGCCTTTAAGCTGCAGCTTTGATTTCATATACTGCTCCGCTCTGGTCGCCTTGCTTTTTTCTCGGCTCATGGACACCAGTACAAGTCCCGTTATCAGTCCGCCGGGAACAGCAAATATGAATCCTCCCGAAACCATTTCGCCTGTAGTTGCGCTTTCCGCTCCTGCAATAATAGGAGTAAAAAACATACTGCATGAGATAAAGGCAAATCCAAGACTCCGAATAAATTTTCGTATCATTTTTCAGCCTCCAAGTATAGATAAAATCGTAAAAATCGGCTTTCTATCTTTATTATATACATTAATATAATATCAAAAAAACAATTCCGTGTCAAGAATATAGTCACAAATCGTTCAAAAAATATTGTTTTTTGGACTTTTTGTCATATTAGAGGTTTGCCGTTTGACAAACCTCACAAATTCTGATATGCCTATTAAGGCAGCACCCGCAACTGTTGTGTGCGGTGTTGCCTTAAGTAAGCTTAACATCGAAGACGTGCGCAGAGCCGCTAGCGGTAGTTGCGCGGTGCTGTCTTAATGTTATTCTAAGCAATGCCGATCTATTCTGAAGCCTTGTCCGTGCTTTCATCAAGATTCATGGAAACCAGCGGATTAGCGTCGCTTGCAACCTTTGGGAGAATACCGTCCCACTTGTCTATGGTCTGATACTTGATAAGTTCGTCCGAAAGGGAAGCGGCAATGGTTTTGTTGGCTTCCGCCTGAGCGTCCGCCTTGGTTTTGATAGATGTAGCCTCTGCGTCCGCCGCGATCACCTTTTTCTTTGCCTCAGCCTCCGCAACAACTATCTCCTGCTCCTGTTCGGTCTTGGTTTTCAGAAGATTCTGCTCCGCAACCTGCTTTGCCTCGATAGCCTGATTGAATTCGTCGGAGAAATCAAAGTTCACGATGTTGAACTTTTCTATCTCGATACCGTATTCGTCAACCTTTTCGATAAGCTGTTCCTTTATCTCGTCGCCCACCTGCGCGCGCTCGGTAATAAGCTGTTCCGCAGTGTACTTTGCGCATACGGATTTCATGCACTCCTGAACGGTGGGCATAAGTATAACGTTCTGATAATCGGTGCCGATATTCTTGTAAATGTTTGCCGAGGAGGCGGTTTTTATCCTGAAGTTTACTGCAATAGTGGAATTTACAGTCTGTAAGTCCTTGGAAACTGCGTCTGCGTCCGCCTCATAGACCTGAATCTTATTGGATACGGTCGTGACCTTCTGAGCGAACGGTATCTTCACGTGGATACCCTCGTTCAGTACGGTGTCGGAAACCTTTCCAAAAGTCGTTACAACGCCTGTACAGCCTGCCGGTACAATGGAAATTGCTGAAACCGCAATGATTATCGCTGCTGCGGCGGCACAGCATATGCCTACTATCTTACCTGTTTTTTTCGTAGAAATGTCGATTACTTTTTCTTTGCTCATAATTTTGTCCTTTCTTGTTTAAAGCGTCGGAGTATTTTTACCCGTGCTTTAACTCTTCTTACCTGAACCGTCGGGCTTATCCCTTTCGGTTTAATATGATTATATCATAAGGTCGGATTTTCTGCAAACTTCGCCGCGGCACAGGGGCGGTTATGGAAGGCGGGAGAGAATTGAATTTTTAATTTAACTCCCTCATTCTCTCCGAATCTCACTCGATCTTGCCGAATCATATCCACTCTGATTTTTTGATACGGCAAATATTATGTCGGGATAAAAATGTTCTTGTCATATTCTCAGGCTAATATATTTATATCATATATAACTTCTGAACAAAAAAATAAGGCTGTTGCACAGCAGCCTATTTACAAAGGGTTCACGGTGCGATGTGGCATCGCACCCTACATATGTTATATATGTTCCTCTGTAAATTTTCGGGCTGTGCAACAGTCCCTTTTGATAAATTATTTTCTTGTCTTGCTTTCCTTTTCCGATCTTACCGCCGTATAGCTCCATATAAATCCCAGAACTATCCACAGATACGGCGAAGAAGTGACCGAGCTGATGTTGAAAAACGCCTGTATAAGATAGCCGAGAGCCGCCGTTGTAACGGCGCAGGCTGTCCAGCTTTGCTTTTCCCTGATAAATCCGCACAGCAGTCTGAACGCCTTGATAACGCTTATGAGCAGGAATATAATTGTCACCGCAAATACCAGAATTCCTCTGGTCTGTAACAGATCAACATATTCGTTGTATGAACGGTCGATAACAGCGCCTGTTTCAAATATCGTGCTCCAGTTATCGGGACCCGTGCCCCATACAAGATTCTGCTGTGCAGTATACATTCCGTCGTCCCACAGATAGGGATATATCCACTGGGAATCGTCGTTCCGGCTGCTGTATGAGATCGACAGTCTGTCAAAGCTGTCGTGGAAGATCAGCTTTTCGTCAAGGGGTCTGTAAATTCCGCCTGCATACAAACCGGCAAATATTCCGCCCGTTATCACCAGTGCGCATATACTTGTGACAAGCGGCTTTTTATCCTTTGAAACGCCCGTTTTAACGGCGGCGATGATAAGCGAAATAATAAGCACCGCGCCAAGTCCCACAAGTCCGGGAACAACGCAGGTCATTATCGTTACCGTCCCCATAAGAGCCGCACTCATGCCGTAGAATATCTTCCTCTTTGACGAACCGTCGTAAATAAGACCGTTGAGCGCAAACGCAAAAATAACGGTAAGCACAGCCGCCAGCGCAAAAGGCGTGCAGAGAAATCCCGTAGGTATGTACTCCGTGGTGTAGACCTCGCCCTCGGTAGAGAACTTGTCGAAAATATCCTTGAAGTAGTTGGGAACTGTCTCGGCTGTAGCGGGAATTGCCTGAAGAAGTCCCACTATTGCCTGGAACGCACCGACGCCTACGATAAAGTCGCTGAATTTAATGCGCCTGTCATCTGCGGTAACGGTCATTCCTGCGGCGAAAAGTCCCCAGTAGCCGAGTATGGTGAGCATACCCTCGGATCTGTCAAGATAGCCGTAAAAGGACGTGAAAATATCCGACGACATAAGGCAGGATATTACCGACAGCAGTATTATTGCAAGTGCAATAATAAGACTTTTGTTGTCTTTAAGCTCCACCTGTTTTTTCATATTTGCGATAAGGAAAATGATAAAGCCCACAAAGCCTGCCGCCAGTACAGCTGCGGAAATAAAGAATATAAATTTTTCGTTCAGATAAAGGGTGCGCTGTGAACTTTGGTCCATACCGTATTTTATGTTGCGCGTAAAATAATAGGGTACGGTGATAACGCACAGTATCAGCATAGCGATTATGCTGTAAACGCCGCACAGCTTTTGTGCGGACTGAGCGGTCATATTCAGGATAAAGTCGGACTTTTCGGATGTTCCGAAAAGATGCTTTTTACCCTGATTGGTCGTGACCTTTTTTGTGTCTTTTTGTTTTGGCATAAAAAGTCCCCCGTAAAGATTTCATATGTATTTACATTGTTTTAAGGCAGCACCGCACAACTACCGCCTAACGGCTTTGTGCAGGTCTAACTTGCCAATTTTCCGTTATCTTGCACAGAAACTCCTTGAAAGACGCAAGTATTCCTGCGTCGTTTCTATACAATCTAGCGAAAAATTTTCTGCGTTATCCGCACACAATAGTTGTGCGGTGTTACCTTAATAAAAAAGCGGACAAATAAAATTTGCCCGCTGGTTACACAAATTATTTTGCGTATTCGATAGCTCTGCTCTCGCGGATAAGATTGACCTTGATCTGTCCCGGATAATCCATTTCCGTTTCAATTCTTTTGGCAATTTCACGAGCAACGAGCACCATTTTTTCATCGTTGATTTTCTCAGGCTGTACCATAATTCTAACTTCTCTGCCTGCCTGTATAGCAAAGGATTTCTCAACGCCGTCATAGGACGTGCAGATTTCCTCAAGCTTCTGAAGTCTCTTGATATAGTTTTCGTAGTTCTCGCTTCTTGCGCCGGGTCTTGCCGCGCTTATTGCGTCGGCCGCCTGAACAAGCGCCGCCACAACGGTATGAGTTTCAACGTCGCCGTGGTGAGCCTCGATAGCGTGGATAACTTCAGGGCTTTCCTTGTACTTCTTGCAGACGTCAACGCCTATCTGAACGTGAGAGCCTTCAATTTCGTAGCTGAGAGCCTTTCCTATATCGTGGAGCAGTCCTGCTCTTCTTGCCAGATTTGCGTCAACGCCAAGCTCTGATGCCATCATTCCCGCAAGATGAGCGACCTCTATGGAGTGGTTAAGTACATTCTGTCTGTAGCTTGTTCTGTAGCGCAGACGACCGAGCAGTTTAACAAGCTCATGGTTAACGCCGTGAACATTGGTTTCAAGAATTGCTCTTTCACCTTCCTGCTTGATCTTCATCTCAACTTCGCGCTTAGCCTTTTCGACCATTTCTTCAATGCGCGTAGGATGTATTCTTCCGTCCTGGATAAGCTTTTCAAGAGCGATCCTTGCGATCTCTCTTCTTACCTGGTCAAAGCAGGAGATAGTAATAGCTTCAGGTGTGTCGTCAACAATAAGGTCAACGCCTGTAAGAGTTTCGATGGTTCTGATGTTTCTGCCCTCACGTCCGATGATACGGCCTTTCATTTCATCGTTCGGAAGCGGAACTACAGACACTGCGGATTCAGAAACCTGATCTGCGGCGCATCTTGAAATAGCGAGGGAAATATACTGTCTTGCCTTAGCCTCGCAGTCTTCCTTGATCTGGTTTTCAAAGTTTGAGACCTTGATCGATTTCTCATGAGTAAGATCCTCGTCAAGCTTTGAAAGGAGATGTTCCTTAGCCTGTTCAACCGTAAACTGAGAGATCTTTTCCAGCATATCGAGCTGAGATTTCTTGATCCTGTCGGCCTCGGCAACCTTATCGTCGGCAGATTTCAGTTTGTTCTGGAGGGATTCCTCCTTCTTTTCCAGATTATCCAGCTTCCTGTCAATAGATTCTTCCTTCTGCTGGATCCTTCTTTCCTGTCTGGATACCTCGATTCTTCTCTCTTTAAGCTCTTTTTCAGTTTCCTGGCGGGACTTGTGGATTTCGTCCTTCGCTTCGATTAAAGCTTCTTTTTTCAGGGATTCCGCATTTTTCTTTGCGTCCTCAACAATACGCTCCGCTTCCTTTTCAGCAGAGCCGACAGTCGCTTCGGCAGTTTTCTTACGATAGCTTACGCCCTGTTTAAAGCAGATAAATCCGCTGATTGCAGCGCCAAGAATAAGAGCAACTACACACAGTAAAATCACAATACCTATATCCATGTATAGCCTTCCTCCTTCTTAGAAAGTATGAATACCTCGCCGAACCGCAGGAGAAGCGGAAAAGCAATGGTATTCACCTAATATTAAATTGTAAAGATACAAAATTGCAAAATTTATTTTATAAGCAACGACAGATTTTTTCATCTTTCGGTTATATAAAAACTATAATGCATAATATTATTGTATAATAAATTCTCCTAAATGTCAAGGAGTTTTTTAGTTAAATCCACAAAATTATATAAATGCCCTTGAAAGCCCTTGACAACAGGCGGCTTGGGTGATAAAATGTTAAGGTAAAATAAGTGCAGGCTATGTCCTGCTGTATATATCAATTCTTTGACGGGGAAGCCGCAAGCAAAAAACGTCTTTTCAGAGAGTGTCGTCCGAATTTTCGGGCTGTGATCGGCACAGGACGAGGTCTTTGACGGATACCGCCCCTGAGTGCGTCCAATAAGCGCCGCCTGCTCAGCGTTACAAAGAGCTACTAATGAGGTGTACAAGTTTTTGGTATTTGTACATGAAGTTGGGTGGAATCACGATACAATCGTCCCATAAGATCTTAGCATCTTATGGTTTTTTTTATTCGGGCGGAAAAGTCACTCCCAGAAGTACCTTGCACTCCGAATTAAAAAACCACCAGACAGACTTTGTGTGGTTTAGTGCTATGGAAAAGACCACACAAGCGAGGTCTTCGGGCGGAAAAAGTTACTCCCTGCACTACCCTGCACTCCGAATTAAAAAAGAAGGTGATTGTAGTATGAAAGGCAGAAGAATATTGGCGATCATTTGCTATACCGTGGGATTTTGCGCTTACGGTGCGGCGGGATATGTTTCATGGCTGGCGTGGAACGGTACTATATCGGATAAGCAGGGAATTCTGACCTTTTTGCCGATATGGATAGTTTCATATTGGTTCAACACCTTTTTCTCTCAGCTTATATGCAGGGTAAATAAGGACGGAACTAAGGTATGGGCGATGAGCAAGAGAGCAAGACATCTGCTGGGGGATATTTCCACTGTGCTCAGCGTCGTGCTGCTGTGTTTCTGGATATATGTTTATATTGTTCAGTATACAAGCCTTTGGGGCTGAAAATAATAGAAGTATAAATTAAATTTGAAAACGGAGGAATAAAAATGATCAAGCTGAAATTGAAGGACGGTTCAGTCCGCGAGATCGAGCAGGCAATGCCTGCAAGCGAAATAATCAAGGATATTGGTATGGGACTTTACAAGGCTGCATGCTGTGTAAAGCTTGACGGTCAAGTATTTGATATGAGAACCGTTGTAGACCATGACTGCGAATTTGAGGTGATGACCTTTGATTCAAAGGCGGGAAAGGAAACTTTTTGGCATACCGCTTCACACCTTATGGCGCAGGCTGTAAAAAATCTCTATCCCGAGGCTAAGCTTGCAAGAGGTCCTGCTACGGAAACTGGTTTCTATTATGATTTTGAGGTGGAAAAGCCGTTCACTCCCGCAGATCTGGAAAAGATTCAGGCTGAAATGAAAAAGCTTGCCAAGGAAGGCTATGCGCTTGAGCGCTTTGAACTTTCCGCCGACGAGGCGCTTAAGCTTATGGAAGAGAGAAAAGAGGATTATAAGGTCGAGCTTATCCATAAGCACGACGACAGGGGAGAAAAGCTTTCTTTCTATAAGCAGGGCGATTTCGTTGATCTTTGCGCAGGTCCGCATCTTATGAGCGTCGCTCCCGTTAAGGCTGTAAAGCTTATTTCCTGTACCGGCGCATACTGGGGCAAGGCTGAGGACGGCAGACAGCTTTCGAGAATTTACGGAACCGCTTATCCTAAGGCTTCCCTGTTGGAAGAGCATCTTAAAGCTATGGAAGAGGCTAAGCTCCGCGATCACAACAAGATCGGACGTGAGCTTGAATATTTCACGACCGTGGATTATATCGGACAGGGACTTCCTGTTCTTCTACCAAAGGGCGCAAGAGTTGTACAGCTTTTGCAGAGATGGGTAGAGGATACGGAGCAGGCAAAGGGCTGTCTGCTCACCAAAACTCCGCTTTTTGCAAAGAGAGATCTTTACAGGATCTCGGGTCACTGGGATCACTATCTTGACGGTATGTTTGTTATGGGCGACCCTAATGACGAGGAGAAGGAGTGCTTTGCTCTCCGCCCGATGACCTGCCCGTTCCAGTACCAGGTGTTCCTGAACAGACAGCGTTCCTACAGAGATCTTCCGATGAGACTTACGGAGACCTCCACGCTTTTCAGAAACGAGGACAGCGGTGAAATGCACGGTCTTATCAGAGTAAGACAGTTCACCATTTCCGAGGGACATTATATTCTTCGTCCGGATCAGCTGGAAGATGAGTTCAAGGGCTGTCTGGAGCTTGCGAAGTATATGCTTGATACGGTAGGACTGCTTGAGGACTGCACATTCAGATTTTCTCAGTGGGATCCTGCCAACCCGAATAATAAGTACGAGGGTACGGCGGAGCAGTGGGATCACGCTCAGGCGGCAATGAAGAAGATACTTGACGACATCGGTCTTGATTATGAGATCGGTATCGATGAGGCGGCGTTCTACGGACCTAAGCTTGACATTCAGTATAAGAACGTGTTCGGCAAGGAGGACACGATAGTTACTATTCAGATCGATATGCTGTTGGCAGAAAAGTTCGGTATGTATTATGTGGACAAGGACGGACAGAAAAAACTGCCGTATATCATTCACAGAACATCGCTGGGCTGTTATGAGAGAACTCTGGCTTATATGCTGGAGCATTTTAACGGCGTACTTCCTCTGTGGCTTGCACCGGAGCAGGTAAGGATACTGCCTATCAAGGAAAGTCATGTTGAATATGCTCAGAAGCTTGCGGACAGAATGACGGCTATGGGCATGAGAGTGACGGTTGACGGAAGAGATGAGAATATCGGTCCTAAGATAAAGAACGCAAGGCTTGAGCGCATTCCTTATATGTTCATTATCGGCGACAGCGAGGTAAATTCCAACTCAGTTACGGTACGTTCCAGAAAAGAGGGCGAAATGCCGGCAATGCCTGTGGACGATATTATCGCTAAGCTCAACGAAGAGATAATTACAAAGGCGAAGTAAGAATAAAATTATGGGCAGGGCAGGGAATATGTCCTGTACTTAGGAAAGAGGTAAGAAATGAGTTCAACCACTATCTGGACGCTTGCCGCTTTTGCAGTCTATCTGCTGGGTATGTTGCTTATCGGCGCGTCTTATATGAAGAAAACAAAAAGCTCCGAGGACTTTTTCCTCGGGGGAAGAGGGCTTAACGGCTGGGTAGCCGCTCTTTCGGCACAGGCATCGGATATGTCCGGCTGGATGCTTATGGGTCTGCCCGGTACTATCTACGCTTTCGGTACAGGTCAAGTCTGGATAGCTATCGGACTTCTTATCGGTACTATCCTTAACTGGCTGTTGGTATCCGGCAGGCTCAGAAGATATACCATAAGGGCGAACAATTCTCTGACACTGCCGAAGTATTTTGAAAACAGATTTGAGGATAAGCACAAAATAATGCTTTTGGTATCCTCTGTGGCGATAGTTATATTCTTTCTTGTATATACCGCCTCGGCTCTTTCGGCAGGCGGAAAGCTTTTCAATTCGATTTTCGGCATCGATTATAAAATCTGCCTCACAATAGGCGCACTGGTAATTCTGGGATATACCTTTATGGGCGGATTTATGGCGGTATGCGTTACCGACTTCATTCAGGGTATGCTTATGCTTGTGGGCGTAGTCACTATTCCGGTTATCGCATTTTTCCTTGTGGGTGCGGGAAATGTAATGGACGACATAACTTCTTCGGGAGTGAACGCCGGACATTTTCTTAATATTATGAACAATGAAAAGGGAGATACCCTTTCTGTAATCGACATTGTCTCTCAGCTTGGCTGGGCGCTTGGATATTTCGGTATGCCGCACATTCTTGTAAGATTTATGGCTATCAGAAGTGAAAAGGAAGTTAAAAAGTCAAGATTTATCGGCTGTGCATGGTGTGCGATCTCTCTTGCGTTTGCCTGCTTTATCGGAGTGATCGGCAGGGCGTACATAGTTCCGGCACTTGAAAGCTCAAAATCGGAAAACATATTTATCGAAATGATACAGAAGGTTTTCAACGAGGATATAGGAATACCGTTTATCGGCGGAATATTCCTTTGCGGAATCCTTGCGGCTATAATGTCCACCGCTGATTCTCAGCTCCTTGTTACCTCATCGGCGGTTTCCGAGGATATTTATCATTCCTGCGTGAACCCGAAGGCAAGCAGTAAGAAGATATTGTGGATAAGCCGGCTCACGGTGCTTATTGTTGCCGTTATTGCTTACATAATAGCCCTTGATCCTAACAGCAGTATAATGGGTCTTGTTTCAAACGCATGGGCGGGACTTGGCGCGTCCTTCGGACCGACGGTACTGATGTCGCTGTACTGGAGGAGGACGAATCTTGCAGGTGCGGCGGCAGGCGTTGCCTCGGGTGCACTTACGGTAATCGTGTGGGATTATATTCCGTTCTCGGGACAGACTCTTGCGGCGTCTACGGGTCTTTACTCGCTGGTAGTCGGTTTTGCAGTTAGCCTTGCGGTCATAGTCATTGTAATTTCGCAGGGCTTCCCCTCTTTCAAAACAGTCCACCGGACTGTTTTGAAATTCACCCCTTTCGGAGCTCCTAAAGTAAGGGGATTTCGCTCCTGCGGGAGCGACGGGGGCTCTGCCTCAAATTCTTGCAAGCTTGCCGAGCAAGAATTTTTCTTTGCAAGCTTGTCGAGCAAGACTTTTCCTCGCAAGCGGCGAATTTATGCGAGTTTTATCGAGCATAAATTTTCGCGCTCGCTAAATTCTTGTAAGCTACGTCGAACAAGAATTTTCCCGCTCTTTTTACCTCCTTGGCAGTTATAAAAAGACTTTTTCGACAGACTGAAAGGACGATACTTTTTTTGGTATCGTCCTT
Organism: Ruminococcus sp.; assembly: GCA_021770655.1. Taxonomy (GTDB): domain Bacteria; phylum Bacillota; class Clostridia; order Oscillospirales; family Ruminococcaceae; genus Hominimerdicola. The sequence goes on along the minus strand of JAETQO010000006.1, from coordinate 131,260 downwards.
TTTGCTTTATTTGAATTTATCCTTTAGCTTGTCAAAGAAAGTTTTTCTCTTTGCGTAATTCTTATCGTCCAGAGATTTTTCAAACTCACGCAGCTTTTCTTTCTGCTCTTTGGAAAGGTTCTTGGGAATTTCCACTGTAACTCTTACATAATGGTCGCCGTGGTCGTTTCTGTTTACTTTCTTTATTCCTTTTCCTCTCAGGCGGAATACCGTTCCTGTCTGTGTACCTTCAGGAACGTTGTACTTGACCTTGCCGTCAACGGTAGGCACGGTGATCTCATCGCCCAGCGTTGCCTGAGTGTAAGTAAGGGGTATCTCCGTCCAGACGTCGTAACCGTCTCTTTCAAAGATCGGATCGGGGCGTACCGTAACGTTGATGTGTAGGTCGCCGTTAGGACCGCCGTTTATGCCGCAGTTGCCCTCTCCGCCGACTCTGAGCGTCTGTCCGTCGTCAATGCCCGCAGGTATCTCGATCTCCTTTTCGGAGACTTTTTTCACTCTGCCCTGACCGTTGCAGGTATGACAGGGATTGTCAATGATCTGTCCTTTTCCGCCGCAACGGTTACAGGTTGTGGTCTGAGCAATGTTTCCGAACGGAGTTCGCTGTGTTACTCTTACAGTTCCGCGTCCGTTACAATCCGGACAGGTCTTGGGTGAGGAGCCTGCCGCCGCGCCTGTACCGTGGCATTCGGAGCATTTTTCCGCTCTGTTTATGCGTATTTTGACCTTTTTGCCCTTGCACGCCTCCATAAAGTCGATAACGACGTTAGCCCTTATATCCTCGCCTCTGCGCGGCGCATTGGGATTAGAGGAACGTCCGCCTCCGAAACCTCCGAAGCCGCCGAAGATAGAGTCGAAAATGTCTCCCATATCTCCGAAGCCGCCGAAACCTGCGCCGCCTGCTCCGCCGCCGTAGTTCGGGTCTACTCCTGCGTGGCCGAACTGGTCGTATCTTGCTCTTTTATCCTTATCCGACAGTACCTCGTAAGCCTCGTTGACCTCCTTGAACTTTTCCTCGCATTCCTTATCTCCCGGATGCAGATCGGGGTGATACTGTTTTGCAAGCTTTCTGAAGGCTTTTTTCAGCTCGTCGTCCGACGCGCTCTTTGAGACTCCGAGTACTTCGTAGTAATCTCTTTTTTCAGACATATGCATCTCTCCTAACAAGGCGCTGCCTCTGCCCCGAAATCAGACGGAACAGAGGTAAGCCGTTATTATTCGCTAATTATTCCGCGTCGGTAAATTCCGCGTCGATCACGTCGTCTCCGCCGTTCTGAGGGTTACTTCCGCTTTGTGCCGCGCCGCCCATATTGTTAGGGTCAAAGCCTGCGCCCTGAGCGCCCTGCTGAGCCTGTGCGGCCTGCTGGTAAACCTTTGTGGCAACGCCCTGGAATGTTTCCTCAAGCTCCTTATGCTTAGCCTTGATGTCCTCGATGTCTGTACCCTTGAGCGCCTCTTTAAGCGCGTCAATCTTAGCCTGACAAGCGGATTTATCGCCGGCGTCAACCTTATCGCCGAATTCGTTCAGTGATTTTTCAGCCTGGAAGCAGAGCTGGTCGGCAGAGTTTCTTGCGTCAACGTCTTCCTTCTTCTTAGCGTCCTCAGCGGCGAAAGCCTCAGCCTCCTTGACTGCCTTATCGATGTCGTCCTTAGACATATTGGTAGAAGAAGTAATGGTGATGTTCTGCTCCTTGCCTGTGCCGAGATCCTTAGCGGAAACGTGTACGATACCGTTAGCGTCGATATCAAATGTTACTTCGATCTGAGGAACTCCTCTCGGAGCGGGAGCGATTCCGTCAAGTCTGAACATACCAAGCTGTTTGTTGTCCTTAGCGAACTCACGCTCGCCCTGGAGAACGTTGATGTCAACGGCAGACTGATTATCAGCGGCAGTTGAGAATATCTGAGATTTCTTTGTCGGGATAGTTGTATTTCTTTCAATGATCTTTGTGCAGACACCGCCCATTGTTTCAAGTCCGAGGGACAGAGGAGTTACATCGAGGAGGAGAAGTCCGTCCTTGACGTCGCCGCCGAGAACGCCGCCCTGATATGCAGCGCCGAGAGCTACGCACTCGTCCGGGTTGATGCCCTTGAAAGGCTCCTTGCCGAGGAACTTCTTGACAGCCTCCTGAACTGCCGGGATTCTTGAAGAACCGCCGACCATAAGAACCTTCTGGAGGTCGCCTGCTGAAAGACCTGAGTCTGAAAGCGCCTGACGGACAGGACCCATTGTGGATTCAACAAGGTCTGCTGTCATTTCGTTGAATTTAGCTTGTGTAAGGGTCAGCTCAAGGTGCTTAGGACCTGTAGCGTCCGCTGTGATGAACGGCAGGGAGATAGTTGAAGAAGCGGTGGAAGAAAGCTCGATCTTAGCCTTTTCAGCAGCCTCTTTAAGTCTCTGCATAGCCATCTTATCGCCGGAGAGGTCAACTCCGTCGCTCTTCTTGAACTCGCCGATCATCCAGTCGATGATCCTCTGGTCGAAGTCGTCGCCGCCCAGACGGTTGTTACCTGCGGTAGCAAGAACCTCTGTTACGCCGTCGCCCATTTCAATGATAGACACATCGAACGTACCGCCGCCGAGGTCGTAAACCATGACCTTCTGATCCTCTTCCTTATCGATACCGTAAGAAAGCGCTGCCGCCGTAGGCTCGTTGATAATTCTCTTTACGGTAAGACCTGCGATCTGGCCTGCGTCCTTTGTAGCCTGTCTCTGAGCGTCGGTGAAGTATGCAGGAACTGTGATAACAGCCTCGGTAACCTTTTCGCCGAGGTAAGCCTCAGCGTCGGCTTTCAGCTTCTGAAGGATCATAGCGGAGATCTCCTGTGGAGTGTAATCCTTGCCGCCCATATGAGCCTTATAATCGGAACCCATATGTCTTTTGATTGAGATGATCGTATTGTCAAAGTTTGTTACAGCCTGTCTTTTAGCTACCTGTCCGACAAGTCTGTCGCCGTTTTTGGAAACGCCGACAACGGAAGGAGTGGTTCTTGCGCCTTCGCTGTTAGGGATAACGACTGCTTCGCCGCCCTCCATAACTGCTACGCAGGAGTTTGTAGTACCTAAATCTATACCTATAATTTTGCTCATAAAATCAAGTCCTTTCTTAATTTTAAAATTTTCAGATTTATACAAGATGAAATATTCATCATCTTATCCTATTAAGGGTTTTTATCCTATTAAGGGTTTGCAACTATTACCATTGCGTGTCTGATGACCTTGCCGCCGATAGTGTAGCCGTTCTGGAGAACCTGCGCCACAACGTTTTCGCCAAGCTCCGGGTCGTCTACGGTGCTTACAGCCGTTGCGATGTTCGGGTCAAATTCCTTGCCGACAAGCTCCATAGATTCAACGCCCAGCTTTTTAAGCGCGTCGCCGAACTGCTTGAATATCATCTCTACGCCTTGCTTATAAACCGCGTCCTTGGTTTCGGTGTCAAGCGCTCTTTCAAAATTATCAAACACCGGAAGAAGTTCGTTTATAACGTTTCCCTTTGCCGTATCGGTAATTTCGAGCCTTTCCTTGGCGTTTCTCTTTCTGAAATTATCATATTCGGCCATAAGCCTCAAATATTTGTCTTTGGAATCGTCAAGCTCTTTTTTCAGCTTATCCTCCGCACTTTCTTCCTTTGGGGATTCCTTGCCGCCGTCGGTTTCAGTTTTCACACCTTTTTCTTCCTGCTCAGCCTTTTCTTCGCTTGTTTCGGAAGCAGTTTCCTCCTGTTCAAGCTCGGTATCCTTTTCGTTTTCCATGCTCAATTTATGCCGCCCGCCTTTCCGTTTTTAATTTTCATCTTTGCTTTCCTTTTCGCCGTCCTGCGGCTCTTCTGAGATCATCTCTGATATTTTACCGGTAAAGTACTCAAGATATGGTATGAATTTTGCATAATCAAGTCTCATCGGACCGATAAGTCCGAGAGCGCCCGCTGTTTTTCCGTCCTTGGAAAACGGCGCCGTGATAATGGAGGAATTGTGTATCACAAATCCGTCCGTTTCGGGAGAGAACATAACGTGCAGACCTGAGAACGTTTCGTCGATGAAGCCTTTAAGCACCTTCTGATTGTCAAGGAAGCTTATTATCTCGTTCTGATTGAAGTCCTTACAGGTGAGCAGATTGCTCTGCCGCTGTATCGTTACACTGCTCATTTCCTTGGTCATTTTCATTATTTCGGAAACCAGCGGCGAAAGACTCATCATATAAGTTCCCATTGCTTCGGTTAGCTTTTCGACATAAGCGTCGGACAAGCTGTCGATAGACATTCCGTTAAGGTTCTGCTTTACGAAGTTATCGAAAAATTCAAGCTGATCCTGGCTCAGGTCGAATTCAAGCCTGCAAACCTTGTTTCTGATCGCTCCGTTAGACGTTATCATAAGGATAACGTACATTCTTTTTCCCGTGGGGATAACTTCGACCTTGGATATGATCGAGAATTTCGGAGTGGCGTTAGCAACGACTGCGGCGCATTTTGTAAGATCCGCCAGAGCCATTGACGCTTTTTCCACCAGATCCTGCTCGGTGACATATTCCTGCGGGATCATAGCGTCGAGCATATCCTTTTCGCTGTCCGTAAGCTGATTCTGTTCCATCAGCCTGTCTACATAAAGTCTGTATCCTTTATAAGTAGGAACTCTTCCCGCAGATGTGTGAGGCTGTTCAAGATAGCCTTGCTTTTCAAGCTCTGCCATCTCGTTTCTTATCGTTGCCGATGAAGCCTTGACGTGCGCCATTATTGCTTTCGAGCCGACCGGCTCTCCTGTGACGATATATTCGTCAACCACCGCAGTCAATATTTTCAGCTTTCGGTCGTCCATTTACTCACCACCACGTTCAATTTTTTTGAATAAGCGGCAATGTTATGTCATTCTGCTTACGCTGTTTGTTAGCACTCGCCGCTCCAAAGCGTTAGCACTCATTCTCTTTGAGTGCTAAGTATAGTTTATACCCTTTTAACCTTTTTGTCAAGGGGTTTGAGACTATTTTTTTTACAAATCTGAAAAAATATTTTCCGTTCTTTCCGTCGTTTTGCACAATATACAGTTCGGAGATAGGGGAAAATGGGTCGGATATGGAAAAAATCTGAACTATATATATTAATATTAGCGTATTTTTCCGGGATATTACAGAAAATGCAGACAAAAAGGCGGCAGGCTCGAAAAGAACCGCCGCCGCAGATACATATATAAATATAGGCAGAACCGTTAGTCGCTTACGATCTCTTCGGTATAAGCCGAAAGGTCGGGGACTTCCAGCATACTCTCGTCTGCCTCGGCTATGGAGTTTACCATAAAGTATATAGGATCTCCGCCGCCGTCTGGTACGAGAACAACCTGCTTGAGATCGTAGGTGTTTCCGTTAAAGCCGTATACGATAAATCCCGGCTGTCCTGCTACGGTTTCGTCAAGCTTGTAGTATTCAAATACCACGTTGTCGTTTGGCTCAATGACCGCATGGTCAAAATCAAGAGTTGCGCCGAAAAGCACGTCGGAACTGCTTACGTCTCCGTCGGCTTCGTCCGTTACGCTATAGGTCGTTGTACCCTCAGAAACATTGTAGCTTTTTCCGTCGCCGGGAATTACTACGTAAGACTTCATACCCTGAACGGTCGTGCCCTCATAAGCCTTTCCGTCCTTTACGCAGATAGTGTAATCGATGTTTGAGCCGGCAAGCTGTCCGGTCAGTGAAATCAGATATCCGTCTGCATATTTTTCTTTCAGATCGTCAAAGGCTCTGTAATCGCCGTCAACGTCGTAATCTGTGACAGCGGCAGGTTCAGCCGCAGAGCTTTCCTCTGCCTGAGCGCTGCTGTTTTCGCTTGTGGTTTCCGCAGAAGAAACGGCGGATGCCGTCGCTGTCGTTGATTCAGAAGAGCTGTTGTCTTTTGAGCCGCAGCCTGCAAAGCCTGCGCACATGACCGCCGCAGCGGCAAAAGTTATGATTTTTCTTACATCCATATGTAATTCCTCCGATACGTCCGCGCTATCAGATTTTGGCGCAGTAAAATTTAAATATATTATTCGGCGTCTGTTTCGTCGGTATCAAGTCCGTAGTCCGAGCCGGATTCGTCAAACTCCCAGTTATCAAGGTCGAGGCTTTCCTCGCTCCATGTATCAAAATCGTCGGGAAGCTTAACCTCTACGTTCTCGGTGGAGAAAGAGTTGAATTTGCATGTCGTAACGCCGCCCATCGAATCAGCCTCGGATTCTGTCTTGACTATGCTGCCTGTATTTTCGTCGAAATAGTATCTTACTACACTGGTGAATGCCTCGGCGGAGCTGCCGCTTTCAAGAGTTACGCCTGAGCCAAGATCCCAGTCTTCGGAGTAATTGAAGGTTTCGCATATCATACCGTCGTCGGTCTTTTCAGAGCTTACAAAAGAATATTGGTCTGTGAGTCCCTGACAAAGATCTGTTGCAGACATATCGATTTCTTCGTCCATATCCGCTACATAGTAGGTTTTTGTGTTTGCATCGAGCGTATACATTTTTCCGTCGATAACATAATACTCGATAGTCATACCCATCATGTCCATGCTGACGTGCATATTTTTTCCGCTTACTTCAATGAGCATAGGGGAGTCGTCGCTGTAATCGGAGCTGATCGTCATATCTGCTGATAAGCTGTCGCCTTTGAGGGATTCAGTGAACTTATAAGTAAGAGTGTCCTCAAGCTTATCGGCAACAGCCGCTTTTGACTCGTCGGCAGAAGCCGCAGAGGAAGATTTCTCCGCTTTGGAAGAACTGTCGGAATCGGAGCCGCAGCCTGCCGTTACAGCGCAGGTCATGACAAGGGATACGATCAATGCAGTTATTTTTTTCATAGTTTACCTCACATTTCTTATTTTTTGGTTTTTTACTGTGATAAATAATATAACATATTTTTAAAATAACGTCAATAAAATTTACGTCGTTTTTTTCGATTTTATATTTCCATACAAATCTGAGGGCGGTAAGAGCGGTGAATTTATATGCTTTTACACTAAATTACGTTCATATAATGCTAAAATGCAGTTCTTCGGGGCTGTGGTATTGCTTTAAGGCAACACCGAACAACTACCGCCTAACGGCTTTGTGCACGTCTAACTTGCCAATTTTCCGTTATCTTGCACAGAAACTCCTTGAAAGACACAGGTATTCCTGCGTCGTTTCTATACAATCTAACTAAAAATTTTCTGCGTTATCCGCACACAATAGTTTTGCGGTGTTGCCTTAAAGGACAGTAATATGTTATAATATAACCGTGAATACAAGGAGGATAGCTATGAGATACAATAATATACATAAAGGCATATTTCTTTCCAGACCAAACAGATTTATTGCCAACGTTGAGATAGACGGCAGGGTCGAGGTTTGTCACGTCAAGAACACGGGACGCTGTAAGGAACTGCTTATTCCCGGCGCGGAGGTCCGGCTTGAAAAGGTTTCTAATCCCGACCGCAGGACGGCGTTTGATCTTGTGGCGGTGCAAAAGGGGGAAAGGCTTATCAATATGGACAGCCAGGCTCCCAACAAGGCGGTAGGGGAGTGGCTCAGAGAGAAAAAGCCTTTCGGCGGGGATATGGAGGTCTTTTCCGAAAAAACTCACGGAAATTCACGCTTTGACTTCTATTTGCAGTCCGATAAAACGGACAGAAAAATATTTATGGAGGTCAAGGGCTGTACACTTGAAAGAAACGGCGTCGCAATGTTTCCCGACGCCCCCACCGAGAGGGGAGTAAAGCATATCATCGGGCTTGCGGACTGCATAGACGAGGGCTTTGAGGCTTATGTGCTTTTGCTTATTCAGATGAAAGACATAAAATATTTTACGCCCAATTATGAAACTCACCCGGAGTTCGGCGAGGCTCTGAAAGCGGCGGAGAAAAGGGGCGTGAAGATACTTTGTTATGACTGCATTGTAACTCCCGATTCAATGACGCTTGATAAACCGGTAGATATAAAGCTGTAGAATTTTTCGTTCATAATTTGTGCATAGCGCTGATTTTATATCGGCGCTATTGACTTTTACATATTGACGATGTAAAATTACACTAAAAGAGAATATTGGCAACAAAACGGATAGAAAATCAACAACAAAAGGAGCGCTTAGAAGATGAACAGGGCGGAATTCATAAAAGAAATGGACGAAAGTCTGAAGCTTGTGAGGACGGAATACGGTCTTACACAGGATAAAATGGCGGGTTGCATAGGTTTGTCCAAAAAAACGCTGGTGGAGATAGAAAAGGGGCGTTCTTCTCTGGGTTGGTCGGGAGCGGTAACGCTTTCGGCGGTTTTTTCGGAAAGCTCGGTTTTGCAGAACCGTTTCGGCGGAGAAATGTCGGATATGGTAAAAGCGCTCGCCTTTGAAAGCGTGGAGGTGAGCTATCCCAAAACTATGGGCGGAAAGGTCTGGTGGAGGGTCGTGGAGCAGACGGAAAGCTGGAAGATACAGCAGAATTACGTTTCGGGACATTACCGTCTTCTTACCGCAGACGACTGTCGGGTCTGCTCCTCCTTTAAGCTTGAAGACGTAAAGGAAACGGCAGAACTGATTGAGAAGAGGGATGAAAAATGAAAAAAGAAATAAGACTTTACAATATGATGTTTCCCGTATGGTTGCTTGTTGTGTTTCCTGTCGCATGGATACCGGTGATAATATCAAATTTTCTGATAGATTCCGCCGTTTTACTGATATATCTTAAAATAAAGAATATAGACGGAAAAAAGGAGATATGGAAAAAGTCCATAATCAGGATATTTCTGTTCGGTATTCTGGGTGATATTGCAGGCGGATTGCTTATGGTCGGGGAGACTTTTATATTCGATAACATAGGTATGCACGGCGTAAGTATGAGCATAACCTATAATCCATGGGGGAATATTATTGCTTTTCTGTACACGGTAATGTGTATGTTCATAGCATCATTTGTGATCTATAAGCTGGATAAGAAATTCGCACTGCGTAAAACTGCGCTTGACGACAGCGTTAAAAGAAAGATTGCTCTTATTTTTGCGGTATTCACAACGCCGATACTGTTTCTTATGCCCTCTTATTGGATATATTAATGCAGCACCGCACGACAGTAGTTGTGCGGTGCTGCCTATTTTTGTTGATAAACCTAGGTTTGATGAGAAATAAGGGGAAGCCCCGAATTATTGCGAACAAGTAGAGTGATAATTTTCGCTCTCGCTCAATTCTTGTAAGCTACGTCGAACAAGAATTTTCCCGCTCTTTTTATCTCTTTGGCAGTTACAAAAGACTTTTTCGATAAATTGATTGCATGGTAGTGGTTGTGCGATTAAACAGTGAATTTTCATGAATAACACTGCCTGTCCTGCATATATATTATATAGTATAATTTATATCGGGAGTGACGGAAAATGGATATAAAACGAGCCTGTCTGAAAGCCCTTGCCGTTATAACGGCGGTGTTTGTAGTGCCTGTGGGGATATGGTTTTACGCAAAGGCGGCCTCTAAGCTTAATACTCTTGCCGCAGCTGCGGCGGGTCTTGCTATGGGAGAATACGACAGGGGAGAGGTCAAGGGTGCGGAAAAGAAAAAGAGTATATATGTATCAAAAGAGCTGGAAAGCGCGGTAGTGGCAAAGCGGGGGGTATGGGATATGGACATGGCGCCTCAGGAGCTGGAGATACCGTCCGAGAGCAGTGAGGTACCCAGTCCTTTGCCTGCCGAGGACGTTTCCGACAAGATACCATATCCGGCAAGCATGGAGAGCCGTGACGGAGTTATTGAAAATTACACCTACGGTGAATATGACGGCGAGCAGTATTTCGACCTTGACGGCGGCGGGCAGGTGAGAAACTGCACCGAGCTTTCCAATGAGGAGCTTTACGCCGAGAGCGGAAAGCCCTGTGACTTTGAGCTTGAAGTCAACTCCGACGAGCCGCAGATCCTGATTTATCACACTCACGCCACGGAAAGCTTTGAGCCTTACGCCCGCGATTATTACGACAGTTCGTTTTCCTGCAAGACCACCGACCGCAGTAAAAATATAATTTCTGTGGGCGACAAGATATGCGAACAGCTTGACAAGGCGGGTATCCCATATGTTCATGATACGCTTGTTCACGATTATCCAAGCTACAACGGTTCTTATGATTCAAGCAGGGCGGCGGTAAGTGAGATACTTGAAAAATATCCGTCCATAAAGATATGTCTTGACATTCACCGCGACGGTATCGAACGAGAGGACGGCACAAGACTTGCGCCTGTCACAGAGATAGGCGGCAGGCAGGCGGCTCAGCTTATGATAATCTCAGGCTGCGACGACGGCACTATGGGAATGCCAAATTACATAAAGAATTTTCATTTTGCCTGCAAGCTTCAATCCGCACTGGAAGGCAACTGGCAGGGTATCACAAGACCTGTCTTGTTTGACTACCGCTTTTACAATCAGGACCTTACCACGGGCTCGCTGCTTATTGAAGTAGGCAGTCACGGAAACTCCATCGATCAGGTTCAATATACCGGCGAGCTTATAGGCAAGACCCTTGCTTCTCTTTTTTAATTCGGGTCGCTCTTTTTAATTCGGGGTGCAAGGTACTTCAAGGAGTAACGACTCAGCCCGAAGACCTCGCTTGCATGGGCTTTTCCATAGCATTAAACCTCACAAAGTGTGTTTGATGGTTTTCGGCGACGTTGTTGTGTATCGGAATTATAAGTATAGGGGACGTCAAGCACCCAAATCCGTTTGCATATTCTCTTACAAATCTGTTGAATATTTTAAAGGAGCTGTTGCACCATGCAACAACTCCTTAATTTTTGACATTCATCAAACCTTTTTAGAACACCAACCGCACCATGTGCGGTTTAATGCTATGGAAAAGCCCCAGCAAGCGAGGTCTTCGGGCGGGATAGTTGTTCCTTGAAGTACCTTGCACCCCGAATTAAAAAAAGCGACCCGAATTAAAAAGGCGGTTGCAACAACGTCGCCGAAAACCACCAAACGCACCATGTGTGGTTTAATGCTATGGAAAAGCCCCAGCAAGCGAGGTCTTCGGGCTGAGTCGTTACTCCATGAAGTACCTTGCACCCCGAATTAAAAAGAGCACCCCGAATTAAAAATTATTGGAGACCGCATTCGTCGTAGTCTTTCCATTTTTCGGTGTGTTCTTTGTCTTCAAGATATTTGTATACGAAAAGAGCGGTCGAAGCGATAACAAGAATAAGAGTGCCCATAAGCGCCCAGAATGATTTTTTGCGTGAATAATTTGACATAGCGAGACTTCCTTTCCCCCAAGCGTCTGATAAGCATTACCCGCCGCCTTTGAGAAAGATGACTTTGCAGATACAGAGCACTTAGTTTTTATTGCTATAATTATACTACACAAACTGTCTTATGTCAATTATTTTCACAGTATTTTCACGCAAATCGGTTTTTGTGCCGTAAATGGGCATAATGTATAACAAATAAGGTGATTTTCGTGTGTTTTTCCGAGTGTTGGATAATGTGTTTGCCTTAAAATGTTGTAAAACTGATTTCGGTGCAGGATTTCAGATATATTTTTCAGAGTAGAAATGCAGAAATTCCTCAAGGCAAAGCCCGCCGTCGGAAATAAGCTTTGCGGCTTCCGAGCCTACATAACGGTAATGCCACGGCTCGAAATCTATTCCCGTTATCTGTTCCTTCAATCTGGGATAGCGCAGGATAAAGCCGTACTGTGCGGCGTGAGCGCACAGCCACCTTGATTCCTTTGTGCGGTAAAAATCATCGCTTACATCATTGTCCCCTTCACAGCCTATGTCTACCGCAAGACCTGTGTTATGCTCGCTGGAACCGGGGAGAGCAAGGGTCCTTGCCACCTTGGCGATAGCGCTGTCATAGTCAAGACCGCTCCACATTTCTCTGGAAACTTCTCTCTCCCACAGCATCTGCTGGTAGTCGAAAGAGCGGTAAGCGGAAATTATTTTCAGCCTTATCCCCTCTTCCTGCGCACGGCTGAGAAGCATACGAAGCTGTCTGCCTGCCTGAACTTCGACCAGCTTGCCCTGTACCTCTGTAAGCTCCAGAGAGTTGTAAAGCTTGATATCTACAGGATTAAATTTATCAACAAGCACCAGATAATCCATTTTTCCGACCTCCCGCCGTTTGTTTCAATGTTATTGTTTCGCTTTAGGTTAAGGCAACACCGCACAACTACCGCCTAACGGCTTTGTGTACGTCTAACCTGCCAATTTTCCGTCATCTTGCACAGAAACTCCTTGAAAGACGCAAGTATTCCTGAGTCGTTTCTATACAATCTGTCGAAAAATTTTCTGCGTTATCCGCACACAATAGTTGTGCGGTGTTGCCTTAATACTGTTACCTATATTATATGCAGAAAGCGGGAATTTGTATACGCCCGGGAGCTGGAAGTTTCAGCAGTATCTCATATCCAACAGCCGTCTACCCTGATCACTTGACCGTGAATGTAGTCGGAACGGCCGTCCGCAAGAAACGTAACGGCGTTTGCCACATCGGCGGGAGTACCTATCCTTCCTGCCGGAACTTCGTCAATAACCGCTTTAAGATCGTCCTCGGAAAGCTCACAATTCATTCTTGTGTCGATTATTCCGCATGAAACGCAGTTTACTCTGATACCGCTGGGCGCAACTTCTCTTGAAAGCGCTTTGGTAAATCCGATAAGACCCGCTTTTGCCGCAGAATAAGCCGCCTCGCAGGAGGCGCCCTTTTCGCCCCACACCGAGGAAATATTTATGATGTTTCCCTTGTGGTTTCTTATCATATCCGGAAGAACGGCCTTTGAAAGCCGCATAGCGCCGAGCAGATTTATGTTAAGTATTTCGCAAAGCCTTTCATCGGACAGATCCGTAAAAAGATTTATATCCGCCGTACCGGCATTGTTGACAAGAAGTCCCGCAGAGCCGAAAGAGTTTTCCAGCTCCGACAGGCACTTCTCTATACTTTTCAGTTCCGAGATGTCGCAGTAAAATGCTTTTGCGGTCAAGCCCTCCGAGCAAAGCTCCGCCGCGAGAGCCTTGGCTCTTTCGCCGCCGTTTTTGTAGCCTATAGCCGTAAGCCAGCCGTTCTTTGCAAGCGCACGGCAGATCTCGCTGCCGATGCCGCCCGAACCGCCGGATACGAACGCAGTTTTATTCATAAAAAGACCTCCGCCGTCTTAGGCAATACCGAACAACCATCGGTTAACGCTATTGCCCTTATTTATCAGAATCAATTATATCATAACGGCGGAGACTTTTCAACTGCGGCGGCTTACTTTTTATTGGCGTCCACCCATTTTCTTGCCATTACGGCGTTTTCGTCCGAACGGTTATACACTCTTCCGTTTTCGGCAGTGTAATTATCTGTGATAATATAAGTCTGTCCCATAGAAATAACGTCGTGGGGCTTGTATACCTTAGTTCCGTCGGTCGGCTGCGGATAGCGCTTTTTATCTTTCATATTTACAGCTCCTTTCGATGATACTTTGGGCGGTGTTGCCTTTGTTTTGTATCATTGTACTATTATTATATTTCGTTTTTTTGTGATTATAAGATGAAAAATCTGCAATTTTGTTGAAATGACGATCGGCATGTGCTATAATAATTTAAGGTAACACCGTACAACTATTGTGTGCGGATAACGCAGAAAATTTCGACGCAGGAATACTTGCGTCTTTCAAGGAGTTTCTGTGCAAGATAACGGAAAATTGGCAGGTTAGACGTACACAAAGCCGTTAGGCGGTAGTTGTGCGGTGCTGCCTTAAGGCAATGAGTAATTCTGCGCCTTTCGGATATATTATAATATAATTGGAGAAAACGTTTATGGAAAAATACAACAGAAACAGAGCAATGCTTATATCTTTGGCAAAATGGCTTGAAACCGAGTTTTTCGGGATATTTATATTCCTGTTTTTTGTAGCTGTTGCCAAACCCTTCGGAGCGTTTGCAAATATACTTTTCGGAATTGCGGGACTTCTTACGGTTGCCTGTCTTATGGCGGATTTCGGCATGAAACAAGGTGAGGACGCACGGAACAAGGTCGCCTTTCACGGGGAAAAGGATTGTCCCAACTACGGCTTTGTGCTGGGCTTGACTGCCTCACTGCCTTGCTATATCACGATGATAATACTTATGGTATCAAAATTCGGCGGAGGATTCAATTTTATGCCTGCATATAAACTGCTCAACGCTTGCTTTTATCCTTTTATAGACTGGGCGGCACATTCCGCAAACGTTTCGGCAATGCCGCCGTGGGTGTTCATTATGACCGCAGTATTTCCTTTACTTTATCCGTTCTCAACGTGGCTCGGTTTTAAGATAACCTATAAGCAGATCGACGTTAGGGAAAGAATAGTTTATAAGCATAAGTAATACGTTTGATGTTTTGCTCCCTGCGTTGAAGATTTGCGCAGGGAGCCTTTTGTGTGAAAAAAATACAGCCTGTTATCAGCTTGTTTTCAGTAGCTTTTCATAAATCTATCATATTGGCAGGTTATTATATAACCAAGGTCAAAGGAACACCGAGAGAAAGCTTCCGGCAGACGCCGCAGGTTTTGACTGAAAGTTCCGCCAAAATACATCTTCTTTTAAGGCAACACCGCACAACTACCGCCTAACGGCTTTGTGCACGTCTAACTTGCCAATTTCCCGTCATCTTGCACAGAAGCTCCTTGAAAGACACAAGCATTCCTGCGTCGTTTCTATACAATTTGACGAAAAATTTTCTGCGTTATCCGCACACAATAGTTGTGCGGTGGTGCCTTAAAGAGTTTACATATACTTTATTTAAGATTTCCCCATCATAATTTTTTCTTCATATTATACTTCTTACTTCGCCAAAGACCCTGCGTGTAACAGCGCAGGGTCTTTGGTTTTTGTACATTTTCTAAAAGAACAGACGTTCTGATTTGTGCGTATTTCACAAAAATACGTCAAAAATCGAACTGTCCAAAAAATTTCCCCTCAAAATGATTAAAATGTGCTATTATGCTATAGCAAACAATAAAGAGGTGCGGTATAAAATAATAGCCGACCGAGAAATACGGAGAGTGAGAAAAAATGATATGGATAATTGTGATGAATGTTTTTATTGTGAGCGCGGCGGTAGGCGGAGAGAAATGGGTATCGAAAACCGTTCTGAGAATGGCGGCGTTTTTTGTCTGCCTTACGCTGGCTGAAAAGTATACCGGTGCGGCGGTCATGACAGCGCTGATATTAGGGTCGGCTTGGGCGGCGGCGGTATTGTCGGCGGCGGAGAAAAGAAAAAGCCGTATGCGCAGAGCAAAGAAAAAGGCGCTTTCTTTAGGCTCTGCCGCCTGAGAACGGGATTTGTTTCGGGAATATCATATTTTGCTTGCAATAAGAACGCTTTCGTGGTATAATAAAAATAATGTGTTTTCAAAGCGCAAGGCGATGCACTGCTGAGCTTTTGCACGCTTTTAAATTTTTTCTTCGGAGGAAATATCATGATATACGATAACGTTCTTGAATGTATAGGTCATACTCCTATGGTAAGACTGAACAGAATGTCCGATCCCGATTCTGCGCAGATACTTGTGAAGTTCGAGGGTCTTAACGTGGGCGGCTCGATAAAGACCCGTACGGCTTACAATATGATCTGCGACGCAGAACAGAAGGGCCTTATAAATAAGGATACCGTAATTGTTGAACCGACTTCGGGAAATCAGGGAATAGGACTTGCGCTTGTGGGCGCGGTAAAGGGATATAAAACTATTATCATTATGCCCGATTCGGTAAGCGAGGAGCGCAGAAAGCTTGTGGCGCATTACGGCGCAGAAGTAATACTTATCCACGATGCGGGAAATATCGGCGAATGTATCGACGAATGTGTTAAGACTGCGGAGAAAATGGCGGCGGAAGACCCTATGGTCTTTGTGCCTCAGCAGTTTTCCAATCCTGCAAATCCGCAGGTACATAAGCACCACACCGGTCTTGAAATAGCCGAGCAGGTGGGAGGTCCTATACACGGATTCTGTTCGGGTATAGGCACAGGCGGCACCATAAGCGGTATAGGAGAGGTACTCCACGCCCTTAATCCCGAGCTTGAGATATGGGCTGTAGAGCCTGAACACGCCGCTATACTTGCAGGCGGAACGGTGGGAACTCATCTGCAAATGGGCATAGGCGACGGCATAATCCCCGATAATCTCAACAGAGGGATATATGATAACATTTATGTTGTGTCCGATGAGGAGGCAATAACGACCGCCAAGGAGCTTGCACGTCTGGAGGGCATAATGTGCGGGATTTCCAGCGGTACTAACGTTGCCGCCGCAAAAAAGCTGGCGAAAAAGCTCGGTAAGGGAAAGACCGTAGTTACCGTTCTTCCCGACACGGCGGAAAGATATTTCTCTACTCCGCTTTTTGACGATTAACGGAGGGGATTATGCGGCTTATTTTTATCAGACACGGCGACCCCGATTATGTGAACGACTGTCTTACCGAAAAGGGCAGGAGGGAAGCGGCGCTTCTTGCCGAAAGGGTTAAGGGCTGGGACGTTACGGACTTTTACGTTTCTCCGCTGGGAAGAGCGCAGGAGACCGCCGATTATTCGCTGAAAGCCTGCGGCAGGATTGCCGAGACCCTCGACTGGCTGAGAGAATTCAGCGGAACTGTTCCGCCCTGTGAGGAGCATAACAAGAATATCCCTTGGGATATGAATCCTACCGTCTGGGCGGATAAGGAGGAATTTTACGACCGCAACAAGTGGTATAAGACCGAGTTTATGCAGCGCGGCGACGTGGAAGAAAAAGTGAAATGGGTGCAGGACGGTATAGACGGACTGCTGGCAAAATACGGCTATATTCATGAAAACGGAATGTTCACTGTTAAGGAGCATAAAGACGATACGGTTGTGTTCTTTTGTCATTTTGCGGTTTCGATGGTGATAATCGGTCATCTGCTCGGTATCTCTGCGGTAAATATGTGGCACGGCTTTAACCTTTCGCCGACCTCCGTAACGGTTCTGGGCTGTGAGGAAAGACAGGGCGATGTGGGATTTTTCCGCTGTCACGTCATGGGCTGTACAAAACACCTTGCCGCAGGGGGAGAGCCTATATCAAATTCGGGATACTTTACCGAGATATTTCAGAAATAATCATATAATGATTTGAACTCCGCCGCATTTGTGCCGGCGGAGTTTTTTGCGGTATTGCCTTAATAGATTATTCATGCAAAGCATAGCGAAATATGCTATAATAAAAAGGTTAGAGAATAATAAAGTTATATTAAGGTGGAAAGTAAGGATATGGATATTAACAGAGAAAACAAAATGGGAACAGAGCCTATAGGCAGACTTCTGTTCACAATGTCGCTGCCTATAATGATATCGATGCTCGTTCAGGCGCTTTATAATGTGGTTGACAGCGTTTTCGTCGCAAAGATAAGCGAGGACGCTTTGACAGCGGTATCGCTGGCGTTTCCGGTGCAGAATCTTATGATAGCGCTGGGTGCGGGAACAGGCGTAGGTATCAACGCATTGCTGTCGAAATCGCTGGGCGAAAAGAATTTTGAGCAGGCGAACAGGGCGGCTAATAACGGAATTTTCCTTTGCCTTGTAAACTTCGTGATATTCGTGATTTTCGGAGCGTTCTTTACAGGTGTGTTTTTCCGTTCTCAGACCGACAGCGCAAAGATAGTTCTTTACGGCGAAGAGTACCTGTCGGTCATCAGCCTTTTCAGTATCGGACTGTTTTGCCAGATGACCATGGAAAAGCTTTTGCAGGCAACGGGTAAGACTATTTATTCAATGTATACTCAGGGTATCGGCGCAGTGATAAATATTGTTTTAGACCCCTGCTTTATCTTCGGTTTAGGCTTTTTCCCGAAAATGGGAGTAACAGGCGCGGCAATAGCTACCTGTATAGGACAGTTTACTGCGGCTGTTATCGGATTGTTCTTCAATCTGAAGTTCAACAACGAGATAACCGTAAATCTGAGAAAATATAAGCCGGATCTGAAAATAATCAAGAAGATATACGCCGTGGGACTGCCGTCGATCTTGATGCAGTCCATTTCGTCGATAATGACATACGGTATGAACCAGATACTTATCGGCTTTACAAATACGGCGGCGGCTGTGCTGGGCGTTTATTTCAAACTGCAAAGCTTTGTGTTCATGCCCGTTTTCGGTCTTAACAACGGACTTATCCCGATAATAGCGTACAATTTCGGAGCAAGAAAGAAAAAAAGAGTTACAGGCGCTATGAAATACGCTATGATATTCTCCGTATCTATTATGGTCGTGGGAACGATAGTAATGCAGTTTTTCCCCGAACAACTGCTCAGACTTTTCGACGCGGGCGACCAGATGATGGATATAGGCGTTACCGCGCTGAAAATAATAAGCGTGCATTTCATTCTTGCAGGATTCGATATTATAATAATTTCATCATTGCAGGCTCTCGGCAGAGGTTTTTCGTCAATGCTTATTTCCTTTACAAGACAGCTTATAGTCCTGTTGCCTGTGGCTTATCTGCTTTCGCTTACGGGAAAGCTTTCCGCAATATGGTGGGCGTTCCCGATCGCAGAGGTCGTTTCCATAATCGTATCGCTTTTGTTTCTCAGAAGAGCGTATAAGATCGAGATCGTACCTATGGATGAAGAATAAAAGCCGTGCGTTTATCCTGTTTCGGGGGTAAACGCATTTTTTAGGCAACAACGCACAATCACCGGCTAACGCCTTTGTACGGTGCTGCCTTAATAGTTCCGACCAGAAACTTATGTCAAAAATGAAAAAGCTGTGAAAAACTGAGCAATTTATTGAAATAACGGCGAAAATGTGGTATAATAACTGTTGAACAGTATTTTTGGAAAGAGATGTAACCTATATGATAATTGATTTTCACGTCCATGCTTTCAATCCCAAGGTAGCGGAAAAAGCGATCGAAAAGCTCCAGGGCCTTTGCGGTATCGTGCCGTTCACAAGAGGTCTTACGGAGGAAACCGTAAAGCGCTTAGACGAATGGGGAGTGGATAAGGGGGTCCTTCTTCCCATAGCAACCAAGCCCTCCCAGCAGACAATCATAAACGATTGGTCAAAAGAGCAGGACGGAGAAAAATTTATTTCCTTCGGCAGTATACACCCCGACGCCGAGGACTATGAGGAGGAGCTTGAGCGCATAAAGACAATGGGACTTCACGGAATAAAGCTCCATCCCGATTATCAGGACTTTTTTATTGATGACGAGAAAATGGATCCCGTTTACGACGCTATCGAAAGGTCGGGACTGCCTGTTGTGTTTCACGCAGGTTACGACAGCCTTTCCCCAGATACGATACACTGTACGCCGGAAAGAACGCTTAAAATGATAAAAAAGCATCCGAATCTCAAAACGGTGCTGGCTCATCTCGGCGCAAACTGTATGTGGCAGGAGGTTCTGGATAAGCTTGCAGGCGTTGACGGAGAGGTCTATTTTGACACGGCGTTCACTTCCGAGTGTCCCGACGAGCTTATGCAGATGGTCATTGAAAAGCACGGTGCGGACAGGATACTGTTCGCAAGCGACTGTCCGTGGGACAGCTCCTACCTTATAAAAGAGAAGATACTCAGAATGGGTATATCCGAGAGCGATAAAGAAAAAATTCTCGGAAAAAATGCAGAAAGACTGCTGGGCTTGTAAATGTAAATTTTGAAAGAGTGAGGAAAATGTTAAAGAAATATACTGCACTTATAACGGCGGCTTGCGCAGTTTTGCTTACCTTTGGCTCCTGCGCTTTTCCGACCATTGACGATTCGCCGTCGGAGTCCGAAGCTCAGACGGAGAGCGCCGCACAAAGGGTCATCGAAACGACCAAGACCGCCACATTCAACGGAAAATATGACAAAGACGACGAGGACTATGAGGGATATACCACCACCACATCGGTGACGGCGGGAACACTTGAAAACGATGATGTAAGCATAGATGACGGTTACGACTGGGATATTATCGCCACCGCCACTAAAAGGACAACGACCACGTCCGCAACTACTACTTCGGAAACGACTGCTACCAAGAAAACCACTACCACCAAATTTAAGAAAGACGCGCTTTATCCTTTGACAGATGAGCTGAAATATCCCGACTCTATTCCCTATAAGGTGAAGTCGGATACTACATATCTGAATCTTCGTTTCGGACCCTCTAAAAAATATGATGTTCAGATTCAGATACCGGACGGGAAGAACGTAACGGGAAGCGGCGAGAAGTCCGATTCGGACGGCAACATATGGGTCTATGTTACTTATGAAAAAAACGAAGGCTGGGTAATGAAAGAACTGCTGGGAACGGTGGGATAGTTTTCGGCATCAAAAATGTTATTCAGCTTTGATTTGATCGTCAAAATTGATTTGAGTGTTTTTCATAATAAATCACTTGAAATTCCCGTGTGATTGTGTTATCATAAATATAATTCGTAATTCGGGCGATAATGCCCATAATATTAAGTTTGATTTTCGGAGGACAAAAAATGGATAGTTTTAAGGAACAGATAGTTCGCAAACAACCGACAAAAAATGATAAGCTCGCTAAGCTTTTTATTATGATAGCAAGCGTGGCTCTTGCGGCGTTATGCTTTATTTTCCCGTTCGGAACACAGTTTTCCGTATTC
The DNA here is from genome assembly GCA_021770655.1 of Ruminococcus sp. Taxonomy (GTDB): domain Bacteria; phylum Bacillota; class Clostridia; order Oscillospirales; family Ruminococcaceae; genus Hominimerdicola. The sequence continues at coordinate 110,708 of JAETQO010000006.1, read as the reverse complement.
GGGATATTCTTTGCCGCTCTGTCGCTCTACGGCGGTTATTACTTCATAACAAGGCTGGATGTTGAGTACGAGTACATTTTTACGAACGGAGAGATAGACGTGGATAAGATAACCGCTCAGCGTTCAAGGAAACGCCTTATCACTTTCCGATGCGGTGCGGCGACCGACTTTGGCGTTGCAGGTGAGGATTTTGAGACTCCCGACGGAAGAACGCTGGTGCTTGTCTGCGCCTGCGACAGCGAGCAGACGGATTATTACATAAATTTCAACCACAAAAGTCTGGGAGAGACAACAGTGATCTTTACTCCCGACGAGGATATGCTGGCTCTTGTAAAGCCTGCACTTCCAAGAACGCTGAGGAAATAAAATGAGAAGAATATATGCCGGTACCGATTTGATCGAGACAGACAGGATTAAAAAAAGCTGTCAAAGCCGACGTTTCTGCGAAAGGGTTTACTCCGAAAAGGAGCTAGCCCTTTTTTCACAGAAAAAGAATCCTTATGAATCAATGGCGGCCAACTGGGCGGCAAAGGAATGCTTTGGGAAATGTCTCGGAACGGGCGTCGAGGGGTTCGGACTTAACGAGGTGTCATGTCTGAGAGACGAGCGAGGCTGTCCTTATTTGGAGCTTACGGGAAATGCGCTGAGGATCGCAGAGGAGAGAGGACTTGAATTTTCCGTTTCGCTTTCCCATATAAAGGATATAGCGTCGGCGGTAGTGATCGCCTATGAAAAGGAGGACTGAAAAAATGAACAGGATATTGACGGTGGAGCAGATGACATTCTGCGAGCATCAGTCCGAAAAGTACGGTGTGAGTCTTGCAAAGCTTATGGATAACGCCGGCGAAAGGCTTGCTCATCACATTCTTAACTCTGTGAACACCATTTTCGACGGTCCGTTCAAGGATAAGAAAAGGGAAGCAGTCCTGCTTATCGGCAAGGGCAACAACGGCGGCGACGGACTTGTGGCGGCAAATATACTGCTTGAAAACGGCGTTGAACCTGTTATACTGCTTTGCTGCGGACAGCCGGATACGGAGCTTTCAAAAGCGGCGTTTGACAGGCTTGACAAAAGTATAAGAGTTTTGTCTGCCAATGAGCAGGGCGCAGTGGGGATTATTGAAAACGCGTCTATTCTGGCGGACTGCATTTTCGGCACAGGCTTTCACGGAAATCTTAGGGACAGTATAAAGCCGATTTTTGAGGCGTGCAGAAAATGCCGAGGATTTAAAATCGCCTGCGATGTGCCTTCGGGGGTAAACGCAGGAAACGGACAAGCGGACGGCCTTGCCTTTGACGCCGATGAAACCGTGACCTTTCACAGAAAAAAGCTGGGACTTATGCTTTCGCCTGCCAGACATTTTTCGGGCAGGGGTGGACGATTTATTATCTGCGAGGATATTGGTATCCCTGAACAATGCGAAGATATGCTGGAATATACCGTGACCGATTACAATTTTGAGGACGCCAAAGCCGATTTGCCTGAGAGAGTACCGTATGGTCATAAAGGTACCTTCGGCAGAATCGTTAGCGTATGCGGCTCGGAAAGTTATGTCGGCGCGGCAGGATTGACCGTACTGTCGGCAATGAGAACGGGCGTAGGTCTTGTAAATTTGTGTACTGCGCAAAGCGCGATTAACTCGCTGTCCTCAAGAATACTGGAATGTACGTATTCTGCAATGAATACCGACAGCAACGGTTTTATGACATCTGAAAATGCCGTTAAAATTCTTGAAAAGTGTAAGGGCGCACAGTGCCTGCTGATCGGCTGTGGACTGGGTCACACGGCGGAAACGGAAAAGCTTGTGGCGGAGCTTATCGAAAATGCGGATATTCCTATAGTTCTGGACGCAGACGGAATAAATTCACTTTGTCCGAATATAGATATACTGTTGAAGAAGAAAAATACGGTAACGCTTACCCCGCATCCTGCTGAGCTTGCAAGGCTCTGCAAAACGTCGGCGGCGGAGATACTGTCGGACAGGTATGGATTTGCTTACTCTCTTGCGGAAAAATACGGAGTTACAGTTGTTTCTAAAAGCGCGGAAACCATTGTCTGTCACGGCAAACGGGCGGCAGTGGTTTTGTCGGGAAATACTGCTCTTTCAAAAGGCGGTTCGGGCGATATGCTGGCAGGAATAATAGCTTCATATATCGCTCAGGGAGTCAAGCCCTTTGAGGCGGCGGCTCTTGGCAGTTATACCCTCGGCAAAACAGCGGAGCTTGCAAGCGCTCAGCGTTCACAGCGCGGAGTTATAGCCACAGATATTCTTGACACTCTGCCCGATTTTCTCAAAAAGCTTGAGGACTGATCTCCTCACCGTATATCAAAGGCTTTCTTCAAATCAGAAGAAAGCCTTTTTAATTAATGCTATATAAAAAGGAGAATTGCCTATGAGAAAACTAACTTGCGCTATTTTGCCGCTGCTTGCCGGAATAATGCTTTGTTCCTGCGGGAGCAGTGAAAAAACTGCAAAGCCTGTAAAGCTTGATGAAAATTTCAAAGCGCAGGCAACAATGACGGTGGACGGAACTGAGTATACCGCAAACCTTACCCGAAACGGAGCGGACATCTGGGAGTGCGAATTTACCGCTCCCGAAACGATAGAAGGAATGGTAATGACCTGTTCGGGCGACAGTGCAGAGCTAGAATTTATGGGACTTAAATACAAAACCGACAGAGCGAATATTCCGGAAAGCTCCGCCGTGACTCTCACCTCCTCGGTCATAGAAAAAATAATATCACAAAAAGATGTGGACTATATGCAGAACGATAAGGGAACAATAACCGTTAGCGGAGACGTGAAAGGGCAGGATTTTACCGCCAAAATGAAAAAGGGAAAGCTTTGTTCACTCAGCGTATCTTCTGAGTTGGAGGTAAAGTTTTCATAAAAGCAACACTGCCTGGATACTGCCGGTCGGCTTTGTTTACGGTGTTACAAAAAAATCCTGCGAAGCTTTTGGCTTTCGCAGGATTTTATATATCCGTAAAATATTACTGGAAGTTCTTGCAAGCAATAACGTTGCCGTCCTCGTCCTCAAAACGAATATCAGCAATGTAGAAACAAGCATCGTTAGGAATTCCCCATCTCATAATTGTGAGATACTGTGGTGTATCTGTATCAACAAATACTGCATCCGGCTTGATGCCAGGTCTCATAACGAGCTCATAAGAACCCCATTCGGAAGTCCACTCAGCTTCGCCGAATTCATAAAGCTGATTCCAGCCAAGGCTGTCCGGATCTTTACCGGGCTGTGTAACGAATGCGCCCATGAAGTTACCAGGAACGAGGGACTCTGTACCGTCATCAGCGGTAAAATTGCCGATCGCCTTGGAAACAACGTCCATCTTGACTGTGAAGATCTTAGGCAGATCCTCTGTCTGGCCTTCGAAGAGCTTGGACATATCAAATCTAACCTTAGGAATTTTATATGTGTCGTACTCGTCTTTATCAAGAATTGTTACCTTCATCATAGGTACTCCGGCAACTTCCTCAATAGCAAGCTCTACATGAGACTCATCAGTGTCTTCAAAGTCGTTCTCAGCCATAGGGGCAAATCCGTAATCTTCAGCAGTCTTATCTGCAGAGAATTTGACTGAAGCCTCTTCATAGTTCTTCAGAGTTGCAGGCATTTCAGAAATATCCTTAGCCTCCGCAGCGGCAGAATCGCCGGTAGACTCAGCTGTGGATTCGGCAACAGACTCTTCAGTGGCAGCCGTAGTCGTTGTTGCTTCAGTTGTGGTTGTAGTAGTTTCTTTTGTTGTTTCAGCAGCCTTTGAAGACGAAGAATCGTCAGAATTGCCGCATGAAGTAAGCATTGCAGCTGTCATAGTAAGCGCAAGCGTACATGCCAAAATCTTTTTCATTTTAATAACCTCCATTGACTGTCGGGACATGGTTTGTCCCGCAACTATATTTACTTTTACATTATAGCACAACCCGTTACTGATTTCAATATCATATTTGCACAATATGAACAGATTTTTTCGTGTATTTTTCACAGATAACGATTACTTTATCGTGCATAATACACAAAAAAGCTCCCGCAATGCGAGAGCTTTTGCTTTTAGTCTAACGTACGTGAGTTATCAGCAGTTAAGTAAAAATTACTTTCTCTTGGAAACTACGATAGCTGCGCCTGCAAGAGCGATACCTGCAAGAGCAAGACCTGCGGTTGCGCCTGTCTCAGCTGTGTTATCGGAAGCAGCAGTTGAAGATGTAGCAGCCTTTGATGTAGTGCCTGTGCCTGTAGAGTTGCTCTTAGATGTAGTTGATGTAGAGCTTGTCTTGGAATCAGTCTTAGAATCAGTCTTGGAGTCTGTCTTAGAATCAGTCTTGGAATCCGGTGTAGAACTATTATCACCGTTGCCTGAACCGCCGCCAAGAGTAGAAGTATCAACAATACCGTTGCCCTTATCGTCAAGACCGGAGAATGGAAGTACGCTGTCGCCAGAAACGGAAACATTCCAAACGGCCTTGTCAAAATGACCGAACTGAATGTTGAAACCGCAGTTATATACAGTTGCTGTTGACTCATCAGCAAGTGTAACTTCTTCCTCATTTATCTGAGCACCGCCTACTCCTGCTTCGAAATCAGATGCGATAAAGCTTCCAGGAACCGTTACTGTATAAACTCCATTGTCATTTGTGCACTCGAGAGCACCGACAGAAACGCCTTCTTCAAACTGTGCGCCATGTGCGGTTGTTTCATCTGATGTGTCGTTGGCTCTCATAATAGTATATGTGCCTGTTTCATTCATTTTGCCAGTTACATTGCCGGCTTCATCCTTAGCGTCCTGCCATACTGCATTTGTAGTGTCGATAGTAAAAGTAACAGTAACATCGGAAAGACTCTTGTCTGTGCTGTAGAACTTTACCCAACAACCGTTCCAAGCAGTAGCAGTATCCATGTTATCAAATGCAATGACCTTCTTCTGCTCTGCTACTTTCCAGTCCTGAATCCATACTTTAGAATCAGCAGCAGATACAGACATTACTGTAGTAGCTGTCATTGCGAGTGCAGCTACACCAGCCAAAATCTTAGAAATTTTCATTGTAAATCTCCTCCATATAAATATGTAGTTATGAATTGTGATTCAATTCTACGATAATTATAACAGACTTTTTCCCAAAAATCAAGGGTTTTTGATTTTTTTTATTCCTAAAAGTGTTGAAATTTCTAACAATATTCATATGCTTTTTTTGTGCATTAAACACAGAAAACGTTTCCATTTCTTGTTTTTGGAATAAATTTAGCAAAATTATCTGTCATTGAAACGCTGTAAAAATTGTTTTGTTCTTTCGTTCCGGGTGTTGCCGAATACTTCTTCGGGAGAGCCCTCCTCCACAATATATCCGTCGTCCATAAAGATAACGTGATTTGCAACGTCTCTTGCGAAAGCCATTTCGTGAGTGACGATGACCATTGTCATTTTTTCTTTTGCCAGGTCCTTTATTACCTTTAGTATCTCTCCCGTAAGCTCCGGATCGAGAGCGGAAGTCGGCTCGTCAAAGAAAAGTATCTTCGGTTTGAGCGCCAGCGCGCGTGCAATGGAAACTCTCTGCTGTTGACCTCCGGAAAGCTCGCAGGGATATGCCGCGCCTTTTGTTTCAAGCCCCATTTTCTTCAAAAGCTCATTGCAGGCAGACTTTGCTTCGGCTTTTGACTGTTTCAGAACGTGAACGGGAGCCTCAATTATATTCTGCGTCACCGAAAAATGCGGGAACAGATTAAAATTCTGGAACACAAGTCCGATCTTCAGTCTGATATCTCTGAGGGTTTTTGACGGAGCATAGACCGCTTTACCGTTTTCGGTGCGGAACATATTTGCGCCGTCCACATTGATCTCGCCTCCGTCCGCCTTTTCAAGCTGGTTTATGCACCTGAGCAGTGTGGATTTTCCGCTTCCGGACGGACCGATTATAGCGACGACCTCGCCGACGTCAACATTAAAAGAAATATCTTTCAGAACTTTGAGGCTGTCAAAGCTTTTGGAGATATTTTTTACTTCAAGTATAGCCACGGCAGACCCTCCTTACTTATAGTAGTCGAATTTCTTTTCAATGACTGCAAACGCAACGGTAACAACAGCATTAAGAACGAAATAGAATGCGCCTGCAATGAACAGCGGTGCTATGGAGCTGTAGAGATTCATCTGCTGTTTAGCTTTCATAGTTATTTCCGCATAAGCGATAACGTTGGCAAGGGAAGTGTCCTTTACCAGCACGATGACTTCGTTTGCGGTAGCCGGGATAACTCTTTTGGTGACCTGCGGCAGAATGATACGGAAAAAGGTCTGCATCTTTGTCATACCGAGCATTGACGCCGCCTCATACTGTCCCTTGGGAATAGCCTCGATGCCGCCTCTGAATATCTCCGCAAAGTAAGCGGCGTAGTTTAGCACAAAGGCGGTGACAAGGGCGATAAACATATAGTTTTCGTTATTTTTCAGATTAGTGAGCAGATCGTAAATGCCGCCTGTTTTGCCGCTTTTTGCGGCGCTTGCGATAATAAGCGGCACGGCATAATAAATTGCGATTATCTGGAGCATGAGCGGAGTACCACGCATAATGAGTATGTACAGATTAGTTAGCCAAGAGATAGGCTTGAAACGGCACTTTTTCAGCATTGTCACCAGCACGCCCACAGGAATTGACAGCACCAGCGTCCAAGCGAAAAGCTTAAGCGTATTGGGCAAAAACTCAATAAGTATCTGTGTAACCTTTTTTATTTCCTCAAAAGTCATTGACATTCATTCCTTATAATATAATATCCAATTAACACTTTAACATTATACTACACAACCCCTCCCCTGTCAACTTCTTTTTTAATTCGGGTCGCAAGGTACTTCAAGGAGTAACGACTCAGCCCGAAGACCTCGCTTGCAGGTTCTTTTCATAGTATTAAACCGTACATAGTCCGTTTGGTTGTTCTCCATAGGTTTGCTGTAACTGCCCATACAAAATGCAGGGAACGACAAAAATTGTCGTTCCCCACTCTCAAAATTTATTGCTCCGCTGTCCGTCCTGCTATTCCCAAACAATGTCCTGCCTTTGTCAACAATTCCTCACTCCTCACTCCTCATTCTGTCCTGTATTCTACCACTCCCGTAAGCACCGTAAATGCTATCTGCTTTTGATAGTCGGCGCTTTCAAGCTTTGCCGCCTCTTCGGGATTTGACAAAAAACCGCATTCGATCATTACCGCAGGATTTTCCGTGTTGTTTAAAAGATACAGCTCGTCGCCCACCGGCTTAGTCTCCCGTGTGTTATCAGGCTGTAACAGCGATACGAACTGTTTTTGCATTACCCCCGCAAGTTTTTCGCCCTCTGAGTTCTTCTCGGAATAGAACATCTGCGCTCCGCTGTATTTACCGTCGGTGAACTGATTCTGATGAATGGATATGGAGATACCGTCGCTGTATCTGCTGAAAATTTCAAGACGGTTTTTCATATCGGATTTTTTCTGATTGGAAAGCCCTTCGGTTCCTTCATCGTAAATGGATATATCGCTCTCACGGGTGCAGACCACGTCGTAGCCGAGTATTTTCAGTCCGTCCCTCAGACTTTCGACTATTGAAAGGTTTATGCCTTTTTCGGGAACTTCGTTTACCGAAACACAGCCTCCGTCCATGCCGCCGTGACCTGCGTCAAGCACTATCACGGGCTTTTCCATAGACATCTTGACTTTAGCCGCCGTCATTACAGCTTCACCGCTGTTTTTTCCGTACCAGCACAGAGCGGCAAAGGCTGCTATCGCCGCACAGTAAAGTATGCTTTGTAATCTTCTGAACATTTTGTCCTCACTCCTTTTGTATAAACTATGCGGACAAAGTTATTTATATGCTTTTTTAATTCGGGTCGCAGTTGCCTGCGGGCGCTTTTCTTTTGTAGCCCGAGGATAGGTTTGATCGTAAACCGAACCTAGCATAAAACCGCACTTTGTGCGTCTGGTTGTTCTTCTGCAACTTTGTTGTAGCCGATTTTGTATGTAGGGAATGACGAAAATTGTCATTTGTTTAATTCAAACAATTTATCGTCCCGTTATACCGTAGTCCGTTGTTTCTCGGCAATGTACTGCCTTTGTCAACAATTCCTCATTTCTTATTCCCTCAATGGCGATCCGTGTTTTTTGCTTTTGCCGAAATAGGAAAGCATAAGAAAAATCATTTTCTTTTCGTCATCATTAAGTAAAGATATATCCACGTTTTCGGAATGTTCAAGCCCGAGCAGATAGTCTGCGCTTACTGAAAAGACCTTGCATATTCTTATGAGCATATCTATCGACGGCTGAATATTTCCGTTTTCCCAGTTGCTTACGCATTGCTTTGTAACGTTCAGCTTTCTGCCGAATTCTATCTGATTTATCCCCAAAGCTAATCTGAGTTCTTTTATTCTTTCGTTAAACATTTCCATTCTCCGATTCAAATATTACAATACTATTGTACAACGATGCTTGACAAAATAAGAATACTATAGTATATTAATATTGGACTGATAAGTATGCAACTGTAGAGAGCAGATCACAATATGATAAATTTTCGCTTTATGCTGAACCCAAATGCTCATTTACGGTAGAAAATAAAAAGAGGAAGGGAAGGCATATGGGTTATGACTTTTTGGTATCTGATAGCACTGATCGGAATTGCCGGTATAGCGCTATCATGTATCGTGCTTATTATTGGCGGCAGGATAAAAAATAATCAGTCTGAAAAGGATATGTCCAAAGTCTCGGAGCGGTTGCCTGTTAAGATAGTATGCCCCATATGCCGTCATGAAAATTGCAGCGATACATTTTTCTGCAGCGTTTGCGGAAAAAAGCTTCAGGCAACAGCCCGTTGCCCCGAATGCGGTACGGAAAATCCGATTGCCGCAAAATTTTGCAGTAAATGCGGTATTCCTTTCAGCATTAAGGCAGAGCCGCACAACTTATGAGGTATGCAAGTGCGTTGTGCGGCGCTGCCTTAATGTTAAGGGGATTATATCATAAAAAGGCAGGGCGGTTCATCTCAGCATGAACCGCCCTGCCTTTTGACGTATAGAGTTATATCAGTTCTCTTATTACTCTGATCACCTGTGAAAGGTCTTCACAGCAGGCATAAAGCAGTTGTGAAGTTTCTCCGTCAGGCTGAGAAAGATCCGGGATCATTACAGGCTTACAGCCTGCGTCATAGGCGGAGCGAATCCCATTGGGGGAGTCCTCCAGAGCAATGCAGTCGCAGGGCGGAATACCGAGTTTTTCAGCGGCGGTAAGGTAAATGTCCGGAGCGGGTTTTCCGTTTTCTATCATATTGCCGCAAATAATACGGTCGAAAATGTCAAAGATATGTATAGAGTCAAGATACATTTTCGTTCTCTCCATATCCGTCGCAGTCGCAACGGCAAGTTTCAGATCGGTGGTTTTCAGATATTCAAGCAGTTCGTCCAGTCCTTTTTTCTTTTCAACGCCGTATTCCTTTATATAGGAGTTCATAAGCTCTATACGCTTTGCACGGACTGCCCAATAATCAAAATCTTCGCCGAAAATGCTTTTCAGATGCGGCATAGCGTATTTTGCTGCCAGCGAGCGTATTCCCAAAACGTGCTTATCGGTCATCGGATAGCCGTAAAAATTTGCGGCCTCGCACCAGAATCTTGTCAAAAGCTTTTCGGTATCTATCATAAGTCCGTCCATATCAAAAATGATTCCTCTGAGCATTTTTATTCCTCCTTGATATGTCTTTATTTTGTCATTATAGCATAAATCAATGCTTTTTTCAACAATATGCACAAATGGTAGGCGATTTTATATTTGGTGTTTATTAAATCATATAATTTGCAATTAAAATTATATAATCCTATTGACAAATTATTTAAACGTGTTATAATAATTACAGTGAGAAAAATATAAAGGACTGATGATAAATGAACAAGAGTGTTTACAGCCTTGTATTGGCAGACGACGTGGTCGAGGCTATTGACAGGCTCGCTTACTCGATGAATACCAGCCGTTCAAATCTGATAAATCAGATTCTTGCGGAGAGGGTCCAGCTTATGACTCCGGAGAAAAGAATGAGAGAGATCTTTTCAAGGATAGAACAGCTTATGGACAGCAGATTTCAACTTCTTGACCAGCCGTCGGACGCAATGATGTCTATAAAAAGTCCGCTGAGATATAAGTACAAGCCGACGATACGCTACAGTATTGAACTTTCGAGAGATTTTCACGGAAAGGTGGGCCGGCTTAAGGTTTCATTCAGGACTCAGAGCGCTCAGCTTATTTCTATGCTTGACGGATTTTTCAGGCTGTGGGCAAAGCTGGAGGATAAATATCTGGCAGATCTGTTTACCAACGGCGTGCCTTACGAGATCTCGGAAGGAAGATTTCTGAGGGATTTCTATTCGCCCTCTCAGTCGGAACTGAGCGATGATGATATTGCCAGCGCTATAGGCGTTTATATCCAGTGTATGGATAGCTGTATTCAGCTTTATTTCGACAACGCCGATGAGCCGGAAAAGGCGGCTCGAGAGGTGTCTGCGGTTTATACCGGCTATCTTAAAAAGGGCGTTGTTATCTTATAAACGGCTTGCTGTAAATGTGAATATATAAGGGAGGTAATTTTATGAATGTACAGAAATTAACGCAGAAATCACTGGAAGCTTTGCAGGAGGCGCAGAGCATTGCCTCAAGAAATTCAAATCAGGCAGTTGACCAGGAACATCTTACGCTGGCCTTGCTTTCGCAGGAGAACGGTCTTGTTCCTCAGCTTTTTGTTAAAATGGATATAGCTCCCGAAAACGTTGCGGCGGCTGTTTCCAAAGCTGTGGATAATATCCCGAAGGTGACGGTGGGAGGAAGAGAGCAGGGCTCGGTCTATATCTCAAGCGATCTTGACAAGGCTTTTGCCGAGGCTGAATCGGAGGCCTCACGAATGAAGGACGAGTTTGTTTCCGTTGAACATCTTGTTATGGGAATGCTGGACTCACCGAACAAGGCAATGAAAGAGATATTCAAGACCTTTGATATAAACAAGAATAAGTTTCTGAAGGTTTTGCAGTCGGTAAGGGGCAGCGCTCAGGTCACTAACCAGAATCCTGAGGAGACATATGACGTGCTTAAAAAGTACGGGCAGGATCTTGTGGAGCTGGCAAGGCAGAATAAGCTGGATCCCGTTATCGGACGTGACAGCGAGATAAGAAACGTAATCAGGATATTGTCCCGTAAGACCAAGAACAACCCTTGTCTTATCGGTGAACCGGGCGTAGGTAAAACCGCTATTGCAGAGGGGCTGGCTCAGAGGATAGTAAGCGGAGATGTGCCGGACAGCCTTAAAGACAGACAGGTATTCTCTCTTGATATGGGCGCGCTTATTGCCGGCGCAAAGTACAGAGGCGAGTTTGAGGAGCGTTTCAAGGCGGTAGTTGAAGAGATAAAGAAGTCTGAGGGCAGAATAATACTCTTTATTGACGAGCTTCACAATATTGTGGGCGCAGGAAAATCCGACGGTGCAATGGACGCAGGCAACCTGCTTAAGCCTATGCTGGCAAGAGGTGAACTGCATTGTATCGGAGCGACGACTCTTAACGAGTACCGCCAGTACATTGAGAAGGACGCCGCACTTGAAAGACGTTTCCAGCCCGTTATGGTAGACGAACCGACCGTTGAGGATACGATCTCGATACTGCGTGGCCTTAAAGAGAGATACGAAGTTTTCCACGGAGTAAAAATTCAGGATCAGGCGCTTATTGCCGCCGCAGTCCTTTCAAATAGATACATCACAGACAGATTCCTGCCGGATAAGGCGATTGACCTTGTGGACGAGGCCTGTGCGCTGATAAGGACGGAAATGGATTCTATGCCGACTGAGCTTGACGAAATCAGACGTAAGATATTACAGCACGAAATAGAGGAGACCGTTCTTAAAAAGGAGAACGATAAGCTTGCGGCGGAGCATCTTCGTGAGGTGCAGAAAGAGCTTTCCGAGATGCGTGAGCAGTTCAGCGAAATGAAAGCAAAATGGGAGAACGAGAAGTCGGCAATTTCAAAGGTGCAGAAACTGCGAGAGGAGATCGAGCAGTGTTCAAAGGACATTGAAAAAGCCGAGCGGGAGTACGATCTGAATAAGCTTGCGGAGCTGAAATACGGCAGAATGTCTGATTTGCAGAAACAGCTTGCCGACGAGGAGACAAAGGCGGAGCAGTCAAAGACAAAGAATACTTTGCTGAGGGACAAGGTAACGGAGGAAGAGATCGCAAGGATCATCTGCCGCTGGACGGGTATCCCTGTGGCCAAGCTAATGGAGAGCGAACGTGAGAAGCTTCTTCATCTGCCGGATATTCTTCACAAGAGAGTTATCGGACAGGACGAGGCTGTCGAAATGGTTTCGGAAGCAATTATGCGTTCCCGTGCAGGCATTGCAAATCCCGATCAGCCTATCGGATCGTTCCTGTTCCTCGGTCCTACGGGCGTAGGAAAGACGGAGCTTGCAAAAACGCTGGCTCAGGCGCTGTTTGACGATGAGAACAACATTGTTCGTATAGATATGTCGGAGTATATGGAAAAGTTCAGCGTAAGCCGTCTTATCGGAGCGCCTCCGGGATATGTAGGCTATGAGGAGGGCGGACAGCTTACCGAGGCTGTAAGAAGAAAGCCCTACTCTGTGGTATTGCTGGACGAGATAGAAAAGGCGCACCCGGACGTGTTCAATATCCTGCTGCAGGTGCTTGACGACGGACGTATAACGGATTCTCAGGGCAGGACGGTGGACTTCAAGAACACTATCATAATTTTAACGTCTAACCTCGGTTCGCCGTATATACTTGAGGGAATAACGGACGACGGAGAAATATCGGAGGAGGCCCGCGGCAAGGTTGACGCGCTTTTGAAACAGCAGTTCAGGCCGGAGTTTCTTAACCGTCTTGACGAGATAATCTACTACAAGCCGCTTATGAAAACGGAGATATACAAGATTGTCGATCTTATGCTGGGCGAGCTTGAAAAGAGACTGGAGGACAAGCGGCTCAGTATAGAAGTGACCTCCGCCGCAAAGGACGCAATAATTAATCAGGGCTACGATCAGAATTTCGGAGCAAGACCGCTTAAGAGATTTATTCAGCGCAAGGTCGAAACTCTGATAGCAAAGAAAATAATCGCCGACGAGGTTGAACCCGATTCTATACTTCAGGTGGATTACGACGGTGATTTTAACGCACAACTACCGCCTAACGGCTTTGTGCAGGTCTAACTTGCCAATTTTCCGTTATCTTGCACAGAAACTCCTTGAAAGACACAAGTATTCCTGCGTCGTTTCTATACAATCTAACTAAAAATTTTCTGCGTTATCCGCACACAATAGTTGTACGGTGTTACCAATAAATTTCCATGGTTAAATTGGCGGAGCAATACAAAATCAGAAGATATAATTTGTGAATAATTTCACGATATTTTACTTGCATTATTTATAGTAATATGTTAAAATATTAATGTCGTTAAAAATATATAAGAGAGGACACAGTGTAAATAATATGAAACCTAGTTTATCCGATACAAATTCATTTGTTCAGAGCATGAATAGAGGCAAAAGACGTAAAAAAATTACTCTTGCAATTATGCTTGCGGTGCTTGCAGTACTTATCGCGGCCTGCATTATTGTAGGACTAAAGATCCGTGAAAACAACCGTATAGCTATGGCTAAGTCGGTCATCACAAAGCTTGATATAAGCACGACGTTCAAAGAGGCGGAATTTGCCGACGATCAGGACTGGGACGACGACGGCATAAAGAATGCCGACGAGGTGCGAAACGGTACGAATCTGCAAAGCGAGGATACCGACAACGACGGTATCAGCGACGGCGACGAGATAAAGCTTGGCACGAATCCGCTTGAGCCTGATACGGACGGTGACGGACTTCTGGACGGTTATGAGCTTATCGCCGGAATAAATCCAAGACTTCCGAAAACGGACGGAAAGACTAACGACGCTGAAAGAGAACTGACTGTGAATAAATCGGTGGGCGATTGCAGTCTTGAGATAAAGGGCGACGCAAACGCTGCCAGCGCAACGCTTGTCGAGCTGGATCTTTTCGGTATCGCTTCAAACGCCAGCATCGTTTCAAAGGCATACGACGCATATTCGGATTATAAGTATAATTCTGCTGTGATAACTTTTAAGATAGATACTGACAGACTTGACAAAATGGGTTATTCCTTTGACGATCTGACCGTGCTTCGTTTTGATTCGGGCACGACCGTTTATACAAAGGTAGATTCCAAGGCAGATAAGAGTAAAAAGACCATATCAGCTTCTTTGTCGGAGCTGGGTACATATGTAGTGGGCGTTGAAAAGACCGTCAACTCAAAAGCAACGACAAGGATATGCTTCCTTGTTGACAATTCCGGCTCGATGTATCCGAAGGAACAGTGCGCTACTTCTTCGGAAAATGACGTGGATTTCAAAAGACTTGATTTTGCAAGCAGTCTTATTGACAAGTTTGAAAGCAGTTATCAGATAGGTATCTGCAAGTTTACGGGCAGTTATACCAAAATGGTGGATTTCACAAGCGACCGTTCCGAGCTGAACGGGGCTTTGGAGAAGATCAAGTCCGACAGCGAGGTATTTAACGGTACTCACAGCCAGACTGCGCTGAAAAAATGTATGGACGAGTTTAAGGCTACTTCGGAGGGCAAATACAGAAATATCATTGTAATGCTGACCGACGGCGAGTCGGACGAGTCGAATCCTGCCAGCGTTTCACAGCTTGCGAAAATTGCTGATGACAAGAACATCAAGATACTTACCGTTGGTCTTGGCAGAGAGATAGACAGAGGCTGGCTTCAGGAGTTGGCGTATTCGACAGGAGGAAAGTATTATTCGGCTTCCGACGCAAACGCTCTTGAGGACGTTTATAAGCAGATAGTTACTACTCTTAATTATGATATTGTTTCTTATTCAAACGCAGACGATGAAGTAAGAGGATATTCGCTTTACAATACGGGTTTTGACCCTAAAGTAAACGGATTCTCGTTCAAGAATTTCAGGACTACAACTACCTCCAGCGTTGACTTTGGTATGGCTGTAATGGCAAGGGATTGGTATCTTGGAAACGTCAAGACATCTCTCGGTGACATCAAGCCTTCTGATTCCAGCGATTTGAAAGTAAATGCGGCTGGATATGACATAAGCGGCACGGATTTCGGCAAGGCGTATGAGGACAGAGTTCCTCTCAATCAGCTTTCCTCTGATCTGCTTTCGGGAAAATATGCTAATGTTACAAAGTATCTTGACTACACCTCGGACGGAGATGTTTTGCGGGTGGATGACGACTATAAATTTGACAGCAAGAACCGAGGTTGGGTAACGGACACTAAAAAGATCTCAGGCGGAAACCTCCGCTGGAAGAAAGTTGATCTGCTTACTCTTGATGTTGCGAACGGATATGACAAGATAGCGGGCGGTTATTCAAAGAACGAGGCTGAGTTTGTCAAGGCGCTTTACAGGCTGAATGCTTTACAGTGGGACGACTCTTCTTCGGAGTTCAACCTCAACAACGACAGCAAGGGCTTTGAAACGCTTGAGCATCAGCTTAGTCTCGGCGTACCTGTTGTAACGACTATCGACGATACTCACACTGTAAATGCGATAGGACTTATTCAGGATTCCGACTGTCACAGAAAGTACATTTTGCAGGTATACGACAACAACTATCCGGGAGAGACTAAGGAGCTTTACATTGAAAAGCTTCCGAAATGCAAGCTGAAAATTGACGATGACGGAAACGCTAAGGTAACGGGAACTGCATTTGAGTATTCCGCTATCTACGAGGGCAAGCAGGTAGGAATCGAGTTTTCCGATGTTGAATCTCACTAATCTTTTTAATTCGGGTCGATAGGTACTTCAAGGAGTAACGACTCAGCCCGAAGACCTCGCTTGCAGGGGCTTTACCATAGCATTAAACCACACAGAGTGCGTTTGGTGGTTTTCAGCGACGTTGGTGCAACCGCTTTTTTAATTCGGGTCGATAGGTACTTCAAGGAGTAATGACTCAGCCCGAAGACCTCGCTTGCAGGGGCTTTACCATAGCATTAAACCACACAAAGTGCGTTTGGTGGTTTTCAGCGACGTTGTTGCAACCGCTTTTTTATCGGGTCGATAGGTACTTCAAGGAGTAACGACTCAGCCCGAAGACTTAGCTTGCATGGTCTTTTACATAGCATTAAACCACACAGAGTGCGTTTGGTGGTTTTCAGCGACGTTGTTGCAACCGCTTTTTTAATTCGGGTCGATAGGTACTTCAAGGAGTAACGACTCAGCCCGAAGACCTCGCTTGCATGGTCTTTTACATAGCACTAAACCGTACTTTGTGCGGTATTGCTTTAATTACTTACTTGGATATTTTTACAGCAAAGTTTCGGCTTTGCTGTATTTTTTTGATAAAATAAGGAGAACGTGATACGGTAAACTTTAGGGGGATAGTTTCAGCAAAGAAAAATTATATAAGCCTAGTATAAGGTATAAGAAAAAAGCTCCGCGAAAAATCACGGAGCTTTATATATTTTATAGTCTTGAATTATTCAGCCTTAGGACCTGCCGCAACAACTTCGTCGGACATATGAGTATACTTCTTGAAATTTTCAACAAAGGAAGCCGCAAGTTTCTTTGCTGTTTCCTCATACTTAGCCTTGTCTTCCCAAGTGTTCTCTACAATAAGAAGTTCATCAGGAACGCCTGCGATCTTTGTAGGTACTTCTACGCCGAAGTAAGGATCCTTAACGAAATCGCTTTTGAGAATTTCACCTGTAAGAGCGGCTGTTACCATTGCTCTTGTGTAGGAGAGTTTCATTCTCTTTCCTGTGCCGTTCCAGCCTGTGTTTACGAGGTAAACGGAAGCGCCTGCCTTCTCAACCTTTTCTGCGAGCATTGAAGCGTAGATAGAAGGGTCGAGAGGGAGGAACGGCTCGCCGAAGCAAGTGGAGAACGTAGGAACAGGCTCCTTAACGCCGATCTCTGTGCCGGCAAGCTTGGAAGTGAAGCCGGATACAAAGTAGTACATTGCCTGATTCTTGTCAAGCTTTGAGATCGGAGGAAGTACGCCGTATGCGTCTGCCGTAAGGAAGATTACGGTCTTAGGAACGCTGGAGGACTTTCCTGAAAGTTCAGCATTAGGAATGTACTCTACAGGATAGCCTACACGGCTGTTTACTGCGAGAGAATCATCGTCAAAGTCGAATTCTCTTGTCTCAGGATCCATAACAACGTTCTCTACAAGAGAACCGAACTTGATAGCGTTGTAGATCTCAGGCTCGCCCTCCGGTGAGAGGTTAATGCACTTTGCATAGCATCCGCCTTCAAAGTTGAATACGGAGTCATCAGCCCAACCGTGCTCATCGTCGCCGATGAGAAGTCTGTTAGGATCTGCGGAAAGGGTCGTCTTACCTGTTCCGGAAAGTCCGAAGAATACAGCTGAATCACCGTCATGACCGATGTTTGCAGAGCAGTGCATCGGGAATACGCCCTTCTTAGGCAGAATGTAGTTCATTACAGAGAATACGGACTTCTTGATCTCGCCGGAGTACTGAGTACCGCAGATAAGAACGATGTGCTTCTCATAATCGATGATGATAGCGGCTTCGCTTCTTGTGTGGTCTCTCTCAGGTATGCACTTGAATCCCGGAGCGGCAACGATCGTATAATCCTCCTTGAAATCCTTGAGCTGTTCAGCTGTAGGACGGCGGAGAAGCTGGTGGATAAACAGATTCTGTGAAGCAAGCTCGTTCACGATTCTGAATGACTGTGTGTACTTAGGATCAGCACCTGCAAAACCGTCGAAAATAAAGATCTCGCGGTTCTGGAGGTATGCAACTACTTTTTCGTAAAGAGCGTCGAACTCAGCCTGTGAGATAGGCTTGTTTACCTTGCCCCATGCGATTTCGTCGTGAACGCCCTCAGAATCAACGATGAACTTATCGTTTGCGGAACGTCCTGTGTATTTGCCTGTCTTTACAACCAGAGCACCGGTGTTGCTGAGAGTACCCTCACCTCTGCGAAGAGCAGCCTCTGTAAGCTGTGCAGGCGTAAGATTGCGGTAAACCGCTGTCGGATTGATAATTCCTAATTTTTCAAGACCGTAAGTTTCCATTTGTCTTTCCTCCTTTAAAATTGTACCGTTTTATTTACAGTACCAACTATAAGTATTATACCATGCTTTTAAATGTTGTCAAGTATTTTCGGCTTCGTAAGTTAAAAATTTAACATTCTTTATATGAAACCGCCATAAACTGCTTTGTTATAATCGGACTTTATCATACATTTTGACGAGGACAACTATCCGCTTTTTATGAGGCGGTTCATGAGATTCAGCCTGAACGGCTTTTTGTATTATTTTGGCGAATTTTCATAAAATTGTTGTCCTCGAACGATGAATATTTTTGCCGAAAGCTATTGCAATTTGTTAATAAATGTGTTATAATACCTAGTGTTTGTGTTATACTTAATAAACATTCAATTATAAAATTTTTAAGGAGTATATAGCCGTGCTGAAAGTAAACAAGGGTATTTGCTGTCTGTTGGCAGCGCTGATCGTGGTGCTTGCGGTATTCGCATGGATCCAGAGCGCAAGCGAGGACGTTGAGGGACCTGATATATCCTTCGAATCCGATGTTATCGAAGTTAGCATTAAAGACGGAGACGACGTTCTTTTGAAGGGCGTTACCGCCAGAGACGATGAGGACGGAAATGTGAGCGATTCGCTTATCGTTGAGAATATTTCGGATTTTGACGACAGCGGAAACAGGACCGTTACGTATGCCGCAAGCGATAAATCCCATAACGTTACAAAAAAAGAGCGCAAGGTGAGCTACAGCGATTACAGGTCGCCGAAATTTTCGCTGAATAAGTCTACGACCTTTTATTCGAGCGACGGAAATATAAACCTTTCCGATATTATCACGGCGGAGGACGTTTTTGACGGCGATATTTCCGCTTTCGTAAAGCTTACCGAGGACGACATCGTGCTTGGACAGGGCGGTAAATATTATGCGAAGATATCTGTTTACAATTCGGCGGGAGATTGCTCGACACTTGATCTTCCTGTGTTTATCGAGGCGGCTTCGCAGAATTCCTACGCTCCTGTAATAAATCTTACGGACTATATCGTTTATCTGAAAAAAGGCGATAAAAAGCCTGAGTGGAGAGATTATATCGACTCTGTAAAGAACCGCGCAAACAGCTCTGAGCAGAGCAGTGCGGATAAATATAAGGATATGGTCGAGATAGACGATTCAAATGTGGATATGTCCGCCGAGGGGTGCTATTACGTTTCGTATTCCTATACGAACCCCAGCGACCTTTCTGTTACGTCAAGATTAATAGTAGTTGTTGAGTAAACGGGAGAATTAAAGTGGAAGAAAAAGTTATTGATTTACGCAGTGTGTTCAGCGACATATTGAAGAATATCGTATTTATAATACTTGTCTCGGCGGTAATTATGCTGAGTGGACAGATACTTATAAAGGCTTTTCATAAGCCTGTCTATGAAACAAAGCTTTCCTACGTCGTTACCTCGACGGATTCGGCGACGGCTTCAAATTCTGCGATTCAGAACAAGCTTGTTCATGTGTTCAAGGAGCTTATTGAGAGCAACACTCTGAAAAAGGCTATCGTTGCCGACATGGGTTATAAGGGCGAGCTTCCTGCGGAGATAACCTCTGAGATATTGCAGGACGAAACGGGAGATTATCCTAAGGATACCAACGTTATTATAGTTACCGTTACCGCGTCAACGCCGGATAACGCTTTTAAGGTAGCCTGTGCTATTCAGCAGAACTGTCTGAGCGTTTCCGATTATATAAACGACAATGCCGTGCTTACTCTGCTTGAAGAGCCGAGAATGTCGGAAACGGACAGCGACGCCGTAAATGTCTTTAAGACCGATCTGCTTCTGTTTGCTGCAGGATTCTTTATTATGTGCTGTATAGTAGCTTTTGTTTCTGTACAGAGAGATACCATAAAGTCGTCTGATGAGATAAGGGATAAGCTTGGCGTAAGTTTGCTGTCGTCCGTTCCGGATGTTTCCGCAAAGGGCAAAAAAGCCAAGAACGGTTCGGAGTTTCTTATTACCGACAAGCACGTCGGCTTCTATTACATAGAGAACGTCAAGAAAACGGGCAACAAGATCGAGCGTATGAAAAAGCCCGGCGAATGTATGTCGATGTTTGTCACCAGCGTTATGCCGGGTGAAGGAAAGACCTCTATTGCGGCTAACCTTGCTCTTTCGCTTGCAATGCACGACAACAAAGTTCTGCTTATTGATCTTGACCTTAAAAAGCCCGAAATGTTCAGGCTGTTCGGCGGAAACGATAAAGACCCTGAGTTTACCGATTTCCTGAGAGGTAAAAAATCTCTTATGGAGACTTTGAAGAAAAAGGACAGGATGCCGCTGTGGCTCATGCTTCAGAGGAAAAGCATTTCAAATTCTTCCGCACTGATATCCTCCACAAACGTAAGAAAGTTTTTGGAGTATGCAAAGAGCCAGTTTGACTTTGTTATTATAGATACTGCGGCGGTATCGTCTTCGGCGGACGCAGAGATACTTGCAGGCATGGTATCCAATGCGGTGCTTGTTGTCAAGCAGGATACGGCTAAGACGGAGACTGTCAACGGCGTTATAGATATGCTGGGAAATAACGGCTGTAATCTTCTCGGATGCGTTTATAATGCTGATACCAATAATACTAAGAGCAGTGACAGTTATCATAAGTCTTCTTATAATAAGTACAATAAGTATAATAAGAGCGGCTATGGTTACGGCTACGGCTACGGCAAATATTCTAAGACTTCCTCATCAGGAAGCAAGAACGAATAGGAAGGAAGGTGCTTTGTTTGGCTAATGCGGTAAACGTCAACGGATATGTTTCCGAGGCGGATAATACGGAGGACGAACAGGACCTTAGCCTTCTGTTCGGCAATATGCTCATTGCGCTGAAAAAAATCGGCTGGGCGCTTGTTCTGCTCACCATTGCGGGACTTGCCGTCGGGTTTGTTTTGGGAAAGCTGATTTATAAACCGGAGTATTCGACCAGCGCGTCCTTTACGGTCGCACCCAGCCGTACAGGCGACAATTATTACGGATTCTATTCCTCGCTGGACGATCAGCTTCCTATTACTGAAACTTATGTTATCACAAGCTCTACGCTGAAAAACAGAATAATTGAAAAGCTTGGAAAGGGCTACGCTGATTCGGTCATTACTGCCGAGGCTCTTGCTAACACCAATCTTGTTACCGTTACGGTAACGGCGGATACCAAGAAAAAGGCGTATGCAGTTATCGACGAGGTTATTTCAGAATTTCCTAAGATCTCCCAGAAAATTTACGGTGACGTAAAGGTCTCTCTGCTGGACGACGTTGAGGAGATAAAGGAAGCGGCAAACGCAGGTGCAAAGAACAAGTATCTGATTTTCGGAGGACTTGGCGGACTTGTTATAGGTCTGGCTGTTGTGTTTATTTACAGCCTTAATCTTAACCTTGTGTCCGACGCCGAAACACTTCAGAAGTACGTTAACTGTGAGTGTATTGGAAAGATACCTCAGGTTGTCATAAGCAAGGATAAGAAGAATACTTTTGTTACTATAAGAAACAGAAACGTTTCCGACGATTTCAAAGAGGCTTTCCAGTTCGTAAGGACCAGAACCGAGAGATTTTTCAGAAAGAACGGCTGTACATCCTTGCTGATAACATCTACTTTCCCGGGCGAGGGTAAAACTACTACGACTCTTAACACTGCTATTTCTCTGGCTCAGAACAATAAGAGAGTAATGGTCATAGACGGCGACCTCAGAAATCCGTCTATAATTGCACGTTCCGGCGCAAAGGCAAGAAAGTACGGCCTTGACGATGTGCTTAGAGGAAAGGCTCAGATCGAACAGGCTGTGATCCAGTACCCAAGGACAAATGTGTACTTTTTATCCTGCAACAATCCTATGAGCAACGCTTCGGAGGTTTTAAGCTCTGATGCAATGGCAGAGGTAATCAAAAGAGCCAAGGCTTATGCGGATTATGTTATTATCGACTCGCCTCCGACGGACGTAATGGGCGACGCTATTCTTCTTTCGGAATACGCCGATTCGGCTATCTTTGTTGTAAGACAGAATTACGGCAAGCTCAATAATGTTGTTTACGCTATTGAGAGTATCGAGCAGTCAAATTCGGAGCTTATCGGATTCATTCTTAACGGCTCGGACGATAAGATAAAGAGTATCGATAACTACGGTTACGGAAATTACAGCAGTTATAAGAAGTCATAGTTATATAACTTTACAATAATATTCAGATGAAGGAGTGATGCAAAATGATGGAAAACATGGTCGATATTCACTGTCATATGCTTAACGAGGTAGACGACGGCTCCTATTCCCTTGAAAACTCGCTGGAAATGGCGGCACTGTCTGTGGAAAGCGGCGTTTCTGACGTTATATGCACTCCTCATTCAATTCCCGGTATGTTTGAGAATTACGCCGGAGAGGCGCTTAATGAAAGGTTTGAGATATTCAGAAACGCTTTGAAGGAGGAGGGTATTCCTCTTAACGTATATCTGGGAATGGAGGTTTACGGCAACGATAATACCGCCGATGATCTGAAAAACCGCCACCTGTGTACGCTGGCGGGATCAAGATATATGCTTATCGAATTTAATTTCGGAGCGAATCCTCAGATCGTAAATTATATACTTGAGGACGTTGCGGACTGCGGGTACGTGCCTGTTATAGCTCATCCTGAGCGTTATGACTTTGTGGCGCAGAGACCGGCGATACTCTATAAGTGGGCGGATAAGGGTTATCTTATGCAGTGCAACAAGGACAGCATAAGAGGCAAATTCGGAAGAATGATACAGCGGATCGCTATGGATATGCTTTCCGACGGACTGTTCTCTTTTGTCGGAAGCGACGCTCACGGCGCACTTCATCGCACGCCTTATCTGGAATACGCCTTCAACGAGGTGGAGGATCAGTTCGGTACGGATTATGCTGTAAAGCTGTTTTCGGAAAATCCCAGAAAGATCCTGCACAACAAGGAAATACTTATCGGCGTATAAGCTCTGATATGGTTTTGCGGCGTGGAACGGGTGTTTCACGCCGTTTTTTTGACAACTGTTATATTCAACAAAATCGTCAAAGGATATGTGCAATAGTCATAAAAATGTTGACTTATAGGGATGACTGTGGTAAATGTTCTGAGAAAAAAAGGCGCGGAGTAAAAAGATATTGGCATAAGAAAAGCAGACGAACTTTCGTCTGCTTTTTCGTTGTGCGGGTATTGACAAAATGGTCAATAGGGTGTATAATCAATAGTGTTGACAATCAATAGGATTGATTACAGGAGGGGTAAAAATGACATCATCACAAATGGGAGAGCGCTTTGCGGCAGTATTTCTAAAGCTTTTTGAATCAGGTTATATGGACGATCTTGCAGACCTTTTTCAGGGAGAATGTAAGGTTCTGTTCTATCTCTGTACAGCAGGGGAGGAGGCGTTGTATCCCTCCGATATAAGCCGCGACTTACAGCTTACAAGACAGCGCGTGACCTCCGTGCTGGGGGCGATGGAGAAAAAGGGATACGTCCTGCTTGAAAGAGATCTTCACGACAAGCGGAGAGTGCGAGTGAAAATAAGCCGTGAGGGCGAAAGGATCATAGAGGAAAAACAGCAAAGAATAAAAAAATACTTCAAGCTTTTTATGGAGAAAATGGGAGAGCAGAATATATCAAACCTTTTGAACGGCACGGAAAAGGCGCTTGACGCGCTTATCGAGCTTGAAAGGGAGGAAAAGAGCAATGAACATCTATCATGAAATGAAAAAAGCGGCGATGAACTGCTACAGTAAAACAGCGCTTGTTATGCTTTACGACGACGGTGAAAGGCAGGAGTATGCCTACGGCAGAGTTTTACAGCTTGTGGAAATGTATGCGGACAGACTGAAAAAAATAGGCGTTTCGGCAGGGGACAGGGTGTGTATCGTTTCTGAAAGCCGTCCTGAATGGAATATCGCTTTTATGTCTTGCGCTAAACTTAACGCCACTTCCGTATTGCTTGACTATTCTCTGCCCGGTGGAGAGATCAGAGCGCTTATAAAAAAATCTCAGCCTGTCTGCGTTATTGCGTCGGGCAAGGTGGCGGCAAAGCTTGGCGATCCTGAAAGAGTACCAGTGCTTGATCTGGAAAATAGGCTTGAGCCTTTTCGCGGTTCGGCTGCGGTTCTTGATAAAAGCGGCGAGCCGGGGAACGGTGAAATCGGAGTTATCATTTTTTCCAGCGGAACGACGAAAACCGCTTCGGGAATCATGCACACTCACGAGTCTCAGATAAAGTCATGCCGAATGGTTTGCGAATGTAACGGCTTGACCGATAACGAAAGGTATCTGGGTATACTTCCCAACAGTCACATCTACGGTCTTTTTGCACAGGTGCTGGCTCCGATGTTAACAGGCTCCGCCGTATGCTTTATAGAGTCGCTGAGCGCAAGGGGTCTTGCCGCAGGCTTTGAAAACTTCAAGCCTACTATACTTCCGGGCGTTCCGAAGGTTTATGAACTTCTTAAAGCGCAGATGCTTAAGCAGATAAATTCCAAGCCTTTAACGGCAAGATTGTTTAAGATCATGTTTCCCATAGCGCTCCATCAGCGCAGGGTGTACGGTATAAATTCAGGCAGAAGGCTTTTCGGAAAGCTCCACAAGGCGCTTGGCGGCGAGATGAAGATAATGTGCAGTGCAGGTTCGCCGATGTCCAAGGATACCTTTGAATTCTTTTACGGTACCGGTTTTAACATAGTCAACAACTACGGTGCGACCGAAACGAGTATTCCCACTATCGGAACCTATGGAAAGCACGTTTATCCCGATTCCTGCGGAAAGGTTTATCCGGACGTAAAGATGAAAATAGACCGCAGCGGAGAAATGCTTATAAAATCGCCTTATATGATGCTCGGATATTTAGGCGACCCAAAGGCGACGGAGGAGGCTTTTACCAAGGACGGCTGGTTTCGTTCGGGGGATCTGGCTAAGTTTGACAGGCACAAGAATGTCGTTATACTCGGACGGTGCAAAGAGAACATTGTGCTTGCCACAGGCAAAAAAGTTGCGCCCGATGACATTGAGCAGGCGTACAGTAATGTAAAGGGTATCGAGGAACTTGTGGTCTGCGGAGTGCCGGTGGCTGAGGGCGGTTTTGACGAGGTACACGCTTTTGCGGTATGTCCGGAGGAGCAAAGGGAACAGGCTGAAAGCCGATTAAAGGAAATAAGTGAAGGGCTTAATCAGTCAATGCGGCTCAGCGGTATACATTTTGTTGAATCGGTCCCAAGAACGGCTATCGGAAAGCCTAAGCGTTATCTTCTGAAGAAAATGGTAATGGAAGACACTCTTGACTGCCTTAATGCGGACAGTGCAGTAAAGCATATAGACCCGACCGATATTCCTGCTCTTGTGAGAAATGCCGTTGCAAAGGCGGCTCACGTCGGAGTAAATCAGGTACATATGAACACCAGATTCTTGCAGGAGTTCGCTATAGACTCGCTCTCCTCGATAGAATTGGCGCTGGAAATTGAGGGATTCAGCGGTGTAAGGGTTGACGAATGTCTTGAAAAGGAAATGACTGTGGGAAAGCTTATCGCTTTGGTGCAGAACCCAAACAGGATCAGGAAAACTACCGTGAAATCTATGCTTTATCCCCTTGATAAAAGGAAGATAGATTATCATATTTATCGTTTTTACCGCAATCTGGTCAAATTCTTCTATGAGGTCGATGTGGAAAACGAGGAAAATCTGCCTGATGAAAACGGGTATATCATCTGTGCGAATCATGTTTCCAATTTTGATTTTCTTTTTTTGACCGTAAATTTCCGATATGAGCGGTTTGCAAAGTTCTGCTGTATGGCCAAAAAAGAACTTTTTAAAAAGGGCTTTCTGAGCAGGCTGTTGGTTCGCGTTGCAGGAATGGTTCCCGTGGATAGAGGAGGGCAGGTGGCAGATTCTATGTCGGCTCTGAGAACAAAGCTCGGACAGAAGTGGGGAGTTCTCGTTCATCCGGAGGGTACAAGAAGTAAGACAGGCGAAATGGGAAAATTCAAGAGCGGAGCGGCTGTTCTTTCCATAGAAACAGGTTCGCCCATAGTTCCGGCGTATATAAAAGGCGGACACGAAATTTTCCCGCCGGACAAAAAAATGCCCAGACTGTTTGATTGGAGACGTCTGAAAAAGTATAAGGTCAAAGTCGTATACGGCAAGCCGGTATATCCGAACGGAGAAAGCCCGGAGGCGCTTACGGAAAAGGTTCGCCTTGCGGTATTGGACTTAAAGAACGAGGCGGACAGAGGTAAACCAAGACTTAGGGATCGCATTAAGGCTATAAGAAACAAAAAATGAGGTGAAAATAAAAAAGGGAGACTCGAAGGGACACTTCAGATAAGGAAGTGTCCCTTCGGGCATTTATAAGTATTTGTAATGACGGTTGGATATGGTGAATTTGTAGCAAATCAAAAACATTATGTAGGAAACTACAATGGAATCTTTATTTGAACAGTTAGGTGGTACTTATAGCAAACAACGCGATTATCTCATTCCAAGCCTTATACTTTCTACAAAAGAAGAAAATGATATTGGAATTTATGGAAAACGGCATTTGAGATACTTACAGGAATATCGCAAGTTGACTTATATCAATTTACTTACAAGCGGGATGCTTGATGAATATCTGACTGAGATTGATAATCAAGCCTGCGAAAGATTTTCTCGGATTGTGGAACAGATGAAACAAGCGCAAGTAATGACCGGACAGTTAAAAGAAAATAATTCTATTGAGTGGGTAAAAAGAATGAATTGTATTCGTCAGCAGGCAGATGAAACTGTTTTGAGAGAATTGATTTATAATTAAAATATATGGCGGCATTAGTGTAAAACCGATGCCGTTTTTAATGTAGTTTGTGTTAAAAATCTTGCCTTTTGTAGGCTGGCTATTGATTTCTGAATAATAAAATGCTATAATATAAACAACATTGTTTATTTTGTTGTTGATAACAAGGAGGTTTAAAAATGGCAACCGCAAATGATTTATTGGCACAAGCTATAGAAGAGACAAAATGTTTACACCTTAATGAGATTTTTCTAGTGAGAGATTTATTTAAGGGCTATGAGTGGAATCGTATATCCCGAAGTGACAGATTATTATTGGGAACTTTATTTTTAAACTATGTCCATACAACTGGAACTCATTTAGAAGCAATCGAAAAAACTTCCTCAGGACAGCAGAGGTATAAAGTTAGTATGATTTGAAAATTATGTACAGCGAAAGTAATAATCAATTAAGAGAGGATTTGCTATTATGAAAGCAGAATTATATAAAAGACTATTTCGAGCTATTTTTAGCGAAGATATACCTTCATTAAAGAAAATAGCTATTACGATTATTCAAGAGGAGCGCAAACTTGGTCATAACCGTCTTGCTGATTCATTAGAAAAGATTTCAATTACAGAAAAGCCAAAGTATACATTCTTTGAGAACAAAAAAAGTGAAAGTGGTCTATCTTCTTTACCGAAAAGTAAGCGTACAAATTCACAATTGGTATCTTACATTTCAAGAGAGCAATTGAAACATCATATGATTCTACCAAACGAAGTTGAAGAACGTTTACTTTCGATTGAACAGGAATATGTAGCTCGAGAAAGGTTAAAAAAGTTTAATCTTGTGCCCAAAAGAAAAATACTTCTTTATGGTCCTCCAGGATGTGGAAAAACTTTAAGTGCCGAACGAATTGCATGGAATCTCGGATTACCTTTATTAAAAGTTCGTTTCGATTCATTACTTTCTTCTTACTTTGGTGAATCAGCATCAAATCTTAGAATGGTATTTGATTATTGCAAAAACGAACCTGTTGTTTTGCTTCTTGACGAATGTGATTTTATTGCTAAATCTCGCGTTACAACACAAGACGTTGGCGAGGTCCCTCGCATTGTTAATATGTTACTCACTTTGCTAGATGAATACGATGCTCCAGGCTTGGTTTTAGCTACCACAAATTTGAAAGTGTCGCTTGATGAAGCTCTTTTTCGAAGATTTGACGATGTAATTGAAATGCCGATGCCAGGGGAATTGGAACGCAAACGTTTGTTGGAAATGACATTATCCGCAATACCAGTTTCTCCAGATGTCGATATAAATCAAATATCAAATCAACTGGATGGATACTCTGCCGCTAATGTTGTCTTAATTGCTCAACGAGCTGCAAAAATTGGTGTCCTTGCAGGTTGTAAAAAAGTATGTAATGAACATTTTACGAGAGCATTGGAAGAAAGCTCTAAATTTTAATTTTTAGGGAGGTATGACAATGGCAGAAAATAATGGATTTACGCATTTACCTCTTCCATTACTTTTTCAAGGAAAACCGAAATTGCATGGTGGCGGTGCAACATCTTTTCAAACAAAGCAAAATACAGCTAATCGAATTACGCATGGCGGTTATGTGAAACGTCGTTCTGCTGAATTATCTCGTTTTTGGAAAGAGCGTCGTGCAGAACGGTCAGAGAATATCCTGCCTGAAATAGAAACAGGTATTCCCATACTCTTAGAAATAGATCCATCTGCAGATATTGATTTTTTGCGTGGACTAGGATTTGAAATTGTATGTGAAATTGAGGAAGGATTTATTATAGTTGCTACAGAAGATGTTGAACTTTCTGTTTTAAATGAAAAAGCGGATGCTTTTATTGCAAATGTAACCTCAAGATGTAATTCTCCCGCAAAAGTCTACGCTCTCTGTGAAGATGGTGATAGGCTTAAGCGAGTTTTGTCGCAAGAACTCTACGCAAAATGGGAAACCATATTACCAGATACAATATATATAATTGATATTGGTGTAAGTTGTTGCGGAAATATCGAGTTACCCAAAAGACCTAAGCGAAAAGATGATGAAACCGATGAACACTATTCTGTTCGTGAGCAACGTTGGATAGAGAAATTTAATGATGCTTATATGGCTTGGGATGAAATTAAGATTAAGCGAGAAGAAACAATAGAAAATTTTGTTGCTGATTATAATGGGGAAATTATGCAACTCTCTGATGGTATATCCAAAATGGCTGATTTGCCTGACAGTTTCTCGGCAAGATTAAAAATATCTGGCAAATGTTTATTTGACTTGGTGTTGAATTTTGCATATATATTTGAAGTATCTGAGGCTGAAACAATAACTATGGGAAATGCCATCGAAAATAACGATAGTCTTTCTGAAAATGTACAAATCGAAGCTCCTGTCCAGTCTGCTCCTATTGTATGTGTAATGGATAGCGGAATTCAAGAGAACCATAAGTAT
Source organism: Ruminococcus sp. (assembly GCA_021770655.1). Taxonomy (GTDB): domain Bacteria; phylum Bacillota; class Clostridia; order Oscillospirales; family Ruminococcaceae; genus Hominimerdicola. Next base: position 81,375 of record JAETQO010000006.1, on the reverse strand, counting down.
TTAGCACCAGCAATTGTTAGTGATGAATCTATAAGTTTACTTTCCGATAATTCGAGCATAAGTGACGAAGTTGCTGGCGGCGGACACGGAACACGAGTTACTGGTGCAATTTTGTATCCAAAGACGATTCCTTCAGATGGAATTTATCAACTTCCTTGCTGGATTCGCAACATGCGAATTCTTGATAACAACAATTGTCTGCCAGAAAATCTGTATCCGCCTACTACAATCGCTATAGCAGTGCAAAGATATAATGTTGAGAATCCAAACCCAACTAAAGTATTTAATCATTCTATTGGTAGTCGTAAATCTTGTGAAATGAAACACATGACAGCATGGGCGGCTGAAATTGATAGTCAATCTTATAATAATGACATTCTATTCATACAGGCAGCTGGGAATATTTCTGTAGATGTAATATCAGCCTATTGGCAGGCAGGGTATCCATATCCAGAATATCTTGACAAAGAGTTATGCAGAATATCAAATCCAGCACAAAGTCTACAAGCAATTACTGTTGGATCTGTGTCGGAAATCGAGTTAGAGACTGACGATTTTATTGCATTGGGAAAGCAAATGGAGGTTTCTTCATTCTCACGCACAGGACCAGGTATTTGGGATGTTTTAAAGCCAGAAGTTGTTGAATATGGAGGAACACACATATATAATAAGGGAAGTATTCCACCTCAATTAACAACACCTCCTGAAGTATGTCCAGAACTTATTCGTAAGTCTCCTGAAGGACCTGCTTTCGCAAGAGATGATGTAGGTACATCCTTTTCAGCGCCAAAAATTACATATATTGCATCACAGATTGAAAAGGTTTTGCCAGAATCCCCTGCGTTACTATACAGAGCACTAATAGCGCAATCTGCCCATTGGCCTAAGAATATCAATGAAGTTAGTAAGGATAAGTGTATCTCGACGTTACGTTATATAGGATACGGTGTTCCAGATGTTGAACGTGCTACTCACAACGACGAATATCGAATAACATTGGTAACGCCATCACTCATGGAACTTGGAGATGATGAAGCTCATATTTTTCAAGTTCCTATTCCAGAAGAACTATCTAATGTGGGTGAAGATTATGATATTCTGGTTGAAATTACTCTGTCTTATGCAGCGAATCCACGTCGAACTCGACGTTATGTAAAAGGCTATTTGTCAACCTGGCTAGACTGGTGTTGCAGTAGAATTGGAGAAAAGGCAGAGACATTTGCTCGTCGCATCTTTGAAACGGGGTCTGTCATTGACGATGATGGCGATTTCAATTGGGTACTCGGAGAAGCAACTAATCGAGGTGCGGCAGAGGGATTTTCACGAAAAAATAGTACTCTTCAAAAAGATTGGTGTATAATTAAATCCAATCAATTGAGTGATGCTTTTTGTATTGCGGTTCGTGGTCATAAAGGTTGGGGAGGTCTGTTTAAAGCAAAGTATTCTTTAGCCGTTAGTTTTGAAGCTATCAATCAGGATATACCAATCTATGAACCAATACGGACTGAAATTGAAGGGGTTATTGAAAATAGCGAAATTGAAGTCGAAATGACTGAACGTGATAAGTAATATCTTTAGATAGAGATTATGTCTTACCAAGCACTGAATTTGGTTATCCAAATTCGCTTGTTAGGGGCTTTTCCCCTAAGACCCTATTAAAATGTAAAGAGCCGATGAACTTGTGAGGTAACTCACAGCTCATTGGCTCTTTATAAATTTAGACGATACGTTTTTAGTGCAGCTTTCAAGCAAACGGTTTGTTCCTGTTATTTCCGCATCTACTAAGTCAATCATCCGTTTTACATTTGCGGAATGCGTAGCAGAAACTTCATTCTCCCATAATGGATTCACTTGCTTTTCAATTCCTGTACGGTAATTTTGTAGGACAGTAAGGCGTTCCTGTAAAAGCTCCCGTTGTTCCTCTGGCGTAAATATATTCAAAAAAAATGCGGCAATAGAAAAGATGTTTGTATCGTAATTGAATTGTAGGATGGATGCTTTTAGCGTAGCTATAAACTCGTCTTCCCCTTTGTCAGAAAGACTATAAACGGTACGGTCTGGCATATTTCCGATTTTCTCGGCTGTGCCTAATATGTACTCCTTTTTTTCGAGAGTTTTTAGTGTAGAATATACGGTCGAATCAGCGATATTAAACCACCATTTTACATTCATGTAGTTTAAGAGCTTTATTATCTCATATGCGTTAAGCGGTTTTTCATAAATAAGCCCCAAAAGCATTGTGGCAGGTTTCGATAACATACAGTTTCCTCCTTGACATCCTGTTGTATTTGTAGTAGTATATATATGAAGTAGTTTTTATAAGCACTACTATTATACCACAGTCGAATTGAAAATGGAATACCCAAAAAGGAGGTTTTTGTATTACTACATATTCGTTGCTGTCAAATTCAAAATTAAACCTTAAAAGAATCTATTATCCAGTTAAAAGCAGACATTGAAAAGCAGAATGACAAAACCGCAAATGTGTCAGAGTTTGTGGAGAAAGTCAGGCGTTATACGGAAATCAAAGAACTTACACCTGCCATCGTCAATGAGTTTATCGATTACATTATGGTATCCAAGAAACAGATGATAGATGGAAAGACCGTATATCCGATTGATATTTACTATAGTGGTATCGGTATTATCAACGCCCCATCTGCTGAAGAATATGAAGAAATGTTCCAAGAACGCTTGAAACAGAAACATTCAGAAAAAGAAAAAACAGCATAGCACATCTTTAAGGCTCTTGGAAAGAATATCCGCCGCTTCGGAAAGAGATTTGTTGAGGTTATCGGAAAGCGCCTGGCGGATAGCCAGATCCTTAGCCTGTGCCTGAGCCACAATATCAGCGGCCTGCTTGTTTCCTTCCTCAACGACCTGCTTGGCATACTCGGTCGCCTGTCGGAGTATCTCCTCCTGAGCAACAAGTTTTTTGGCTTCTTCCTTAGCCTTCTTGATTATCTCATCAGCTTCCTTGTTCGCCTCGGTAAGAATATTCTTCTTATCTCTGGTCATATCCTTGGCGCGTTTGATCTCCCCGGGAAGATTCAGTCTGATACTGTCGATGTATTCGCGCATCTGCTCGACGTCGATCATCTTTTTGGTTGAAAACGGCACGCTCGACGATTTGTCCAGCAGTTCGTCCATTAGTTCAAGAATTTCGTCTACATTCATTTTAAACACCCTTTCTATATAAAAGCGCAAAGGCTTTACTTAATCCCTGTTATTTTCGGGTTTATAAAGTCTTTCCGTTATCGTGTCAAGTATCTGAGGCGGAACAAAGCCTGTTATATCTCCGCCGAAACTTGCGATTTCCTTCACCACGCTTGAGGACAGGAACATATTCTCGCCGGTGGTGGTAAGAAATACGGTTTCTGCGTCGCTGTAAAGTTTTTTATTGGCGAGGGCCATCTGAAATTCATACTCAAAGTCGGAAACGGCTCGAAGTCCTTTCACAATAGCGTTTGCACCCGTCTTTTTCAGATAGTCCGCCAACAGGCCGTTATAACAGTCCACAACGACATTGTCAAGATGTCCGGTGACTTCGATTATCATTTTCATACGCTCCGTTGGCGTAAAGGCGGCTTGCGATTTGCTGGCGTTAAAGGAAACCAGCACAATGACCTTATCGAAAAGCTTTGACGCTCGGTCGATTATATCCAGATGTCCCAGCGTTACCGGATCGAAACTTCCGGGACAAACAGCAATACGCATTAAAAGTCCTCTTCTTTCATCGGAATTTTATAAACCGTTACAGCGGTTTTTCCGTACTTATATCTTTTGTGAAGATGCAGTCTGCCGTATTCATCACCAAGTACCAATTCTTTTTCATGCTCACAGATGACGATCGCGCCTTCGTTCAGCTTAGTTTCTATCAGCGGCAGGCATTTTTCAACGATACCCATTCTGTAAGGCGGGTCGATGAAAACAATATCAAGTCCCGGTTTGGCGGTTTTCAGATATTCAAGGCTGTCCATATTAAGAATACGCGACTGCTTTATAAATCCGCAGGAGAAAACGTTTTCTTTGATGACGGAAACAGCTTCCGGATTCTTATCCACAAAAACGCAGTGCCTTGCACTGCGGCTGAGGGCCTCGATACCTATTTGTCCGCTTCCTGCGAACAGATCAAGTACAGAAGCGCCGGGAACGTCAAACTGAATAATTGAAAAGACTGCTTCCTTGACCATATCTGAGGTAGGTCTTGTGTCAAGAGAATCCAGCGTTTTAAGTTTTTTTCCTCTACAGGAACCTGTAATAACTCTCATAAAACAACTCCATAAAAATTGTATACAAATATTATACTATATTAATTTCCGTTTGTCTATACTATTTTGCTATTTTTTTTATTTTCTATACCACAAACAAAAAAGGGACTTCACAAACGAAGTCCCTTTAGTGATTTTTTAATGTATGATCGCACTCAAGCGTTAATTACTTGCGCTTGGAAACTACAATAGCTGCGCCTGCAAGAGCGATACCTGCAAGAGCGATACCTGCGGTTGCGCCTGTCTCAGCTGTGTTGTCGGAAGCAGCAGCGGAAGATGTTGCAGCCTTGGAAGTAGTTGTTGTGCCTGTAGAACCGCTCTTAGATGTAGTTGAAGCAGCGGAGCTTGTCTTGGAATCAGTCTTGGAATCAGTCTTAGAGTCTGTCTTGGAAGAATCAGGCTTGGAAGAATCACCAGATGCTGTAGAAGAGTTGACTTCAGCAGGAGCCACAGGAACAGCGTTTGCAGCCCATGTCCAACCCTCATTTGTAGTGCCGTCGTCAAATACCTGAGCTTCAGCGTTTATCTTACCGCTCTGAGCGATAGAAATTGAATAAGTACCGTCACCGTTGATAGCGGCATCTGTGCAGTCAACATTTGTATCGAAACCACCGGAACCGCCTGAGATACCTACACATTTGTTAGGGAAGTATGCAGGCTGAGCAAATTTATCTTTGTCTGCATCGTCAGGGTTTCTGAAGTTCCAAGTACCGTCAGCCTGGAAAGCTACACCTGCATTACCGGTTGTGCTGCCAATACCCTCAAGAGTAAAATCGATAGAAATGTACTCGCCTTCACCTGCAACAGTATAGTCGGTAACAGAAGGCGTGAAATCAGAATTCCACTTGTTGATGATCTGGAAACAAAGAACCTTAGAGTCTGTCTTAACAGGAGCATCAGCTACTGAAAATTCCTGAGAACCGATCTTAACTGTAAGATCCTTACATGTAACGACATTTCCGTCTACAACCGGCTGTTCATCATCATTCAGTTCATAAGGAATATCGGTTGCGATATAAATATAGTTATATGCTGTGGAATCTGCGGCAGAAACGCACATAGCCATTGCGGAAGCAGCAATAGAAGCTGCAGCCATGCCTGCAAAAATCTTTTTAAGTTTCATTTCTAAAACTTCCTTTCTTAAATAACTTTAAGTATATTGTACTTTATTTTTTTAGAAATTTCAATCGGCTTTATAAACAAATATGTTAACGTTTTCTTATGCACTCCTAACAAATTTGACTATGAAATTTTGGAAATTTAGCTGAATTTTCTTTCATGACAAGACTTTTTTAACTTTTGTAAAAATAATAAACCGATTGCTTTGCTGTGCATTTCTCATTATTATTGCTCCGTCTTTTTCTGCTGTATCTTTCCTGTGACTTTAAGCACAAGGCTTCTTGGCAGAAGCCTTGATGCTGTATACATAGCTTTGATTGTGTTTTCGGGAATTATCAGCGCTTTTTTTGCAAACATACCGTCAACGGCTTTATCGGAGCAGTATTTTGCACTGATAGCTTTTACGGTGAATCTGCAGTCTGCAACGCTGTTGAATTCGGTATCTACAGGTCCGGGGCAAAGCGCGCAGATGTGAACCTTGCTCCCTGCGTCTTTAAGCTCCTGAGATATAGCGCAGGTGAGGTCTACGACATAAGCCTTTGTGGCGTAATACGCTGCCATAAGAGGACCTCCGTTCATAAGCCCTGCCGATGACGCAACATTCATTATATAACCTCGGTCCGCATTGATAAAGTCCTTCAAAAAAAGTTTTGTGAGTATATGAACGGCAGTAATATTGGTATCTATCATTTTAAGCTCCGTGTCAAGGGGAATATCAGCAAATGTGCCTACTTTACCGAAACCGGCATTGTTTATCAGCACGGATATTTTTTCGCCCTTTACCTCTTCGTAAACTCTGAAACACTCTTCCCGACGGGAAAGGTCACAGATTATTATTCGGGACTCGGTTTTAAGCTCGCTTGCAAGTTCTGTCAGTCTATCCTCTCTTCTGGCGCAGAGTATGACTTTAAAGCCTTTTTTGCTTAGGTTTTTAGCTATCTCTCTGCCTATTCCCGAACTTGCGCCCGTTATCAATGCAGTTTTTGTCATTGCCGATAATCCTCCGTTCTTCATTGGCATATACAAAAGTGCGTATAATACCCAACAATAATTGTGTCTTTTCAGCATAACATATCCGTTGACTTTTGTCAAGGTATTTTGCAAAGTTTGTAAAGGTAACACCGCGCAACTACCGCCTAACGGCTTTGTGCACGTCTAACTTGCCAATTTTCCGTCATTCTGCACATAAACTCCTTGAAAGACGCAAGTATCCCTGCGTTATCCGCACACGATAGCTGTGCGGTGTTGCCTGAAACAAAAATAAGTTGTCCGACAGCTTTCAAAATCAGAAATATTTTTACAGCGTTTTACAAAATTTATTAAAAATCCTCTTGACAAATCATAATATGTGTGGCATAATAGTAATACTGTAAAATTAAAAAATGTGAGAAAATTAAATAGAAAAAATAAAGAGATTGGAGATTATTAAATGAGCTGTACACTTTGTATACTTGCGGCAGGACTGGGAAGCAGATTTAAGGGCGGAATAAAACAGCTTGAGCCTTTCGGCCCCAACGGCGAGATAATTATGGATTATTCTATTTTTGACGCTATAGAGGCTGGTTTCGACAGGGTTGTGTTTATAATCAGAAAGGATATAAGAGAAGCCTTTGATAAAATGATAGGCGACCGTATATCTAAATATGTAGAGGTCGGTTATGTTTATCAGGAGCTTGACTGTCTGCCCGAAGGATTTTCCGTACCTGTCGGCAGGGTGAAGCCGTGGGGGCACGGTCATGCCGTATGCTGCTGCCGTGATGTGATAAACGAACCTTTTGCAGTGATAAACGCCGATGACTTTTACGGTAAGGAGGCGTTTGTAAAGCTCCATGATTTTCTGTGCGCAGATCCGGAGACGGACGGAAAGCTTCACCTTGGTATGGCAGGGTTTATCCTGAAAAATACTCTCAGCGATTTCGGTGCGGTAAACAGGGGAGTTTGCAAGGCTGAAAACGGCATGATGACCGATGTTGTGGAAACTTACAACATACGCCGTGAAGCGGACGGAAGGGTTTATTCAGGCAAGGAGGATACCGCCGAGCTTGATGAAAATTGCTATGTTTCCATGAATATGTGGGGCTGTCCTGCGGGATTTATAGAAAAGCTTTGCGGACGTTTTGAGGATTTTCTCAGAAACAATAAGGATAGTCTTACCGCTGAGTTTCTTCTTCCGGCAGGCATTGACGAAATGATAAAGTCAGGCGAGGCTGATTGCCGACTGCTTGAAAGCCGTGACAAATGGTTCGGAGTTACATATGCGGAGGACAAGCCCAGCGTAAAGGCTGAGATAGCTAAGCTTATCGACGCGGGGGTTTATCCTGCAAGGCTTTGGAAATAATAAGTCCGGAGCCGCAGACGTTCATAAATGATAAAAATTTAACAGCGCAGGTCGGACGGATCGCCGTTTGACCGCGCTTTTTTGCATTCCGGAGTTTTTAAAGCAATACCCGGTTTTGACGTTGTCCGATATAGCTGATCGATAACGTCTATATTTCAAATCTTTGTGCATAATATAAAGTATACAAAACTAACGATAAATAATCGGAAGTTTCGACAAAAAAAGCACTTGAAAAAGACTTTAAAATATGTTATGATTATTTTTAAGACGGGACTTTGACGTCCCTGAACGGAAAGGAAAAATAATGGAGACTCGAAACAGGAAAAATATCGCCGGGATAAGAAAAAAAAGAGCCGCTCAGCAACAGGGCATGGTTTCGTTAAGTTGTCTTGCCTGCATAGCCTTTGTGATATGCTGGGGCGTTCATGTTGCGGGTACAAATTCCGTGGACGTAAAAGCTGAAAAACTCACGGGTTCCGACAGCGCCGCTGTTGCCGAGGTGAAAACCCCGAAGGATAACAGCAGTTCAGAGAGCGACACGTCCGAGGTCGAAAGCATTGCGGACAGCGTTCTTGACAGCACCGTTTCCCGTGACGATGAGGACGATCTGTCCGACGCAGTGTTTATCGGTGATTCAAGAACAGTGGGACTTCAGAATAACTGCGACAGACCGAAGGCTACGTTCCTATGCTCTGTGGGTATGCACATAGATACGGTTATGACCGATAAGAATATCACCCTTTCAAACGGCAATGAGGGAACTGTTCTTGACGCACTTGGTGAAAAACAGTACGGAAGAATATATATAAACCTTGGAACTAACGAGCTTGGCTGGCCGTATATCGATACTTTTAAAGATTATTACACCCAGCTTGTGAACAGCATAAAGGAACTTCAGCCCAATGCGGTCATTTATGCAGAATCTATTCTGCCCGTGACCGCTGAAAGAAGTTATCAGGGTGACAGTATAAACAATACCAACGTAACGACGTTCAATCAGGCTATTCAGGAGGTTGCGGAGCAGACGGGAGCGGTTTATCTGAACTGTGCCGAAGCTGTTGCGGATGTTGACGGAAACCTGCCTGCGGAGGCATCGACCGACGGTATACATCTTATCGGAGAATACTGTGACAAATGGCTTGAATATATAATCGACAATACATGAGAAAGGGAAGATAAATTATGAACAAAAAGAAGATAATGTGCGTTCTTATGGCGGTAATGTGCGTATGTACGGCTTCACTTGCAGGCTGTTCGGGTTCGGACAGCTCAGACGCGGACAAGTCCGGTTCGGCCGCTGTCGCTCAAGCCGATGAGACTATTGACGTTTCGGCGACTGCGGATAAACTGAAGGACGGAGTTGAGTTCAAGGACGAGCTTGCTGAGCTTGACGAGGGAAAGATCGAGAAGATAATCGGTATCTCTCCGGACAGCTATGTTAAGGGAAAGGTCTATGTAAGCTCATCGGGCGGAACAGCAGAGGAGATAGGATGTTTTGAGGCAAAGGACGAAGATTCTGCAAAGGCTATCGCGGATACGCTCAAAGACAGGATAGAAAGCCAGAAAAAGGTTTTTAAGGACTATGTTCCCGAGGAAATGGATAAGCTTGAAGATCCGGTGCTTGTGACAAAGGGAAACTATGTGCTTTTATGTATTTCCAATGACAACGACAAAGCGAAAGAGATAATAGGCTAGGAGTAAGAAATTTATGCTTTTTTCAAGTACGACATTTTTATTTGCGTTTCTGCCTATTGTACTGATAACATATTATATCGTCCCACGCATAACGCGCAATCTGGTGCTGTTTATTTTCAGCCTTGTGTTTTACGCATGGGGCGAACCTGTTTATATCGTACTTATGATAGCATCTACTATTGTAGCGTATATAACCGGACTTCTTGCGGACAAGCAGAGAAAAAACGCCGGCAGGGCAGGTCCGCTTGCTGCAATGCTTTTTGCCGTGGTATGGAATATAGGTCTGCTTTTGTTTTTTAAGTATACCGACTTCTTTATCGGTGCGGTCAACGGTGTTTTCGGAACGTCCGTTTCAAAGCTGGGACTTGCTTTGCCTATCGGTATTTCATTTTACAGCTTTCAGACGCTTTCCTATGTTATCGACGTTTACAGAGGCAACGTTAAAAGTCAAAAGAATTTTCTCAACCTTGCGACCTATGTTGCGCTTTTCCCTCAGCTGATCGCTGGACCTATCGTAAGATATATCGACGTTGCCGAACAGCTTGAGAAACGGAGGGAAACTCTCGATAATTTCGCTCAGGGCGTATGGAGATTTTCCATAGGAATGGGCAAAAAAGTGATACTTGCCAACAATATCGGAGAGCTGTTCGACACTATTTCAAACACATCTCAGTCTGAGCTTAGCGTTGCGGCGTCATGGCTTGGGATAATAGCCTACACCTTCCAGATCTATTTTGATTTTTCCGGCTATTCGGATATGGCGATAGGTCTCGGAAAAATGTTCGGATTTGACTTCCTTGAAAACTTCAATTATCCGTATATATCAAACTCCATTACCGATTTCTGGAGAAGGTGGCACATTTCTCTGTCAAGCTGGTTCAGGGATTACGTTTATATACCTCTGGGAGGAAACCGCAGGGGAAAGCTCCGCCAGTGTGTGAACATTATGATAGTATGGTTTCTCACGGGTTTCTGGCACGGTGCAAACTGGAACTTTATGCTATGGGGCGTTTACTTCGGAGTGATCCTGCTCTGCGAAAAGCTTTTCCTTGGAAAGGCGCTCGGAAAACTGCCTGTGTTTTTCAGGCATCTTTACGCGCTGTTCTTTATCGTCATAGGCTGGGGAATATTTGCTTATGAGGATTTCGACGCGCTTACGCAGAATTTCAAAAATATGTTCGGCATAGGTGCAATACCGCTTATCAATAAACAGACGGTGTTCTGGCTGGCGCAGTATGCGGTAACTATAGTTATACTTGTTATTGCCTCTACGCCGCTTCCGAAGAAACTGTGTATGAAACTCAGGGATACGCTTCCTCAGCTTTGCGGCTGTGTTTTACAGCCTCTTGCCGCTGTATGCCTGTTGTTTATCTCCACAGCGTATCTTGCGGGAAGTTCCTTTAACCCCTTTCTATATTTCAGGTTTTAAGGAGGGAAGACGGGAATGAGAAAAGAACTGAAAAACTATATAATGATAATTTGTTTCCTGCTGTTCATATTCGGTTTTGCCGTTGCGGGAGTGCTTTCTGAGGACAGGGAGTTTTCGGACAATGAAAATCGCTATTTACAGCAGATGCCTGAATTTTCCTGGAAAAATCTTAAGGACGGAGAGTTTACTTCGGATATCGAAAGCTATATGTCCGATCAGATCTTTATGAAGGATCAGCTTGTAAGCCTTAAAACCGTTACCGACAGAGCGCTTTTGAAGAACTATCAGAACGGCGTTTATTTCGGCAAGGACGGTTACTATATTCAGGACTATCAGGAAAACAGGGAACTTGTTAAAAAGAATGTGGAACTGCTCAACAGTTTTGCGGAGGGTCTTGACAATGATGTGCAGGTAAGCTTTTTACTTGCGCCGAATGCAGTATCGGTGCTTTCGGACAAGCTTCCGGCGGTGAACCAGACCGACGATCAGCTCGATACCGTCCGATATGTTAAGAGCATACTTTCCGATAGGATAACGCTTTGCTGTCCTTATGAGGAGCTTAAGCAGGCTAATGAAGAGGGTGAACAGGTATATTACAGAACCGATCACCATTGGACGGCGGCAGGCGCGCAGACAGCTTTTGACGCGCTTATGACTGCAATGGGAGAGAGCATACCGAATACGCCTTACAGCAAGATAGGAGTAAGCGAATTTTACGGTACGCTCTATTCAAAGGCTCCGTATCAGGGCGCCAGTGCGGACACGGTCGATCTTGTATACGGCCTTAACAACGAGCTTACGGTCACATATGTGGGCGGAGATAATGACAAGTCGCTTTTCGTGCAGGGAGAGCATAAGGACGGAAACGTGATCACTCACAGACTTTACGACGACAGCTGGAAGGATAAAAAGGATAAGTACGCCACATATCTTGGCGGAAACTTCTCGCTTACAGAGATAGACTCGGAGGGGGAGAGCGACGAGAATGTCCTGATTATAAAGGACAGTTATGCCAACGCCGCGATGCCGTATTTCTGCCAGAAATACAAGCACGTTTCTATGATAGACCTGAGATATTATCATATGGAAGATCTCACCGTTTCCGAGTATATAGAGGAAAAGGATATTGACAAGGTGATATATCTTTACAACATTGATTTTCTCAATTCCGATAATAATTTCGTTTGGCTGGAATGACAGACGGATAATACACAAACAAAGGGCAGACGTGCAAATGTCTGCCCTTTGTTTTTCGTTGTTGATTATTAAGAAGGCGCTGATCAAATCAGATTCGCCCTGTTCAAGCAATGTATTTCACGCGGCTGATTTGATACGCTTCGCTTTAACAATCTCTCCTCAGAGCTTTACAAAGTCCGACGCAGGGTGCTTGCAGAGCGGACAGATAAAGTCGGCAGGAATTTCGTCGCCCTCGTAAATATAGCCGCATATCTTACACTGCCAGCCCTTGGTCTTTTTTGCAGGCCTTGGCTTTATGTTGGATTGATAGTAGCTGTAGGTAAGGCTTTCGTCGTCGGAAAGCTTGACGGCGTTTGTAATATCTGCTGCGAACAGTGTATGAGTGACAAAGTCAAGAGTTTTCCTTACCTTAAAGGTCATATAAGCGTTGGCATATTCCTCGATATAGATGATACCGCTCGAGGAACGCCTTGCATATGGTATACGGTTAAACTTGTCTACATTTCTGCCGGACTGGAATCCGAACTGTTTGATGACCTCGAAAGGAGTATTCTGAGTGAGTGTGGAAACGTTGAACTGTCCCGTTTTCATTATCATATCGTGGGTATAGTTTTGCTTGTTTACGGCGATAACGGCAGTAAGCGGACTTGAAGAGATCTGCATAAGCGTATTGGTTATACAGCCGTTGTCCTTTTCTCCGTCCTTTGCAGTAAGAAGATAGAGTCCGTAACCTATTTTATAAAGTGCAGAATTATCCATAACAACCTCCGAATTATCAGATTTTACAATAATATTGTATCATGAGAAATATTTTTTGTCAATATTGCTTTCGCCGTAAAGCATGGAAATCGATTTTCACAGACAGAGCCTGTTTTTATGTATCTTTCCCAACCTGCGGCGGGGAAGATACATGGATAATTATTGATTTACCTGTGTCGTAGAGGCAGACCGGAAAGAAAATAAAATATACCCTTTGTGTTTTTTTTGCTTAAGGCAACACCGCACAACTACCGCCTAACGGCTTTTGTACGTCTAACTTGCCAATTTTCCGTTATCTTGCACAGAAACTCCTTGAAAGACACAAGTATTCCTGCGTCGTTTCTATACAATCTGTCGAAAAATTTTCTGCGTTATTCGCACACAATAGTTGTGCGGTGTTGCCTTGAAATTTATGGAAATGCGTATTTTTGCAATAATACCCTTGCAAAAAATGATTATGTGTGCTATAATAATATAAATATCTATGCGGTTAAAGGAGTGGTTTGTAATGATTAAGTTTCGTAATCATATAGGAACGATAGGTATCTCCACAGGTTACTTGAGACAGCTAATCTCTAATACCGCCGAAAGCTGCTTCGGCGTTGCAGGGCTTAACGCCTACGGCGCAAAGCAGGGAGTTTCAGCTATGCTCAAAAAAGAGAACACAACTAAGGGTGTTATTATCCGCCAGGACGGAGATGAGCTGATCGTCGATCTGCACATCACCGTAACCTACGGCATAAACGTGGGCGCTATTGTTGACAGCATTATCCACAAGGTCAACTTTGTTCTTACTGAGCAGGCGGGCGTTGCAGTAAGGTCTGTTAACGTTTTCGTCGATGAAATGACCAATTAAGTTTAGGAGGAAGTATTAAGTGATTAACGGAGGATTGCTTCGCGACGCTTTTATAAGTGCGGCGCACAGTATATCGAATAAAAGAAAGTCGGTAGACGAGCTTAACGTTTTTCCTGTACCCGACGGCGATACGGGAACAAATATGTCCATGACCATAAAGAATTCGCTTGCCGAGCTTGAGAATATGAACGACAGTGTTGAATGCTGTACCGTAGCGGAGTCTGCGGCATCGGCTTTGCTCAGAGGCGCAAGAGGAAATTCGGGCGTTATTCTTTCTCTGATTTTCCGCGGCTTTGCAAAGGGTCTTGCCGGCAAAAAGGAAATGGGTGCTGTCGAGCTTACCGAGTCGCTGGAGCTTGGTGTGGCAGGCGCTTACAAGTCGGTGATGAAACCTACGGAAGGAACTATCCTTACGGTTGCGAGAGAGTCTGCCGAAAGGGCGAGAAAGTTTCTTCATTCCACTAACGACCCTGTTATAATTATGGAGGAGGTTTGCCGCCAGGCTAAGCTTTCCCTTGACGAGACGCCGAAGCTCTTGCCTGCGCTTGCAAAGGCGGGCGTTGTGGACGCAGGCGGAATGGGACTGCTTATAATTTTCGAGGCTATGAGAGACGTATTCAAGGGCGGCGAAATAGTCAAGGCAGCGAATGAAGAGCCTAAGCAGGTGACTGTGGAAACCTTTGCTTCTACAGTAGGGCAGTATGATAGTGAGATACATTTCACTTACTGCACAGAAATGCTTATCACCAAAAAAGAGGACGCCGACGATTCCTCAAAGCTCAGAGCATATTTGGAAACTATCGGCGACTGTGTTGTAGTGGTAGAGGACGACGAGATAATCAAGGTACACGTTCACACCAACAATCCCGGAAAGGCTATTGAAAAAGGACTTGAGTTCGGCTATATAAATCTGCCGAAGATAGAGAATATGAAGCTTCAGCATGAAGCAAAGCAGAAAGAGGTCAAGCGGGAATTTGTACCGGCAAAGCCTGAAAAGCAGTTCGGATTTGTGGCTGTGGCGGCAGGAAACGGTATAGAGTCGCTGTTCAAGGATATAGGCGCTGATTGTATCGTAAAGGGCGGACAGACGATGAATCCTTCGACGGAGGATATTCTTGCGGCGATAATGTCATGTCCTGCGGAAACTGTTTTTGTTCTGCCCAATAACAAGAATATTATTATGGCGGCGGAGCAGGCTGTGAAGCTTGCGGACAGAAGGGTGTGCGTACTTCAGACGAGGACTATACCTCAGGGAATTTCCGCAATGCTGGCGTTCGATCCCGACTGTGATTTCAATACCAACCGCATTGAAATGACAAACGCTCTTGAGCGTGTTTCGACCGGACAGATAACCTTTGCGGCAAGGGATTCGGATTACGAGGGTCACTCTATAAAGCAGGGTGAGATACTTTGTCTTGACAACGGTAAGCTCAGCTTTGTGGAGAAGGACGTTTCAAAGGCGGCTTACAAGCTTACCAAAAAGCTTGTCAAGGGCGACAGTTCATTTATCACCATTCTTTACGGTGCGGACGTTACCGACGACGCGGCGGAGGCTTTGCAGAAGCAGATAGCGGCGAAGTATTCAAATCTTGATGTAAATCTTATAAACGGCGGACAGCCTGTATACTATTATATTATTTCAGTGGAATAGTATTTTGCGTGAATTTCATATGAAAAATCGGACGGCTCAGAAAAAGAGCCGTCCGATTTTCTGTTTATGCCTTAATTTTCGGTCATAAGCCACAGACCTGCGGCAGAGCGTTCAAAATCCTCCGGCTTGGAGAGATAATCGCTGTCGTAAAGCCCATAGTACATAAGCACGTTAATAGGCTGGAAAAACATTCGCATATCCCAGTGAATGAAGTTTGACATAAGGTCTTTTCTAACATAGGGAAGAAGTTCCTTTTCAACGTCCGCACCGATGACCCTTGCCGTTTCTTCGGCAATAGGAAGGACGGATTTTTCGATAATGCGGTTGATCTTGCCGTGAACCTCTCTTGTAAAGATTGGGAGCATGACTTTCAGTCCCTCGCCGCATTTTGTAAGGATACCCTGTGAAAGAAACTCGGAAGCTATTTCCTCCTCGTATTTATTAAGCGGTTTTTGCGGATTTTCCGCAAGGTCAAGGAGCAGGGAAATATTGTTGCCGTTTATCCATTTATCTCTGCCCACTTCAAGAGATTTTCCGTCCCATTTGTTCGGAAAAGGCTCTTGCTCAAAATCATTTATATAACTCACAAATCCGTGGTCTGCTGTTTTGAAGCCCTGCCAGAGATTGGACCAGCTCATGCCTTTCCACTTTTCGGTATACATCGACCAGTCCTCTTCTTCGTCGGGGAGAAGATATTTCACCGTCATGCGGAAACTTCTTTCCGGCTCGTCGGGATATTTTTCTTCATATTTTTTGCAGTAGCTCTCGGTAGCAAGCTCGCCGACCAGATTTCCCGCCCATATTAGAAATTCCCAGCACAGATAATCGAATCCCAGCTCCTTGCCGTAGAAATTAAGAGTCATAATTTCGTTTTCAACACTTTTTACGGCTTTGCAGATCTTCTCAGGGAGAGAAATATCCAGCGAGGTTTTGTACGAAATGTAACTGGCGTTTATATAAGGCTGCATAGGAAAAACACAGCAGCAGGAAAGATACTTGTTTTTTGTCGGGCGGATAAGCAGTTTTACCTGAACCATTTTTTCGATTATCTCTTCAAGATATACCGGAGCTACCCCCAATTCATCGGCAAGCTCGTTTAATGTTTTAGCCGTATGTCCGCAGAGAAACATGGTCTGCTGTGCGATCTTTGAAGATATTATCACATTATTGGGTTCTCTCATATTGGATCCCCAGAACCATTCCATTTTGCAGGGGGCATAAGCGGATTTGCCTGTATTTGTCATAGTATCGAACCTCTCTTTCAGATTTTTTCTTGCGTCGAACAGCCTGCCTTTGACCGTGCCTGCGGGTATGTTCAGTTCTTCGGCGATTTTCGAGATCGACTGTTCTTTCAGATAAAAGCGGATAATTATTTCCCTGTGTATTTCGCTGAGACGGGAAAGCGACAGATTGAGCCGGGCTATCTCTTCGTGCTTTACAAGCTTATCTGCGGGGTGAAGATCTTTGCAGGCTACGCCGCCTGCAACCTCCAAAGGCAAAGCAGGCTCTTTTTTGCAGCGTATGTAGTCTGCATACTTGTTTCTTGCCATTTTCCAATAGTAGGAATAAAAGCTGATAGGTTCTGCGCCGCTTTTGATTTTCCTGATGCCCTCGCATAGAATATCCTGCGCCAGGTCTTTTGCCGCTTCGCTGTCGGAAAGCCTTTTGCGGCAGAAGAGAAATGTTGCCTCGATAAGCTCGTCGCTTATGTAGTTATCCATTTTTATCACCTCGTTTGCGGTTTGTTAACCGGTTACGCTTATTAAGTCGTAAAAAGTATTGAAAGGTTGGCTTAAATCTGAATTATTTTGGAATAAACAGAAAATCGGACGGCTCAGACAAAAAGCCGCCCGATTTTTTTACACTTGCGTTTCGGCGTTTTCAGGACATAGCTTCGTCCATTTCCTTGATAAGGTCGCCGAACATTTTAAGCGCCTCGTTTATTGGCTCTGCTGTCGCCATATCTACTCCCGCGCCCTTTAAAAGGGAGATAGGGTCTGTTGAACAGCCGCCTTTAAGAAAGCCGATATAATCCTTGACTGCGCTTTCGCCGCCCTTTAAAATTTTTTGAGAGAGGGCAATTGCGGCGGAATAGCCTGTTGCATACTGGTAAACGTAATAGTCGTAATAGAAATGCGGTATCCTTGCCCATTCAAGCTTTATTTCATCATCAAGCACGATGCCGTCACCGAAATACAGCTTGTTAAGCTCGCCGTAAAGGTCATTGAGGTTTTCCGCAGTAAGGCTTTCGCCTCTTGCCACCATTTCATTGATCTTAAGCTCGAACTCGGCAAACATAGTCTGTCTGTAAAGGGTGGTGCGGAACTGTTCAAGGAAATAGTTGATAAGATATGCTCTTTGCTTTTTGTCCTCGGTAGTTTTCAGCAGGTACTGCATAAGCAGAGCCTCGTTGCAGGTCGAAGCTACCTCGGCAACAAAGATCACATAGTCGGAATATACGACGGGCTGATACTTGTTGGAAAGGTAGGAATGGATAGCGTGACCCATTTCGTGGGCAAGAGTGAACATACAGTTGAGCGTATCCTTGTGATTGAGCAAAACATAAGGATGAACTCTTGCGCCTGCCGAATATGCGCCGCTGGTCTTGCCCTCGTTTTCATAAACGTCTATCCAGCGGTTTTCAAAGCCCTCTTTCATTATAGCAAGATAGTCTTCTCCCATAGGCGCAAGCGCTTTAAGCACCGTTTCCTTGGCTTCTTCAAATGTGATCTTCATATCCGCGTCGGGAACTACGGGAGTATACAGATCGTAGAAATGAAGCTCGTCAACGCCAAGAAGCTTTTTCCTCAGTGCAACGTAATCGTACATATAGTGCATATTGTCGTGTACGGCGTCGATAAGGTTGGTATAAACAGAAACAGGCACCTCTGTACTGTCAAGAGCGGCTTCAAGGCTGGAATCGTATTTTCTTGCTTTGGCATAGAAATTTACAGCCTTTATCTGAGCCGAAAGTGTGGCGGCGCAGGTGTTTCTGAATTTGTCGTAGGTGTGATACATAGATTCAAAGGCTGATTTTCTTAGCGTTCTGTCTCCGCTCTGTACAAGGGGGATATAGCTTCCGTGAGTTACCTGATGAGCCTTGCCGTCCTTGTCAACAGCATCGGGAAAGCGCAGATCTGCGTCGGAAAACATTGAATAGATGTTCTCAGGCGACTGTCCCATTTCTCCCGTAAGGGCAAGTATCTTTTCCTCCGCTTCGGAAAGAATATGCGCTTTCTTGCGGCGGAGCTTGTCGAACTGCCTTTTATACAGCTTCAGCTCCGGCTTATCCTCATAAAATTTTTCAAGATTCTCCTCCGGAATTGCAATCATTTCGGGAGTTTCAAAGCTTCCTGCGGAATTTATCGCTACATACACGTTCATAAGCTGTCCTATAAAGCCCTGATATTTTGGATTCGCTGTGTCCTCGTCGGAGCGTCTCTGCGCGTAGTTGCCGAGACTGTCGCAAAGCAGGGAGATTTCCTCGGACAGTTTCATAAAATCAAACAATACGTCTGCGCTTTCGCTAAGACGTCCTTTAAAAGCAGCTATCTTTTCAGGCATAGTTTTAAGCTTTTCAAGATCGTCCAGCCACTTTTCGTCGGTAGGGTAAATATCTTCCAGCGCCCATTTATATTCTTCGGGAACTTCATTTCTTTTAGGGATTCTTTCTTCGCTCATTACTGTGACCTCTTTTCATTTCTTGGTTGGAAAATTACATTTTTATTATACCCCAAAATTCAAGTAATGTAAAGAGGAACAGGTCGGATTATCGAAAATCAATTTTCATGGTTAAATATTCCCTTTAAGGCTAAATGGCATTTTGGCATAGAATACAGAAGTTTAAGTAGTCTTTCCCCCGCCGTAGGCGGGGGAAAGACTACAAGCATATGCTGTTTTTAATAAATCATAGTGATTTTGGTGATATATTTTGAAAGTTGATTTCCATGAACGAATCACATAATAAATCAACACAAAAAAGCAGAACAGCAAAGCCGCTGTTCTGCCGAATCTTTGTTATGTTTGTTACTGCGTAACGTCAAGATAGAAAGCAGGGTTCAGGATATAGCCCTGATAACGTATCTCTATGTGGAGATGATCGCCCGTCGAGAAGCCGGTGCTTCCCATTTTTCCGATAACGTCGCCTTTTTTGACCTGATCGCCGATCTCAACGTCGACTTCGGTAAGGTGTCCGTAAAGGGTGATAAATTCGTTGCCGTGGTCGATTATTATATAGTTGCCGTAGCCGCCCCCGCATCCGCAGGAACCCTCTTTGCCGTAATCGTGAGTACAGGTAGTGTTCGTTCTTATGACCGTTCCGCTGCAGCTTGCGTGAATAGGAGTACCGTGAGCGGCGAGAATGTCAAGTCCTGAGTGATAAGACCCCCAGCGCGGACCGACTCCCGAAGAAACGCTGTAAGCGCCGGGAACAGGCCAAGCGAAGTAATAATCCGCTTCATATTCTCCAAGCTCGTCACCGTTTTCAATGCGATCGTTTATGCTCTTGTGAAGCTCGTCCAGCTTTACGTCTGCCAGCGCCATAGTCGCCGCGACCTCGTCATCTCTGGCCGTTCCTCCTGAGCTCGAGGTTTTCAGTATTCCTGAAAGACTGCCTTCAAAGGATTCTCTTTCGGCTTCATATGCCTCATTTTGCTTTTTAAGTTCGTTCTGCTGAGCCTTCAGCTCCATCTGAGCCTCGGTACTTGAGCGGTAAAGCTTGCTGAGGGCTTCTTTCTGATTGGTGTACTGTTCATACTGCTTATCATATTCGGCCTGCTGTTCGTCAAGCTCTTTCTGGAGATCCTCATACTCCGATTTAAGCTTTACAAGACCGTCTATCATAGAGTCGTCGTGTTCCGCAACTCTTTTGATAAGCTCCATTCTCATAAGTATATCGTAGAAGCTGTTGGATTCGAGCAAGACAGTGGTATAACTGTCTGTGCCTGCGATATACATAGTTCTCAGGCGCTTTTTAAAGCTTTCTACGCTTTCGCTTATTTCCTGCTGCTTTTTCTCAATATTTCTTTTGTTTGTGCTTATCTGTAATTCCAATGCAGTCATATAGGTGTTAAGCACTTTGATCTCTTCGTTTACAGAGTTGATTTTCTCTCTGATGAGCTTCTGTTCTTTTTCTTTTGATTCTATGTCTTTCTGATATTCGTCAAGCTTTTCGTTTATCTCCTGCTGTTTTTTTGAGATTTCTCTCAGCTGTTCGGCATACTGAGTTATGTCAAAGCCTGTGGATTGCTCCTCCTGCTGTGTTTCGTCCGCCGAAGATTCGTCGCTTTGCGAAGGCTCGCCGCTCTCCTGAGCAGTCTGATCCGAACCGTCGTTCTCAGCATAGGACTGATTTTCGGTTTCCGCCGTAGTTATATTAGCCGTATTCAGGCTGCTGCCGGCAATACCGGCAGTAACAGCGAAAGCCAATATACAAGTACAGATCCTTTTAAAGCTGTAAAGCTTATTCATAGAAATAAAAGACTCCTTTGGGTTTTATTAAGGCAATATTGCATGACCTTTGCCGTGCAGATATGCGGAAAAAGGTGATGTTGCCTTATACAGTCGTAGCTGTATTAAGGCAGCACCGCACAACTACCGCCTAACGGCTTTATGTACGTCTAACTTGCCAATTTTCCGCACACAATAGTTGTGCGGTGTTACCTTAAACATAATTGGACGGGTTCTGAGCCACTCCGTTCAGACGCACCTCAAAATGCAGATGATCGCCGGTTGAATGACCGGTCGAGCCGATAAGTCCCAGCACCTCGCCCTGTTCTACATGCTGTCCTACTGAAACGTTCATATGCTGCGAATGTCCGTAAAGCGTCCAGTAGCCGTTGCCGTGGTCGATAATGCAGTAATTGCCGTATCCGCCGCCGCAGCCGCAGGAATAATTCTTTCCGTAGTCGTGCGGGCAGGTATTGCTCACCTGGATGACTGTGCCGGGTGCGGAAGCGCATATCTTTGCTCCCCTTATTCCCGGAGACCATATGTCGATACCCTTATGGTAAGCGCCCCAGCGCCAGCCGACGCCGTAGGAAATATGATAATATCCCGGAACAGGCCAGGTGAACTGGCTCTTGTTCTGATAGCCGTAATCGCCGTTGTTTGTTGAACTTTGACCGCTGCCGGAAGTGTTTCCGCCGGCGTTGGAGGAAGTGGAATTGCCGTTTGAACTTTGCTGTTGCTGCTGCTGTTGCTCCTGCAGTTTCCGTTGCCTTTCCTCTTCGGCTTTTCTGGCAGCCTCGGCTTCCTTTGCCTTGATAGCCTCCTGCTCTTTATAAAGCTTTTGCAGCTGGGCTTCAAAGTCCGCCTGCTCCTTGTCTATCTGAGCCTTGTTTTCCTCGTAGGCTTGCTTATCCGCTTCAAGCTGATCTATAACGGCTTGACTTTGCTCATAAAGCTCATCAAGCTTGGCTTTCTGCTCCTGATGATAGGTTTTCTGCTCTTCAAGATCGGTTTTATTGGTCTCAAGCTCTGCCTTGCTGTTTTCAAGTTCCGCCTCCTGAACCTCGTACTGGTCTTTCAGTTCCACCAATCCGTCTATCATAGTGTTATCGTGGTCTGCGACTCTCTTGACAAGCTCGATCTTCATAAGCATATCATAAAAATCGGTAGCGCCGATCAGAATATCGGAATATGAACTGCTTCCGGATATGTACATTGCTCTCATGCGCTGTTTGAAATCGTCTACGCCCTCATCGATCTCGGCTTTTTTGTTCTTGATTTTGATCTCGCTCTTAGCTATATCCTCTTCAAGACCTGCGATCTCATTTTCAAGATCAGAGATAGAGTCCTCAAGCGTAAGGATAGTTTCCTGAACGGTTTCGATCTGCTCTTGGATCGCGGCCTGATTTTCTTCTTCTTTGTTTATATCGTCTTTGGTGCTGCTGATTTTTTTGTCAAGCTCCGCCTGTTTTTCTTCAAGCTCGCTGATTTTACTTTTGGCGCTGGAGATTTTGTTCTTGTTCTCTTTGATCTCCTGGCTTTCCGCCGAAGCCGGCTGTTGATTCAGAACGGGTTTAGCGCCTCCTGCAAGTACCGTCATTGAAGTTATGACGGCGATAGAAAAGGCAAGAATACGTTTCATAGTAACTGTCCCTGTTTTCATTTTTTCCTCCGTCGCATATTTGCGTTAAAATTTTTACACCTGTTGTTTTTATATTTTGTCTTTTTGGAGTTGACCGTATGTCTGTTATGAGAAAGGCAGCCTAAAGAACCCCGTGTAGATTCGTTTAGTCTGCCTCTGTTTCTTTCGGCAATATAAATGCTCTTACTATACTTTAAGATGCTTGCCGGTGCTTATAGAAGTACCGATCGCTCCGATAAGCGCTCCGGCAATAAGATAGGACGCCGCTACAGGCAGGAGTAGAGAGTCAAAGGAATAAAGATTTTGAACTCCGAGAATACTCCATAGTTTGAAATCATCGTTAAAGATGTTGTAAACTCCCTCATAAGCGAATTTAGTAAGCAGAAGCGCGCCTGCCGCCGCCAGCAGACCTACAATCATACCCTCGATAAAGAACGGGATTCTGATAAAGCTGTTGGTCGCTCCTACATATTTCATGATATTTATTTCTTTACGTCTTGCAAAAACGCTTGCTCTGGTCGTATTGGAAATAATAATAAGACATACTATTACCAATGCAAGTACAATAGCGAAAGCAACGATCGTAAATATCCGTCTTATACTGATAAGTATATCCGCAAACGCTGTCGGAGACTTGGTTGAGTCCACATTATCAAAGGTTTCTACCTGAGTTGTGGTTTCGGCCATTTTCTCAATATCCTTAATGGTTACCTTGTATGTATCCGGCAGAGGATTGTCGTCGGCATACTGGAAAAATTCCTTTTCCTCGTCTGTCATATCGTCAAGCATATTCTTCCAAGCCTCGTCTTTTGAATAAAGGCTTACGGTATTGATATTTCCGACTTCGTTGAGCTGTTGCTCAAGCTTTTGCATATCAGCCTGGCTTGTACCGTCTTTTACAATAACGATAACCTCGCTCTTATCCTCGATTCCGCCGATTATTCTCGTAAGGTTCATGGACACCAGCACTGATGTGCCGACCATAAGCAGGGAAACGAGCAGGATACAGAAAGAAGCAAAGGTCATCATTCTGTTTTTCCAAATTCCTTTGAATCCTTGATTTACAAGGTATCTGAAACTACTTACTTTCATTGGAGCCTCCTATCACTTCGTCAAAGGCGATAGAGCCTTTGTTGATGTTGATAATTCTGCCTCCGAAGTAGCGGACAAGGTCATGCTCGTGGGTAACCATAAGTATGGTAGTGCCGCACTCGTTTATTCCCTTTAAAAGTTCCACTATTTCATATGAAAGCGCAGGGTCGATATTACCCGTAGGCTCGTCCGCAATAATAAGCTGCGGATCGTTGACGAGAGCTCTTGCAAGCGCTACACGCTGCTGTTCGCCGCCCGAAAGCTCGGTAGGGTACGATTTTGCTTTTTCGGAAAGTCCCACAAGGCTGATAACGTAGGGAACTCTGCTTCTTATGTATTTTGCAGGTGCGTCGATAACTCTCAGCACGAAAGCTACGTTTTCATACACCGTCATTGTGGGTATAAGTCTGAAATCCTGAAAAACGACGCCGATGGTGCGGCGAAGTGCAGGGATCTTTCTTCTTCTCAGCTTTTTGAGATTAAAGCCGTTTACCATTACGGTTCCGCTCGTTGCGTCTATTTCTTTAAGCACGAGCTTTATCAGGGTGGATTTTCCGGCACCCGACGGACCGACAACGAAAGCGAAATCGCCGTCGTTGATTTTAAGATTAACTTTGTTCAGAGCGTCCACGCCGCTTGAATAGGTCACGGACACATCTTTAAACTCTACCAAAATTTACACCGCCTTAGTTATAGGGAACACAGTTCCCGCATACTTAAGGGTACTCTTAGAATTTAACCGGATTAGCGGACAGATACTTCTTGACCATAAGAGCTATCTTGAAGATGATCGCATGGTCGAACTCTCTGAGATCGAGTCCCGTAAGTTTTTTGATTTTTTCAAGTCTGTACACAAGCGTATTTCTGTGTACGAACAATTTTCTTGAAGTTTCCGAAACGTTCAGGTTGTTTTCAAAAAACTTCTGTATAGTGAACAGGGTTTCGTGATCGAGCGACTCGATAGAGCCTTTCTTGAACACTTCTTTCAGAAACGTTTCACAAAGAGTCGTGGGCAGATGATAGATAAGTCTCGCAATGCCCAGATTGTCGTATGAAACGATATTTTTGTCGGTATCGAAAACCTTTCCGACTTCAAGGGCGATCTGCGCCTCCTTGAAGCTTCTTGCCAGATCCTTGACGCCTTCGACAACAGTTCCTATACCAACGTTTACTCTGGTATAGAACTCGCTTGAAAGGGTATCGGAAATAGAACGTGCAAGCTTTTCAAGATCCTTGGACTCAACGCCGTTAGCGACCTCTTTGACAAGCACGATGTCCGACTCGGTTATGTTGAACACAAAATCCTTGTTCTTGTCGGGGAAAAGGTTCTGGATTACGTCGTATGCCGAAACATCGTTAGATGAAAGGATTCTGATAAGAAGTACAACCCTTGAAACGTCGGAGCTGAAATGAAGTTCTCTTGCTTTAACGTGAATGTCGCCGGGGAGGACGTTGTCAAGAACCACGTTCTTTATAAAATTGTTTCTGTCATATTTCTCATCGTAATACTGCTTTATGCTTGAAAGGGTGATTGCGAGAATGCTTGCATATTTAGCGGCAACTTCGTCGGTCCCCTCGACAAAAACAGCATAGTCCGGCTTCATATGAGCGCCGAAGGGCTTATAGGTATAACCGTCTCTAACAAAAATGTCGTGTGAATCGCCCAGATCCAAAGATACGAACTCGTTGGTAGTGCCAACCTGTGAAAGCTCGGAGCAGGCAATAATTGTTGCGGTTTCATCGATAACGCCGATCACGCAGTCGATAGTGTCGCGCATCTGATGAACTACGCTTTGAAATAATCTGTTTGACATAAGTTATTCCCCTCTACTTGCAAAATTTTCAGACTGGTTTTTTCCGCGCAGGACACAGTGATCCCATATGTAAATGCAGAAAGTCCGCTTACTGTTATTATAACAAAAATTGATTGATTTTGCAAGTGTTTTATAGTGAAAATATGCAAAAAAGTTTTTTACCGCACAGCCAAACCCAAGCCTACGGTTCAACATATTACAAATTGTAACACATTTCGGACTGCAATGTGTGAATTTTCTGTTAAATCACAAAATTTGATAGTTATTTTGTACAAAATATTGGGTCAAATTTCGTTTAAGAGTAACCAAATTGTAATTAATAAACTTTTTGTAAATACGGCAAAACGCACAAAAAAGGCGGTTTGAATGCGGTTGCAATGAAAAAGAAAATATGTTACAATATCCGTAAGACTTTTTAGGCAATTTCTGAAATCAGAATATATCCGGAGGTAAAAAATGGAACTGAAAAAATATCTTGAAGCGGGTAAGATCGTGTCCGTATTCGGAATAAAGGGCGAGATAAAGGTTCAGCCGTGGTGCGACAGTCCTGATTTTCTATGCGGCTTTGACACGCTTTATTATAAGAGCGGAACGCCGGTGGAGATCGAACGCGCGAGAGTCGCAAAAAATATAGTAGTGATGAAAGTAAAGGGCGTAGACACCGTTGAGGAGGCGCAGAAACTCAGAAACAGAGTGCTTTATATCGACAGGAATGACGTTGAGCTTGAGGAAGGCTGTTACTTTGTACAGGATCTTATCGGTCTGAGAGTGGAGGACGCAGACAGCGGCGAGGTTTACGGAGAGATAGCCGACGTGACCGAAACGGGGGCGAACGACGTTTATCACATCAAAAATGAAAAGGGCGAGGTTCGCCTTATACCCGCTATTCCTGATGTGGTTGCCGAAACGGACATTGAAAACGGAGTAATGAAGATCACGCCGCTCGAGGGCTTGTTTGAATGATAAGATTCTGCGCTTTTGAGGACGTTGAAAAGCTTGTGCGCAAATACAGCGGAAGTATGTTCTGTCTTATATATCCCAAGCTTCAGAACCGAAAAAGATCATTGGATTGTATTGAACGGGTTTTTACGGATTACATTGACGAAAGTCCGCGGCTGAAGTCTGAAAGGGCTGAGCAGAAGTGGCTTGTACGGAGACTGAGAAAGCACAGCGGCTTTAACCGTCTTGCAAATACTTTCAGCGGCGGAGGCCTTTCGCCTATGGAGCTGGATTTTATGTTGACAAGCCTGAGAGTTTATCATAAGGACGAGGGCAACAAGCCGAAGAAGAGAAGGTCTGATATGATAACTCTGGCTGTTGTGCTGGTATTGGCAGTAATTATCGCCGCAGGGGTCTGGGTCGGGATAAAACATTATGAAACCGACGGGGCGTCGGTTCAGGAAAAGCTGAACAGTATGGTTTCTGCAAAAACATTTATGATAGAGGAGGAAAGCCCGTAATATCGGGACAATGCTTATGAATATAGATATTGCTACTTTGTTTCCTGAAATGCTGGAAAATTATCTTTCCGAAAGTGTTGTGGGACGAGCGAGGGCGAAGAATATTTTTACGGTAAAATGTCATAATATTAGGGACTATACTGAAGATAAGCACCGACGCGTTGACGATACTCCCTACAGTGAGCGACAGGGAATGCTTATGCAGTGCCAGCCCATTTACAACTGCTACAAGGCTGTTACCGATGGAAAACCCAAGCCCCACGTTATTTATATGTCGCCGCAGGGAAAAACGCTTACACAAAAAAGAGCCAAGGAACTTTCACGGCTTGACAGCATATTTATATTATGCGGGCACTATGAGGGCGTGGACGACAGAATAATCGACAAGATAGTGGACGAGGAGATCTCTATTGGCGATTATGTTCTTACGGGAGGAGAACTTCCTGCGCTGGTGCTTGTGGACTGCGTTGTGAGAATGCTGGAGGGCACGCTGTCGCAGACAGACTGCTATGAGGACGAAAGTCATTACAGCGGATTTCTGGAATATCCTCAGTATACCCGTCCGGAGGTGTGGGACGGCAGACAGGTCCCGACTGTGCTTCTTTCGGGCAATCACGCTAAAATTGCCGAATGGAGGCGTGAACAGGCGGTTATTTCAACATACAGAAAACGACCGGAGCTTCTTGAAAAATGCCCGCTTTCCGAAAAAGATTTGGCTATTATACACAAATTTGCTGATAATGAGGAAAAATAAATCCCTGAGTTTTCAACACTTTCCACATAAATGTTAAAAAAATTTGTATAAAGTGGTACAGCAAATGAAACGGCATTGTGCAAAAAGCATAAGCATTATGATTATAGTTGCTTAATTTTGAGCAAAGTCACGAAAATCTTGGTCGAATTTCTTGTTTGTTTAAAATTTGCGTTGACTAAGCAAAGTTTGTCGAGTATAATAAGTGTATCAAAACAAGCATTGGCACCTAGATTAATGGAGTTTTAGTAAACATTATTATGAATGGGAGAGATTAGTATGTTCGTAAAAGACGTAGTTGTTCAGAATCAGGTTGGACTTCATGCCCGTCCGGCAACATTTTTTATCCAGAAGGCTAACGAATTCAAGTCGTCTATCTGGGTTGAAAAGGAAGAGAGAAGAGTAAACGCTAAGAGCCTTCTCGGTATTCTTTCTCTCGGCATTGTAGGCGGAACCACTATCAGGATCATCGCTGACGGTCCGGACGAGGAAGCTGCCGTTATGGGTCTTGTTGATCTGGTTGACAGCGGCTTTGCAGAGGGCGCAAGATAAGCCCTTCAGCATATTTTAATACGATAATATGAGAAGCGGAGCGTTTTTGGACGTTCCGCTTTTTGCGTTCTGCCGCATAAAAAGCAGTGAAATTTTGTTTAAAATGCCTATGACAATTTTTCCGAAAATGCGTTATAATTAAGGCAACACCGCACAACTATTGTGTACGGATAACGCAGAAAATTTTTCGTTAGATTGTATAGAAACGACGCAGAAATACTTGTGTCTTTCAAGGCGTTTCTCTGCAAGATAACGGAAAATTGGCAAGTTAGACGTACACAAAGCCGTTAGGCGGTAGTTGTGCGGTGCTGCCTTAATATATGTCGAGGAACAGCTTGTATAAGCAACAAGCTGTTCTTTTTAGTCTTTGCAAAAGGACGGAAGAGTTTTGGAAAAGGGGAAGTTCTTTTTGAGTTCCGGTACTGATAACAGCACAGAGTTTACCCGGTGCATACACCTTACGGCGTATTTCAGATGCGATGTGCTTAACGTAAAGGAGTGCATAGGCGAGAAATGTTCGTTCAGACAGACCGCAGACGAGGCAAAGCGGTCGTCCGATAAATGGAAAGCAAGGATCATGACGCTTGACGGGGCGGAGCAGAAGAGAATCGCCGATAAATATTGGGGCGGAAAGATACCGCAGCAGGAAACTAATAAGGAAAGGATATGACGTTTATGTATAATAATGGAGATATTGTGTCTTACGGTACGACGGGAGTGTGCAGAGTTATCGGAGAATGCGTTCAGAACGTGAAGGGTGAAAATAAAAACTATATCGTTCTGAAGCCGGTTTATCAGGAAAATTCCACAGTTTACGTTCCTGTCGAAAACGAAACGCTTACAGAGCGGATAAAAAGCCTTATGACCGGAGAGGAAATAAACGAGCTTATCAGGGAGATGCCGGGTGATGAGCCTTTGTGGGCAGACAATGACAGCGAGCGCGCCGAGCTGTTTTCAAACATAATCTCGGGCGGCGACAGACATCAGCTTGCAAGGCTTGTAAGAACGCTCTATATTCATCAGAAAAAGCAACAGGAAATAGGCAGAAAGCTTCACGCCGCCGACGAGCATTTTTTCAGGAATGCAGAAAAGCTTCTTTTTGAAGAATTTGCCGCCGTGCTTGGGATTGGTCCTGAAGAGGTCGTGGACTTTATAGAGAAAAAGCTTGCAGAGGAAAACTGTTAAATTTTATAATAATTAGCTGTACAACAAAGCGCTCCGCCGTACCGACCTCTCAGGGTCGGTACGGCGGAGCGCTTTGTTATACCGATAGATTCAGAGTAAACACGATTGTCTTACCATAACTTTTTTTCGCTTGCACAGTACGCCTTGGGGTTTAACGCGCGGAGCTCCACAAAACAGCCGCATTTAGCGCATATTCCGTTTGACAGTTCTTCACAGCTACGGCATATTTCAAGTCTGCGGAGGTAAACTTCTTCGTCCGCTCGGTTTTCGGCAGATACGTTTTTTATGTATTCAAGAATATTCTGAGTGTATTCGTCAATATCCATGTCGGCTAAAAGGCATTTTCTGCACGGTTTTCTCATATTATTTGTAAAGCTTCACCGATACGACGGAGCAGGCGGGCAATTCAAATGATACGCTGTCGCTGTTAATTTCTATTTCTCCGATCTCTTTCGGTATTACGTTTTCGGGTTCGTCAAAGGTGTTGTGAGCCTGTTTATCGGCGCAGAGAATCTGTCCTTCGGCTTTTGCGGGGGCAAATCCGCAAAGATTAGCGGAGATTTTTGCACTTTCCGTAAGCGAGCAGTTTGACATGGTTATGAGCAGGTTCCCCTTCACGTCAACGGAAACCGACTTTGTTATTGCCGGAACGCCGTTTGTTTCAAAGCCCTGTAATGACGACTCCACAAGCTCACTGTTCTGATGATCTTTGTAAAGGTCAAAAACATGATAAGTGGGAGTGAGTATCATCTTCTCTCCTTCGGTAAGAATAACAGCCTGCAAAACATTTACCACTTGTGCGATATTCGACATAATTACTCTGTCGGAATGCTCGTTGAAAATATTAAGGTTTATAGCCGCTATTATTGCGTCTCTCATTGTGTTCTGCTGATATAAAAATCCCGGATTTGTTCCCGGCTCAACGTCGTACCAACAACCCCATTCGTCCACGATAAGACCAATCTTGTGTTCGGGGTCGTGCTTGTCCATTATTTCGCTGTGTTTTGTCACAAGCTCTTCCATATGCAAGGTTTTAGTAATAGTGGAGTAATACTCCTCATCGGAGAATTCCGTTGCTGAGCCTTTGTGAGACCAGTCGCCTGTAGGCACTGTGTAGTAATGCAGAGATATCGCTTTCGTATTCCATTCGTTCAGATTTGTCATAAGCGTTTCAGTCCAGTCGTAGTCATCGGAGTTCGGTCCGCAGGCTATTTTGAAAAGCTCGTTGCCGCTGTAGTTGCGGCAGAAAGTCTGATACTGTCTGTAAAGATCACAGTAATATTCGGGACGCATACTGCCTCCGCATCCCCAGCTTTCGTTCCCAATACCCAGATATTTCAGCTTCCACGGCTTTTCCCTGCCGTTTCTGCGTCTTTCTTCGGTCATGGGAGATACTCCGTCAAAGGTTATATATTCTACCCACTCGGAAAGCTCCTGTACCGTTCCGCTGCCAAGGTTTCCTGAAATGTATGGTTCGCATTCAAGTTTTTCGCAGAGGTCCATAAATTCGTGAGTACCGAAGCTGTTGTCCTCTACGACGCCGCCCCAGTTTGTGTTTATCATTTTTCTGCGGCTTTCTTTTTTTCCGATGCCGTCTTTCCAGTGGTACTCGTCGGCAAAACAGCCGCCCGGCCAGCGCAGTACGGGTATCCTTATGTGTTTCAGAGTGGCGATAACGTCATTTCTTACTCCGCCCGTGTTGGGTATCTCAGAATTTTCTCCTACGAACATACCGTTATATATACATCTGCCCAGATGTTCCGAAAAGTGACCGTATATTTCGGGATTGATGTGGCTCTTTCTTTTTTGCGGGTCGATATTCAGAATAATGTCTTTCATAATTACGCCTCGTTTCTATGATTTTTTTCTAGTTGTTTTGAATATAATCATTATACTGTATAAAAAAGCTTTTTGCAATAGCGGACGAGTATAATTTTATGCACCGGGACAAAAAAACTCCCACAGCAAGAGCTGTGGGAGCCAAAAAATAAAAAATTATAGGGGAGAAGCTAGTAGAAAAATAATCTACAAGCTGTATATATGAAGGCTTGGGGTAAAAGCCAACATACCGAAATGATTTGTCCGCTCAGGAGCCTCTATCTCCCTGCAACATATATATAATAACCCGTCAATGTGTTCTTCGTGTGAAAACTTATTGTATTTAGTATGAAATTTATTGAACATTTTTTGAAGTTATGGTATACTGTTTTTATAATATAAACTATCATTTAATTATAGGCCTTATCGTCTGTATTTTATTTGAAAACGGAGGAACATTATGCCGAGATTTTTTGTTGAAGATGTATCGGGCGATGAAATAATCATAAGCGGACCGGACGCTGTTCATATAGGAAGAAGTCTCAGAATGAGGCTGGGAGACGAGATAATTATCTGCTGTAAAGGTATGGAGTACCGTTCGGAGATACTTACAATATCCGACAGCGGGGTCATGTGCAGAGTGCTGTCATGCGGGAAAAGCAAATGCGAGCCGAACGTAAGGCTCACCCTCTTTCAGGCGATGCCGAAATCAGATAAGCTGGAGTTTATCGTGCAGAAGGCGGTGGAGCTTGGTGCTGCGGAGATATGCCCTGTCTTGACGGCAAGGTGCGTGTCAAGACCTGATGAAAAGAGTTTCAGAAAAAAACTGGAAAGGCTCAACAAGATAGCGCTGGAGGCGGCTAAGCAATGCGGCAGGGGCGTTGTACCGAAAGTGACGGAGATGATAAGTTTCAATGAGTGCGTTGAAAGACTGAAAGCCTGTGACATCGGTCTCATGTGCTATGAAAACGGCGGGATAAATCTGAGGGAAGCAGAAATTGAAAGTGGAAAAAGCATAGGGCTTTTTATCGGGAGCGAGGGCGGCTTTGAACCCGATGAGGCTGGAAGATGCGCCGATGAGGGGATAAGGCTCGTGGGGTTGGGAAACAGGATACTGCGCTGTGAGACTGCGCCGATAGCCGCATTAAGCATAATAATGAATCTAACAGGTAATATGTAGTATTGACAAAACGACAAAGATTTTTTTGAGCAAAATGTCCAAAATATTCGTATTTTTTGTAAACGTCTTGATTTTTGATAACAAATATGGTATACTATCTATAATCTAATCGGTTTCAGCATTAGACGTAACATTGAAAGAAAAGGAGTTGTTTGAAATGGCAAGTGGATTTAAGGTTTTTGCCGCTATCGGAGCGATCGCTGCCGGTGCTGCTGCTATTTTTGCATTTAAAAAGCACAAAGAGCTTGAGAATTATGATTATGAGGATCTGGACGAGGATTTCGACGATTGCTGCGGCTGCGACGAGTGCGCAGAGGCTGCTGAGGAAGAGGCGGCTGTAGAGGAAGCGGCTGAGGAGGCTGCCGAAGAAGCCGGCGAGGACGTTGACGTTGAGGTTCAGCTCGATTCTATCGAAGAGCCTGTTGAGGACGTTGACAAAGAATAATCACGGATATTGTTCCATAAAAAATTACGGCGGGAAGAGAGCTTTCTCTTTCCGCTTTTTGTTTTGTCTATAGCTTTTTGTAATAGGTCTTGTTTTTGGTTAATCCAAGAATATAATCGATGTTGGTTTTATGATATTCTGCAAGAGCGATAAGAATGTCCGTCGGTATATCACGCTGTCCGAGTTCGTAGTTGCTGTAAGCCTGCTGTGAGCAGTGGAGAATCTTTGCCATATCGTTTTGTTTTAAATCTGCGTCTTCCCGCAGGTCGCGGATTCTCTGAAAAACCATTTCACTCTCTTTTCCTTTCTTGCGTTTATGCGTTTAAGTATATATTTAATATATCATACAACATTATGTTGTGATATTCTTACTACATTATGTTGTAATTTCACCTTTGGCATTTGTATAGATTTTACAAAGATCTGCTAAAATTGGTTGATTATATTGCATTATACAACAAATTGTTGTATAATAATAAATATCTTAAAATTTGGAGGAATTTACAATGAATGATACAAATAAAGATTTGCTTACTGCTGTATGCTTAAATTGTGGAGGAAAAATTGAATTTAGCAATAAAGAAGATTTGGTTAACTGTCCTTTTTGCGGTGCTGGATATTCGGTTCCTGATTTATTAAATGAAAGCGATTCTGTAAGAATAGAAAAAATCAAATCACAAGCATATAAAGATGTAGAAAGCGGAAAACAACAAATAGAGATGGAACGTTTAAAACATGAAATCGAAAAAGAAAAAAAGCAAGAAGATAAAGATAGTGTTGACAGTTTTAAGAAGAGTAAATTCAGTAAGGTTTTAATAGTATTTTCAATAATATCAGTTCTATTATGCGTATTTGCATTTTCAGATGGTAAGGTTTTAGCTGGTATTATTGCGGTAATAATGGTGATTTTGTTTTTAATTTCTTTTCTTATGGGACTTCATATATTTAAAGAGAAAAAGAAGGGTATTCGTGTTATCGCGGCTATTTTTGCTTTTGTACTTATTGTTCCTTATTTTAACTTATATAACAGTAACAGAAAAAATGAATCCGAAAAAATAAAATGGTCTGATTGTGAACTATGTGATATTTTGCCGGAGCCTGGATCAAATGTCGGAAAAATACTTATAGATTCTGAAGAAAATCTTATGTTATATGTTTATAAAACCGATAAAGATGGATATAACGATTATTTGTCTGAATGTGAAAAAATGGGATTTGTGGTAGAGGGCGAAAAAGGTGAATTAAGTTATAATGCATTTAACGAATCGGGATATAGATTAGAGTTACTTTATATCAAAAGTGATGAGGAACTACATATTGATCTTAGTGCTCCAATTGAAATGGGAAAATTTGAGATGCCTACCAGTGAAATTGCAAAGTTATTACCTGTTCCGAACTCTAATGTGGGTAATATTTTAACTGATAAGTCGGATTCGTTTGAAGCATATGTTGGTGAAATATCATTTGATAATTATAATGATTATGTAAAAGCTTGTTCAGACAATGGATTTAATATTGATTACAATAAGGGTGAGAAATATTACGAGGCTGATAACGAAAAAGGTTATACTCTTAGAATAGAATATGAAGGTTTTAATACAATACATATTTCAGTTCATGCACCAAAGGAAAATAATGATGAAAAAGCAGGAAAAGAAACCGAAAGCGTAAATACTTCAAAACAAGAAGAAAAGATGCAAACAACTTCAAAGGAAGAAAAGAATGCACAGACGACCTCAAAAGAAAAATCAGATAATGATACCATAAGTATGGACGTAACTCCGGAATTTAAAGAAACTATGGACAGTTACGAAGAATTTTTTGATGAATATGTTGAGTTTATGAAAAAATATTCTGAGTCGGACAATACGCTTGAAATGTTAGAAGATTATAGTAACTTTATGACAAAATATGCGGAAACAATGGAAAAGCTAAATGAGATAAACGAAGATGAGTTGTCTGTGGCGGACGCGGCATATTATACGGAAGTAATGATGCGAATTGATAAGAAACTCGTTGAGGTTAGTGCGAATCTGTAATAAAATTAACAGGTATAAAAACTAATAAATCCAAATGGATTTATTCGCAAAAGCGGCGACTTTGTTCGCCGCTTTTTTTGTGCCCGAAAATTGACAACCCGTCTAAACCGTGTTATAATAAAGTATTATGGAAAAGTATACTTGTCTGAGAGAGGAAAATCAGTAAATGAACGAAAAAAACATCAGAAATTTCTGCATTATAGCGCATATAGACCACGGAAAATCCACCCTTGCGGACAGGATCCTTGAGCTTACCGAAACCGTTAAGCTGAGAGATATGGAAAATCAGCTGCTCGATAATATGGATATCGAGCGTGAAAGAGGCATAACTATCAAGGCGAGAGCGGTGCGTCTTAATTATCATGCCGACAACGGCGAGGACTATGTTTTCAATCTTATCGACACTCCGGGTCACGTTGACTTTAACTACGAGGTATCACGTTCTCTTGCCGCCTGCGAGGGGGCTATCCTTATTGTTGACGCATCTCAGGGTATCGAGGCGCAGACCCTTGCAAATACCTATCTTGCTATAGAACACGATCTGGAGGTCGTTCCTGTCATCAATAAAATAGACTTACCCTCGGCAGACCCAGAACGTGCCTGTGCGGAGGTGGAGAATGTCATCGGTATACCCGCAATGGACGCACCGAGAATATCCGCAAAAATGGGTACTAATATAAAGGAAGTTCTCGAAAGGGTAGTTACGGATATACCGGCGCCGAAGGGTAACGAGAACGCGCCGCTCAAAGCGCTTATTTTCGACAGCTATTACGACCAGTATAAGGGCGTAATAATCTACTGCCGTGTAAAGGAAGGTCATATCAAAGCCGGCGATACCATTCGTCTTGTGGCTACCGGCGCAGAGTTCCAGACGGTGGAGATTGGTTATATGGGCGCAACGGAGCTTGTGCCTGTGGGCGAGCTTCACGCCGGAGAGGTCGGCTATATCGCCGCCTCTATCAAGGATATCGGAGACACTCGTGTGGGCGATACGGTGACAAATGCCGAAAATCCCTGCGAAGAGGCTTTGCCGGGCTATAAAAAGGTAAATCCTATGGTTTATTGCGGAATTTATCCTGCCGACGGAGCAAAATATCCCGACCTGAGAGACGCTCTTGAAAAGCTTATGCTCAACGACGCTTCGCTCTCCTTTGAGCCTGAAACGTCAATAGCGCTGGGGTTTGGTTTTCGCTGTGGTTTTCTGGGACTTCTCCACATGGAGATAATTCAGGAAAGACTGGAAAGAGAATACAATCTTGACCTTATCACCACCGCTCCCTCCGTTATATATAAGGTAAATCTTACAAACGGAGAAACGGTCTATATAGACAATCCGACCAACTATCCCGATCCGGGGCTTATCGCCTCGGCGGAAGAACCGATGGTGAACGCTCATATCTATACTCCCTCGGAATATGTGGGAAATATAATGGAGCTTTGCCAGGACAGACGGGGTATTTACAAGGATATGAAGTATATCGACGAGACCAGAGTTGACCTGCATTATCAGCTGCCGCTCAACGAGATAGTCTACGACTTTTTTGACGCGCTCAAATCACGCACAAAGGGCTATGCGTCATTTGATTACGAGATGATGGGCTATGCGCCGTCCAAGCTTGTTAAGCTTGACGTTCTGTTAAACGGCGAGGTAGTAGACGCGCTGTCGTTTATCGTTCACGAGGACAAAGCTTATGCAAGAGGCAGAAGGCTTACAGAGAAGCTGAAGGAGAATATTCCGAGACAGCTTTTTGAAGTGCCTGTTCAGGCGGCGATAGGAGGAAAGATAATTGCAAGAGAGACCATAAAGGCTATGAGAAAGGACGTTCTTGCGAAGTGCTACGGCGGAGATATTACAAGAAAGAAAAAACTGCTTGAAAAGCAGAAGGAAGGCAAAAAGCGAATGAGACAGCTCGGTTCGGTGTCCGTTCCGCAGGAGACGTTTATGTCTGTACTCAAGCTTGACGAGTAGTTACAGGGAAAAAATAAAAATAGGGGTGATAACGTGGCTGTACTGTATAAAGACAAAAATCTGTTTCAGCGTCTGTCAATACCCGTAGCCGTACTTACGGCGGGCGGCTATGTTTTGCTGTGGGCGTATGTATACTTTATCGCAGAGGATTATATGTTTCTTAACCGCTATGAGGAGTGGATAGAGTTTGTCTGCTATATAATCTTTGAGCTGATAGTTCTTTTCTCCTCTGCGGCTAACGATATAAACGGAGTTGTGGCGCATATGCTGAAATTCTTCATACCGTCTGCGGCGTTCTGCGTCGGGGCAAAGCTGTGGATAGACAATTACTTTACTGTCTACATTACTGTTGAGGACAAATATTCTATGTTCTGGGCGTATGCAACGGCAATGTACGGAAGTCCCGAACTTTACGCTATGTCCCAGTTCCGCAACCTTGTGGTAACGCTCATTGCGCTCAATCTTTTCGGAGCGTTTGTCTGCTATGCGAAAATGAGCGGCTCAAACAGCGGCTGGATAAGAAAGCATACTTATAACAAAAAATGATGGGGGTGCGCTGTTATGGGTGATACAAGGAACAAAAGGATTGCGGTCCTGGTAGTTTTGATTGCGGTAATATTCCTGATTATTACAGGATTTGTCAAGAAAGCCGGCTTTGTGTTATATACAAGCTTTTTCAGTCCAAGAACATTCAGGATACTTCTTACCGCTATACTGGTTATAATATTTATTATGTTGCCGTTTCTTATATACCGAAAGCATTTCCGTGATATTGCAAGTCCGACAGCGGCTGTAATAACCACTCTCATATTTATCCCTGCGGGGATGATCATCTTTTTTGGAGCAGCAATGTCGGCTCCTGCATATTCGGCGGTGAGCGATCCGAGCGGAGAGCATACCGTTTTACTTGAACGTGACGGAGATATGCTGAAAAACGTATATATAAATCAGAACAGCGTTATTTTCAAGCGTGTAGACGCAGATACGAAGGATTATATTTACGACGTTAAGGCTGAGTGGAAGGAAACGTCTGTGATATTAAGGCCTACGAGAACTGATTCGTCATTTGAGAATATAATCATAGAATACTGATATGGACGGCAGGGCGGTTCGGAGGAGTGAAAATATGGAAATGATAGTAACTGCGGCGATCGTGATAGTTCTTGCTCTGTGTCTTGGCGCGGATCTTGCAATTGTGCCGATCATGCTAATGGTTATAATGACCGCTGTGCTGATCTTTATATTCTTTTTTTTCGCTGTCTGCGCCGTTAGACTTTTGCGGACGGAGAAAAAAAGAGCTTTTTTCAGCCGTATTGGTCAAAAGGGAAAGGATAATTTCAGCAGAGCTTTTTACAATATCGGTTCTGAGGAATATCCTAATGTTTATCCCTGCGAGATAGTTATGCGCTCAAAGCTTTACCGTCACGGCAAGGAATATACGGTGCGGTTCGACAGGAGGCACGGCGAGGTTTTTGATCTCAATGCGGTTTGCTGTACGGTTGCAGGTCTTGTTCTGGGCGGAGGCTCGGCGGTAATGATGATACTGTTCACTCTTACCGTGATAGGCGTATAGAACGCAGAATCAGAGGATATAGGCAACACCGCACAACTATTGTGTGCGGATAACGCAGAAAATTTTTCGTTAGATTGTATAGAAACGACGCAGGAATACTCGTGTCTTTCAAGGAGTTTCTGTGCAAGATAACGGAGAATTGGCAAGTTAGAAGTACACAAAGCCGTTAGGCGGTAGTTGTGCGGTGTTGCCTATAATTACATAAGGACAGCACTGTGCATATGTCCGACAATGGTTGCTCGGTGTTGTCTGAAAAAATGACTTGCTATAGACTATGAAAGGACAAATTATGGTTGATCTGAAGAAGGCTATGAAGCTGTCGCTTATATACGGCTTGGCGGGAGCGGTTCTTGTATCTTTGCTTTATGAAACATATGCAAACATATCTCGCACGATAGGGCTTTTTCTTGCCGCCGTCTGGGTGATCTTCGTCGGAATAAAATTCTCCGCGCTGAGTTTCAGGGAGGCTTTTGTGGGCGTGACCTGCTGTCTTGCTTATACGGGTATATTGGGCGTGATATGCTATGTGCTTGTTCATCCGAGGATCGTTGCTGTGCTTGCCGAACGTTCGGTTTATTTTCAGCTTTCGCTGAAAGAGCAGGCGTATTTCGCATTATATCTGGCGCTGATCTTTCTGTGTATGTATATTATATGGGCAGTGCGTTTCGGGTTGACAAAGGCGCTGGAGCGTTTCAGGAGCAACCGTGAAAAAACCGGAGAATACATCGACAATGCTTTTGACGACAGTCACGGAGAAGATTTATGATCGGAATATATATCCACATTCCCTTTTGCAGAAGAAAATGCCCTTACTGCGATTTTTATTCTGTCTGTGCGGACGGGAAAACGATAGGAGAATATGTAAAAGCCCTTTGCAGAAACATTATGTTTTACAAAGGACGGGGAATAAAAGCCGATACGGTATATTTCGGCGGAGGAACGCCCTCGCTTTTGTCGGCGGCGCAGATCGGGCGGGTCATCGGAGCAGTGTCGGAATGTTTCTCATTGTCCTCTCCGGAGATAACTCTGGAGGCGAATCCCTGCACTGTTGATAAACAAAAGCTTGAGGGTTATCGTTCGGCAGGCGTGAACAGAATATCTTTCGGAGTGCAGTCTGCGGAAGATGAAGAACTGAAATTTCTGGGAAGACTCCACGATTTTGAGACTGCAAAGCGGGCTGTCTGCACTGCGGCGGAAACGGGCTTTGAAAACATTTCCTGCGACATAATGCTGGGACTTAAGGGACAAACCCTTGAGGGGCTTTATTCAACGGCGGATAAGCTTTGCAGTTTGCCTATAAATCATATTTCTGCCTATATGCTGAAAATCGAGGAGGGAACTCCCTTTGACTGCGATGAAGTCAAAGACTCTGTGGCAGACGAAGATCTGCTGTGCGATATGTACTTGCAGACGGTCGCTCAGCTGAACGACAGGGGATTTATGCAGTATGAGATCTCAAATTTTGCAAAGCCGGGCGGAGAATCGCGTCACAATCTGAAATACTGGCACGGCGAGGAGTATATAGGCTTCGGCGCGGCGGCACATTCTTTTTTCGAGGGCAAACGGTTCTGCTGTCCTGCGGATATGAAAGCTTTTATTGCAGACGAACGGCAGGAAAAACTGGTGCTGGAGGAAGCCCCCGACAGGGTAGAAGAATATATAATGCTTGGTCTGCGGCTGACCGAGGGGATAAGTCTTGAAAAAATAAAGGCGATGGGCGGTGAAAAGCTTATCGGAAATATAAGACGAAAGGCGGAGCTTTTCGGAAAGAGCGGTCTTTGCAGTTTTGACGGTGATAGGCTCAGGCTTACGCCCGCAGGATTTCTGGCGTCAAACGCTATAATCGCAGAAATGCTGGACGTTTAAACCTCGGATTGCCGCTGCTGTGGTTAATCTGTCTAAATACGGCGTTTGTTTGTTGTGCAGTTATACAATATGCGGCGAGCATTCTTGAAAAATCAACGGAAAAATGTTAAAATATAAGTTATATTAAGGCGGCACTGCGGAAATTCTGTGGGTTGCGGTGACCTTTTTTGAAAGGACAGATATATGAAAAGAATTGCTATTGCGCTGTCCGTTGTTATGGCGCTCAGTCTTTGTTCCTGCGGCAAGGAAAAGAAGGGTGATGAGATCGCCGTTCCTATTCTTGAAACAAAGGATATTACATATAAGACCTGCAAGGCGGAGATAGGTGATATTTCAGAAGAATATCATCAGGAGGGGATATACGCTTATCCCTACAGCGAGACAGTGACCTTTAAGGCGGGCGGCAGGATAAAGTCCATAGAGGTGGAATCTCCCTGCGATGTGAAAAAAGGCGATCTGCTCTGTACGCTTTATTCCGACGACGTGGAGGAGCAGATAGAGGAGGAAGAGATACGGCTGAATCAGGCTGAGTCTACTGTGGCAACTTTACAGTCGAACGGTGCAGATTACGGCGAGATACAGCTTGCTCAGTACGATCTGGAGATAGAACAGCTCAAATACGACAGGCTTAACGAGTCGTTGGAGGACTATAAGGTATATGCGCCCTGCGACGGAGAGTTTGTTACGTTGGACAGGCATGGAGAGCCTCTGAATGTGAACACTCCCGTAAATAAAGGCGAGGTTCTCGGATATGCCTCAGACAAGTCACAGCAGTATCTTTGCGTGTCGGTATACGATAATCCTCTGAACAATGTGAATTTCGGTACGACCGTTAGAATAGAACAAGGCGCTAATTCTTCGAGCGGAACTGTAACGGACATTATCTTCTCCGAAAACGGAGATTTTTCGTCGTACATATATGTCATTGCTCCCGACAAAAATGATGAGCTTTTTGATTTCGGCGGGATCGAGGTCGTGTTCGATGTTTATTCACGGCTGGATACGGTAATAGTTCCTAAAAAAGCGGTGAAGTCGCTGGCAGACAGAAATTATGTCAATTTGCTGGTGGACGGAGTAAAGGTGGAGCAGGACGTTGAGCTTGGCATCGAGGATAACGATAAGGTTGAGATCCTTTCGGGCCTTTCAGGGGGAGAGGAGATCATACTTAACTGATCGGATATATAATGCTTTGGCTAACGTTTACAAATTATTAAATATTAAGAGGCGTGAAAAATATAAAAGCTCTTGATTTTTTGACTGTTTTCGTATAAAATAAAAGAATAGATGTGTTTTACTCTAAGGGAGGATTTGTAAAATGAAGGATTTTCTTTCTAACGTATGGGTAAAGAGAGCGGTTTCCGTTTTCAATATCGCATACTTTGCTGTAATATTTCTGTTGACCTATGCAACGTTTCTTTACGATCTGGAATTTGCACCGGGCAGAGAACGGTCGTTTTTCACCGTTTACGTTGTGGCGAACGTGGTGTTCCTGGGGCTTATGCTTTTCACAAGAAATGAATTTGTGACCAAGCTTTTAGGCGTTCTTATGCTTCCTTTGGTGTTCTTTATGATACTGTTCAATATGGGCGACTGGATATTGATAATCCCGCCGTTTGTTGTGGCGATAATAATGTTCTTTGCGGCAGGCACCAACGAGACCGTTAAGGTAATAATGGGTACTATTTATCTTCTCCTTTATGTGTTGGGTATCGTTGCATATTTCGTGCTTAACATTCTGTTCGGCGGAACGACCGTCGAGACTGTGCTCAATTCGGATCTGGACACGGGTTCAAGCGTTTATTCCATGTACAGGGATAATTTCCAAAAGCTTACGGAGGTCACGTCCGACCAGAACACTATCTCTCCGGACGGAGAGTATCAGATAATCCTCTACGACGTAAAGGATAACGATAAGGGCGGCGTTAAGATCTGCGTTGTTCCTTACAATCAGGATATAGAGCTGAAATTCTTCACTTTGAAACAGAAGGGAATCAAGAAAACCATTTCCAATAAGGGAATAAGAGGCACTGTGCCGGACGTAGGCTGGGTAGAAGAGGACGGTATCCTCAAGGTACAGTACAGATTGTCGGAGGCTGATGATCTTAGATCTACTTCAGTTACAACAATGCCTGATAAGCAGTATCTCCAGTTTATTGGAATAGAATAAGGCTGTTCTGCGCCCGACGAATATGATATGAGTCGGGCGTTGCGTAATTCGTCGCAAAATATTGATTTTTAATTACAATTTAGTTACAATGCTCAATTGGTAAGGATTACACTTGACATTTTTGTGAAAAAGGTGTAAACTAATTAATAGTATACTTCATGTGTTGGGAGGAAATCATTAATGAGATTAAAAAGATTGCTGAGCATAGTTTCTGCAGTTATGATGCTTGGCGCATGCACCGTGTTTTCTGTATCCGCAGACGAGGAGGAAGAGTCTGTTCCGGATTTTTATGCGGACAGAAGCATGCTTACTACCGATACGTCCGCACCGTCTATGTCCTTTGATATGACGGAGTGGAAAAATCATGTCTATATTACTCCGGACGGTTCGCTGCTTGATTTGCAGGTCGCACAGGAAAAAACCTATGCTTATCAGGGCGCTACTCTGAAAATTACGGCTTCTCAGTCAAAGGATATTGATGATATGTGTACATATTCATCTCTTATCAGAGATTCGGACGGAAATCTGGTTTATCCTAATTCTGATGATGAGGATGCCGAGTATCTTACAATGGGCGTCGAGCTTCATCCGGGAGATTTCGGACTTAACTGCTTTGACGGATGTATGATAACTTTTAAGTACCGTATAAATCAAGAGGCCGAGGGCAAACTTATGGGTGATTCCGTATTTGCTTTTCCTTGTACCGATGATTATGAAAAGGTTACAAGCACGGCCGTTCAGCTGAAGATCAATACCACTGACAGCAATAACGTTACTCAGTACGCTAATGCAATAATTTCTGTTCCGGATAAATGCGGCGCGACTAAATTCGTTTTTGAAGTACCGGTTATTAAGAAAATGGAAAAGACAGATGTACTTTATATCGACAATATTGTTATCAGCACTCCGGAACAGGAGGGCGGCGTCGATATGCAGGTTGCAAACATTGACGGATATAATGAGAATGCCAAGGCTCAGGAGATCGTTCAGGGTCTGACGGTCGCTCCCAGATCTAACGGACTAAGCTCAGATTCTTCTTCGGCGGAAAGCAATTCCGGTCCGAACGTTGCGATAATAATAGTTGTAGCCGTAGTAGTCGTTGGTCTTGCGGCAGTTGTTTTCATCTTCATCAAAAAGAGAAAGAACAGGTTCTATTAAATTGAATTTTTTCGACAGCCGTGTGCTTTGCACGGCTGTTTTTTGCTTTTTATGCGTTTTAGAGCGATTATGTGTAAAAAATTATGAATATTACGGCAAGCAGGTGAAATAATAGCTTTAGTCAACCGAGTTGGCAAATTTTAAACCGAAAGGATATAAAGCTATGAAAAAGTTAATTGCTATGATCATGTGTATCGCTGCCTGCGGTACAATATTTGCTGGCTGTTCGAGAAACAACGACAATTCCAGCGGAAACGACAACGCAGCAACTACCAAGACAACGACCACCAAGGCTTCGTCTGTTACGAGCGAAAAACACAGAGACGACAGTGATACTCTTATCAGCAGAGTTGAAGACGGCGTTAAGGATACGGTTAGCGGCGGAGCGGAAATTATCGGAGATACCGTAAGCACCGCTGAGGACGTTGTGGACGATATTCTCAGATAATAAATGACACATAGCCGTAAAAGAGGCTGCTGCATTACAGGATACCGCACTGAAACGGGCGGACGGATTTCGTCTGCCGAAGCTGCGGTTTCGATGTATGCGGTAGTCTCTTTTACTCTTTGAAAGCCCCGCAATGCCGGTAGGTTTTTTGAAAAAACATATAAATGCCTAAAATCAACAATTGATTATTGATAAATTATTACGCTGCTTTTTATGTTTAACAATTGTTGCTGATTTTGGTTAATAAATTGTAAACTCAATGTAAAAAAAGTATTTAATGTGAGGCGTGGCACTTTAAAAATTCGGAGGGGTGTGCTATAATGTCTTATGTGATATTAAATGATCAATGGTTAATAACAGTCGGAATGGAGCGGTCTGATGAAAACCGAGAAATCCGAAATCCAGCGGCTTCTTCGTAAAATATATTCCCGTAGTGCAGTTATGACTGCCGCGGCGTGGTGCGTTACTCTCATATGGGGTTTCCGGCTCGGAAACCTTCTGGGCTTTATGATCGGGTACGGCTATATGTGCCTGTGCATGAGTTATCTGG
The DNA here is from genome assembly GCA_021770655.1 of Ruminococcus sp. Lineage (GTDB taxonomy): Bacteria > Bacillota > Clostridia > Oscillospirales > Ruminococcaceae > Hominimerdicola. The sequence goes on along the minus strand of JAETQO010000006.1, from coordinate 36,903 downwards.
GGAGAACCTGTGAGAAAGCTGTGGAGCTTGATGAGAAAAAAGCAAAAAAATCTATGCTTGTCTGTTATATTTTGCGGTATGCGGGGCTTTTTGCACTGTGCGCCGCAGCAATGCTTACCGGAGCGGTTAGCGGTGTTTGTGTGCTTGTTCCTCAGTTCTTTCCGAGGATAGCGCTGAGCTTGATGCAGTTTTGCGAAAGAAAGGATAAATGCTGATGAACGATATTGGAAACGGCCCTAAGGTCGTATTTGAAATCGGCGGTCTGCAATTTACCGAGACCGTGGTAATGGGCTGGCTCATTATTGTTGCTGTGCTTATATTGTGTTTGTGGCTGACTCACGGAATGAAAAAAGTCCCGGAGAAAAAGCGGCAGGTTGTTGCGGAAATGTTCGTTAAATTTGTAAACGGCATGGTAAAGGAAACAATGGGGCCTAATTTGATAAGATATGCTCCTTATATCGCAACGCTTCTTGTTTACGCTGTGCTGGGCGCGCTTATCAGTCTGATAGGTCTGCGTTCCATGACGGCGGATATAAACGTGACGGCGACCTGGGCGGTAATGACCTTTATCCTTATAACTTATCATAAGATCAGGGCGAACGGCGTTCCCGGTTATTTCAAGAGCTTTGCTAAGCCTGTGGCTTTTATCTTCCCGCTGAATATCATCAGCGAGATTGCTACGCCTGCGTCTATGGCATTCCGTCTTTTCGGTAACGTTGCGGGCGGTATGGTAATAACAGGCCTGCTTTACGGCGCTCTCGGGTCGCTGTCAAGCGCGTTGGGTCTCAGCTTCGAGATGGGTTCTTTTGGATTCAGCGTATTCCAGGTCGGTATACCTGCCGTGCTGTCGGTATATTTCGATCTGTTTTCCGGCTGCATACAAGCGTACATCTTCTCTATGCTTACAATGGTCTATGTAGGTTCGGCCGCAGAGACTGACGACTGATAAAATGTAAAAAGCGCCTCTTCTGAGGCTTGAAAATATAATTGAAATTACGGAGGAATTATTATTATGGAAAAAGCTATTGTTTTAGGTTGTTCGGCAATCGGCGCAGGACTTGCTATGATAGCGGGTATCGGACCCGGTATCGGTGAAGGTTACGCCGTAGGAAAAACCATTGAGTCTATCGCCAGACAGCCGGAGGCTAAGGGTGACTGCACAAGAACGATGTTCATCGGTGTTGCTATGGCTGAGTCTACAGGTATCTATGCGTTCGTTGTAGCGCTTATTCTTCTGTTTGCAAATCCGTTTATCGGCAAGCTTTAATATTGATTTTCATAAGCCGTCTGAATAAAGGCGGTGAGGCTCTGCTTTTGCAGGATCGGAGATCGGTATAAAATTTGACTCCGCGCTTCGCGGAGATGGGAGGTCAGATAAATGGTATTAGCCGCAGGAGATGTAACGGCTTTTCTTTCCGTTAACACCACTACAATAATAGCCACCCTGCTTAATACGCTGATACTTTTTCTCGTTCTGAAGCACTTTCTGTTCGATAAGGTCAATAAGGTCATAGAGGACAGACAAAACGAGGTTGCCGAAACCTATAAGCAGGCGGACGAGGCAAAAGAAAATGCTATGAAGCTTGAGGCCGAGTATGACAGCAGGCTCAGCGGCGCTAAGGAGGAGTCGGCGCAGATCATTCAGACGGCGACCAAAAAGGCTCAGCAAAGATCCGACGAGATCATCGGCGAGGCTCGTGCAGAGGCAAAGGGCCTTGTGGAAAACGCTTCGAGAGAGATCGAAAGAGAAAAGAAAATTACTGTTAATCAGATCAAGGACGAGATCACGGACATTGCTTTTTCCGCGGCTGCGGCAGTTGTTGAAAAGGATATGACCAGTGATGATAACGAAAGGCTGATCGAAAAGTTCATTGACAATGTGGGTGAAATGTAATGGCTGACAGCGTTGAAAATGTATACGGCACGGCTCTTTTTCAGCTTTGTGAAGAAGAGGGCGTTATGGATACGGTCTTTTCTGAACTTACGGAAATAAATGATATACTTTTTTCCGAGGATCAGAAAGAATTTGTGGAACTGCTGGCTTCGCCGCTGGTTTCGGCGGAGGATAAGGCGAAAGCCCTTGACGGCGTTTTTGCGGATAAGATAAGCGCCCTTACGCTTGATTTCCTTTGTCTTGTAAGCGAAAAGGGCAGGATAAGATTTCTTCCACGGATATATGGTCGTTTCAAGGAAATGTATAATGAGCGGAATAATATTCTCGAAGTCACTGCAATTACGGCGAAACCGCTGAGCGACAGACTTCGCATAAAGCTTGCGGAAAAGCTGGAGCGTGTTTCGGGAAATAAAATCGTTCTTATTGAAAAGCTTGACGAATCACTGCTGGGCGGAATCGTGCTTAGGTATTCAAATACTGAGATCGATTCGAGCGTTAGGACCAAGCTCGATCAGATCAGATCTCAGATCGACAGTGTAATTGCGTAGGGCGCTGCTCTGCGGTCGGCGGGAGCCGAAAACTAACGAAAGGTACGGTCTTTTGATATGAAATTACGTCCTGATGAAATAACAGGTTTAATAAAACAGCAGATTAAAGACTACCGGAGTGAGCTGGAGCTTGACGACGTAGGCTCAGTCTGCACCGTGGGTGACGGTATCTCAAGAGTTCACGGACTGGATAAGTGTATGTCGGGCGAACTGTTGGAATTCTGCAACGGGACCTATGGTATGGCAATGAATCTGGAGCAGGATTTTGTCGGCTGTGTTCTCCTCGGATCGGAGGACGGCATTAAAGAAGGCTCCAGCGTCAAGAGAACGGGAAGGATAGTTTCCGTTCCTGTAGGCGAGGCGCTTATGGGTAGAGTTGTCAATGCGCTGGGTGCGCCTATCGACGGAAAGGGCAGTGTGCTTACCACGGAAACAAGACCGGTTGAAAGCCCTGCGTTCGGTGTTATTACCAGACAGTCTGTTAACAGACCGCTGCAAACGGGAATCAAGGCTATCGACTCCATGATACCTATCGGCAGAGGCCAGAGAGAGCTTATCATAGGCGACAGACAGACCGGTAAAACTTCTATCGCTCTTGATACGATAATCAATCAGAAGGGCAAGGACGTCATCTGTATTTATGTGGCTATCGGACAGAAACAGTCCACTGTCGCAAACGTTGTGGATACGCTCGCTAAACACGGTGCAATGGAATATTCCATTGTAGTTTCGGCTACTGCTTCCGAAATGGCGCCGCTTCAGTACATCGCTCCATATGCAGGCGTTGCAATGGCTGAGTATTTTATGCTTAAAGGCAAGGACGTTCTCTGCGTTTATGATGATCTTTCCAAGCATGCGGTGGCATACAGAACCATGTCCCTGCTGTTACAGAGACCTACGGGAAGAGAGGCTTATCCGGGAGACGTTTTCTATCTCCATTCAAGACTGCTGGAAAGAGCCTGCTGTCTGAATAAAGACTACGGCGGAGGTTCGATCACCGCTCTGCCTATTATTGAAACGCAGGCGGGCGACGTTTCCGCTTATATTCCGACCAATGTTATCTCTATTACCGACGGACAGATATTCCTTGAGACCGAGCTGTTTTTCTCGGGCGTAAGACCTGCTGTAAACCCGGGTATATCAGTATCCCGTGTAGGCGGTTCGGCACAGATAAAGGCGATGAAAAAGGTTTCAGGTTCGCTGAAACTGCTCTATTCGCAATACAGAGAACTTCAGTCTTTTTCTCAGTTCGGTTCGGATCTCGATAAGGATACCAAGGAAAGGCTTGCTCAGGGTGAAAGAATAGTCGAGGTTCTCAAGCAGGGCAAGACTTCTCCGCTGGAAGTTGAGAAGCAGGTTGTTATAATTTATGCGGTCGTAAATAATTACCTTAAGAATATTGCGGTAGAGGATATTTCGGAGTTTGAAAAAGATCTGTTTGTTTATATAGATGAAACGCATCCCGATATTTTCACCTCCATCAGGGATACAAAGGAGCTTACCAAGGAAAACGAGGAAGCTATAAAGGAAGTTCTTAAAGAATATTCCGCTAAGTTTCTTCAAAGTAAGTAAGGAGCGCTAGGGCTATGGCAACAGCTAATATGAAGGACGTCAAAAGGCGTATAAAAAGCGTTGAAAGCACTATGCAGATAACAAAGGCAATGCAGCTTGTAGCCGCTTCAAAGCTCAGAAGAGCAAAAGAAAGGGCTGTGGCTGTTCAGCCGTTTTTTGAGACGCTTTTTAAAACTATGTGCGATATTTCCTGCGACTATGCTTTTACGTCCGTTTTTACAAAGAAGAAATTTCTTAATTCCACTCTGCTTATAGTCGTTGCCGGTGACAGAGGTCTTGCAGGCGGGTTCAACTCCAATGTTCTTAAAACCGCACAGGCAAAGGCGGACGCTATTCTTGCCTCAGGAGGAGAGCTGAGGGTAATGGCTATCGGCAAAAAAGCAGTGGAGTATTTTGAAAAGAGAGATTATAACCTAACCGATAAATATCCGCAGATAGCGGAGGGACTTACCTCCGATCAGGTAATGGATATTGCGGAGGATATTATAACAAGATTCAGGAACAGGGATTTCGACAAGGTGGATCTCGTGTATACCACATTCGTTTCGGCGCTGACTCAGGAGCCGTGCGAGCTTCAGATACTGCCGGTGGAAAACCTTGAAAACCTTGGAGGAAGAAAGCATCCCGCCACAATTTACGACCCGTCTCCGGAAGAGGTTTTTGATGGAATGATACCTCAGTATATCAGCGGAATGATATATTCAGCTATCGTTGATTCCTACGCCTCGGAACAGGCGGCCAGAAGAACCGCTATGGAGTCTGCGTCGGACAATGCGGGTGAAATGATCGATAATCTGTCGCTTCTTTATAACAGAGCAAGACAGGCTCAGATCACTCAGGAGCTGACGGAGATCAGCTCGGCTTCTATAAATAAATAGTCCTTTTTACTGAAAGGTGGTAAATAAATGGAAGGTAATAATATAGGAAAGGTCGTTCAGATAGTCGGAGCGGTCGTTGATATCCGTTTCGCTAAGGAATGCCTTCCCGAACTGCTGAACGCGGTCGAAATCGACAACAACGGCAATAAGCTTGTGGTCGAGGTTGCTCAGCATATCGGTGACGATGTTGTAAGATGTATCGCTATGGGCTCTACCGACGGACTTGTGAGAGGCGTCGAGGCAGTTGACACCGGAAGAGCTATCTCTGTTCCGGTAGGTCCGGAAACGCTTTCAAGAATGTTCAATCTGCTGGGCGAGCCGGTAGATAATCTTCCTGCTCCGGAGGTCAAGGAGAGATGGGAGATACACCGTGAGCCGCCGTCCTTTGAGGAGCAGTCGGCGTCCAATGAGATACTTGAAACGGGAATCAAGGTCATCGACCTAATCGCACCTTACCTCAAGGGAGGTAAGATCGGTCTTTTCGGCGGTGCGGGCGTAGGCAAGACCGTGCTTATTCAGGAGCTTATCAATAATATTGCCAATCAGCACGGAGGTATCTCGGTATTTACGGGAGTCGGCGAGAGGACCCGTGAGGGTAACGACCTCTATTATGAGATGAAGGAATCCGGTGTTATCGACAAGACCGTCCTTGTTTACGGTCAGATGAACGAACCGCCCGGAGCCAGAATGAGAGTTGCGCTGTCTGGTCTTACTATGGCGGAGTATTTCAGAGATGTCGAGCATCAGGACGTTCTGCTGTTTATCGACAACATATTCAGATTTACTCAGGCAGGTTCGGAGGTTTCGGCTCTGCTGGGAAGAATGCCTTCCGCCGTTGGCTATCAGCCTACGCTGGCGACTGAAATGGGACAGCTCCAGGAAAGGATCACTTCTACGACCAAGGGATCGATCACCTCGGTACAGGCGGTTTACGTTCCGGCGGACGACTTGACGGACCCTGCTCCGGCAACCACCTTTGCGCATCTGGACGCAACTACGGTACTTTCAAGAAGTATTTCAGCACAGGGTATTTATCCTGCCGTAGACCCGCTGGAGTCCAATTCGAGAATACTTACTCCCGAAATCGTGGGCAACGAGCATTATCAGGTCGCAAGACAGGTACAGTCGATACTTCAAAGGTATGTTGAGCTTCAGGATATTATCGCTATTATGGGTATGGATGAGCTTTCCGACGAGGATAAGCTTACCGTTTCCAGAGCAAGAAAGATACAGCGTTTCCTTTCTCAGCCGTTCTTTGTTGCGGAACAGTTCAACGGCTTTGAGGGTAAGTATGTGCCTATCAAGGAAACTATCAGAGGATTTAAGGAAATCATAGAGGGCAAGCATGACGATCTGCCTGAATCTGCGTTCCTTTATGTGGGAACAATAGACGAGGCGGTTGAAAAGGCTAAGCACATTGCAGAAAATGATTAATCTATGTAACAGTGGAGAGATATTATGACACCTTTTGATCTTAAAATCATTACTCCGGAGAAAACCTTTTTTGACGGAAGTACAGAACAGATTGTTGCAAAAACTACCTCCGGAAACGTAGGTATTCTTGCAGGTCATTCACCGTATGTGGCGAATATTGTATCTTCTCCTTTCCGTATCATGATTGACGGCGAGTTCAGGACTGCGGCTATTTCGGGCGGACTTATGAAGGTTTCGCAGCAGGAAGTTGTGGTGGTGACCTCCGCTATCGAATGGGCGGACGAGATCGATGTGGCGAGAGCCGAAAGAGCAAAGGCCTTGGCCGAGCAGAAGCTCAAGGAAAATGCCAGCCGGAAAGAGTTCGACAGGGCTGAGCAGAAACTTCGGCGCGCAATGAACAGACTTGTGGTCGCCGGAAAAAAATAAGTTTTCAGAGTCAAAGCCTCATAGTATTTTATGGAGGCTTTGGCTTGTTTTATTTGTACGGCAATAGGGAAGCTGTATTTTGTTTTGCGGCGTAACGCCGTTGGGTAAGGATAGTAACAGACGCTGCGGTATCAGCGTTTTGAATGAAAGAAAAGGAATGAAGTATATTGAGCATATTTAATTTAGTGGGGATGGCAGGCGGTCTGGGTCTGTTCTTGTACGGAATGACAATTCTGAGTTCGGGACTTGAAAAGGCTTCCGGAGGACTTATGGAAAAGGTGCTGGCAAAGATGACCGGCAACGTATTTTCAGGAATACTTTTCGGAGCATTGGTGACGGCGGCAGTTCAGTCATCTTCCGCGACTACAGTAATCGTGGTAGGTCTTGTAAATGCGGGTCTGCTTAAGCTTAAAGGCGCAGTAGGAATAATCATGGGCGCAAATATCGGCACGACTATGACCACGCAGATATTGCGTCTTACAAATCTTGAGGGCGAAAGCGGAGGACCGTTTCTGTTACAGCTTTGCAAGCCGTCAAATTTTTCCTCAATACTTATAGTTATAGGTCTTATAATTATTATGACGGGTAAGAAAAATAAGACAAAAACCGTCGGCGAAATTATGATGGGTATAGGAATACTTTTTACGGGAATGATTTTAATGCAGGAGAAAATCGCTCCGCTGGCGGATATGCCTCAGTTTGAGCAAATTTTTGCCGCACTTAAAAATCCCGTTTTGGGTGTGCTTGTAGGCGCTATTTTTACAGCGATAATCCAGTCATCGGCAGCTTCTATCGGAATTTTGCAGGCGCTTTCCACATCCGGCGCAATAACCTTTGCGGCGGCGTTCCCTATAATTATGGGTACGAATATCGGAACCTGCGCTACTCCGCTTATTTCCAGCATCGGCGCTTCCAAAAATGCAAAAAGATCGGCAATGATACATTTTTACTTTAATCTTATAGGTACGATAGTATTCCTTATTGTGGTTTATATCCTGCAATATACCATAGGACTGTCTTTCTGGAACAGTAATTTCGATACCGGAAGTATTGCAAATTTCCATACGATTTTCAATGTGGCTATAACCATTTTCTTCTTGCCGTTCTATACCGTTCTTGAAAAGCTTGCTGAGATCACAATAAGAGACAAGAAAAATACCGATGACGATGATTCCTTTACAAAAGAGGATCTTCTCGACGACAGATTTCTTGTTACTCCAAACGTTGCAATCGCTCAGGCAACAGAGGCTGTAGTGCAGATGGGCGTACTGGCGCATAAGAATTTTGTTTTTGTAAGGGAGCTTTTTGATAAGTACGATCTGAAAGCGATCGATAAGATAAAGGAAAGGGAAGAGCTTATCGACAGGCTAGAGGACAGGGTAGGCTCCTATCTTATAAAGCTTAACGACTGCGGGCTCAACGAAGACGAATCCAGAACAGTAACGACGCTTTTTCATCTTATCTCCGAGTATGAAAGAATCGGCGACTATACTATTAATATTTACGAAACTGCCGATGTGCTTTATGAAACGGAAGCGGAATTTTCCGATCAGGCTAAGCATGAGCTTGACGTTGTCTGCAACGCTATCAAGGAGATAATCAGACTGGCTATCGAGGCTACGAAAACAGGAAGCATGGAAGTACTTACGCAAATTGAGCCTCTGGAGGAAGTAGTTGACAGACTTGTGGAGGAGCTGAAGGCTGTTCATATCGACCGTGCAAAGAACGGACTTTGCAATATTGAGGTGGGAGTAAATTTCCTGGATATCCTCACCAATGTGGAAAGAATATCCGACCACTGCTCTAATATTGCGGTTTATCTTATCGCTAACCAGCCTCAGTATACCAGCCTTAAAAAGCACGAATATCTTGACAAACTGCACAAGAACGGACCGGATTATTATGAGGAAAAGATAGCTGAATATTCAGCAAGATATGCACTGTGATTTTGCAGGGGACTTTGTTCCCTGCATTTTTATAAGGAGATAAGAATATGGATAAGTTTAATTACACAATGCTTTGCGACTTTTATGAGTTGACTATGGGAAACGGTTATTTCGTAAGCGGAATGAAGGACAGAATTTCATATTTCGATCTGTTTTTCAGGCAGATACCCGACGGAGGAGGTTTTGCAATTGCCTGTGGTCTTGAACAGGTCATAGACTACATTGAAAATCTGCATTTCGATGATGAGGATATTGAGTTTCTGCGTTCAAAGAACATTTTTGATAAAAGCTTTCTTGATTATCTTAAGACCTTTCATTTTTCCGGAGATATTTTTGCTGTGCCGGAGGGTACGGTGGTTTTCCCGAACGAGCCGATAATAACTGTAAGAGCTCCTGCGATAGAGGCCCAGCTTGTTGAAACCTACCTCTTGCTCTGCATAAATCATCAGACGCTTATCGCAACAAAGGCTAACCGCATCGTTAGGGCTGCTCAAGGAAGAGCGGTGTCCGAATTTGGTTCAAGGCGAGCTCACGGGGCTGATGCGGCGATACTCGGCGCAAGAGCGGCGGGTATCGGCGGCTGTTCGGGAACAGCCTGTACGATCACGGATCAGCTTTACGGATTCAAAGCAACCGGAACGATGGCTCATTCGTGGGTGCAGATGTTTGACGATGAGTATGAGGCTTTCAAAATCTACTGCGAGTGTTATCCCGACGGAGCGGTGTTATTGGTAGATACCTACAATGTGCTGAAAAGCGGAGTGCCTAATGCGATAAAAGCTTTTGACGAGGTACTGAAACCAAGAGGCTGTCGTCCTGTGGGCATAAGGATCGACTCGGGCGATATAACTTATCTGTCAAAAAAGGCAAGGAAAATGCTTGACGACGCAGGCTATCCGGACTGCAAGATCTGTGCGTCAAACGCTTTGGACGAATATCTTATAAGGGATATGATATATCAGGGTGCAAAGGTGGATCTTTTCGGAGTCGGCGAGCGTCTTATAACAGCCAAGAGCGAGCCGGTGTTCGGCGGAGTTTATAAGCTTGCGGCAGTGGAAAATGAAAAGGGAGAGATAATCCCCAAAATAAAAATTTCCGAAAATGTGGCGAAGATCACTACGCCGCATTTCAAGAAGATATATCGCATTTACGACAAGGAAAACCGCAAGGCGGTCGCAGACCTGCTTTGCGTTTACGATGAAAAGATAGACGAGAGCCGTCCGCTTACTCTTTTTGATCCGCAGTATACATGGAAGAAAAAAGAGATAAAAGACTTTACGGTGAGGGAACTTCAGGTGCAGATATTCAAGGACGGAAAGTGCGTATATCACAAGCCTGCCTATGATGAGACAGTAAGCTATGCTCAGAGCGAGATAGAAACGCTTTGGGACGAGATAACCAGATTTGAAAATCCGCATACTTATTATGTGGATCTTTCGCAAAAGCTCTGGAATGTAAAAAATTATCTGCTTTCACAAAATAACAAGTAATAGTTTAGTTCTTAAGATCCCTGCAAATGTTATGAACGGCATTTGCAGGTTTTTCTTTTTGCTCTGATTTTTCTCAAAGGGGGATTTTCGTACTTGACGAGCGGCTGAAAATGTGGTATAATGAATTAATTTCAGATTTTGTTCGCATAACTGAAATAATTTTTTTATGGAGGCGACTTGTTATGAAAATGTCCGTTAGTCAAGCTATGGTTGAATGTTTGAAAGCTGAGAACGTTAAGGTCGTCTTCGGCTACCCCGGCGCCGCGATATGCCCATTTTACGACGCTCTGCTGGACGCTGAAAACGACATCAGACAGGTGCTCGTGAGACAGGAGGCAAACGGAGGTCATGCCGCAAACGGCTATGCGAGAATATCGGGAAAACCTGCGGTATGTATTGCTACTTCCGGTCCGGGCGCAACAAACCTTATTACGGCTATTGCCACGGCTTATGCCGATTCTGTTCCTATCGTATGTATTACAGGACAGGTCAATACCGACCAGATCGGTTCTGATGTTTTTCAGGAGGCTGATATAACCGGTGCGGCTGAGCCTTTTGTGAAGCACAGCTATCTGTTAAAAGAGCCTGATGATCTGGCAAGAGTTTTCAAGGAAGCGTTTTATATTGCAGGAACGGGCAGACCGGGTCCGGTGCTTATAGATATTCCTATGGATGTTCAGAAAGCTGAAATAGATTTTGAATATCCCGATAAGTGCGAAATAAGAAGCTATAAGCCTACGACAAAGGGAAATTATCTACAGGTAAAAAGAGTTCTCGGTGCGCTTGAGACGGCTGAAAAGCCACTTATCTGTATCGGCGGCGGAGTATTTGCCTCCAACGCTCAGGAGGAGATAACCAGACTTGCAGAGCTTATGCAGATACCTGTTATTACTACAATGATGGGTATATCGGTTTTTCCGAACGATAATCCGCTTTTCTGCGGAATGATCGGAACCCACGGTATAAAAAGAGCGAATAAGGCTGTCAATGAATGCGATGTGCTTTTTCTTGTGGGCGCAAGAGTCGGCGACAGAGCGGTCAAAACTCCGTTAGCACTGGAAAAAACAACTAAGATATTACATATTGATATAGATCCTGCCGAGATCGGTAAAAACATCGGCGCGGATTATCCTCTTGTGGGCGACGCAAAGATCGTTTTAGGACAGATGCTTGAGCTTGCAAAACCTATGAAACATGATGATTGGATAGAACATCTTAAAGGGCTGGAAGGTGCGAAAGCGCCGATCGAAGCTCCTGCCGGTACTGTAAATCCAAAGGTGTTCATAGACAGACTTGCGGCGAAAATGCCCGATAATACCAATATCGTGGCGGACGTCGGACAAAATCAGATCTGGACCTGCAACGGATATAAATTCCGAAAGGGCGGCAGACTGCTTACTTCCGGCGGAATGGGTACTATGGGTTATTCCGTTCCTGCGGCGATCGGCGCAAAGCTTGCGGACGAAAGCAGACCTACCGTAGCTGTCTGCGGTGACGGTGCGTTCCAGATGTCGTTTATGGAGCTTGCAACTGCGGTGCAGTTCGGCGTTGACATTAAGGTGGTCGTTATGACCAATAACCGACTTGGCATGGTAAGAGAACTTCAGACTAACGGTTATCACGACAGACAGACCAACGTTTTCCTTGACGGCTCTCCCGACTTCATCAAGCTGGCTGAGGCTTACGGAATACCTGCGGTAAGGGCGTGTGACGACGGGTCTATGGATAAGGCGATCGATATGCTTGCCAATCATAAGGGCATATGCCTTGCGGAAGTCGTTGTCGATAAGGATATGCCGACTCTTTGAACGGCGGTGCTTTAACAGTATATAGCTATTGAGTTCAAGAAATATTAATAAATTACTGATATAATAAAAAAATGTAGGGATTTTTATCCTACCTGGAGGTTTAGCTTATGAAGCATACGATTTCGGTTCTTGTGGAGAACCACAGCGGCGTTCTTTCGAGAATTTCGGGACTGTTTTCAAGAAGAGGCTTCAATATTGAAAGCCTTGCGGTGGGTCCGACACACGACCCGGCGGTTTCAAGAATTACCATAGTTGCAGACGGCGACGAGCATACTGTCGAGCAGATCGAGAAACAGCTAAACAAGCTTATCGAGGTCATAAAGGTAAAAACGTTTGGCAGGGACGAGTATCTTGCAAGAGAGCTTATGATCGTTAAGGTTTCGGCGACGGCAAATAAGCGCAGTGAGATAATGACCATTGCAGATGTCACCGGTGCAAAGGTAATGGATATAACGCTTACTACAATGACATTGGAGCTTTGTGATACATACGCTCATCTTTGCAGATTTGAAGAGGTCATCGAGCCGTATGGAATAATCGAAATGGTAAGAACGGGAACTATCGCTATAGAAAAGGGCGCGGAAACGTTCAACGCAAAGAAATAATTTAAGATTATATAGCCGGAAAGGCTACATAAAATAAAGGATTTTTTAATTCTAAATTTGGAGGAATTAACAATGGCACAGGCAAGAATGTTTTATCAGCAGGATTGTGATCTTAATGTAATAAAGGGCAAGAAGATTGCTATCATCGGTTACGGTTCTCAGGGTCACGCACATGCATTGAATCTGAAGGACAGCGGCTGCGACGTTGTTGTTGGTCTTAGAAGTGATTCAAAGTCCCGCGCAAAGGCTGAGGCACAGGGTCTTACTGTTCTTGAGACAGCAGAGGCAGCAAAGGCAGCAGATATTATCATGATTCTTACACCTGATGAAAAGCAGGCTTCAATTTATAAGAATGCTATCGAGCCTAACCTTAAGGAAGGCGACACGCTTATGTTCGCTCACGGCTTCAATATTCATTTCGGATGCATCAAGCCGCCGAAGAACGTTAACGTCGTAATGATCGCTCCTAAGGCTCCGGGTCACACAGTTCGTTCTGAATATCAGGCAGGCAAGGGTACTCCTTGTCTCGTAGCTGTTGAACAGGACGCTACAGGCAACGCTCTTGACATCGGTCTTGCATACGCTCTCGGTATCGGCGGAGCAAGAGCAGGCGTTCTTGAGACAACATTCAGAACAGAGACAGAGACAGACCTCTTCGGTGAGCAGGCTGTTCTTTGCGGCGGTGTTTGCGCTCTTATGCAGTGCGGTTTTGAGACTCTCTGCGAGGCCGGCTATGACCCAAGAAATGCTTACTTTGAGTGTATCCACGAGATGAAACTCATCGTTGACCTTATTTATCAGTCCGGTTTCGAGGGTATGAGATATTCTATTTCCAACACGGCTGAGTACGGCGACTATATCACAGGTCCTAAGATCGTAACAGAGGAAACCAAGAAGACAATGAAGAAGATTCTTTCTGATATTCAGGACGGTACATTTGCTAAGGACTTCCTCCTTGAGATGTCCGACGCAGGCGCTCAGGTTCATTTCCAGGCAATGAGAAAGCTTCACGCTGAACATCCTTCCGAAACAGTCGGTAAGGAGATCAGAAAGCTTTACAGCTGGAACGATGATAACGAAAAGCTTATCAACAACTAATTGTTCTGTTGATGACATTCTGTACATAAAAATTACCCCGACTTGCAAAATGCAGGTCGGGGTTTTGTGTTGTTATGATCTGATTGTATTCGGCGGTAAGAGCATACCGTCGAATTTTTTGTCTGTAGTTTTCTCAGCTTTTGCTTATTTTTACATACATCCAACCGTTTCCAAGCGAAGTATCTTCGCTGACGGGATAGAGTGAGCTGAGAGGCGTATAGTAAACATAATTGTAATCGTATATGGTGTAAAAGGTAACGGTTGTTGTGTCACAGCTGATATATGCGATATTTCTTCTTTCCAGCTCCTCCAACTGCGGCTTTATATCTTTGCAGGCGTCATCGGAGCAAAGCGTTCTTATTGAGAGTTTTCCACGTTTCAAAGTTGGCGTTTCACATATGGTATTTAAGCTTATGTAATCCGCTACGACCTGAAAAGTTTCCTTATTATTCTCGAATGAGGACTTTATGTATTTATCGCTGCGTACATGATGCTGATGCCAGAAACCAAGCGCTACTACTATTATAATAATGATCCAGATAAGCAGTTTCAGCTTTCTTCTTGCAGACCACCACGAACTGCTGCGTTTTGGGGTCTGCTGTAACTCGCTTTCCTTTTCGTCCGGTATTACAGGAGTTGTATGTTCATTCATCTTTTAAAAACGCCTCCAATCTGTATATCGGCATACCCATATCGGAAAATCTTTGTTCGTATTCGGTGACGATATTACCTTCAAAATTACTGTTGTGCAGATCAAGAGAAATATTTTTCAAACCGTAGTTCGCAGATGAAAATTCTTCGATAGAAAACTCAAAAAAGTGCATATTGTCCGTTTTCTGGTATATTTCTCCGCCTGATTTCAGTATTCTTCTGTAAATTTCAAGAAACCCTCGGTATGTGAGCCTGTGCCGCGCATAGGTGTTTTTGGGATATGGACAGCTGAAATTAAGATATATGCACTCAACTGATTTTTCGGGAATAAAGCAGTCGAGATATTCTGAGTCGCCCCTTGCAAAGCGCAGATTTGGAATACCCTCCTCTATAGCCTTATCCGCCGCGTCAACGATAACATTGCTGCTTTTTTCGACGGCAAGATAATTTATGTTGGGGTTTCTTTTAGCTATCTCTCTCACAAATTGACCTTTTCCGCAGCCTATTTCAAGAGCAAGGGGATTTTTGTTGCCGAACAGCTTTTCAAAATCAATAAGCGCCTTGTTGGACTTGTCCTGAAAATTCTTCACGTCGCGGTCAAGGTAGACTATGTAATTCCCGCAGGCTTCAAGCCTTGCTTCAAGGTTTTTCTTTCTTCTCATTCTCATTTGCGGTTTTTCTCTCCCTTTGAAAATTTGTGCAGAAAATAGTCTTTGTCGGATGTAACCTTGATCCATTCCACTGCCGAGCCGGTCAACGGATTTTCATAAGGATAGACAGTAAGCATGACCTCCGGCGTATCATCTCCGCTGTAATGAGGAGTGACTTTGAAGGCTATTTCGCAGTTGATACGCTGAATGACGTCCTCCTCGGTGACCTTATGGAAAAATGACGAAGTGTCCTTTTCTGCAATGGGTATTCTTGAAAACTTTGCCTGATAAATTTTCTTACCGTCGCTTTTTGTGACAAGCTTTATACCGTGTTTCACTACAGTGACAGAGCCGCTGTGGTTTTCATAATATTCGAGATCGGAAAAGGTAACTCTGCCGTCGTCTACTGCATCGCCGGAAACGGATACGCAAAGTCCCTTATCGGAAGTCTTGCCTATGCTCTCGACTCCGAAAGCAAAGGGAAGGCTGTCTATCATTATCTCGCCGCAAGTGGAAAATTGAAGCTTTACCTGCTTTTTGGAAAATCCTTTGAACATATCCCTCTCCTTACAATACTACCTGCGCACCGCCTACGGGGCGTATTGAAAGCACATAGCAAGAGCCTTCGCCGAAAACTTTTTCCATTTCGCTTTTGAACTCCGTAAGCTTATGTACCGGAACGAATGCCTGAATAGTGCCGGCAAAACCGCCGCCGTGAACTCTGCAAGCGCCCTCGCCGTTCAATATCTGCTTTGCAAGGTAAAGGGCAAGGGAAAGACCCTGTTCTTCGGGAGCGGAGGACGCAAAAATATTCTGCAAATACCTGAATGAAGAATCGCCCGATTCGTTGATGAGCCTGAGAAATTCACTGAAATTGCCGCTGTTCAGCGCATCTGCTTCTTTACCAACTCTTTCGTTGTCGTCAAAGAAGTGAAGCGCTCTCAGAACGGCTCTGTCACTGCATTTTTCACGAACAGCGGAGATGTTGTCAAGAAGCTGTTCCTTGGTTATCTCTCTGAGAACGTTTTTGCCGAAAAATGCCGCAACTGATTTCATTTCGGCAGGAATAGCCGCATATTCGGGAGTGAGATCCGCATGATTGCCCTTTGTATCCACAATGCAGAGTGCGTGACCGCTTTTTGTAAAGTCAAATTTTACAGATTTTATGACAGGATTCTTTTCGTCCGCAAAATCTATTGTGATGAAGCTTCCGACAGAGGAAGCCATCTGATCCATAAGTCCCGAAGGCTTTCCGAAATAAACGTTTTCAGCGAACTGTGCAAGCTGAGCGATCTCTACGTCTGAAACCTTGCCGCCGTTGAAAAGCCCGTTGAGAATAGCTCCGATAAGTACCTCGAACGCGGCAGAGGAGGAAAGTCCCGAGCCTTTAAGTACGTTTGATGTGGTATACGCCTTGAAACCGCCGACCTTGTGACCGTTCTTTATGAAACCTGCTGTCATGCCTCTTATAAGCGAGGCGGATGTGTTTTTCTGTTCCTCATAGATCTCGTTATCGTCAGCGTTTACGGTGTCCATAGGGAAACCTTCCGATTTTACAGTTATGATATTTTCCTCTGCGTCGGGGGCAACGGCGGCGATAACGTCGAGGGAAACCCCCGCCGCAAGAACACAGCCGAAATTGTGATCTGTATGATTTCCGCCTACTTCAGTTCTGCCGGGAGCGGAAAAGAAAGCTGTGGGCTTTTCTCCGTAAAGCGCCTCAAATTCTTTTGCTGTCTTTAAGTATCTTGCTTTCTGAAAATCCAGCATATCCGATGAGTAGATCTCTTCAAGGGTATAAGTTTTCATTATGTTTTCCTCCGTAAAAAATTATAATGTCAAGGTGTCATTATTTTTTGTTTCAGGCTTTTTCAGCGCGGCGTGGACAAGTCCCATAGCAGTAAGCATGGAAACCATTGCCGTACCTCCGGCTGAAATGAACGGCAGGGGTACGCCGATAACAGGCATAAACCCCAGTACCATACCTATATTTATTAATGTGTGGGAAAATATCAGTGCAAACACACCGATACATATATCTGCGCCCAGCGGTTCACATTTTCTGCTGTCAATGATAAGTCTTATGCACACGGCGGCAAGAAGAATAACTGTCAGAGCACAGCCGACAAAACCCATGGTTTGCCCCGCATAGGAAAAGATAAAATCATTCTGCGCCTCGGCAACGTATATAAATTCGGTTTTGTCCGCCGAGAAAAGTCCTTTTCCGAAAAGCCCGCCCGAACGCAGGGCGTTCATTCCGCAGATCTGCTGATAACCTACTCCGAAAGGATCATATTCGGGATTGAACAGCACAAGTATCCTGTCTTTCTGATACTGCGCCAGACCGAAATTCCAGATAGCGTACAGCACTGCGGGCGACAGTGCCAAAGCGCCTATGATGTATCCGCGGTGAAGTCCCGCGCCGATAAGCATTACGACTCCTATGAAAATGAATACGACGGAAGTTCCCTGATCCTTCTGCAAAAAGCAAAGGATCACCGGTATAGATATATGTCCCAGAAGTCCCAACAATACAAGCGGTTTGTTGATCTTTTCACGAACCTTACTTAAATGGACGGAAAAAGAGATAATAAAGCAAAGCTTTAAAAGCTCCGTAGGCTGAATGGTTCTTCCGAAAACGGAAAGCCATGCAACATCGTCCGAACCCTCCGGACCGATTCCGAGAGGCGTGAAGGTAAGGCAGGTTAGAAGTAATCCGAAAGCAGAAATCGGTATCCAGAAACGGCATATCTTTTCCGCACCTATTATTCCCAGCACCAGCGACGCCGCACCGCCTATAAGTATTGCGGCGATCTTGGTTTTCCAAAGAGCGGAAGAAACGCCGCCCGTTATAGTCTGGTATCTGCTGTTCACCGTTAGAGAAAGCACCAGAAGAATCCCTGTTATACAGCAAAGCGTATAGAATATCACAAGCAGAAAATCTGCGTGCTTGATCTTATCATATATTTTATTATACAATAAAGCCGCCTCCTTTTCAAGTCATATTTGATTGTTTTGTCTCTTTTGTTCATTTACTGCAAACCGCCTGTGGAGATGTTTTTTGTTGTATATCTCATCGTGCGAAGTGCTTTTTAAATAGTATAGCATATTTAGTCAAGTTTTAACAGCCCTTTCTCCTAAAAAATTTCTTAAAATAAGGCAAAATAAAAATTTATGTTGCATTTTGGCTATATTTATGGTATAATTAATTGTATTTAATTGAGTTATTGTTGATTATACCAAATGTAATTGTTTACGAAAGGAAAGATTTATTGTATGAAAACACTTATGCTTGGAAACGAAGCCTTTGCAAGAGGTCTTTATGAAGCCGGCTGTAAGGTCGTTTCCTCTTATCCGGGAACGCCCTCTACCGAGATCACGGAAGCGGCAGCTAAGTATGATGAGATCTATGCCGAGTGGGCGCCTAATGAAAAGGTGGCTATGGAGGTCGCTCTCGGTGCGTCCATAGGCGGCGCGCGTTCATTCTGCGGAATGAAGCACGTCGGACTTAACGTTGCCGCAGACCCTCTTTATACCGCAGGCTATACCGGCGTTACGGGCGGAATGGTGATCGCCGTTGCAGATGATCCGGGTATGCATTCCTCTCAGAACGAGCAGGATTCCCGTCATCACGCTATCGCTTCAAAAACTATGATGATAGAGCCGTCGGATTCAGCCGAGTGCAAGGAGTTTGCCAAGGCGGCGTTCGACCTTTCGGAGAAGTTCGATGTTCCCGTTATCGTAAGACTTTCCACAAGAGTTTCCCACTCTCAGTCGTCGGTCGAGCTTTGCGAAAGAGTTGCAAGGGAAAACATTCCTTATGAAAAGAAACCTCAGAAATATGTAATGATGCCCGGAAACGCTATCCGTCGTCATCCGATAGTAGAGGACAGAATGAAGGCTATCGCTGAATATGCCGAGACGTCGAATCTTAACAAGGTTGAGATGAACGACACAAAAATCGGAGTTATCACTGCCGGAATTTCATATCAGTACGCTAAGGAGGCTCTGGGCAAGAACGCCTCATATCTGAAACTCGGAATAGTAAATCCGATGCCTGTGCAGATAATAAAGGACTTTGCCGCAAAGTGTGACAAGGTGTATGTTATCGAGGAGCTTGACGACATTATTGAAACTCACTGCAAAAAGAACGGTATTGATGTTATCGGCAAGGAGCTTTTCAGCCTTATGGGAGAGATATCTCAGACGATAGTTGCAGAAAAAATTCTCGGCAAGAAGGCTGAGTATCTTACCTTTGAGGATAACGTTCCGATAAGGCCGCCGGTAATGTGCGCAGGATGTCCTCACAGAGGTCTGTTTTATTGCCTGCATAAGCTGGGCGTAATGGTATCCGGCGATATAGGCTGTTATACGCTTGGCGCAACTGCGCCGCTCTGCGCTATGGATTCCACCATATGTATGGGAGCGTCCATAAGCGGACTTCACGGATTCAACAAGGCAAGAGGCGCTGAGGCAGAGAAACATTCCGTTGCGGTAATAGGCGATTCGACCTTTATGCACAGCGGTATGACCGGTCTTGTAAACGTTGCATACAACGCTACCAATTCCACCGTCATCATTCTTGACAACTCCATTACGGGAATGACTGGTCATCAGCAAAATCCTACCACAGGTAAAAACCTTAAGGGCGACCCTGCTTATGCGGTAGACCTGGAGGCTCTTTGTCACGCTATGGGAATTAACAGCGTAAGAGTTGTTGATCCTTACCATATGACTGAAACAGAGGCTGTTATCAAAGAAGAGCTTGAAAAGGAAGAACCGAGCGTTATCATTTCAAGACGTCCATGCGCTTTGCTTAAATATGTAAAGCATAATCCTCCGCTGAAAGTAAACAGCGATAAGTGCGTCGGCTGTAAACAGTGTCTTAAGATCGGATGCCCAGCAATTTCCATACATAACGGCAAGTGCGTGATAGACCATACTCAGTGCGTAGGCTGTGGAATATGCAAGGAAATGTGCAGACTTGGCGCTATTGCAGAATAATACCGAACCATATATGAAACTGCTTAAATGAAAATTAACTGCATATGAGGTGTAAATAATGGAAACAAAATCAATTATGATAGTAGGAGTAGGCGGACAGGGTTCTCTGCTTGCCTCAAGGATAATCGGAAACGTTCTGCTTTCTCAGGGCTTTGACGTCAAGGTGAGCGAGGTTCATGGTATGAGCCAGAGGGGCGGTTCTGTAGTTACATATGTAAAATACGGCGACGAGGTCTGCTCTCCCGTAGTCGAAAAGGGCGAGGCGGATATTATCATCAGCTTTGAACAGCTGGAGGCGGCAAGATATGTTTCCTATCTTAAAAAGGGCGGACATATCGTTACTTCGACTCAGCAGATAGACCCTATGCCTGTAATAACCGGCGCGGCTGAATATCCGGAAAATATCATCGGAAAGCTTGAAACCATGGGCGTTGACGTTATTGCTGTTGACGCGCTTTCGCTTGCAGAGCAGGCAGGTACTTCAAAGGCTTCAAATGTCGTGCTTATGGGCGTTGTATCCACAAAGATGAGTTTTGACGAAGAAGTGTGGCAGAAGGCTCTTGAGCAGTGCGTTCCTGCAAAGTTCCTTGAACTTAACAAGAAGGCTTTCGCACTTGGCAGAGAGGTAAAATAAAATGGACGAGATCAGCAGTCTTATTCTGAAAATGACTGAGTTCTTTGCGGGTGACCCCAGGCGTATACAGCACTTCATCAAGGTTTATACCTTTGCCCGCGTTATAGGCAGGGCAGAGGGTCTGAGCATAAACGATATGTATTGCCTTGATGCTGCGGCAGTCGTTCACGATATCGGCATAAAGCCTGCTGAGGGAAAGTACGGAAAGGGTCATTGCGGCGGAAAGCTTCAGGAGGAGCTTGGCCCTGAGCCTGCAAGGAAAATGCTCACGGAGCTTGACTTTGACGAAAATATCATCGACAGGGTATGCTTTCTGATCGCCCATCATCATACCTACGAGGACGTAGAGGGTATAGACTGGCAGATACTTCTTGAGGCTGATTTTCTTGTAAACGCCTTTGAGGACGAGCTTTCAAGGGAGGGCATAGTCACATTTCGTGACAAGGTCTTTAAAACCGACACAGGTATAAAGCTGCTTAACGATATGTTCGGTATCTGATAGAATATTATAAATCAATATAACAGGAGGTATGTTCCAATGGGAAAGTACTGGAACGAAGAAATTGAATGTATGTCCCGCGAGGACATGAAAAAGCTTCAGAGCGAAAGACTTGTGAAGCAGGTCAAACACGTCTGGGATAACGTTCCTTATTATCGCAAGAAAATGGAAGAAAAAGGCGTGACGCCCGATGATGTCAAGGGTATCGAGGACCTGCATAAGCTTCCTTTCCTAACAAAGGCCGATCTGAGAGAATGCTATCCATACGGACTTCTTGCAACGCCGTTGAAGGACTGCGTAAGGATTCAGTCCACAAGCGGAACGACCGGCAAAAGAGTTGTTGCATTTTACACTCAGCACGACCTTGACCTTTGGGAAGATTGCTGTGCAAGAGCTATCACTGCGGCAGGCGGAACCGATGAGGACGTTTGTCAGGTATGCTACGGCTACGGTCTGTTCACGGGGGGACCGGGACTTAACGGCGGTTCGCATAAGGTCGGTTGTCTTACACTGCCTATGTCTTCCGGAAATACCGAAAGACAGATACAGTTCATGAGAGATCTCGGTTCGACCATTATTTGCTGTACTCCTTCTTATGCCGCATATATCGGAGAAACAGTTAAAGAAATGGGTCTTACTCCGGACGATCTGAAGTTAAAGGCAGGTATTTTCGGCGCGGAACCATGGACAGAGGAAATGAGACGCGAGATCGAGAAGTCATTGGGACTTAAAGCCTATGACATCTACGGCCTTACCGAAACCAGCGGCCCGGGCGTTGCTTTTGAGTGTGAGGAGCAGACGGGTATGCATATAAACGAGGATAACTTTATCGCCGAGATAATCGATCCCGATACAGGAGAGGTTCTCCCCGAAGGCTCAAAGGGCGAGCTTGTGTTCACAAGCATTACAAAGGAAGCGTTTCCTCTGCTCAGATACAGAACAAGGGATATTTGCATTCTTTCGAGAGAAAAATGTTCCTGCGGAAGAACTCTGGTGAAAATGACCAAGCCTATGGGAAGAAGCGATGATATGCTGATCATCAAGGGCGTAAACGTGTTCCCGTCACAGATCGAATCCGTTTTGCTTAAAATGAGTAATGCTACGCCGAATTATCAGATAATCGTTGATCGTGTAAACAACGCCGATACCTTTGAAATAAGAGTCGAGCTTAACGATGATATGCTTTCTGATACCGTTAAGTCTATCGAAGAGCTTGAAAAGAAAATATCGAACGATATTCATTCTATTCTTGGAATCAAGGCGAAGATCAGACTTGTTGAGCCTAAGAGCATACCTCGTTCTGAGGGCAAGGCTGTAAGAGTTATCGACAACAGAAAACTGCACTAAGCTTGCGAAAAACTAAAAGGGGGTAAAAAACATGACGGTTAAACAGCTATCGGTTTTTATTGAAAACAGACCGGGCAGACTTTCTGCCGTTACAAGAATCCTGGGAGACGCTCAGGTAAATATCAGAGCAATGTCGCTTGCCGACACGAAAGATTTCGGAATTTTAAGACTTATCGTTGACGACTGTGAAAAGGCGGCGGCTACGTTGAAGGAAAACGGCTTTTCAGTGACAGCTACGCAGGTTCTTGCAGTAAAGATCAACGACCGTCCCGGCGGACTTGCCGATGCGATGAAAGCTCTTTATGATGACAATATCAGTGTGGAGTATATGTATTCCGCATTTATAAATACTGAGGATAACACTGCTTATCTTATTCTCAGAGTGGAGAATGTTTCGTCCGCCCAGGTTGCTTTGAGCGACGCAGGATTCTTCCTAACCTCGCAGGAGGAACTCAGCGGAATCTGATAAGGAAAATTACGGTTCAATGTGAAATTTTTATAAAATGTCGCAAACTACTTGATTTTTTTCTGAAATGTGTTATTATTATAGTATAAAGTATTCAGGAACTTGTATAGTCAAGCTCTCTGTGCTTTTAGAATTTATGCAAGGAGGTCTGTAAAAATGGCTTATAAGATTAGTGACGAGTGTATCGGATGCGGCGCTTGCATGGACGCATGTCCTGTAGGAGCTATCTCTGAAAATGACGGAAAGTGCGTTATCGATGCGGCAACATGTATCGATTGCGGTTCCTGCGCAGGCACTTGCCCTGTTGGCGCACCTGCTGCTGAGTAATTTACTTATGTATAAAAACGTCTGTCCTTTTGGGTGGGCGTTTTTTATTTTGTGAGTTTTCAACATTCTGTCATAAAACTGTCACATACAACTGTTATTATTAAATCAAGGTTAGCGGGACACCGAAAAAGTCCCTGATGCATATACTTTTTCTCCATATATACTTCATATACTTCAAAAGTGCGCAGACTTCGGTCTGCGTTCTTTTTTGTGTTTTCTTCCTTTTTACGTTATTTTTTGAATTGCCTGTCCTGTTTTTTGTATTATTAATATAAGTTTCAATAAATTTGTTTATTTTGTCGAAAAAAGCCTCATATTTTGCTGTCATGGAATCAAAATATACAATTCACGTAATTTTTAATTAACAATTGATTCATAAATGGCTTGAAAAAGTGCTGTTTTAAACTTAAAAATTACAATTCAATTACAAACGCGCTTGACTTTTGTAATTGAATTGTTTATAATGATAATTAACTTACTATCAATGAAAGGAGCATATGAAAATGGGTTATCTGAAATCGGGACTTTCCCGTTCTGTTGCAGTTCTTTCCGCCTGCGGAGTTATCACGGCTTCTGCGGTCGGATTTGCAGCGCTGGATAAAACTGTTATTAAACCGTGCGATGTGCTTCCTCCCGACAGCTCTGAGGTTCAGCAGGAGGAAATTCCAACGGTGTCCGTGGAAAAAATGGGCGACGTTACTACTGTAAGTACTGTGACTGCTGTTTCTCAGGTCGTTACCTCTGCTCCGGAACAGCCTGCCGGCGAGGTGTCTGTTAGCGATATTACAAAGCAGACTGTCGCTGAAACTCAGCCAGCGCCGCAGTCATCGGAAACATCAGAAGCTGTTGTGACCAAGGAGACTACGTCGGAAACTTCCGCCGCAACTACGACAGTTAAGCCGGAAACCACTGAGGAAACTACTACAACTACATCTCCGGCGATTACTACTACAACCACTGCGATAACAACGACCACAAAGGCTAAGCCTAATACGACTGCTACGACTACTGAAAAAGCGCCGGAAACAACTGCTAAGAAAACTACTACTGTCACTAAGGCGACCACTACTTCCAAAACAACTATAACTGCTAAACCTACTACCACTGCCAAGACTACGACGACTACTGCGCCAAAGCCTGTTGATAACGGAACTACGCCAGAATCAAGGCTCAATTCCGCAGTTCTTGCCCCTAACGCCTGCCTTACGGGAAATGAGGATAAGATAATCAGAAAATATCTGGATAAGATAGTTACGGATGATATGACGGGTTATCAGAAAGCCCTTGCCTGCTATGATTATCTTATAAAGAATACCTATTACGCTTACGGCGGCTGGTCAAAGCCTGTGCAGGCAGTGCTTGAAGAGGGCTACGGTACTTGTACGGAGTATTCTTACGTTTATGCCGCAATGCTCAACTATCTGGGATTCAGCGCAAGAACTGTGGACGGAAAGACCGCAATGGCGGCAGGCGGCTACGGCTATCATATGTGGGTCGAAGTAACGATCAACGGACAGGTTTATGTTATGGATCCGCAGGTTGACGACAATATGAGCTGGGGAGGACTTATTTCTCACGCCCGTTTCTGCAAGACCTATGATGAGGTTGCGGGAAAGTACATCAAAAACTGATTAAATATTCTTTTGAACTTCATACAGGAGTTATAAGTGCGATGTCTACATTGGAATAAATTCTAATGTAAACGAGTAACAATAACAAAACAAGCCCGAAAGCAGTTTGAATAAACCGCTTTCGGGCTTAAAACTTCTATATAGAGATCTTTAATAAAATGGAGAAAATGTATTTATTTCAGTCTCAAAATAACCATAATTTATAAGTGATGATTCAAGCTGATCCATATTATCAAAAATCACAGGAATTTCCTCCTTTCTGTAAGATACATATGTTTCCGTAAATACATAAAACGGTATTGGTCTACTGCTTCTATAATATGAGTTCCATGCCCATCTTCTTCCATAGTATTTGCCTGAGCTTTCTATCATCAGACCGCTTTCTGTTCTGGCACATGATTTTATGCTGTCTATTATATACATATATTCCACGTATGTAGGAATCCTGATACAATTAAAGAAATTTCCATGCCATATCGTACCGTCGGGATTCAAAGCGCTTAAATAATCCCCACAGCTTTTATCTCTATGCCGGTATTTTACTATAGCAAGCTGACCATTTTTCAGACAATTGATTTCTATAGGCCCTTTCAGGTTACTTAACTTATTCCAAACTTC
The DNA here is from genome assembly GCA_021770655.1 of Ruminococcus sp. GTDB lineage: Bacteria > Bacillota > Clostridia > Oscillospirales > Ruminococcaceae > Hominimerdicola. The sequence continues at coordinate 11,377 of JAETQO010000006.1, read as the reverse complement.
AAGATATTCCCCCATGAACTTTCTTCCTGAAATCCTGATAAATCCTCCTACGGTAAATACAAGTATACCAACAGGCATCGAAAGTAAAGATGCCAGTTTTATACTGTTGTCCCATTCTATAGACTTATAATTTAAAATAAGTAATACAAATAATACAATCAGAAGGACACCTATCCACTGTATTATTGAACCGATAATCCTTTTTCTCCTGATTCCTTTAAGGCTGGTTATAACCTTCGAGCCTTCTTCCGGTACTCTATTTTTATATGTGAACACCGTGTTGTCCATCAGATTCTGATACATCTGCACCGGTGAAATCTCACGATTAAAGATTATACGTGAGCTGTCATGCTTCTCTTTACGGTATTTCTCATTTAAAAATAATTTTTCTATATTCTTTTGAATTTTTTCATAGCTAAAATTATTATTTCCCATTATATTTTTATACCTTCGTTCATTTTTTAGTAATTTTATAAATTTCGATTTATCTTAGTAACAATTATACAGTAATGCATCCTTTTTGTCAATAATAAAGCACATTCAATCATTAGGTCGGAGGTGCTGTTCTTAAACTTTTTTATATTGTCTGAAAAACCCTCTTGACAGAACATTTGTTTGGTGATATAATATGTTTATCAAGAACGAATGTTCGGAGGGTGAGGAAATGGATCGCAGTATACTTCATGTGGATATAAATAATTGCTATGCGTCGATCGAATGCAGGCTTAATCCTGCGCTAAAAGGCAAGTGCGTGGCGGTTTCGGGAAATGTAGAGGAACGCCACGGAATAATATTGGCAAAAAATGAAGCGGCAAAAGCAATGGGAGTGAAAACAGGGGAAACTATCTGGCAGGCAAAGCTGAAATGTCCTGAGCTGGTGACAGTTCCGCCCCACGATGACATTTATCTCAGATTTTCTCAGGCGGCTCATAAAATCTATGACAGGTATACCGACAGAATAGAACCTTTCGGTATCGATGAGTGCTGGCTGGACGTTACTTGTACACGGCGCAATATAAAAGAGGTGGCTGATGAGATAAGAGAAACCGTCAAAAAGGAGCTTGGCATTACCGTATCGGTGGGAGCAAGCTTTAACAAGATATTTGCAAAGCTTGGTTCGGATATGAAAAAGCCCGACGGCACGACGGTCATCGGACGTAATGATTTCAAGGAAAAAATATGGTGTCTTCCTGTGTCCGACCTGCTTTATGTGGGACGCTCCACAGCAAGAAAGCTTGCTTCAAAGGGCATAAAGACCATTGGACAGCTGGCACAGACTCCGCCGGGATCTTTAGAGTGCTGGCTTGGCAAATGGGGAATATATCTTTATCGCTATGCAAACGGTCTTGACGAAACGCCCGTTAGTCTTCAGGGCGATGAAAAGGTGATAAAGTCTGTGTCAAACGGAACTACCGCATACCGTGATCTGGAAAATGACAGCGATGTTAAGGTTCTTACCTTTGCTCTCGCCGAAAGCGTGGCGTCAAGGCTCAGAAAGCATGGACTTAAAGCTCTCGGCGTGTCGATCGGGATAAGAGATTCAAAACTCAGATGTTTTTCAAGGCAATGCAAGCTTTCTGTTCCCACCAGCGACGGAGTGAAGATAGCTCAGACTGCCTTTGAACTGTATAAAAAGTCCTATGATTGGTCTCAGAGTATACCGATACGCTCCATAACCGTGGGTACTTATGAACTTTGTGACGAAAGATTCGCTTATCAGCTTGACTTTTATACGTCTCCAAAGCGCATTGAAAAACGTGAAAGTATTAATCGGGCAGTCGATAAAATAAGAGAACGTTACGGTTATTCCGCAATAAACCGAGCGGTTGTGGCGGCAGATAAGGAATTTTTCCGTTTTGACGCGCGGATTCAGAATGAGGTCCACCCTGTGGGATTTACAGAAAATTAGCTCCCGTATCACTTATTGCATGAAAGATTTTAAGGTAACACCGCGCAAAGCCGTTAGGCGGTAGTTGTGCGGTGTTGCCTTAATTTCGTTTTCTGAGATTCTAAACCTTTTGCGGTAATTTGCAGACTATTATGGAGGAAAGAGAAACAGTATTGAATAATGAGATGAAAAAAGGACTTCGGCTTTTTATTTTTATCGGTAAATGGAATACGTTTATTTGGACTCGTATGAAAAATCTTCCGTGAAAATTTATTCAGTTTGCTATAGACAAAAGCTTTGTTTCATGATATAATTATTTTGATATACAGTATACTCGGAAGGCAGACTGCGTCATATTGTCACGGGAGTGGATTTTTAATGTCGGTCAAAACCAAAAACAGTAAAATAAAATCAAAGTCGAAAGCCGGTTCGGGCGGAAAGCGCAAAAGGAAAAAGCGCAATAATGCCGGTATAGTCTGCGGTGCGGCAGCTGCGGCAATAATCTGCACGGCGGGAGGCGGTTATCTTGCCGGAAGAGCCTATTACAGCGATAAATTTTTAAGCAATACAACCATAAACGGAGTAGACGTAAGCGGAAAAACATTTGAGCAGGCGTGCGATATTCTCGGCGTAAATGATAATCCTTATCAGCTTACTGTAAAAACAATAGATAATACACCTGTTAATTTTGAAACCTCCGACTTTGACTATAAGCTCAGCGGAAAGGACGAGATCCGCAAAATATATGAAAGCGTAGACCGCGGCTTGTGGTTTATGTCGCTTTCCCATAAGGCTACATACAGCTATGATGAAGCTGTTTCCTATAATAAGAAAAAGCTTAACGCTCTGCTTGAAAAAGCGGGCTGGGGTGATGTTGAAACTACCGACGCCGTTATGGGACTGAATGAGGACAAGACTGCTTATGAAATAACCTCAGAGGTTCAGGGCAACAAGATAACGGATATGAAAAAGCTTCAGGAGTACGTTGATAAAAATGTTTCTCAGGGCAATCTGAGCCTTTCTCTTACCGAGAAAACAGGCTGTTATTCTACGCCTAAAGTTAAGAGCGGAGATCTGTCGGAAGAATGTGAAAAGCTAAATAAAATATTCCAGATGTATATCACATTTGATTTTGACTATACTACCGAGACCTTAACCGGAGAGGAGCTTATGAATATCATAGACCTCAAGGACGACGGCAGTTATACAGTTGATGAAGGCAAGGCGATGAAGTATGTGGAAAAGCTTGCCAAGAAATATGATACGTATGATACAAAGCGAAAGTTCCATGCCACAAAGCAGGGAGATATAATCGTGCCTACAAGCTCAGACGCAAAATACGGTTGGTGGATAGATCAGGAAAAGACCTGCAGTCTGCTTGTGGATATGCTTGAAGAGGGTACGAGTGTAAATAGTGTGGATCCGATCTACTACAGTACAGGATATTTTGATTTCACGGGAGTGGAGTCTGCGAGAAGTAAGGACGACGATATTGGCAAGACGTATATCGAGATAGATCTCAGCGCTCAGCATCTTTGGTACTATAAGGACGGAAAGAAAGATTATGAGTGCGATATAGTTTCGGGACAGACGACCTCGGCGGCAAGAACTACTCTTCCGGGCGTTTATAAGCTGTGGTCTAAGGAAACAAACAAGCGTATGAAGGACAGAAACGCCGACGGCGATGAGTGGGATACAAAGTGCAGTTTCTGGAATAACGTTTCTCTCTGCGGAATAGGACTTCACGATTCCGCTTGGAGAGGAAATGCGCTGGGCGGAGAAATATATAAATGGAACGGCTCTCACGGCTGTATAAATATGTCTTACGACGGAGCAAAGTATGTGTACGATAACGTGCCGATCGGTACTCCTGTTGTAATGTACTATCAGTCTGCTGAGTAGACTTTTGCAAGTAATGCGCAAATAAACGGAGAAATACGGACGGTATACGGCGCAGAGCGGCGTTTTCCGTCTGTTTTCTCTTTGTATAAGGAGTGTTTTTGATTGGAGAAGATTCTTTACAGAGAGGGCTTTACAGCCTCTGAAATACCGGAGGATATTGTTTCTTTTGTAAGCGGCGTATCTTATAAGGAAAATTCTCGTGTAAGCCTCTCTGATCTCGCTTATCTTAAAGTGAGGTATTACGATTTTCACCACGAAATTCAGGACGGCGAACTTATAGTTGATAAAAAGCTGGCGGCTGAGGTGCTGGATATATTCTACGAGCTTTACGAAGCCGGGTATGAGATAGAAAAGATACGGCTTGTGGATCATTATGACGCTGATGATGAAAAATCAATGGAGGATAACAATTCTTCTGCTTTCAATTACAGAGTTGTGGCGGATACCGATATATTGTCCGCGCACAGCTTTGGCAGAGCTATAGACATCAATCCGCTTATTAATCCTTATATTGTCGGCAAAAAGGTGATGCCTGCCAATGGTGTGCAGTATGCTGATCGGACAAAAAGCTTTCCTCACAAAATAGACAGGGACGATATATGCTATAACGTTTTTGTTCGCCACGGTTGGAAGTGGGGCGGAGATTGGCTTGATTCTAAGGATTATCAGCATTTTTATAAGCAACGCAAGAATCCGTTCAGAACTGTGATAAGAAAAATCAAACACGCGCTGGGTCGCTGATCCGGCGCGTGCTTTTATTATAATGCACATTTTAGTAAATAATATAAACCATTTAATAAAAAATTAATTACGAATTTATGCAGGAACAGCCAAACCATCTTGCATTTTTGAGAGAAGTGTGTTATAATGATTAAGCTGTATTGAAATCGTCTTACAAAGGATTTAAGCGATTTTCATGAACGGTGCGGCGAAATTGCAATTTATATAAATGCAGGATTTGAATTTCAAACTTTCTTTTTGCGGTTTGAAGGAAATCCGGGCATTGCAAAAATTAAACACAAAACTATTTGTCCAAACGCAAGGCGGAGAATTTGATTGTAAGCGTATTGGCAGGAAAGGGTGATTATCAATGGAACGTACGGAGAATATGACAAACGTGAAAAGCCTGTATTCCCCTAAGTTTGAACACGATAACTGCGGAATCGGAGCGGTTGTCAACATTAAAGGCGTAAAGTCTCACGATACTGTGGCTAATGCGCTTACCATAGTTGAAACTCTGGAGCACCGTGCCGGTAAGGACGCGGAGGGTAAGACCGGAGACGGCGTCGGTATTCTTCTCCAGATTTCCCATAAATTTTTCAAAAAGATCGCATCAAGCGAGCTTGGCATTACTCTTGGAGAGGAAAGAGATTATGCCGTGGGTATGTTCTTCTTCCCGCAGAACGAGCTTGCCAGAAATCAGGCTAAAAAGATGTTCGAGATCATTGCAGAAAAAGAGGGGCTTGAAGTTCTCGGCTGGAGAAACGTGCCTTCAAAGCCGGAGGTACTGGGAACAAGAGCGGTCGAGTGTATGCCTGCAATAATGCAGTGCTTCATCAAAAGACCGAAGGGAGTAAAAAAAGGTCTTGACTTTGACCGTAAGCTTTACGTTGCAAGACGGGTTTTTGAGCAGTCCAATGAGGATACATATGTGGTATCGCTTTCCAGCAGAACTATAGTATATAAAGGAATGTTCCTTGTTCAGGACCTCAGACAGTTTTTTCTCGACCTGCAGGATAAGGACTATGAGTCGGCAATAGCAATGGTTCATTCAAGATTTTCCACAAATACGAATCCAAGCTGGCAGAGAGCGCATCCTAACAGAATGATCGTTCATAACGGCGAGATAAATACTATCAGAGGCAATGCGGATAAAATGCTTGCCCGCGAGGAAACCATGAAATCTGAGCATCTTAAGGGCGACCTTGATAAGGTTATCCCCGTTGTAAATACAGAGGGATCGGACTCCGCAATGCTGGACAATACGCTTGAGTTTCTTGTAATGAGCGGAATGGATCTGCCTCTTGCAGTTATGATAACAATTCCTGAGCCGTGGGATAACAACGGAACAATGAGCCAGGCTAAAAAGGATTTCTATCAGTATTACGCAACAATGATGGAGCCTTGGGACGGCCCTGCGTCCATTCTGTTCTCCGACGGCGATATGATGGGCGCTGTGCTGGACCGTAACGGTCTGCGTCCGTCAAGATATTACATCACAAATGACGGAAACCTTATCCTTTCTTCTGAGGTAGGCGCACTGCCTGTTCCTGCTGAAAATATTGTGGTCAAGGAAAGACTTCGTCCGGGTAAAATGCTCCTTGTAGATACCGTACAGGGCAGAGTTATCGACGATGACGAGCTTAAAGAATATTACGCTTCAAAACAGCCGTACGGCGAGTGGCTGGACAGCAATCTTGTAAGACTGAAAGATCTGAAGATACCTAACATCAAAGTAGAAGAGCATGGATATGAGGAAAGACAGAGACTTCAGAAATCCTTCGGCTATACCTATGAGGACGTTATGACTTCTATCCTGCCTATGGCTAAAAACGGTGCGGAATCTATCGCCGCTATGGGTACGGACAGCCCGATCGCAGTTCTTTCCAAAGAGCCTCAGCCGCTGTTCAATTATTTCAAACAGCTCTTTGCGCAGGTTACAAATCCGCCGATCGACGCTATCAGAGAAGAGGTCGTTACTTCCACTACTATTTATATTGGCGAAGACGGAAACATTCTTGAAGAGAAACCCGAAAACTGTAAGGTCATTAAGGTACATAATCCTATCCTTACTTCAACCGATATATTGAAGATAAAGAATATGCATATCCCCGGCTTTAAAGCGGCGGTAATCCCAATTCTTTACTATAAGAACACAAGACTTGAAAAGGCTGTCAACAGACTTTATATCGAGGCCGACAAAGCTTTCAGCGAGGGCGCCAACATTCTTATCCTTTCCGACAGGGGAGTTGACGAGAATCACCTTGCTATTCCGTCGCTTCTGGCGGTTTCGGCGCTTCACCAGCACCTTGTCGTAACAAAGAAGAGAACTTCGCTTGCTATTATTCTTGAAAGCGGTGAGCCGAGAGAGGTACATCACTTTGCGACCCTGCTTGGCTATGGTGCGTCGGCGATCAACCCGTACCTCGCACAGGAAACTATTCACGAGCTTATTGCGGACGATCTGCTCGATAAGGACTACTATGCCGCAGTTGACGACTATAACTCTGCCGTTCTTCACGGAATAGTAAAGATCGCCTCAAAAATGGGCATTTCTACTATCCAGTCGTATCAAGGATCTCAGATATTTGAGGCTATCGGTATCGGCGAGGACGTTATAAATAAATACTTCACAGGCACTGTAAGCAGAATAGGCGGTATTACCATTTCCGATATTGAAAAGAATGTTGACAGACTTCATACCTCCGCGTTCGACCCGCTGGGACTGGGAACAAATACTGAGCTTGAATCCAGAGGCAGTCATAAGTTCAGGAGCGGCAAGGAGGAGCATCTTTATAATCCTCAGTCCATTTACCTGCTCCAGCAGGCGTCGAGGACAGGCGATTATGAAACCTACAAGAAGTATTCAAAGCTTATCTCGGAGGAAATGGATCCTGTAAATATCAGAGGTCTTATGGACTTTAATTATGCGGAAACTCCCGTTCCTCTTGACGAAGTGGAAAGCGTGGATTCTATCGTAAGAAGATTCAAGACGGGAGCGATGTCCTACGGCTCTATTTCACAGGAGGCCCACGAGGCGCTTGCTGTCGCAATGAATAAACTGCACGGAAAATCCAACTCCGGCGAGGGCGGAGAGAGCCTTGAAAGGTTGCTCACAAAGGGACAGCCGGAAAACAGATGCTCCGCTATCAAGCAGGTAGCGTCGGGACGTTTCGGCGTAACCTCCAGATATTTGACCTCCGCTGATGAGATACAGATCAAAATGGCACAGGGCGCAAAGCCGGGAGAGGGCGGACATCTTCCGGGCAAAAAGGTCTACCCTTGGATAGCTAAGACAAGACATTCAACTCCGGGCGTGTCGCTTATTTCGCCTCCGCCTCATCATGACATCTATTCTATCGAGGATCTTGCACAGCTTATCTACGACCTTAAAAACGCAAACAAGGACGCAAGAATTTCCGTTAAGCTGGTTTCCGAGTGCGGAGTAGGCACGGTTGCCGCAGGCGTTGCAAAAGCCGGCGCAGGCTGTATACTCATTTCGGGCTATGACGGCGGTACAGGCGCCGCCCCGAGAAACTCCATTTACAATGCGGGACTGCCTTGGGAGCTTGGACTTGCAGAGGCTCACCAGACCCTTATAAAGAACGGTCTTAGAAACAAGGTAGTTATCGAAACGGACGGTAAGCTTATGACAGGCCGCGACGTAGCCGTTGCCGCTATCCTCGGCGCAGAGGAATTCGGTTTCGCTACCGCTCCGCTGATAACTCTGGGCTGTGCAATGATGAGAGTATGCAACCTTGACACCTGTCCTTTCGGCGTTGCAACACAGAATCCTGAACTCAGAAAGAAGTTTATGGGCAAGCCTGAATATGTCATGAACTTTATGATATTCGTAGCCTCCGAGCTGAGAGAGTATATGTCTTTGCTTGGCGTAAGAACTGTTGACGAGCTGGTCGGAAGAATAGACCTTATCAAACCGAAGGACGGTTTGACCGGTACCGCCGCAGAGGTCGATCTTTCCAATATCATCAATACGGATTATGTTTCCGAGAAGATCGAATACAACAAGAAATCAAAATACGACTTTAAGCTTGAAAACACTCTTGACGAGAAGATCCTGCTTAAAGAATTTGACAAGAACCTCAAGACAAAGACCAAGAAGACTGTGAGCGTGAACGTAAAGAATACCGACCGTTCCTTCGGTACGATATTCGGCTCGGAGATCACCAAGAAGTATTACAACACTCTTGACGACGACACATTCAGAATAGTCTGCAACGGTTCAGGCGGACAGAGCTTCGGAGCGTTTATTCCAAAAGGGTTGACTCTTGAGCTTGTGGGCGATTCAAACGACTATTTCGGAAAGGGTCTTTCGGGGGGAAAGCTTGTGGTTTATCCTCCTAAGCAGTCCACATTTAAGGCTGATGAGAACATCATCATAGGAAACGTTGCTCTTTACGGTGCAACAAGCGGTAAGGCGTTTATCAACGGTGTTGCAGGCGAGAGATTCTGTGTAAGGAATTCCGGAGCTGTGGCGGTAGTCGAAGGCGTCGGCGATCACGGCTGTGAGTATATGACGGGAGGATGTGTGGTCGTTATCGGAAAGACGGGTAAGAACTTTGCCGCAGGTATGTCCGGCGGCGTAGCCTATGTTCTTGATGAAGACAGACATCTTTACACAAGACTTAACAAAGAAATGGTACTCTTCTCCGAGGTCAAGGAGAAGTACGATATTATCGAGCTGAGAGAGCTTATCGAGGAACACGTCAAGGAAACAGGGTCTGTAAAGGGTAAGGATATACTTGACAACTTTGACGATTATCTGCCTAAGTTCAAAAAGATCATTCCTCATGACTATAAGAAGATGATGATCGCTATCGCTTCAATGGAGGAAAAGGGTATGAGCAACGATCAGGCACAGATAGAGGCGTTCTATCAGATCATCAACGGCAAGCAGTAAAAATGCAGGCTGAAATGAATTTCAGTTTCGGGTTTTGTGTTTTTGAAACTAAAGTTTCAGATTCGGCTGTGACAACCCACCCAAAACGTCGAAAGGAGGATATACTTGCCGTTTGCAAGTATAATTGAGATATGGGAAAGCCAACAGGTTTTATGGATTATAAACGTGAGGACGCTCAGGCGTTCCCCGTTGAAGAGCGTATAAAGAATTACAATGAATTTCATACTCCTCTTACCAAGGAGGAGCAGGAAAAACAAGGCGCAAGATGTATGGAATGCGGAGTGCCTTTCTGCCAGGCGGGAATGAAGATCGGAAACGCCTTTTCGGGATGCCCGCTCAACAATCTTATCCCCGAGTGGAACGATCTTATCTGCAAAGGAAATTGGGAGCAGGCTTATTACAGACTGCATATGACCAATAATTTTCCGGAGTTTACTTCGAGAGTTTGTCCTGCCCTTTGCGAAAAGGCTTGTACCTGCGGAGCGAACGGCGACGCGGTTACCACAAAGGCTAACGAATACGGAATTATTGAGAACGCCTACGATCACGGCTATGCAGGCCCGAGAATACCGCAGGTGAGAACGGGCAAGAAGATCGCCGTTGTCGGTTCGGGACCGTCCGGTCTTGCCGCCGCCGATCAGCTCAATCAGAGAGGTCACAGCGTAACTGTTTTCGAGAGAGAGGACAGAATCGGCGGACTGCTTATGTACGGTATTCCGAATATGAAGCTTGAAAAGCATATAATCGACAGAAAAATCGACATTATGAAGCAGGAGGGCGTTGAGTTCCGCACAGGTGTAAATATCGGCAAGGACATCAAGTCGGCTGAGCTTCTTAAAGAGTACGACAGAGTTATACTCTGTTGCGGTGCGTCCAATCCGAGAGACATCAAGGCAGAGGGAAGAGATGCAAACGGAATTTATTTTGCCGTAGATTTTCTTAAATCCACTACAAAGGCTCTGCTCGGCGGCGGGCTTACCGAGAAAAACCATATTTCCGCAAAGGGTAAGAATGTAATGGTTATCGGCGGAGGAGATACTGGAAACGACTGCGTAGGAACAAGCGTAAGGCACGGCGCAAAGAGCGTTTTACAGCTTGAAATGATGCCGAAACTTCCCGATGAGCGGACGGAGGATAATCCGTGGCCTCAGTGGCCTATGGTCTGCAAGACCGACTACGGACAGGAGGAAGCTATCGAAGTTTTCGGTCACGATCCAAGAGTTTATCAGACTACGGTCAAGGAATTTCTCAAGGACAAAAAGGGAAATCTGAAGGGCGCCGTACTTGTAAAGCTGAGTCCCGAAAAGGACAAGAAAACAGGCAGAACGGTTATGAAGCCTGTCGAGGGCAGCGAATATAAGGTAGACGTTGAGCTTGTGCTTATTGCCGCAGGCTTCCTTGGTTCGGAGAATTACGTTACAAAGGCTTTCGGCGTTGAAGTTGACGGAAGAACCAATGTTGCAACGAACGGAGAGAGTCATAAGACCAATGTTGAAAACGTATTTGCCGCAGGTGATATGCGCCGCGGCCAGTCGCTGGTCGTATGGGCTATCCGAGAAGGCAGAGATGTTGCCCGCGAGGTAGACAAGAGCCTTATGGAATATACAAATCTGTAAAATGACACAGAAAAATACCGTCCGACAGTCAAGATCGGGCGGTATTTTTAACTGTATGGGTTAGCTGTACAAAAAATCGGACGGCATTACTGCCGCCCGATACAGCCTGTCGAAAAAGTCTTTTTATAACTGCCAAGGAGGTAAAAAGAGCGGGGTCAAGCGACGCGATTGCCGCTTGCGAGGAAAAGTCTTGCTCGACAAGCTTGCAAGACTTAGGGGCAGAGCCCCCGTCGCTCCCGCAGGAGCGAAATCCCCTTACTTTAGGAGCTCCGAAAGGGGTGAATTTCAAAACAGTCCGGTGGACTGTTTTGAAAGAGGGGAAGCCCTGCG
>JAETQO010000057.1 GCA_021770655.1 Ruminococcus sp. | reverse complement strand
GTACCTATCGACCCGAATTAAAAAGAGCGGTTTAGTGCTATGGGAAAGCCTCTGCAAGCGAGGTCTTCGGGCTGAGTTGTAACTCCTTGAAGTACCTATCGACCCGAATTAAAAAGCGGGTCGATGTGAGCATCGTTCCCTACAATTCATTTGAGCCTTGAAACAACGTAGTGAAAGAACAACCAAACGGACTATGTGCGGTTTAGTGCTATGGAAAAGACCACACAAGCGAGGTCTTCGGGCTGAGTCGTAACTCCTTGAAGTACCTATCGACCCGAATTAAAAAAGGTATTGTAAAAACGGAGATAGTATGTTATAATGAGGGTGTATTACTTTTTTGATAATAAAATCATTGAAAGAGGTAGATCTATTATGACAAACTCCTATGAAAGCCCGTTTTGCACAAGATACGCCAGCAAGGAAATGCAGTATATTTTCTCCGCTGACAAGAAGTTCACGACATGGCGAAAGCTTTGGGTCGCTCTTGCAAGAGCTGAAATGAAGCTTGGTCTTAACGTTACTCAGGAACAGGTGGACGAGCTTGAAGCGAACATCGATAACATCGACTATGAGGTTGCGGCTGAGCGCGAAAAACAGGTCCGCCACGACGTTATGTCCCATGTTTACGCTTACGGAAAGGTTTGTCCAAAAGCCGCAGGCATCATTCACCTCGGTGCAACCTCCTGCTATGTAGGCGACAATACCGACGTTATCATTATGAGAGACGCTCTCAGAGTTATCAAGAGAAAGCTTGTCAAGGTCATTGACCAGCTGGCAAAGTTTGCGGATAAGTATAAGTCTATGCCTTGCCTTGCTTACACTCATTTACAGCCTGCACAGCTCACCACCGTGGGCAAAAGGGCTACCCTCTGGTGCAACGAACTGCTTATGGATCTGGAGGATCTTGATTTCAGACTTGCAAATCTGAAACTTCTCGGCTCAAAGGGCACAACAGGAACACAGGCCTCCTTTATGGAGCTTTTCCACGGAGATACCGACAAGATAAAACAGCTTGAACAGATGATCGCAGAAGAAATGGGATTCGACGCCGTTGTTCCCGTATCGGGACAGACATATTCCAGAAAAATGGATTATCAGGTATGCTCGGTGCTTGCAGGTATCGCTCAGTCGGCAATGAAGTTCTCAAACGACATCAGAATTTTACAGTCCTTCAAGGAGATCGAAGAACCCTTCGAGAAGAGCCAGATAGGCTCGTCCGCTATGGCTTATAAGAGAAATCCTATGAGAGACGAGAGAATAACCTCCCTGGCAAGATACGTTATCTGCGACGTGCTGAATCCTGCGTTCACAGCCGGAACACAGTGGTTTGAAAGAACTCTCGACGATTCGGCAAACAAGAGAATTTCCGTTGCGGAGGCTTTCCTCGGCGTTGACGCTATCCTTAATATTATGCTCAACGTTACCGACCCCGAAAACGGTCTTGTAGTATACGACAAGATAATCACAAGAAGAGTTATGGCGGAGCTTCCGTTTATGGCAACGGAGAACATCATGATGGACGCAGTTGAAAAGGGAGGAAACAGACAGGAGCTCCACGAGAGGATTCGCGAATACTCCATGATCGCAGGAGCAAGAGTAAAAAGAGACGGACTTGACAACAACCTGTGCGAGCTTATCCTGAACGACCCCATGTTTATGATAACAAAGGAAGAAATGGATAAGATAATGAAACCCGAAAACTTCATCGGAAGATGCCCGCAGCAGGTGGACGAGTTCATTGAAAACTGCGTAAAGCCCGTGATCGAGGCGAACGGCGTTTCCGACGATGTTGCGGAAATAAACGTTTAAGGCAATAACAGACAGACGGCATATCAAAAATTAAAGGGGAATTAATATGGGACTGTTTGACAAATTGAAAAAAAGCAAGGGAAAAGAAATTCCAAACAACGAACCTCCTAAAAGCGGTACGATCGAAAAAGTACCCTCATATGTTATGCTTATACCGAAAGACGACAGCGTTCTTGACGATCTTGAGACGCTGGTGGGAAAGCTTATCGGACTGCCCTTTATAAAGGTTATCTCCACCACCGCAAGGGACGACGGCTCTTATAAAGTGGCTTTGGAATATCTGAAAGAGGAATTTGCTTTTAACGTAAGCATAGAGGATTTTGAACTGCCCGAGCTTTATCGGATAGGTCACGATTTCACCGACGGCGAGATCGCAGTTATGGAATCGGCAAAAAGAGGGCTTGCAAGCTCTCTTATCTTCGGCGAAAACAACTGCGGATCATATCATCTGCAAATAAAGCTGCTCTGCGCAATGTCGGAAGATCCTGCGGGAATAGTGGATTTCAGCGGAGAGCGTATGCTTTGCGGAAGATGGGCTAAGCTTGCGGCTCAGTCGCAGGTGCCGCCCGCACCGGCATACCTTTATGTTGTTCAGGGCGTAAGCAGAGACAACGGACAGGTATGGGTACATACTCACGGACTTAACCGATGCGGAGGCATAGAGCTGGAGATACTCGATTCCGACAAGGATAATTACGGCGGACAGGTGGGAGTTATCAACACGCTGGCAAGCAGGATAGTTTCCAACGGAAGCTTTTACGACGAGTACGAGCCTGTTTATGTTATGCGGCTTTCTCCCGACGTTCATATCGTAGCCACATGGATAAGCTGGGAAAAAGCGATAAAAATGTATCCGGACGATCTTCTGGGCGGTATGGAAGACAGACAGGACGGTCACAACACCGACACCGGCGCGGTATACCTTTATAAAAGCCAGGAGGACGCCGACAAAAGAAGAATTTCTCACTTAGGAATATATAACAAGCTTTACAACGAAAATGCTATGCAGATGATCACTACCGAGGAAACTCAGCGAATGAAACAGCTTGCCCTTGAAAGGCTCGGTTATATGATAAAGCTTTTTGAGGACAGAGAGCGGTTTGAGAATTTCGGCATACTTGTAAAGGTAGGGCTTGAGGTTGACGACGAGTACAAGGACGGAGATATGAAAGAGCATATCTGGTTCGAGCTTAAAAGCGTGGACAAGGAAGGCGAGACCTTTGACGCGGAGCTTACTCAGGAGCCTTACTACATAGCCGCGCTTAAAGAGGGCGATATGCGCAAATGCCGATTCGACGAAATAACCGATTGGGCGGCGTTTATCGACGGCGACAGGATAACGCCCGACAGCGTTTACAGACTTACCGAATGATGATTGGAAGTGTGGGGATAATATGACATACAGCGGAAAACGCTGTCCGAAATGCGGAGGCACAAACTGCCAGCTTATCAGCGAGACGGACTACAAAAGCGGAAAATACGGATTCTGCAAAGGAATATGCGGATATATCATATTCGGTCTGCCGGGTGTGCTGTGCGGACTTTGCGGAATGGAAAGCAAATCCAAAACACGTTCCTATTGGGTCTGCCCCGACTGCGACCATAAATTCAAAGTATGAAAACTAACAGAAAAACCGAAATATGGATTAAAATAATGAAAGCAGGAGAAATCTGCGGCTGTCACCAGAGAGCGGACAGAAGTTTTTTCGTCAAGGGCTGGCAATTCCCGCTATGCGCAAGATGTACGGGAGTCGTGCTTGGACAGATTTGCGGTTTCCCTGCGGCAGTCGTGCTGAATATCCCTTTGTCCGCCGCCGCAATATGCTGTGAAGCGACTTTAGCAGACTGGTCCGTTCAGCAGGCGGGAATAAAACAATCCACAAATCTCCGCAGGCTTATAACGGGCTTTGCAGGAGGCTTCGGTCTGGCAGTCTTTTATACTGCGGCGGCAAAGAAGCTGATAACAAATATTTCCGGAGGTAAAAATGTTTCTGAAAACTCAAAGACTTGCTTTCAGACGGCTGTGCAGTGACGATTTTGACAATCTGTGCAAAATTTTACAGGACGAGAAAGCAATGTACGCCTATGAACACGCCTTTTCCTATGAAGAAGTCAAAGAGTGGCTGGACAAACAGCTTGCGCGGTACAGGATATACGGATTCGGATTATGGGCGGTCACTCTCAGGGAAACGGGAGAGTTCATCGGACAATGCGGACTTACGGTACAAAACACCGATCAGGGACAGGCGCTTGAAATAGGCTATCTTTTCAGACGGGAATTCTGGCACTGCGGCTATGCCACCGAGGCGGCGCAGGCGTGCAAAAAATTTGCTTTTGAAACGCTGGGCGCAAAAGAGGTCTGCTCGATAATAAGAAAAAACAATCTTCCCTCGCGCCGTGTTGCGGAAAGAAACGGCATGACCGTCAAAGGGGAATTTGTCAAGCATTATTACGGAATGGATATGCCTCATCTGATCTATTCGGCAACAAACGAAAGGGCCGGTAATAAAAATGGAAACTGAAAAATACAAACAAAGCGCAAATGAAATACTTAACAGACTGCTGTATTCCATGAAAAGCCCCGAAGGGTACGTTCACCCTCAATCGCTCCTGTGCTGTATAGGCTCTCTGGCAGGCTATTCCTGTCAGGAGGACGTAAGGCGAATTTATACGGAGGACAAGGGGCTTAGCGAGGAGGACGTTTTCACCGTTTTTACGGACAAGTCCGGGAAAAAATATTTTTACGGCGACATGATCGACAGCCTGCTGACGGGCAACGATCATTCGATATGGTCGTTTACGGGCGGAGTTCTTTACAAGCTCGGCGAACCCTTTACCGATGTGGGCGAGATACTCCGATATACCGCCGCAACAGCAGGCTCGGAGAAATTCGGAAAGATAAGGAACTGTATTACGGGAGAAACTGTGCAAAGCTATATAAAGCTATTGTGGCAGCCGCTTTTAAACGTTGCCGACAGCTCCGCCGAAAGAGGCGAACTTCACGGTGTTTACGGGCTTTGCATACAGAAAGCGCTTATGACCTGCAAGGACGCCGTTGCCGTTACCGAGGGCGCGCGGATAGTCATGGAAAGCGCTTTGACGGGAGCAAGGATAAACTTCAGGGATATTTAGGGAAGCACTGATTAAATCAAATTCGCCCCGTTCAAACAATGAAACTCACGCGGCTGAATTTGATACGCTTCGCTTTAATCAGTGCTTCCTTAGATAAACCATAATTTTATCAGATTAACTAACAGCATAAAATAACTGTCAATAAGTAAATTTGAAAGGAATTGATGAAAATGAAAATCGAAACAAAATGCCTGCATGAGGGCTACACTCCGAAAAACGGCGAGCCGAGAGTAGTGCCTATCGTGCAAAGCACCACATACGTTTACGACTCCACCAACGAGGTCGCAGAGGTTTTTGACGACCCTACCAAGAGCCTTATTTATTCCCGTTTCGAGAACCCCACCACTGACGCTGTGGAAAAGAAAATAGCGGCTCTGGAGGGAGGCGTCGCGGCAATGTGCACCTCCAGCGGACAAGCGGCAACGCTTTGCTCTATCCTCAATATCTGCGAAGCAGGCGACAGCTTTATTTCTTCGACGTCTATCTACGGCGGAACTATAAATCTTTTCAGCATTACGCTCAAAAAGCTTGGTATCGAATGTATCTATGTTGATCCCGACTGTACCGAAGAAGAGCTTAACGCGGCTTTCAAGCCTAACACAAAGCTTGTTTTCGGTGAAACCATCGCCAACCCCGCTCTTACCGTGCTTGATATTGAAAAATTCGCAAAAGCCGCTCATAAAAACGGCGTTCCGCTTATCGTTGACAACACATTTGCGACTCCTTATCTGTGCAGACCTATCGAATGGGGTGCAGACATCGTTATCCACTCCACCTCAAAATATATGGACGGTCACGCCGTACAAGTAGGCGGAGTTATTGTTGACAGCGGCAAGTTCGACTGGACGGGCGGTAAATTCCCTTGCATGACCGAACCCGATGAAAGCTATCACGGCATTGTTTACACCGAGAAATACGCTTTCGCTCCTTATATAGTAAAGGCAAGAATGCAGATCATGAGAGATTTCGGCTGTTATCCTGCCGCAAACTCCTCCTTCCTGCTCAATCTCGGTCTGGAAACTCTTCCCGTAAGAATGAAACAGTACTGCGAGAATGCTGTGACTGTGGCTAAATTCCTTGAAAACTGCGATAAGGTAGAGTCCGTGGCTTATCCGGGCCTTGAAAGCGACAAGTATCACAAGCTTGCGGAAAAGTATCTGCCCCTCGGCTGTTCGGGCGTTATCTCCTTTGTCATCAAGGGAGGAAGAAGCACCGCCGTTAAGTTCATGGACAGCTTAAAGCTTGCGTCAAACGAGGTACATGTTGCGGACATCCGCACCTGCGTACTTCACCCGGCTTCGGCTACCCACAGACAGCTTACCGACGAACAGCTTGCTGCGGCAGGCATAAACGGCGGAATGATAAGATTCTCCGTAGGTCTTGAAAACGTTGAGGACATTCTTGACGATCTTAAACAGGCATTTGCGGCTGTATAAGATTTCCTAAGCACTGATTCTTGGGCAACACGCACAAAGAGCGCCTTGCGGCTTTGTACGGTGTTGCCCTTGATTTTATATCGGGTTTATGGTAAAATATATTAAGGCAACACCGCACAACTACCGCCTAACGGCTTTGTGTACGTCTAACTTGCCAATTTTCCGTTATCCGCACACAATAGTTGTGCGGTGCTGCCTTAAAAGGCGTACTGAAATTGCTGTGCGCTGTTGACTGAACATCAAAAAAGATTCGGCGGTGACATAAAATGCTATCTAAAATTTTATCCAAGGACGAATGCGCTAAATGCAAGCTCTGCTGTACGTTTGACAGCTACGATCTGTGGGAAACGCCCTGCATTACTCCAAGCCTTGCCAGCAAAATTCTTCAGGAGTACGCTCCCGAACAGCAGTTTGTGAAAAAAGGCGAACATTTCCTGCTTAAAATGAAAAAAGAAAAGGACGTCGATCTGTATTACTGCTCTCTGCTTGACAGCGATAAGGGCTGTATTCTGGGGGACGACAAGCCTTTTGACTGCAAGATATGGCCTTTAAGAGTAATGGCGCTTAACGATACGAAGGTCATTACCCTTTCTCCCGTATGTCCCGTGGTGACGAAAAAGCCTATCGGGGAAATAATGGAGGTCGCAAGGGAGCTTTCGGAGCAGATTTTCAAATATGCCGATGAAAATCCCGAGGCTGTTAAACCTTATCTTGCCGACTATCCCATACTTGTTGTTGAGAGCAGTAAATATAAGGAAACGCTGATTTAGGCGGACTATTTATATGTATAAAGACGAGCGGACAGAAAGGTTGTCCGCTCGTTTCAGTTTGTCGATAAACCTAATTTTGATGGCAAACAAGGGGAAGCCCTCTATCGCAGGGCTTCCCCTCTTTCAAAACAGTCCACCGGACTGTTTTGAAATTCACCCCTTTCGGAGCTCCTAAAGTAAGGGGATTTCGCTCCTGCGGG
>JAETQO010000005.1 GCA_021770655.1 Ruminococcus sp. | reverse complement strand
TCTTTATGTAAAATTGATTTCCGTGAAAGTCTGAATAGCTGTATTGCTTTTTTTGTTGAAATGTGATATAATACTTAGATGTAATACCTTGTGATGAGAGAAGAGACGAGGCAACGTTAATCGCAGCCGTTGTTGGTTCAGTGATCAACAAGATAATAATATGGAGGAATTCAGATGAACGAATATCCTAAGCTTACCAAGGGGATTTTGGGAGCACAGGGCACAACAAAAGTAAACACAGAACTTTTTCTCTCACTTGTAGGGCAGTGTTTCCCTGAAGCGATAAAGGACGGTAAGATTGATTTTACAGCGCTCAAAGAAGAATTGGGTGACTTTGTTGAGGCAGGCTTCGAGCACTATGACTTTACCTGGGCAGGCAAGCAGGCGGCGAAGAAAGGGGCACAGGCAGATCTGTTTGGAAAAACCCTACGCTATAAACCGCAGGAAAGCCTTAATACAGATACTACCGAGAATATTTACATAGAGGGCGATAATTTAGAGGTTATGAAACTGCTCCGACGAAATTATCACGGAAAAATCAAGATGATATACATTGATCCTCCGTATAATACTAATGGGGATTTTGTTTATCGGGACAAGTTTTCTATCAGTGATGATGAATTAGGAGAATTATCAGGTGATATTATTGAAAACGAGCGATTACAAAAAAGCTCAAAGGACAGCGCCAGGTATCATACTAATTGGCTGAACTTGATATATCCAAGGCTAAAAGTTGCAAGAGAACTTTTGACGGAGGACGGTGTGATATTTATATCAATTGATGACAACGAAGTTGAAAATTTGAAAAAGATCTGCATTGAAATATTTGGTCAGGCAAATTTTGAAGGACATATCCATTGGCGAAGGAGGCATAATCAGCCTAATGATAAAACTAAAATGATAGGGATTGTGGCAGAACATATCCTCGTTTTTGCTAAAAACAGTGCTTACTTGAAATCAGTTGGAGTTGGAAAACTTGATCTTACAACTACATTTTCTAATCCTGATAACGATCCCAAAGGAGCGTGGGCAAGTAAGCCGTGGAAAACAGGTTCTGATCAGTCAGGAAGCAGATATACAATTACCACTCCGACAGGAAAGATTCTTGAAGGTGAATGGATGGGGGAAGAAAAGACTTATTTGGAATATCTTGCCGAAGGAAGAATATATTTTCCAAAAGGCGGCGATGGAATGCCAAGGAAAAAATACTATCAATTTGAACGTGAAGAAGAAGGGCAGTGTGCGACTAACTGGTGGTCACATGAACAATTTGGACATAATCAAGGTGCAAATGATTGTATGACTGAACTTTTTGGAGTTAAAAATATATTCAGTAATCCTAAGCCTGTAGAATTATTAAGGTCACTCATAAAAGTTGGTAATGTCAGAGAAAATGACATTGTGCTTGATTTCTTTTCCGGATCTGCAAGTACGGCACATGCACTTATGAAGTTAAATTCAGAGGATAATGGTCACAGAAGATTCATATTAATCCAACTGCCTGAGCTTACATACACTTTTGATAAAAATGGTAATGAGGTGGCAAAGGCAGCTTGTAAAGTCGCATTTAATCAGGGATTCAGAAACATTTGTGAAATAGGCAAAGAGCGGATTCGCAGAGCCGCAGAAAAAATCCACAAGGACAACCCCGAAGCCGTGTTTGATGACGGTTTCAAAGTCTTTGAGTTAGGCGGTACGACTATCCGTTGGAATACCGCCGACGATGATGAAATCAGAAAACTCACTGACGAGGATTACAGTACAGGAGATAAGGATAATCTTGACTTTACGGCAGGTCACAACGATATGGATATCGTTTATGAAATCATGCTTCGCCAGTACGGTATACCGCTTTCTGCGCCTATAAAAAATATACCTGAAATCAGTAACCGCACATATATTTTTGCAGATATGTTTGTTGTTTGTTTAGAGCCTGAAATTGACGACAGCCTTATCGAAAGACTTGCCGGTATTGAGCCTGTTCCGGCGAAGTTTATTCTCCGTGACAGTGCGTTTAATGATGATATTGAGCTGAAAGATGTTACTTTCAGAAAGCTGTCTGCTCTTATCTGTAATCATCAGACCGAGGAAGAACGAAAGAAAAAGTACAGCAACTATACGGTTGAATTTATTTAAGGAGCGAACAGCCTTGAGTGATAAAATCAAATTTCAGATCGAGGAGCTTTCATATCAGGAAGACGCTGTAAATTCTGTTATCGATTTATTGAAAGGTATCGAACGACACTCCGTAAGCAGTATTTACAGTGTTGCACGACAGGAACTTCCGGGAATGAACAGTCGTCCCGAAGCAAATGTGCGTTTTAATGCAGGAGCAAGGCTTGTTCAGAATTTGCAGAGCGTTCAGTACAGAAACGGATTATTCAAAGACGATCAAATTGTCGGCAGTATTCCGCAGTTTACTGTAGAAATGGAAACAGGCACAGGAAAGACTTTTGTTTACCTTAAAACCATACTCCGGCTTTGGAGTGAATTCGGCGGACAATTCAAGAAATTTATCATTGTTGTTCCGTCAAATCCTATCCTCATGGGTGTAAAAAAATCGATAGAAACCTTTGCGGAATATTTCAAACCGAAATTCAATAATATCGACATATCAGAGCATTTCTTTGTGTTTGATAAAAGCGTGTCTACTGACACCGTTACATCTAAACTGATCGAAAGCACTGATCTTTCTATAATGCTTATTACGAATCATTCTTTCAATAAAGAGCAGAACCGACTGAGAAAAGCAAGCGAGAGCGGAGTTGTGGTTTGGAATGATATAAGAGATATTGCACCTATAATTATTATAGATGAACCGCAGAAGCTTGATGGAGACGGTAGAAAAAAGACGGCGTCGCTAAAGGCGATAGAGGAACTGAATCCGCCTATGATACTGCGTTATTCGGCAACTCACAAGAACCTTTACAACCCCATATTCAGACTTGACTCTTATGATGCGTATAAAGAAAAGCTTGTTAAGAGAATTAGGGTGACAACTGTTCACAGCCTTACGCCTAAAGATTTTCCGTATATCCGCTATGTAGGATTTACTTCCGGTTTACAGGCAAGGATAGAGATTTTTCATAAGGAGCAGGGGAAAAGCATTCGCTGTATGAAATTTGACGTAGACGGCGGAGTATCTCTTGAAGAGCTTTCCGGAGGTCTGCCGCAGTATCATAATTGGTACATAGCCACTCAGCCGAGAAAAAAAGATCTCTTGCAAATCAGCACAGATACAGGCGATATTCTGTATCTTGACGAAGGCGAAAGTAATGATAAAGCAAATCATTCTTCAGTTGTTGAAAAGCAAATGAAAATCGCTATTAAGACGCATATTCAGAAACAGGCAGAAATTCTTGCCTGCGGAAGGAAAATCAAAGTCCTAACATTGTTTTTTGTTGACTCAGTTGCAAAAGTCCGCAGTGATGATAGAGACGGCAGAGGTGAATATTTGCGTATATTCGACAGGGTGTTTGAAGAAATACGCTCTCAGCCAAACCTTATCAATACGGCTCTTTTACAGCAGTACCCCAAAGAGTTTTCCATTTTAAATCCTGATATTCCAGTTGCTAAAGTACGTGAGGGATACTTTGCAGTTGATAAAAAGAATAAAGCTGTTGACGTTGAGGGGTGGAATAGCAATTTCAGCGATGAAGACGTAATTTTGAAAGCAAAGGCTCAGGAAGACGTTGATCGAGGTATAGACCTTATTCTCAATAAAAAGGATGAACTTCTCAGTTTTGACGAACCGCTTTCGTTTATCTTTTCTCACTCCGCTTTACGTGAGGGTTGGGATAATCCGAATATATTTGTGCTTGTTACGCTCAAAGAGGGCGGCAGTGATATTGCTAAAAAACAGGAAGTTGGCAGAGGTCTCAGACTGCCTGTTGATATTACGGGTGCAAGATGTTATGACGAGAATGTAAATGAGCTTACTGTTGTGGCTAATGATTACTATGATCATTTTGCAAGCTCCTTACAGAGCGATTATAATGCTTCAACAGGATTCAATCAGAATGAAGTTAGTGCTGATGTTATCATAACAACAATGATTAAAGCGGGTATTCCGGCTGAAAAGGTTGAAGGAGCTTGTGATGCATTTAAACGAGAACTCATAGCATCAGGAGCTGTAAGGATCGATGAATCCGGTAAAATCTTTCTTACAAACGCCGAAGAAAATTTTCAAGATATCTTGTTTAACGATCCTACTTTGATAGAGCATTCCAATAAGATAATCAAGTCTTTTGTTGAAGTAATGCAGGATAAGGGAAGTAAGAAAATCGAGATAGTCAACGGTGACGATGAGGAACCATTTGAAAATGATGTTCAAAAGTATGTCACCGATGGAGAATTCGGAAAAATGTATCGTAATCTGCTAGCTATATTGCAAAAGCGTTCAGTTTATCGGTATAAACTTGACAAGGATAAATTCATCAGTGAAACGGCGTCTGAGATTGAAAGACAGCTTGCTAAGAAAAACGATTATATCAAGTTTGAGATTACAAATGCAGACGTAGACTTCAATGAGTTCCGAAAAATGCAGATGGGTAATTCTCAAAAACAGATTGAGGACAGTACTGACCACACTGTTTCGTATGCTCAAAGACCACTTTTTGAGCTTGTAAATACAATAATGTTTCACACCATGCTGCCGAGACTTGCTATTGTGAAGATCATCAATAAGTTATCAGATAATACACGCAGCAGGATCAATAATCAAGATTATCTTGAAGAGGCTATCAGAATAATTAAGCAGCAGCTTGTTATTTCTAAGAGTAAAAATTTTCTTACAGCGGAACTCATAGGGGGGATAGGCGCATCTGAAAATGACATCTTTGAAGTCGATAAGATCGTTAATGAAGATGAAATCCGCTGTCTGTTCACTCCCAATCCGTCTCACAAGAGGGCTATGAACCTCAAATACAAGTTCGACAGTGACGGAGAGTTGAAATTTGCAAAGGCTCTTGACGATGATGTGAATGTTCTTATGTATACTAAGTTAAAAAAAGGTGGCTTTGTCATAGAAACGCCGGCAGGAAATTACTCTCCCGATTGGGCGATTGTGTATCAGAAAAATAACGATGAAATTGCAATGTATTTTATCGCTGAAACCAAGTGGGGTAAAGATGCCGGTGATCTTAATGAAGACGAAAAAATAAAAATCAGGTGTGCGGCCAAGCATTTTGAAGCAGTTAACGACAGTATGAGCGAGGTTGTAAAATATGCTTGGGTAAATGCCTACAAAGATGCTTCGATGACACAGAGTTTTCCACAGGTTTTTATTGATGACAATTATTCGGAATTTTAGACAACAAAAGCGTAAAAAGCTTAAATTTACAATGTTTACAAATTATAAATTTAAGGCAACACCGCACAACTATTGTGTGCGGATAACGGAAAATTGGCAAGTTAGACGTACACAAAGCCGTTAGGCGGTAGTTGTGCGGTGTTGCCTTAATTTACGCATTATATTTATGAGGGGGAAATTATATGAAATTAAAAATACCGTATCATTCTTTATCTACCAATAGAAGCAAACTTGCAGAATCTAATCCTATTTGCGGAGATCCCATGCAATGGTTTGATACTGAATATTTTAGAAATGAATCACTATATTCTACGACTTTTGATTTCTTTATAAATTGGAGTAATAATACATTTCAGCCAATTGCATGGGTAAAACGAGTTATATATTCAGGTTTTACTATTGAACCGAATGAAATAATGGACTCTATAATAAAATGCGACGGAAAAGATAAATTTGAAACCGTTAAGAACTTTTGCTATAAAAATGGTATTAATCTTTCATATATTTTGATACCTGAAATCCCGACAGACGCTTGGATTGATAACAATAATAAAGTTATCTTGTTTGATGTTAAGAAATTTGAAGAAAATAACGGTGCTAATCCCGTCTCACCAATGTCTGTAAAGGAATTAATTGGTTTAATTCATTCATATAAAGTTGACTACAAAAGCGTACGTATGGACTCGGAAGGACTAAAATTGTCTACAACTTCATTAGAATACTTTTTAAGTATGTGGAATAATAAAATAGGTTATAAAGGTGATGCAATATATCCGGGCGATGCAGATATTATTCTCTTTGATGAAGATTATTGTCCAAAAGCTATTATTGAAATAAAAAAACATAGTATTGGTTCTGTTAAAAGATATGCAAGCACCATAGAAGAAGAAAATATTTCTTTATATGTTAAGGGCGACAAGTTAAAGTATCAGAGTTTGGACATACTGCAAAGACATTGGAATTGTGATTTTTATATGTTGTTTTATCCTACTACAAGTGAAACAAGTATTAAGATACAGAAAGTGTCCGAGCTTAAAGCTTTGACATCCAAAGTATTACCCCTTCCAAATGTTCATTCTCCGGTTGCCCTACAAAATTTTCAAAGTCAATTTGTCGATTTTATGAATGCTAAAATGATTATTGCAAATACAACCAGCAAAAATCAAAAGGTATATCATACCAATCCTCACTGTAAATATATACCTTATGATAAAACTAAAATTATTCCATTTGAATCGGAACAGCAAGCTATTGAAAATAACTATCATCTTTGTACTGCTTGCAGCAAGGAATAAACATCTTTTGAAGTTTTCAACTGAATCGGGCGAACTCTAAACAAGTGATAAGCTTACATAATATTTAAATCTCCGTTCCTTCAATTTCTAAAATAATTTTTATTTCTCCTCCACCATTTCTGGTTCACATTCTATTTTTACACTAATTGATTTTAAATGCTCAGCTCTGCACCAATCTAAATCTACGGAAAAAGCCTCGTTAATCATTTGTAATACATCATCCTTGTAAATCCAAATGCTTCTGGGAATAGGTATTTTTTTTATAATCCAGATAATATTTACACCAGTATCATAATTGCCATTCCCTGCTTCAAGTGTCTCCATTCTTACTATATGTCCATTCCACCACAAATCATGATATTCTGGAATATCTGCATGACCTCCACCAATAGCAACTAAATATGCATTTTTTTCGCGATTTGCACACCATGTTGTGTCACCTTTACTTAGTGAAAGTGAATCAGTTCCCCAAAAATTTTTCAATCCCATAGATTTAAAAAACTCATAATCCTTTTCAGGAACTTTCTCAAAAACAAAAGCCATAATAAAAACCTCCAAATATAATTATTGATATTTTAAGTATGTCATAAAAAGTTTGCAAGTCAAGCAAACTATCCACATTTCATATAAAGTGAATCGGGTATTACATCTTCAAACAGACGGCAGATGAGATACAAAACGACTGTTCATACACATTTGAATTCTGCGGTGATTATATCTTTGTTTTTGATGATAATTCCGGTGAATTGCTGAATAATCTCAATGTAGCTTAATTTAAAATGCTCTGTAAACTGATATGTTTGCAGAGCATTTCGTTAACATAATAAGATCATTCTCTCTAACCATATATATGCCGTCCCACCTGCCCTCACTGCACGGTCAAATTGCCCACTCTTGCCGTTCGCCGTGACTTGCATAAAAGTATTTTCACAGCAGATCTTTGAACCTTATAAGAATATGCTGAAATGGTTGCATACCATAATTTTAAATGCGAAAGCCTGATATTATTTCCCCAAAATGCATTTAGGCTTTTGGCTCGGGGTGGAGCGGCTTGAAGCACAGGCAATTGTCACTCATTCTCTTTTTGAAAATGATGCTCCAACGCCTTGAATTTTTTGTTGTCCGATTTGTTCCAGCAGCAGTAGAAAGTCGCCTTTGCTTCGCTGTCTTTTATGGGGATTGCCACTCGGTTTGAGTTGCGAAGTTCTTCCTGACGCATTTTCAGCGTAATGTTTGAAGCGAAGGAGGGCAGAGCAGAAGCCTTTACAAGCTCGGTCATAGTTTCATATTCGCTTTGAAGAATGTATTTCGTGTTGGGAGTTTTGGTTTTGTGCATCGCATGCCAAAATCCTATATCGGAGTAGAGCAGCATTGTTTCGCCCTCAAGGTCGCTAAGGGATATCTCGGGATAAGCCGCAAGCGGGTGAGCAGGCGGAACGGACAACAACAGCTTCTCCTCAAAAAATCTGAAGCATTTCACATTGGGATCGTCAAACGGATAAGGCGTTATCAGCAGCTGACATTTGCCGCTGACAAGCTCGTCTTCAAAATTTTCGTGATACCTCATTTGCGTCGATACCTTCATATTGGGATAAAGTTCGGATAATATCGGCACGATAAGCCACATAGGCGCGGGAGCGCAGGAGGTGACGGAAATAGTGCGTCTGCTTTCATCAAATGCACGGATCTGATCTATCATATCCTCCGAATCCTTTATTACCTTTCGTGCATATTCTACAGCGAGCCTGCCGTTCTCGTTAAGCTCTATTTTGTTTTTGCTGCGGTCAAAAAGCCTGACCTGCATAATATTTTCAAGCTTGTTTATTGTCCTGCTGAGAGCAGGCTGCGAAAGGTGCAGCTGCTCTGCGGCTTTCGACATCGTTCCGTTGTCGGCTATCGCAATAAGCTGAGCAAGCATATAAATTTCGATCATAAAAACACCGCCTTTATTTTTTATATGATACCATGCTTACGGTGCGTTGTCAATATAAAGTATAAGCGAAATTTATAGCGCTATGCTAAATTGATATTGTACTTTTCATGAGTTTGGCTGTATAATTATCTACAGAAACACAATGAGGAGAATGAAAATGGAAAATATAAAGCTATCCAATAATGTGGAAATGCCCAGCGTTGGTTTCGGCACGTTTATGCTGAGGGATAACTGCAAGGAACACGTTCTGAACGCCTTAAAACTTGGGTTTCGTCTTATAGATACGGCGGCGTCATATTTTAATGAGGAGGACATAGGCAGAGCGATAAAAGAAAGCGGAATACCCAGAGAAAAGCTGTTTGTGACCACAAAGCTGTGGGTTCAGGACGCAGGTTATGAAAATACAATAAAAGCATTTGATCGGTCGCTGAAAAATCTTAGACTTGATTACCTGGACTTATACCTCGTACACCAGCCCTACGGCGACTATTTCGGTTCGTGGAGAGCAATGGAAAAGCTGATGAAAGAGGGATACATAAGGGCAATAGGAGTTTCAAATTTCTCGCCCGAAAGAATAGTAGACCTTTCGCTCAATACAGATACCTCACCGATGGTAAATCAGATTGAAATTCACCCGTATTTTTCGCAGCGTGAAGCAATATCCGATATGAAAAATTACGGCTGTCAGCCCCAGGCATGGGGACCTTTGTGCGAGGGTCAGAAGAATATTTTTAACGATCCGATACTTTCCGAAATAGCAAGATCTCACGGGAAATCAACAGCGCAGATAGCTTTGAAATGGAATTTACAGAACGGAATAGCTGTAATTCCTCAGTCGACCTGCGAGGAACACCGCATTGAAGACATCAGTTTAGATGATTTCACTCTGACGGACGAGGAAATGCGGAGAATTGAGTCTTTGGATCAAGGACACAGCGAGATAATTGATCATCGCTGTGCGCACACGGCAAGAAAGCTTATTAATTGTAAAATACATGATTGAGGTGATTTGAATGAAAAAATTTTTGAAAACCATTTCTGTTGTTACTGCTGTTTCTTTGTTAGCATTGACAGGCTGTGGAAAGACTTCTTCCGGATCTGCACCAAAGTCGGAAGTTGCCGCTGTAAACGACGGAGGAGAGCCAAGTGGCAGCAATATACTTATCGCATATTTTGCGGTGGCTGAAAACAGCGACGTTGACGCCAGCGCTTCGGCAAGCGTTATCTCCGACGGACGAGGAAGAATGAAGGCTCTGGCGGATATGATACAGATCGCAACAGGCGGAGATCTGTTTTCGATACAGACCTCGGTTGACTATCCGGGAGACGGCGAAAAGCTTATTGATTACGCTCAGAAAGAGCAGGACGACAACGCACGCCCCGAGCTGACTAGCCGCATAGAAAACCTCGACGACTACGACGTTATCTTCATAGGATATCCCACATGGTGGTATGATCTGCCTCAGGTAATGTACAGCTTTTTCGACGAGTACGATTTCAGCGGCAAGACGATAGTTCCTTTCAATTCTGCAAACGGCAGCCGTTTTTCCGGAACTATAGATACCATAAAAGAGCTTGAACCAAATGCAAATGTTATCGAGGAAGGTTTGTCTGTTCATGAAAGCGATGTTGAAGGTGCGTCGGACGAGGTCAAAGAGTGGGTGAACGGTCTGGGTTACGGAAAGTAATATGAGAAAACAGTTTATTTGTACTTTTCTGACGTTGACGGTATTTAAGTTTGCATGTGGAAAATCTCCTGATATCAATGTTGATACTGAAATAAACCATATTGAAACAAGTACACTGACGAAAGATGATTCTACAGAAAGCAATCAGGTTATTTCAGAAGCAGAAGATATATTTATACGCTCTGAAACCAAAGAGAATAGTATAAGTATTAATTATAGCACTATGATAAAGTAATATTGTACATTCAATGTATGTCGTGATATAATAAAATCAAAGAAAATATAAAGGAAGTGCTGATATGAGCAGAAAAAACCTAGGAGTAAAACCATACCTGTTCCCTCAGCCGGTAATGATAATCGGCACTTATGATGAGAACGGAAAAGCAAACGCTATGAACGCTGCGTGGGGCGGAATAGCAGGCGGCGATGAAATAATCATCGACCTTGGCAGTCACAAAACCACGGAAAATATCAGGCTGAAAAAGGCTTTTACCGTAAGCATCGCCGACGCCGACCATGTTGTTGCCTGCGATTATGTGGGAATAGTATCGGCAAACGCAGAGCCGGACAAGCTTGAAAAAGCAGGATTTACAACGGTCAAAAGCGAATTTGTAGACGCTCCCGTAATAAATGAATTGCCACTTGCACTTGAATGTGAGCTTGTGAAAGTGATCGACGGATCAAAATATCTCGGCAAAATAAAAAATGTAAGTGCTGACGAAAGCATTCTCAGCGGCGGCGACGTGACACTTGAAAAATTCTTCCCTGTCATTTACGATACGGCAGGTCATGGATATTACAAGCTTGGCGAAAAAGTCGGAAACGCTTTCAAAGACGGAGCGGCACTTAAATAAACTAGGAGGATATAACATGGAATTTGTAACGCTTAACAATGGAAACAAGTGCCCGGTAATAGGGATCGGAACTTTTATGATTTCGCCGGCAGACGCCGAAGTCAGTGTCAGAGAGGCTCTCAAAATGGGATACTTCTGTATTGATACCGCCGCAGCTTATGTTAATGAGCGGGCTTGCGGACGTGGAATAAAGGAGAGCGGCGTTGCCAGAGAGAACATCTTCATCTCAACAAAGCTTTGGCCGAGCGAATATGAGAATGAAAATGCGGTCGATGAAACGCTGGAGCGTCTCGGCGTTGATTATGTAGACCTTTTATATCTTCATCAGCCTTCCGGAAACTGGCTTGCAGGATACAGAATGTTGGAGAAGGCATATAAGGAGGGAAAAATCAAAGCTATCGGCATTTCTAACTTTGAGGGCAAATACATAGAAGAATTGGAAACCAAGTGGGAGATCGTTCCTCAGTTTATTCAGGTCGAGGCGCACCCATATTTTGCTCAGAATGAGCTTTGTAAGAAATTGAACGAGTACGGAATAAAGCTGACGTCATGGTATCCCCTTGGACACGGCGATAAATCGCTTATTGAAGAGCCTGTATTCAAAAGGCTCGGCGAGAAATACGGCAAATCTCCGGCACAGATAATTCTGCGCTGGCATACGCAGAAAGGCTTTGTTGTCATTCCGGGCAGCAAGAATATCGCCCATATCAAGGACAATCTTGATATCCTCGACTTTACTCTGACTGATGATGAAATGGAGGAGATCGCATCACTTGACAAGGGTGTTCGTTATTATAACCGTACCGATGATGCTCTTGCAGGATTTGCGGCTTGGCAGCCTGAGTACGAAAAGGCGTAAAAAGCACAGGCAGATCAATATTAGGTATTCACAAAGCCGTTAGTCGGCAAAGAATAGTTGGTGTCTTGATCTATAAAATCTATAAAAATCAGCCGCCTTTGCAACGGGCGGCTGAAACTGTATTATACAATAATCGGTTATTTTACTTTAGCGGTTGAATGTGCCGTTAATGACCTTATCTGCCCATTCCTTGCGTTCGCTGTCGCACAGATCGGTAGAACCGGTTTCAATAGCACGCTTGTAAAAATCGCATTTGAAGTTGATAGCGTCAAGCATTTTCTGTAACTGCGTCATCTGATCTTCAAGGACTTTTTTCTGATTCTTCACCAGCTCGTATCTCTGCGGCACAGTTTCTTTGCCTTCAACACACCAGTCAACATACTGCTTAATATCTTTTAACGACATTCCCGTTGCTTTCAGACATTCTATAGTACTCAGAAGAATAATATCTCTGTCGCTGAATATCCGTCTGCCGCTTTCGGTGCGCTCAACAAACGGCAGAAGTCCTTCTTTGTCGTAGTATCTGAGAGTGTGGATAGTAAGATCCATTTTTTCTGCAACTTCTCCTATGGTATATGTCATTTTTCTTTTCCTCCAATAATTAATTTTTTGTAAACTGTCAAATACACTCTTGACCTCGAGTTAGCTTTATGTTTTATACTAATTATATAATACAATATGTTTTCTGTCAAGGAGGATTTTTTATGAACAATTTTACGTTTTCATATCCGACCAAAGTATATTTCGGTAAGGATTCAGCAGCGGAAAAACTGCAAGGAGAGCTATCAAAATACGGAAATACCGTTATGCTTGCCTACGGCGGAGGTTCGATAAAGAAAAACGGCGTTTACAGCGAAATGAAAGAGATACTCACGGCCGCGGGTAAAACAATAGTCGAATTCAGCGGTATTATGCCCAACCCGACCTACGCAAAGGTTCAGGAGGGCGCAGAACTCGCAAAAGAAAAAAGCGTGGATTTTATCCTCGCTGTGGGCGGCGGCTCGGTCATCGACTGCTGTAAAATAATTTCCGCTCAGGCAGAACTTCAAGAGGATATCTGGACAATGGAAAACGAAAATAAAAGATATCCCACCGAGTTTATACCTATGGGCGCAGTTGTCACGGCAAGCGGAACAGGCTCGGAAATGAATTCGGGAGCGGTCATCACACACGAAGAAAAGAAGATAAAAGGACCGCTTTTCGGAGCTTATGCCGATTTTGCAATACTCGACCCCACCTACACAATATCCGTGCCTATGAAACAGGTCATTTCGGGAGCGTTCGATACTTTCAGTCACGCTATGGAAACATATTTTGGAAAGCCCGATAAAAACAATCTTTCCGATGATATAAACGAGGCTGTGATGAGAAGCGTTATCAGAAATATCCGTATTCTGCTGAAAGAACCGCAGAATTATGACGCACGTTCGGAACTTATGTGGGCGTCGGCAATGGCTGAAAACGGCGTACTCAAAATCGGTAAGGTAACCGATTTTCAGGCGCATATGATTGAGCATCAGCTGGGAGCGTATACCGACTGCAACCACGGTCAGGGACTGGCGGTGATCCACCCCGTTCTGTACCGTCATATTTATAAAAACAATGCGGACAGATTTGCACGGTTTGCAAGAAACGTATGGGGGATTTCCGATATGGAAACGGCAGAGGAAACCGCTCTTACAGGGGTTGAAGCCCTTGCGGATTTCATAAAGGAGATAGGTCTTCCCACCACTTTTACGGAAATGGGAATAAGCGAAGATACCGATTTTAAAGCTATTGCAGACACGGCAGTTCTTACCGCAGGCTGCTGCAAAAAGCTTACCCGTGAAGAAATACTTTATATTTTAAACGAATGCAGATAGGAGGACGGCTATGAAAAAGAATCTGATTCTAACGGCTTTAATGGTCTCGGTATTAACACTTTCCGCCTGTGGAAATGCTGCGGAAAATTCAACTTCCGATAATACCAAATCAAATAAAACAACATCGGTTTCGTCCGAAAAAGCTGAAAACAGCAATGCCGAATCAACGGATTCCAATGAAGTTCAGAGCAATTCTGCAAATGATACAAACAGCAGAATACTTGTTGCGTATTTTACAATGCCCGAGGACGGCTCGGACGCCGACGCAGGCGCAAGCCGTGTGGTTACAGCCGACGGTAAGGTTCAGGGGAATGTGGAGTATTTTGCGAATATAATAGCAGATGAGACGGGCGCAGATATGTTTCGTATCGAAACTGCAGAGCAGTATCCCGGTGATCATGAACCGCTTGTGGATCAGGCGGCAGAGGAACGTGACAGCGGAGCACGCCCGGAGCTTGCTTCACATATTGAAAATCTTGATGATTATGATATAATATTCATAGGCTATCCGATATGGTGGTACGATATGCCTATGGCTATGAATACGTTTTTTGAGGAATATGACTTCGGAGGAAAAACTATTGTGCCTTTCAGCTCTCACGGCGGCAGCGGATTTTCAAGCACCATTGAGCAAATTTCGGAGTATGAACCAAACGCAAAGCTTCTTGACGGGTTCACAGTAAGCAGGGAAGATGTGCCCGATTCGGATGACGAATTAAAAGCATGGCTTTCCGGTCTTGATCTGTAAGGTTTGGTGATCGATATGACGAAAAAGAAACTGCCTGTAATTATTTCCGGCGTTTTGCTTGGAATAAGTATATTGGTGTTTACGGCGGCTGTTATATATCTTCACGCAGCGAATTCAGAAAAAACGCTCATCGTGTATTTCACAAGAGTAGGAAATACGGATTTCAGCGAGAACGTAGACGCAGTATCCTCCGCTTCGCTGAGAAGAAATCTAAGCGGAGAACTCGAGGGCAATTGCGAGGTCATGGCGAACACGCTGAAAAAAGCAACAGGCGCAGACATTTTTGCTATCACGGTCGATGATAAGTACCCCGAAAGCTATGAGGAAACCGTAAGCCGTGCCAGTGAGGAACAGTCAGACAATGCACGACCGGATTTGTCCGCAACGGTTGAAAATATGGATAAGTATGAGAAAATAATTCTTATCTATCCAGTGTGGTGGAGCACAATGCCAATGCCTGTATTCACATTTCTTGAAAGCTGCGACCTTTCGGGCAAGGATATCTATCCCATATCAACTCACAAGGGCAGTTTTTTAGGTTCAAGCGTTGACGATATTGAAAAGCTGTGCCCCGATTCAGAGGTTCACGCAGGAGTGCCGATAGCAGGAGGCAGTGTTGATTATAAAAGAAGGGAAGATACTTCATTGGGGATTGTCTGAGGTCGGAGAAGACACGATCAGAAAAGCGCATAACGTGTGTCCCGTTACTGCAATACAGAATCGTTATCATATGATGTACAGAAACTACGAATCGCTTTTCCCTATCCTTGAAGAATTGAACATAGGCTTTGTTGCCTTTTCTCCGCTGGCAAATGGTTTGCTGTCGGATAAGTATACAAAAGCTAATGAATTTGATAAAAACGACTATCGTTCGTCTATGCCGCAGTTCAGAGCGGCGGCTTATGATGAAAATAAAGGACTTTTTGAACTGATAAGAACATTATCCTATGCAAAAAACTGCACTCCCGCTCAGCTTTCTTTGGCGTGGATGATGTGCAAAAAGCCTTATATCGTGCCTATCCCCGGCACTCGTAAAGCAGAGCGTCTAAGTGAAAATCTGAAAGCGGTTGAGGTAAAGCTTTCGGCGTCTGAAATATCTGCAATAGATAAAGCCCTCGATGAGATGAAAATGTCGGCGGTTTTTGGCGGCAGCAGAATAGCTGACAAGTAAAAAGGAGTGAATGTTAATGAAAGTAATGCTGGTAAATGGTGCGCCGCACGAAAAAGGCTGTACATATACGGCTCTTACAGAGGTGGCAAAAACGCTGAACGATCTTGGTATAGATACCGAAATATTCTGGATAGGCAATAAGCCCATCGGCGGCTGTATAGCCTGCAAAAGCTGTGTAAATACAGGAGAATGTGTGCTTGGCGGTACGGTAAATGAGTTCCGCAAAAAGGCATATGAAGCGGACGGCTTTGTTTTCGGTTCTCCCGTTCATTATGGTGCAGCAAGCGGAAATATGACCGCCTTTATGGACAGATTGTTTTATTCCGAGCTTGGCGGAAACGGCAACAAAGCGTTTTACTTAAAGCCTGCCGCCTGTGTTCTTTCAGCAAGACGTGCAGGAACGACTGCTGCGTTTGACCAGCTGAATAAATATTTCACCATTCAGGAAATGCCTATAGTTTCGTCACGCTACTGGAATATGGTACACGGCGCAAAGCCCGAAGAGGTTTTGCAGGACGAAGAGGGATTGTACACAATGCGTGTCCTTGGCAGAAACATGTCGTATATGCTGAAATGTATTGAGGCGGCAAGAAAAGCAGGAGTTGAACCTCCCGAGAAAGAGCCTGCAATTTTTACAAACTTCGTGAGATGATACGATGAGTGCCAAAACGTTTTTTAAGCTCACGGTCGACATACTGATGCTTATTGCAATGCCGCTGCTTATGGGATATATGCTTATAGGAGCAAGGTTTCATGAATGGATAGGCGCAGGCGTTTTTCTGCTTTTTATCCTGCACCATATTCTGAATTACAAATGGTTGACATCGCTTTTCAAAGGAAAATATCCGGCGGTTCGCGTTTTAAATACGGCAGTAAATGTTCTTGTTTTTGTCAATATACTGGGGCTTATGTACAGCGGTATCGTTATGTCTCGATATGTGTTTTCATTTCTTCCCATAAACGGCGGAGCGGCATTGGCAAGAAAAATACATATGCTCTGTTCCTATTGGGGACTTGTGCTGATGTCCTTGCACCTTGGTCTGCATTGGAATGTTATCATGGGAATCGTTCGGAAAATTACAAAAGCCAAAAAGTCATCGGTACGCAACGTTGTCTTACGATTTTTAGCCGCTGTTACAGCAGGGTACGGAGCATACGCATTTGTCAAAAGAAATGTCACAGACTATCTGCTGTTAAAAATTCAGTTTGCCTTTTTTGATATGAGCGAATCTCTTGTCTGCTTTATTCTTGACTACGCTGCGATAATGGGATTGTTTGCTGTTGTCGGATATTATGTTTTAGCAGTACTTCGGAAACTCACTTCAAAAAAGGTTGATGGTGATATTAATGAATAAAAAAATCTTATATACCGATCTGGCAATATATATTTTTCTCGCTATCACTCTCTTAATTCAGACTTCCTGTAAAAGCTCTGACGACAGCTTGAATTCTTCTAATAAAGAATCAAAATCCTTTTTCGCAATGGACACATATATTACGTTGACCGCCTACGGCGAAGATACGGATAATGGTTTAAAAGCCGCAGAAGACGAGATAAACACCCTTGAAAATCTGTGGTCTGTGACCGATGAAAACAGCGAGATATACAGAATTAATCACAGCGGCGGACAGGCTGTGGAGGTAAGCCCTCAAACGGCAGAACTGCTTGGATTTTCGCTTGATATGCACGAAAGAACAGAGGGTGCATTCGATATCACGCTTTATCCCGTATTAACTGCTTGGGGGTTCACGACAGACGAATACCATGTGCCCGACGATGAGGAAATATCTGCTTTGCTGAAAAATACGGGAGTTCAGAATATCAGCCTTGATGATAGATCTGTGCGGATACCCGACGATATGCAGATAGATCTGGGCGCAGTAGGCAAGGGTTATGCCGGTGATCTGGTAGCTCAGAGGCTTAAATCAAACGGCGTGAGCTCCGCACTTATAGACATCGGCGGAAACATTCAGACGGTAGGAGTAAAGCCCGACGGAGAGAAATGGACGGTGGGAATTCGCAGTCCTTTCGGAGAGGGCAATTTTGCAACTCTTGAAATAGGCGAATGTGCCGTTGTAACTTCGGGCGGATATGAACGGTATTTCGTAGATGACGGCAAAACCTACTGGCATATCCTCGACCCGAAAACAGGAAAACCTGCCGACAGCGGACTTGCTTCCGTTACGGTCATTGGCTCGGAGGGCAAATTGTGCGACGCACTTTCCACGTCTTTGTTTGTAATGGGACTTGACAAATCCGAAAAGTTATGGAAAGAAAGCGATGACTTTGAAATGATAATCGTTACATCGGACGGCGGCATTTATATTACAGAGGGTATTGAAAATGATTTTGTAATAAACGAAGAACTTACGGATACAAAAGCGAGCGTGATACGCAGATGAAAAATGCAAAGTTCTGGACGGTGATAGTTGCTTGCATTTTTTGTTAGTTTGTTGATCGTATGTAAATTTAAACCCCTGATTCGTGGTGAATCAGGGGTTAGGCGTCGTATTAAAGTAGTGTGGTTCTTCAATTCAGAGGAGAATGTCTGTTATTGAATCAGATAGATTTTATTCCTATATTGATGATCTGCAAAATATTGTATAGATGGATTTTCCGCTATTTTCGATTTCTATTCAGTCGTATAATAGTATACCGTCAAATTTAACAGAAAAGTACTGGTCAATAACTTCGTATCAATTTTTCTTTGAACTGTTCGTTCATAACTAAGTTTCCTCTCAAACAAAAGCGCATTTCGAAAAAACATCGAAAAGCGCGTAAAATTCAATGAGACAATATATAGCTACTGCGTTGCTTGACTGCTACATAGCTATACTGCTTTATATCCTGTTTTTTCGAGTACATCAAAATTATATCATGAAAAATACTGCTGTCAATATTTATCTCTTGATCTAAATTTAATTTGTAAAAAACAGCCTGATTTTCATGAATCTTTTGTGCAGTATTACTGGTCGATTCACTTTATATGAAATGTGGATAGCTTGCTTGACTTGCGAACTTTTTTATGACATACTTAAAATATCAATAATTATATTTGGAGGTTTTTATTATGGCATTTGTAAATGAAAAATTAACACTTGATCAACAAAAAGAAGTTAATTCATGGGGAATTAGTTATCATCTCTGTTCAATGGGGCAGATCTTGACAACTATGAAACTAGAGAATCCTTGGGAATGGACTATTGATAAAGAAAGAAAAATTTATCTTTTTGGAGTATATTACCTCCGAGATTATTATGAAGAAAATGTTTTTGTCTTCATATGGAAAAAAAAACAATATCTTGTACAATTCAGATATAGCTGGGAGAACAAAAATACACTTATTTGGGATATTCCAAAGCACTATGCGTGCAGTAGTATCGTTTTCCCATACAATACTGAAGAGGGATTTATTGATGATTTACGATCTGCTTTAATTGCATATGGGAAAAATGGAACAGCAGATGAATGGAATAAGAAAATCAATACAAAATGTAACTTTTAGGAGATTTAAACATGGATAATTATATTTCAGCAAGTGAAGCATTCGATAAATTTAATAAACTTATATGATTATGTACTTTACTCATCACGAATCCAATGACAGTTAACAGCAGCCAAAGCCAGCCTTTCAAAGAGATTTTCATTGAAATTTCGGCGGTTGAATCTAAAGCCGAACTCGTCAAGATACAGCTGCATATAAGTTCTTTCAATGCCGTGATAAGTTCCTCCGATAAAGGCTTTCATATTGGAAATCAAAGTGTGAACCCATACCAGCATTTTCTTATCTGCTGCAAATGTTTCGTATTTGTGGAAGTATTTATCTGCCAACGGCTTTTGATAAGAACTGTAATTATCACTTTCGATAATGCTGTCCTGAGCAATATTATGCTTGGCGAATTTGCCGATCGTAACGCCTTTAAGATTAGGCAAAACCTTCATTTTCACAAACTTTGGAGCACCATTTGCTGTTTTGGAGACAGCAACCATTATTTTCATCTTGCTTGTACCCCGTCCACGCTTTTTGCCGTGATCCGATGAGCCGATGTAGGTATCATCAAGCTCAACAATGCCTTCTAAAATGTACTTGTTTTCACGGTTTGACATTGCACTTCTCAGTCTTTGAAGCACAAACCAGGCTGTTTTGTAGGGCAAACGCAGGGTTTGCGAAAGTGATGTTGTATAATAAAAAATGATGTAAATTGTCTTGACGTCCCGGGCGAAATGTGGTATTCTATATTATGGAATATGTAACATTGTATTTTCCAATTTTTATAAAAAGATGAATTTTCCTAAGGGTAATCACTCCGATATATTTCGTATGTGATAGCCTATATGACAAGAAAAAAATAGGAAGCAGTAATGTTAAGATATAGAAGGATATTTTGGAAAGGAATATCCGTATAAGCATTTATCCTCCGGCATAGGTGCGGCAATGGTCGGTTCGGGAATAAATGATTATGTCAGCTTGTAAAAAGTGCTAACTCGGCGTTGTATAAAATAAAGCAGAGCGGGAAAGGCAGTTGTTCCGTTGTTTGATTTTTGAAATGAAAGAGTGAATAATTATGCGTGAAATAAAAGAAGCTTCTTATATTGATTACATATTTCTGTTTGGAATGTGCAGAAATGCACAAACGGACGGAAGTGTGAAAAGAGCTTTGGAAGGCGGCGGAAAAATTCTTATTCTGTATGAGGACGCAGCGGCAGCAGGATTTCTTTGCTATGAGCGTTTTTTGGAACATTATAATGTTTTATACGCTTACACTGTCGAAAACAAGCGGGATACCGGTATTTTTACGGAGCTTATGCAGTACTTTAAGGATAATAAGATACTGCCTGTAATATGCGTTATGTCTGTAAAAGCAAAATCGTACGGCTTTGTAAGCGCGGCTCTGAAAAAACTGGGATTTAAATGTGAAGAGTCCTGTGAAATGTATGAGTGCGATGAAAACGGCTATGCCGAGTGGGAAAGGTATATGCATGAAAAAGGGCATAAGCTGACCGAAATGCTTGAACGGCAGGGCTTTGTATGCCGCTTGTTTTCCGAATCCTCCCCCGAGCTTCTGGACGAGCTTTATCATTCTCATGAAAATGAGTTTAAAAATCATCTTTATCCACGGCAGTATTTTATCCACGGCAGTATTTTGATAATAAATACAAGAATATGAATCCCGATATGAGCTTTATTGCAGAAAAGGACGGTCATCTGGCAGCATATTGCCTTGTGCGCTCTTTTAAATCGGGGTATGTGATCTTTGAACAGAATTCCGCAGCAGAGAAATACCGG
Organism: Ruminococcus sp.; assembly: GCA_021770655.1. Classification (GTDB taxonomy): domain Bacteria; phylum Bacillota; class Clostridia; order Oscillospirales; family Ruminococcaceae; genus Hominimerdicola. The sequence goes on along the minus strand of JAETQO010000005.1, from coordinate 47,029 downwards.
GGTACGGGCGTGATATTCCTTCCATATGCAAAGGCGATGGAAAATCTGAAAAGGTTTAATGTCAAAAGAGCATATTATTCAATAGATTCGGATAACGAGCATGCAAATGCATTTCGAAAAAAGATTCTTGACAGAATTACTTCGCACCACAATCATTCTGAATCGTATGTTTGTTTTGAATAAAACAACAGCGAGTATTATTTGTGCGGAAAACATCTGCACAAGTTAATATAAAAATTTTTATTTGGAGGTTTTTCTTATGAACAAAATTGCAGAATTTTATACCAAGGCAATGGCAGACGAGTCGGCAAAGGCAGAGCTTGAAGCGGTTATCGGCGGCAAGAATATCAGTGAACTCAGCGATGAGGAGCTTCTTAAGATTGGCAAGATAGCAGAGAAGCTTGGCTTTGCGATCACTCTTGACGAAGCAAAGTCATATTTCGCAGGAGAAGGCGAAGAAATTTCCGATGATGAGCTGGATAAGGTTTCGGGAGGAAGCCGCTATTATATTTATGATCCTTATGATCCGGAACATGATGATCCGGAAATTTATCTTCATGATAAAAGTAAGAAGATGTAATTGTATTGTTTGCTTGATAATGAAATTATATCGGGTAAATTGAAATCAAAATGCACACGGGAATGACGTGCCGGACCGCTCGTGTGCATTTTTTACAACAGTAAAAAAATATAAAGGATGTTTTATATGGAAAATCTCGAAAATCTTGAAAACAAGATATATGAAAAGCTTCTGGAAAAAATGGATATTTCCGAGTCGGATATTGAGGGCTTCACCTTTGATTCGCCTATTTTTACCTTTGACCGCACCACCGAGGGCGTTTGTATGGGACTTGACTCTCTGGACACGCTGGAGCTTATTGTAACTATTTATGAAACGTGGGGGATTGATATTCCTCCCGAAGAAGCCAAAAATCTTCTTACCGTAAATATGATAGCCGATTATATAAGAAAGCATATAGGATAATATTATGAAGAGAGCAGTTATTACCGGTATAGGTGCTGTTGCCGGCAATGCGTCGGGTAAAGAACAGCTTTTTGAGACTTGTACCAATGGAATATCGGGTATAAAAAAATGTACAGCATTTAATACAGACGGACTATTGACAGACCGTTTCGGTGAGTGCGAGCTTTCGGAGGAAAACAGGCTTTATGAGCTTATTCGTCTGTCATCTGTCGAAATGCTTGCGGATGCAGGCGTTGATACCCGATATATTTCCGCAGCCGGAGGACGATGCAGGCTTTGTATAGGTACGCTTTTGTCAACGACGGATAATGCGTATAAGCACAGCGCAGAAAAATCCGAGGGCATTTCAAACAGCGGTTCTCTTGCTTCAATGAACGATTATATCTCATATACAAAAAAGATATTCGGAGTAAAGGGCAGCGTATCGGTTTCATCGGCAGCCTGTGCTTCGGGAGCTTCTGCAGCAGGTATGGCGTTTGACTATATCAGAAACGGCGTATGCGATATGGTTGTTATGGGCGGAGCAGACCCTCTTACAATCACGGCGGCTTACGGCTTCAATTCGCTTAAATCACTCAGTTCATGCGTATGCAATCCCTATGATGAAAACAGGGACGGAATAAATATAGGAGAATGCGGTGCGTATTTCCTTGTGGAGGAGCTTGAACACGCTCGGGAAAGAAACGCCCGCATTTACTGTGAAATTGCAGGATACGGTCTCGGGAATGACGCATATCACGCCACAAGCCCAGATCCCGAAGGCAGCGGAGCATACAATACAATGCTTATGGCATTGGCGGACGGGAAAATATCAGCCGATATGGTTGATTACATAAACGGTCACGGAACGGGAACGGTTATCAACGATTCAATGGAGGTCAAAGCTATCGAAAGGCTTTTTGAGAATACCGATAAGATTCCTGCTCTTTCATCAACAAAAGCTATTCTTGGTCATTGTATGGGTGCTTCGGGTGCGATCGAGCTTGCAAGCACTATAATGTCAATGATAAACGGGAAGTACATACCAATGCCAAGGCTCAGTTCTCCCATAACCGACGATAAAAAAATCTTCATTTCATCGTCAACAAAGGATATTGATATAAAATATGCTTTGTCAAACAGCTTTGCATTTGCAGGAAACAGTGCAAGTCTGTTGATAAAGAGTTATGAGGAGGGCGAATGAGTATGAATCCCGTTTATATTGACGGAATAGGTATTATTTCAAGGTGTGCTTGTTCGGCAGATGAATTGTCGGCTCTATTAAATAAAGACGAGTCATATGAATTGCATAAGACAGGTAAGGCTGATTATACTCCTGTTGTGCCTTCCGCTAAGCTCCGCAGATGCAGCGGATATACAAAGCTGGCTGCGGAAACGGCAGCAAGAGCGGCGGAGGATGGAAATATCACATCGGAAAGTGATAAGCTTCGTATCGGCACAATAATCTCAACAGGCTTCGGAGCAGCGGAGAGCAATACAAAATTTGCGGATTCCGTTGTAAAGGGTGAGCCTGCCCTGTGCAGTCCTGCTGTTTTTGCGGGTACGGTCCCCAATTCGTGTGTCGGTCAGATATGTATTATCGGCGGATATAAAGGTGTAAGTACGCTTCTTATGGGCGGCGATCCGCTGGAATACGCTGCAATGCTTCTTAATTCGGGTAAAGCGGATACAATACTTTGCGGCTCGGTCGAGGAATATTTCAATGAGCTTGTCGACTCCATAATGCTCAGCGCAGCGGCACAGGGCTGTGAAATTTCGGAAGGAGCTGCTGTTTTAACTGTTTCTGCTGAAAAAAGCGACAGAACATACTGTAAAGCGGCGACATTCGGTTCAAGCTCCTTTGAAGAATGTCCATATCTGCATGAGATGTCGGCAGAGGAAGCAGAAGAAGTGATAAGCTCAGCAATAAAGCAGCTTGGAACCGATTCTCCCGATATTGTATTTACCTGTGCGAACGGAACATATTTTGACAGCATTGAACAGGAAACACTTAGCAAAATTTTCCCCCAAAGCATATTCTATTCACCGAAGAAGCTGTTCGGTGAAACACTTGGAAGCGGATATATGATGAACATATCATTAGCCGCCGCCGTATTGAGGAAACAGAAATTGCCTTTATCCTCCGAAATGTTAAGTTTTCCGATAAAGTGCATAGCGGTAACAGGTGTTGATATGGCAGGAAATTATTTATGCGCGCTTCTGGAGGTGGTATAATGGGACTGCTTGACGGAAAAAAGGCAGTAATCATTGGAGCTTCGGGCGGTATTGGCTATGCTTGTGCAGAAGAATGTATTGATGAGGGTGCAAAGGTTTACGGTTCTTACAGAAACGGCAAGGACAAGCTTTGCAGCCTGTCCGAGAAAACAAACGGAAAATTTACTCCCTTTGAATTAAATCTTTCCGAAAGAGAGAGCATTATTCCTGCTTTGAAAAGTGCTATAATGGAGCTGGGCGGAATTGATATTCTGATAAATGCCGCAGGAATAAGCAAGCCGGGGCTGCTTTATTCGATGAGTTCCGATATATGGGAAGATACTATCTCCACAAATCTCACATCGGTTTTTCATACTATGAAAGCTGTGATTGTTCCTATGGCAGCAAACAAAGGCGGAGCAATTGTCAACGTAAGCTCTGTGTATGGAATGAGGGGCGGCGAAGGTCAGAGCGGTTACTGTGCTTCAAAATCGGGGGTAATCGCTCTTTCCAAAACGGCAGCTTTGGAGCTGGCTTCAAAAAACATCCGAGTGAACGTTGTTGCTCCCGGTTATATCGATACGGAAATGTTAGCGGATATTGATGAAAAAAAGCTTAGTATGTTCAAGGAGCAAATTCCGGTGAAGCGCTTCGGAAAAGCAAAAGAGGTAGCCGAGCTTTGTGTATTTCTCGCAAGCAATAAAGCTGAATATATTACAGGTCAGACCTTTGCTATTGACGGCGGTTTGACGGCACGATGAAACGGTGAGTGTAAGTTTAAGCATACAAAGAACGCACACCTTTTCGGAACGGCAAAACAAAAAGATATTTTAAGGAGAATAACCTATGTAATCCAATGAGAAAGAACAAATGAAACCATATGAGCAGCTGGATGAGCAGAAACTGCTGACCGACGAAGATCTGGAGCAAGTAAGTGGCGGTGCACTACCTGCGAGCATAGAAAATATAGATTCACGGTGTTGATATTCAGCATAAAATAGGAGGTTTGGTTTTATGGCAGACGAAATATTTCGGCAAAAGAGCTTAAAAAGGATTTCTTCGCCAGAGGAACTTGACGGCTACATAAAAGTATCAAGACCAAGCATATGGCTTGTTCTCATTACGATAATCGTTCTAACGGCAGGCTTTTGCCTATGGGGATTATTCGGCAGACTTGAAAATGTTGCAGCGGCAAACGGAACAGTCCGAAACGGAGAGCTGTCTGCTGTTGTGACAGCCAATGAAAACTGCGAATTTGAAAGCGGTATGGAAGTAAGGGTCAACGGAGAAAAAATTGGAAATATATCTGCCGTTGAAATCGATACAGACGGAAATTCCGTCATAAAGATCGAAAGTACAGAACTTTCGGACGGAAATTATAAGATAGAAATAGTTGAAGAAAGCATCAATCCTTTTTATTTTATTGTGAACTAAGTGATGAATTATGAGTAATAAGAAATATAATGAAAAACCGATCACAAAAGGAAGGGCAAAGGTTCCTGTTATAATGCAGATGGAAGCATTGGAATGCGGTGCAGCTTGTCTTACAATGATATCGGCATATTATGGACTATGGATTCCTTTGGAGCAAATCAGAAAAGATTGCGGTGTATCCCGTGACGGTTCAAATGCAAAAAATATTTTAAAAGCGGCAAGAAACTATGGTTTTACAGCTAAAGGCTACCGTTATGAGCCGACTCAGCTTAAAGAAAAAGGCAAATTTCCTTGTATAATCCATTGGAATTTCAATCATTTTGTTGTGCTTGACGGTTTCAAGGGAAACAAGGTTTACATAAACGATCCCGCAAGAGGTGATGTATGTATATCAATGGAGGAATTTGACGAATCGTTCACAGGTATCTGTCTGATGATCGAACCTTCGGAAAATTTCACGCCCGGCGGTGTGCCCAAGAGTGTAATGTCCTTTGCAAAGGAGCGTCTGAAAGGCACAGGATCTGCATTTGCGATGATAATAATCACAACGCTCATTTCATCGCTTATTTCCATTGTAAATCCTGCATTTTCAAGAATGTTTATGGACAGACTGCTCACAGGGCAAAATCCCGATTGGTTCTATCCCTTTACTATTGCTCTTGCAGCTGCGGCAGTTATACAGATAGCGGTTTGCTGGATAAAAGCATCATATTTGCTTAAAGTACAGGGCAAATTTGCTGTTGTTGCCGACAGCAAATTTATGTGGCATATTCTCCGTCTGCCGCTTGAATTTTATTCTCAGCGTGCGGCAGGAGATATTGCAGGCAGACAAAGGATAAATCAAGGTATAGCTTCAACACTGATAAATACTCTTGCTCCACTGGTTCTTGACACAGCTATGCTGGTGTTCTATCTTGCGGTTATGCTCAGATACAGTCTGTTATTAACGGCAATAGGCTTGATTTCAATGGTTATCAATATTTTTGTAAGCTATTATATTTCCAAAAAAAGAATTAACGTAAGCAGAGTTCAGATGAGGGATAGTGCAAAGCTTGATTCGGCAACGCTTTCCGGCATAGAAATGATTGAAACTATAAAGGCAAGCGGAGCAGAAAACGGATTTTTCCAAAAATGGGCCGGCTATCAGGCGTCCGTTAATAACGGGAAAGTCAAATTCAAAGAAATCGACTATCATTTAGGAATTATTCCTTCATTGGTATCTTCTTTGTGCAGCATAGTTATTCTCGGAACGGGAGTATATCTGACTATGCAGGGAGAATTTACTGTTGGTATGATACTTGCATTTCAGGGATTTATGACATCTTTTTCAGCTCCTGCACAAAATTTGATGAACGCAGGACAGATTATACAGGAAATGCGGACAAATATGGAGCGTGTGGAAGACATTATGAAATATCCCACAGACGTAGAGTACGGCAGTGAAGATATTTCGGATGATATTTCTTATGATAAGCTTTCAGGCAATGTGGAGCTAAAAAATGTGACCTTTGGTTATTCCAGATTATCCGAGCCTTTGATAAAGGATTTTTCGCTTAAGCTTAATGTTGGAAAAAGCGTGGCACTTGTCGGAGGTTCGGGCAGCGGAAAATCTACCATAAGCAAGCTTATCTCCGGTCTTTATGAACCGTGGAGCGGTGAGATACTCTTTGACGGCAAGCCTATAAAATCAGTAAATCACGATATATTCACAGGCTCTCTTGCAGTCGTTGATCAGGATATTATTTTGTTTGAGGACACTATTGCAAACAATATTAAAATGTGGGACAATTCCATTGAGGATTTTGAAATGATATTGGCGGCAAGGGATGCACAGATACACGACGTTATTATGGAACGTGACAACGGTTATCAGTACAAAATGCTTGAGGGCGGAGTCGATTTTTCGGGAGGACAGCGGCAAAGACTTGAAATAGCGAGAGTTCTTGCGCAGGATCCGACCATAGTTATTCTTGATGAAGCGACAAGTGCTTTGGATGCAAGAACCGAATATAATGTTGTTCGTTCAATAAAGGACAGAGGTATAACTATGATCGTTGTTGCTCACCGTCTTTCAACTATACGTGACTGTGATGAGATAATCGTTCTTGATAAGGGAGAAGTCGTTGAACGTGGAACGCACGATGAGCTTATAAAGCTTGGCGGAAAATATGCCGAGCTTGTAACAAGCGAGTAAGGAGGTGCGTGTGCTATGGGTTGGTTTGACGAACAGATAAGGCAACGTATAAAAAGCGATAACGACGCCTTTTCCGAAGCCTTTGAAAAAATAGCAGGCTCTGTTATGGGTAAATCTGCTATAACAGAGCAGATGAATAATAAAATGAAGCAGTCGCAGAACGCTATTGAAGAAATCTTGCGGTACTATCACATTAAACCGCAGGAGGTTTCGGTACAGTTAAAAGATATGAGCGAACAGCTTGAATATCAGCTTCGACCACACGGCATTATGTACAGAAATGTTGTTCTTCATGATAAATGGTATAAAGACGGTATTGGAATAATGATCGGCAGCACGGTATCGGGAGATATTGTAGCTCTTGTACCGAGCGGAGTAAGCAGCTACAAATATCTTGACCGTTCAAAGGGCAAATATGTAAAAATCACAAAGAAGAATGAGAAAAACATTAGCAGGGAAGCGATCTGTTTTTATAATCCTTTGCCGCTGCAAAGGCTGAATGTAAAGGAGCTTATAAAGTACCTTGCAAAAATTCCATCTCTTTCGGATATATTTGTAATTGTTCTTATCACGCTGGCAGTGACGGTTATCGGACTTCTTGTGCCGAAGGTAAATAACCTCATTTTCTCAAATGTGGTTGTCTCTTCAGATAAGTTGCTTCTGATATCTTCAATGATGTTTCTTGCGGGAGTTACGATCTCAAGCTCATTGGCAAACGTTATTAAGTCTATACTGATCGGACGGGTGCAGACAAAGACGAATATAGCTGTAGAAGCTGCTTCGATGATGAGAATACTTACTCTGCCGTCGGATTTCTTTAAAAAATTCAGCTCCGGAGATATTGGCAGCCGTATGCAGTCCTTGGGAACGCTTTGCGGACTTATTGGAGAAGCTGTGTTCTCGGCGGGACTAAGCTCACTGTTTTCGCTTTTGTACATAGGACAGATATTCAAATATGCCAAAGCACTTGTTCTTCCTGCTCTGATGATAACCTTGATAACCTTTGCTTTTACCGTTGTATCCTCCATTGTTCAGATGAAAATAAGCAAAGAAAAAATGGAACTTCAAGCTAAAGAACACGGACTTGTTTACTCTATTGTTTCGGGAGTGACAAAAATAAAGCTTGCAGGAGCAGAAAAACGAATTTTTGCAAAGTGGTCAGACACCTATACTAAAAGTGCAGAGCTTACATATTCGCCACCTGCAATTATAAAGTATAATTTGGTGATAACAACAGCAATAAGCCTTATAGGAAATATCTTTCTCTACTCGACAGCGGTAAAAAGCGGAGTAAGTGTTGCTGATTATATGGCATTTAATTCGGCTTATGCAATGGTCAGCGGTGCGTTTACGGTTCTTTCCTCCGTTGCACTCACTGCGGCAAATGTGAAGCCTATACTTGATATGGCAAAGCCTATCATGGAAACAGTTCCTGAGATAGCAGAATCAAAGAAGACTGTTTCAAGGCTTTCGGGAGGAATTGAGCTTAATCATATTTCGTTCAGATATTCCGACAGTATGCCGCTTGTAATTGACGACCTGTCGCTTAAAATACGTCCCGGTCAGTATGTTGCAATAGTCGGCAGCACAGGTTGCGGAAAATCAACGCTTATGCGAATTATGCTTGGATTTGAAAAGCCGATGAAAGGTTCTGTATATTATGACGGTAAAGACCTTTCTTCCCTTGATCTGAAATCGGTTAGAAAGAAAATCGGAGTTGTTATGCAGAACAGCAAGCTGTTTCAGGGCGATATTTTCTCCAACATTACAATTTCAGCGCCTGACCTGACATTGGAACAGGCGTGGGAAGCAGCAAAAACCGCCGGCATTGACGAGGATATTCGCAATATGCCAATGGGAATGAACACCATTATTTCAGAAGGCAGCGGCGGAATTTCCGGAGGTCAGCGGCAGCGTCTTATGATAGCAAGGGCTGTTGCACCGAAGCCAAGAATTCTTATGTTTGACGAAGCGACTTCGGCTCTTGACAATATAACGCAGAAAATCGTTTCAGATTCCCTTGATAAGCTGAAATGTACAAGAATAGTGATCGCACATCGCTTGTCAACGATAAAGCAGTGTGACCGAATTGTGGTTCTCGATAAAGGAAAAATCATTGAGGACGGTACATATGACGAACTGATCGCTAAAAAAGGATTTTTTGCGGAGCTTGTTGAACGTCAGCAAGTAAATGATATGTAGAAATAATAGTAGACCCTATGTTATATTCACCTGCGGAATGAATAAAGGTTTTAACAATGCGGCAAATAAAGCCGGAGTTAAGCTGTCATGTTTCGTTGCAGTAACTTTTGTTATGACTGTAGCAGGTATGGTTGCAATAGAGAATATCAGGGCGGGAGATAAGGTTATTTCCACAAATCCTGATACTAAACGACAAGTTTCCATAAGAGCGTATGACGAAAAGGGAAAATAAATACCAAGAGAACGAGAGTAGATTTGCTAAATGATAAGGGCATTATAGAAGTTAAAGCTTCCCAAACAGCTCCGCTTTTGCTTTTGTCAACTGTCCAGAGTGTAGGCTTGAAAGCTTACTGGTGATAATCATAATTGATTTTATTATTCGGAAACAATGGAATAGGTTATGACTCTTTTTTCTTTATGTACTTTTTTTGTATCTTTATAATATACAATATTGAATAAATGATAAAAGCGGTCACAATTACCAGTGCAGTATACTTGAATACCGGTGAATCAAAGTATGATTTTGCTATTTTTACTTTTGCTTTTGTCTGAGAACGTTCAACCCTAGTTGTTGAGATCAGATCAATTTCTGCCAGTGTTTCACCGTTGTATACAAGCTCCATTTTACCCAGAACATCGCCGACCTCTATAGGAGCTACCACGTTGTCGTAAACAGTGATTTTCTTTTCTACATCATCAACAGGAATATTTGTAGGCCACAGCCTTGAATATCCGGTTGCCGGTTTCAGGTTAGCATAATCCTTTCCGTCTCCAAATTTAACTGCAACGTCTCTTACCTCACTGCTTTTATCAACAAAATCCGTAGGTACAAGACTGGAAAAAGCCCATTTGTACAAGCGAATATGATCCAGAATATTATAATATACGGTATCATAACCGTATATGGAATCCGGATCTTCTTCGCCTTTTTTTACGTCTTCATCAAGCTTTTCCATTGGAGCACCCATTGTGACTGTAATATACGAAATGCCGTCATATTCTGCATATGATGCAAGACACCTTCCTGCAGCGTCTAGGGATCCGGTTTTGATACCTTTTGCATAAGAATAATAATAATCTGTCATTGAGTCAAGCATAAGATTGGTATTGTAAATGTTTGTTCCTTCGGAATGATACGACGTAGAGTCCATGTGATAGCTGGATTGTGAAACAATATCCTTGAAAACCGGGTAGTTCTCCAAAGCATATTCACATAGTGTAGCTATATCCTTGCAGGACGAATAATTCTGCTGAGCCCAAAGGCCGTGAGCATTTGAAAAATGAGTGTTTTTCATTCCGAGCTTCTCAGCTTTTTCATTCATTAGATCAGCAAAGCCTGTAAGCGAATCCGAAAGATTGAGCGCAATGATGTTTGCCGCCTCACAAGAAGAGGGAATAAGCAGAGCCGCAAGCAGATCGTAACAATTAACAGATTCATCGGGCTGAATGTCTGCCGTCGATGCGCCTGTATCGTAAAGCTCATCGAAAGCCTGCGAACCGGCAGAATAATATGTAGACCTGAGTTTTTCCTCATCTCCGTCAAATTCGTCAAGTAATACCACGGCGGTCATAATTTTAGTAAGTGAAGCCGGCGCTCGTTCATCTTCACCGTTAATATCCACTATGGTTTCTCCGGTATCAAGATTCATCATATAAACAGATTTTGAGTATAGCGAGAGCGGAATGTCATCTCCATTATCGTCTACACCCGACGTCGGAGTAAAATTCAGAGCGTCTGCACAAACCGCAGGTACAATCATGATAATTGCAAGGGTCATACAAACTATTCTTTTCAGTTTATTTATAAATTTCATCAGGACTTATCCTTTCCGATTGCGTTATTTCATATCAAGCATTTTTTCGTACTTTGTATATGATAGTATTTCCGTTTTTCCCCGTGCGTTTGACTATTTCTAAATATGTAAGTATATTGAGCGCTGTCTGCGCCAGCGGTCTGGATATCTTACAGCAATTAGAATAATCTTTGGACGTAAAGCTTTCAGGCAGATCGTCGGGTATAAATATTCCGAAATCATTAACGTTATTAATGTAAATTTCATTTGTAAGTTCAATAGGTATTCTGTCACATCGCGATGATCCTCTTTTTTTGTCCTTTGACCATCCGTTCAGATAGCGTATTTCTTCTACTTCAAGCATACACAGACAAAGATGAAAACGGGGATTGTCCAAAGTATATTTTATCTTGTAAAGCTCAGGAAAAACGTCATATATCTTAGCCTTTCGCGGCGATTTTCTGCGCTGTGAGAGTTCTCCGGTGTCAATGTCAAGCCATCTGAGATATTTTATCTCAGCCATAGGATATACGACGGTTACATCGCTGAATTCGAGAAAAGCTTCGAGCTTTTTGAGAAGTTTGTTGAACTGTCTGGTCTGAATTTCAATTACTCCGTTTTCTCCGACTATATCGGCAACATACCCGCCGATTTTAATTTCCTGGTTGTCACCGTGCGGTTCAAAATAATTTTTTAAAACAGCGTGAAGAGTTTTTTCACCGAGCGTGCCGATACCGTTTCGCTCCCGCTCTGCATTAATTATTTTATCACAGGCTTCGTGAAATTTTAGCTTATCCACATTTTCACCCCATAAATATTATAACAGATATTGCAGTTCACGTCAATAAACAAAACAAGAAAAGCCTGAGATTTTAACCTCAGGCTTATGAAACAGCAAAATATATCAGGTAATGCTGTCGGCAGTGATCTTATCCCATTCGTCGCAATAAGTGACTTCCATTTTCTCCATGATCTCATTGTAAACATCGGAAATTGCAGGAGCGTCATAGGAATAGATCATTTCATCGATATTTTCCTCTACATAATCCATATCAACAGGCAGACGCTTAATTATGAAATAACCGTAAATATCATTTTCGGTAAGCTCCTGAGAAACAGCGTTTTCTTTCAGCTTGAATGCGTCCGTAACAAGTTCTTCCGGATAACCGGTAGTGTCCTTATTGAAATAATATCCGGTGGAAGGATCTTCAAGTCCAAGATCCCATCCGTACTCTTCGATAAGCTTATTGAAATCTTCGCCGTCCTTTGCTTTCTTAAGAACATCTTCTGCAAGAGTCTTGGCTTTTTCTTTAGCCTCGGCAACTGCGTCTTCGTCAAGAGCGGCGTATGCTGATTGTTTTGCGCTTGCCTTTTCAGACAAGGACATACTGTCAAAGCTTTCCGCAGTGCTGTCGTCAAGCTCTACCTGTGCATAATAAGGTATCATAACATGAACTTCACGGCAGTATTCGCCGGTGTCCTTAACGATCTTTCTGAAATCGTCCTTCTTGGTAGCGTATTTACCGTCATTTTTGAAGAGTGTTTCATTTACTTTTGTGTAAATAGTTGCACTTTCGAGCATTTTTTTGTAAAGCGCCTCGGTAAGATATGCAGATTTCAGATCATTAAGATACGCTTCATCGGAATCGTAATTAGCTTTAGCGCTTTCGATCTGTTCTTCTACCGTTTTTTCATCGTCTTCCGTAAGGTCTATTCCGTTTTCCTTTGCAAGGCGAGGCGCAACATATTCCTGTTTCAGCGCCGTGATAACGTCTTCCATCAAAAGTTCAAAACCGCCGTCGGTTTCTTTTATGGTATCGAGCGTTGCACCGTAGGTAGAAGTGTACTTGCTTATAGTATAGTAATAATAATATCTGAACGTGTCAAAATCAATATCATTTCCGTCAATAGTGCAGACAATAAAGTTTTCCGTATCTATTTTCTTGCCGTCAATAGTAAGCGAGGCTTCAGGCATAGTGTCCGCAGTGCTGTCAACATCGGAAGATACTGATGAATCATTTTTACTTGATGTCACAGAAGACGAACTGTCATTATTTTTACTGCAAGCAGTAAGACTGCAAATTGTTATTGACAAAGCCAGCAAAACGGCTGAAATCCTTTTTATCATTATGAAAAGATCCTTTCTTGTTTTACATTTTCATTGCATTTATACAACATATTAATATATTATAGCTTATTATTGTGATGATACTGTGTGATAAATTATTAATTTTTTATTAATCGATAATATATGGATATTTTCATGAATTACGGTAGTCTATTACTCTCTTGGACTTTTTCTCACTTCTCGGAAGAGTACCGATAGGTACTACAATGACCTTAGGAGTCATACCAATAAGTGATTTGAACAATTCAAGGATTTGCTTGCTCATAAACTCAAAGCTTACTCTTCCTTCGCCTTCCACAGTTAACAGCATAACGTCCTTATTGTTATCATCGTCATGGGCAATAGTAATTGTGTATTCGCTGGATGCGCCGTCAACTTGTTTTAGAATATCCTCCACTTGACTTGGGAACATATTTACGCCCCTTACCTTGAACATATCGTCGCTTCTGCCTTTTATCATATCTATTCTTGGAAAACGGCTTCCGCACGGACAATCACCCGGTATAATTCTGGATATGTCGTGGGTTCTGAATCTCAGCAGGGGAGCGCCTTCTTTTACCAGCGTGGTAATAACAATTTCTCCCTCTTCACCGTCGGGTACATTTTTACCTGTAACCGGATCAATGACCTCTATGTACACATAATCGTCCCAATAATGAATACCGCAGTCATATTTACAGTTAATGCCTATTCCCGGCCCGTATATTTCCGTTAAACCGTAAATATCATACAGTTCTATGCCTAATTCATTACGTATGCGTTTTCTCATTTTCTCGCTCCAACGCTCAGAGCCGAAAACACCTTTTTTGAGGTTGATCTTATCAGCAAGTCCTCTTTTCTGAATTTCTTCAGCCAGCAAAAGTGCATAAGAAGAAGTAGCAGTTAAAACGGTAGTCTGCAAATCTATCATCATTTTGAGTTGTTTTTCAGTGTTGCCCGGTCCCATAGGAACAGCCATTGCTCCAAGCTTTTCACAGCCCGCCTGAAAGCCTATGCCTGCCGTCCATAAACCATATCCCGGAGTTATCTGGATTCTGTCTTTGCTGGTAATACCTGCTGTTTCATAGCATCTGGCAAACATAGTAGCCCAGTCGTCAACGTCTTTAGCGGTATATGGGATAATAACAGGCGTTCCTGTTGTGCCTGATGATGAATGTATCCTTACAATTTCTTCTTCATTGCAAGCCATAATGCCCAAAGGATAAGCGTTTCGCAGATCATTTTTTTCAGAGAACGGGAGCTTTTCAAAATCAGATTGAGATGTCACCCCGTCAATACCTAGCTCTTTATACATTTTTCCGTAATAGCTGTCTGATTTCAAAAGCCTGCGGATCTGATTATTTATTTGTTCGATTTGTTTGTTATTAAGCGTCATAGTTTGCTCCTATCTGCTCTCCTTTAAGAAAAGCTCTTATATTAAGTTCTCTGAATTTTTCAGGAACTCTGTTTTCAATTTCAGACAGCACGTTCTCAGGTGACAGACCGGTTTTCCCACTGCCGACCGCAACGCCGAGTATTGCCACATTGAAGAATTTTGATGATCCGAACTCTCTGCAAAGCTCCTCGGCATTTACTACAATCACGTTCCTGCACTTTGTTTTAAGATATTCGATCATTTCTTTACCGTCATAACCCGTATCGTTAAGCGATTCGGTGACAGGCTTTACAGGCACGCTGTTTACAATGACCAATCCGCCTGCCTTTAAATATGCAAGATTTCTAACAGCTTCGGCAGGTTCAAATGCAAGAATAATATCAGCAGAACCGTTGGGAATAAGAGGGGAATAAGCCTTATCTCCTATTCTCACATGACTGATCACAGAGCCTCCGCGCTGAGCCATTCCGATAGTTTCCGCCGAATGGACTGTCTGTCCGTCTTTCATTGCGGCTGAAGCGATGAGCTTTGAGGCTAAAACCGTTCCCTGTCCGCCGACACCGCAGAGTATAATATCTTTATTCATTGCCTTCACCTCCGATAGCATTTGCAGGACATATTTCAGCGCATAATCCACAGCCTGTGCAAAGTGTTTTATCAATCGCAACCTTATCCTCCCGGATTATTATAGCAGGGCATCCTATCTCCTTGATACACTTTTTACAGTTGACGCATTTATCTGAAATCTCCATTTTTCCCTTTGGTTTTGTTATTGCAATACACGGTGCCTTGAAAATTATCGCCTTTACGCCTTTCGTATCAGCGCATTCTTTAACAGCGGCGACAGCTTGCTCAAGATCAAAAGGATTTACGGTAATGATTTTTTTCAATCCTATTCCTTCGAGTATCTTTATTATGTCAACCTTTTGTATGATGTCGCCCATCATATTTCTGCCTGTGCCCGGATGAGGCTGGTGACCGGTCATTGCAGTAGTGGAGTTATCAAGCACGCAGAGAATCATGTCTGCTTCGTTGTATACTGCGTTGACTATGCCCGTCATACCTGAAGCGAAGAATGTAGAATCGCCGACGAAGGCAAACGAAACGGCATTGTCGTCTGTCCAGTGAAGTCCCTGTGTAACCGTTATTCCTGCGCCCATACATAAACAAGTATCGGTCATATCTAGGGGCATTGCATTTCCGAGAGTATAACAGCCTATATCTCCGCAGAAATACGCTTTTCTTCCTGACATAGCTTTTTTGACAGCATAGAAAGACGCTCTGTGAGGGCATCCTGCGCAAAGTACGGGAGGTCTCACAGGTAGAGCGGGCATATCGGACAGATTTGCTTTATCCTTTGGTTTGTCTCCCAAGAACTTTCCGATGATCTCAGCGGCGTAATCTGCTGAATTTTCTCCTGAAGGTCTGCCGTTGCCTGTGGTCTTGCCAAGAATATTAACAGGCAGATGATGTACACCGGCTATGCGCTGAAGTTGTGTTTCTATGTAAGGACTAAGCTCTTCAAAGCATAAAACTTCATCGCATTTTTCAAGAACAGATAACGTAAGCTTTTCGGGGAAAGGATAAGGAGTAGAGATTTTGCAAAGTATTACATCATTCCTGTCTTTGATATATTCCTTTGCGTAAGCGTAACTCACTCCGGATGCGAATATTGCTTTGCTTCCGTTTCCTGTAACTGTATTCTTTTCATACTCTGAAAAATCATCGCCTATTTTAGGATTTCTTTTCTCAATCATTTCGTGATTAGCAAAAGAAAGTTTCGGGAAAATTACCCATTTCTTTGAATCCTTTACAAAACCCTCATATTCCTTTGGCTGTGGATTTTCTTCCCATTCTATTGAGGCGTATGCGTGACATACCCTTGTAGTTGGTCTGAAAAGCACGGGAGTATGATATTTTTCCGAATAATCAAAGGCGTCTTGTATCATAAGGTAAGCTTCTTCCGGCGACGACGGGTCAAACACCGGAATTCTGGCAAATTCAGCAAACATTCTTGTATCCTGCTCTGTCTGTGAGGAAATAGGACCGGGATCGTCTGCCGACACGATTACCATTCCGCCTTTGACGCCTACATATGCAAGCGACATAAGCGGATCGGAAGCAACGTTCAATCCGACTTGCTTCATTGTGACAAGCGTTCTGGCGCCTGCATAAGAAGCGCCGGCAGCAACTTCAAGAGCGGACTTTTCATTCACCGACCATTCAAGATGAATTTGTCCATTGTTGTGTTTCGCTATAGTTTCGATTATTTCCGATGACGGCGTGCCGGGATAACCTGCCGCAAGGCTGATTCCGGCGGTCATAGCTCCAAGGGCTATTGCGCTGTTGCCCATAACATATTCTTTTCTCATTAACAATGTCCTTTCTAAACTTGTTGACTGAATAGTTTGTTTTATTGCTGTAAAAACAGCAGAATATCATATAAAATAATTGTATAATCTAAACATAAATATTATAACATAAATCTTTAAGCATTTCAACCGCTGTTGACAATTTGTTTGCGCAAGAGTATAATATAAATAATCATTTGTCGGTAATAATTTTTATTGCGATCACTTTAAAAGGGAGGTATGCTTCCGAAAGGAAGCGGGGTTTTAAATATGAATTTCGGTAAATACATTGCTCACCGCGGTCTGCATTCAAAAGAGAGACCTGAAAATTCTCTGAAAGCCTTTGAATCGGCCGCTGAGAAAAACATATCTGTTGAACTTGATGTTCGTCTTACAAAAGACTGCCGTATGGTTGTTTTTCACGATGATACGCTGCTGCGCATGTGCGGCGTAGATGAAAAGGTGTGTGATTTCACTTACGATCAGTTGTCTGCTTTCAGGCTTGGAGACAGTGATGACAAAATACCGCTTCTGTCTGAAGTCTTAAAACTGATAGACGGAAGAGTTCCGATGCTGATCGAGATCAAAAGCGGCGCACCGTTCGGAGAACTTGAAAGCAGGCTTAACCATTTGCTGAAAAGCTATAAGGGCGAATATGCCGTACAAAGCTTTGATCCTTTTTCATTGCTTTGGTTCAGAATAAAGTCGCCGAAAACACCCAGATGTCAGCTAATATCAGGTTATAAAAAGAAGTTTGACGTGCAGTATCTCGGCAGAAAAATATGCACGTTCCCTATAGTCTGGCGTTTGATTTCCAAACCCGATTTTCTCTCTGCTGATTTACGCTCGATTTCTCTTGAAACTGCTTTTCAGGCGGTGGACGCAGGTGCAGACCTTATTACATGGACGGGAAGAGGCAGAGAACTTATTGAAACTGCTTCGCAGTTTTCAAAAACTGTTATTGCAGAAAATTTTCCGGAGAATTTTGATTTTTCCGATAACTGGGAGGAATAATCTTGAAAATATCTGCCCCTAATATTAATGAAAGCCTTGAAAAGGTATATGACTTGACAGATATAAGGCGTGCGGCTAAGCGTAATGATTCCGACATAAGCGGTTATCTTTTCTATGATGTTGTACTTGAAAGCGAAGATCTTTCCTATCTTTCCTTTTTGAATTGCACTTTTGAAAATTGTATATTCAGCGGGTGTGATTTTGAAAAGACTTCTTTTGTTGACGTTAGATTTATTTCTACGGATTTTTCAAACGCAGATATGAATTCTGCATATTTCAGCAGATGCGAAATAAAAAGCAGTAAGCTTCTGGGAACTAATTTCAATGATTGTATAATGCAGGACGTATTGATTGGTTCATCAAACTGCGGCTATACGATTTTTGATAAATGCAGAATCTCATCCTGCCGGTTTAGCAGTTGTGATTTTTCATGTGCCGAGCTTGTTGCCTGTACTTTAAAGGCATTTTCAACCGAAAGCTGTAAATATCTGAATACATCATTTTTCAGGACCGCTCTGGGGGGAATTGATTTCACATCATGCAGTGTTGCAGGTGTTAAGGTTTCCGATACATTCAGAGAGCTGAGGAATGCGGTTTTCACACCTTCACAGGCAGTTGAACTTGCGTCGCTTTTAGGTATAACAATAAAGTAGGTACAACTACGATTTTTAATGAGTACAAAAATGAGCAGTATCGTAAATCTTCTATGATACTGCTCATTTTATTATTGTTTATCATGTCTAATTAAGATTTTTACTGCGTCAACTGCACATCTTATGCCTCTTGCTGTATCATCGCTGACGTTATCCTCAAGATTTGCTTTGGATCGTTCTACATTCCAAATAGCTGTTATTACTGCACCGCAGCGGACGTGTCTGGCAATACCCACGGAGAAAATAGCAGAACATTCCATTTCAGATGTAAGACAGCCGCATTTTAAATATGAATCCCAGCGATAGTTAATATCTTCGCGGATCGGCATATTTTCAGGCTCAACCTCTCCGTAAAAACTGTCTTTGCTGTGTACTACTCCTACATGATAGCGTTTGCCAAGCTTATCTTCGGAAAGCTTTTTTGCCGCTTCAGCTAAAGCGTTTGTAACGGTAAAATCAGCGACAGCAGGGTAGCCGGCAGGCAAGTATTCATGAGAAGTTCCTTCACTGCGTATAGCGGCAGAGGCAATAACCAGATCACCTCCGCTTACAGACAGATCCATGCCTCCGCTTGTGCCGATTCTGATAAAAGTATCGGCTCCGCATTTTACAAGTTCCTCGACTGCAATAGCAGCAGAGGGACCTCCGATACCGGTAGAGCATACAGTAACTTTTGCACCGTCAAGATAACCGGTATGAACGTTATACTCTCGGTTCTGAGCGACCTGTACTGCATTGTCGAGCAGTGCGGCGATTCTGGGAACTCTTCCGGGGTCGCCAGGTAAAATTACATATCTGCCTATCTCATCAGGAATCGTTCTTATGTGAAATTGTCTTTCGCCGTCCATTATTGATGCCATTGTGATCCCTCTCTTTACAATCGTTTCTTAATTTCTCTGTTATAAGTTACTTAAAGTTTATTTTTCGATTTTCATAGATATGTCAAACGCTTTGACCGAGTGAGTAAGCGCCCCCAAAGAAATAATGTCTACTCCTGTTTCGGCGATTTCTCTGATAGTTTCGGCAGTAACATTTCCGGAAGCCTCAAGCATAGCTCTTCCGTTTGTTATCTTAACAGCCTCGGTCATATCCGTATTGCTCATATTATCAAGCATTATGATCTCTACACCCAAAGACAAAGCTTCATTAAGCTGTTCAAGCGTAGAAACTTCCACCTCGATTTTAACGGTGTGTCCCATTTTTTCCCGAAGTGCGTTAACAGCTCCGGTCATGCTTCCGTAGGCGTCAAGATGAGTATCTTTTAGCATTGCGCAGTCTGAAAGATTATATCTGTGGTTTTTTCCTCCGCCGACAGTTACTGCATATTTTTGCAGTACTCTCAATCCAGGCAAAGTTTTTCTCGTGTCCGCGATCGAAGCTTTTGTTCCTTTTACAAGTTCAACACATTTATTTGTGGCTGTTGCAATGCCCGACATATGCTGAACAAGATTGAGTGCAGTCCTTTCACCTTTAAGCAATGCTCTTGTTGAGCCTGTGATTTTGGCGATAATATCTCCCTTTTTGACTTTTTCACCATCGTGGATAAAAATCTCGCACTTGACATTGCTGTCAAGAAGCTGAAAAACTCTCATAGCAACATCGATACCGCAGAGAACGCCTTCGTCCTTGGATACATATTTAGCCGTTGAAACTGAATTCTCGTCAACAAGATAGTCTGTTGTTACATCGATATAGTTAATATCCTCCAATAAGGCATTCTTTATAATTTCGTCTATCTGAAACTGCATTAATCTCATTTTTTTACCTCCGAGGCTTTATGTTTTGCTTCAAGCTTATCTATAGCGTCGCTTAATACTATGTATGCAACCGTTGCAAGTGATTTCGCTTCAACATAATCTCTGTCGATCTTAAAATTGCCGTTATAAAGAAAATCCTTTAATTCTTTTACTCTTTTGAGATCATGTGCAAGAGCTTTTTCATCGGGAACAACAAAATACGCTCTCTGCATAATATCTCTAATCTCTGTTCTGATTCCGGCAGGTATGTGAGACGCTTTTTCATCGATAACAAAGTCAAATTGTTCCAAATCACCGCTGTCTGATTTTATTTTCTCATTAATGTCGTTTGCCGCTCTGCGGGAGAATACCAAAGCCTCCAGCAGGGAATTGCTGGCAAGTCTGTTATTGCCGTGTACGCCCGTGTGCGAACATTCGCCGCAGGCATAAAGCCTGTCTACATCTGTTCTTGCATATATATCTACATTAATGCCGCCCATAAGATAATGATGACACGGGAAAATAGGTATCATGTCCTTCGTCATATCGTATCCGGCTTCCAGAAGTTTAGAGTAGATCATTGGGAACCGTTTCTTTACAAATTCAGGATCCTGATGAGTAATATCAAGATAAAAATCATCTGAACACGTCTTTTTTGCCTCCGCCATAATCGCATGGGAAACAACGTCTCTGGGAGCAAGCTCCAGACGCTCGTCATAGTTCTGCATAAATCTTTCGCCGTGACAATTCTTAAGATAAGCGCCCTCTCCTCTAACAGATTCCGAGATCAGGAAAGTTTCACGTGTATGCTTATTATTGAATCCTGTCGGATGGAACTGTATATAGCTGAGATTTTTGATTTCAGCGCCCATATTATATGCCATAGTTATTCCGTCGCCCGTCGCAATAGCGGAGTTAGTGGTATACTCATAAACTCTGCCTATACCTCCTGTTGCAAAGATAGCATAACGGCAGTTAAAAACATTATATTTATTATCGATAAGAACAAGAACAGAAAAACCTGTGCCGGTCTTTTTAGTATCACATAAAACAGCGTTTTCAAGAATATCCACATTTTCAAGCTTCTTTACATTTCTGAGCAGGGTAGTCTCGATCTCAAAACCGGTAGTGTCTGCATGATGAAAAATTCTATGCATACCGTGTCCGCCTTCAAGCGTTCTGTGGTAGCTCCCGTCGGGGCATTTATCAAAATCAACGCCAAGCTCTACTAATCTGCCAATATCCAGGTGAGCCTCATTAACAAGGATTTCTGTTGCATCAGGATCGTTTTCAAATCCGCCTGCCACAAAAGTATCGTGCTTATGATACTCAGGAGAATCGGAAGGGCTCTCATAAACTCCGGCAATTCCGCCTTGAGCCAGAGATGAATTGCAGAGTGTAAGCTCTCTTTTTGAAAGTACGAGCACCCTGAGGTTTGAGGAAAGATTTAACGCGCCGTACAGACCCGCTGCGCCGCAGCCGGCTATTATTACATCATAATTGTTGTTCATACATATAACCTCTTTGTCATAGCGTATAACGCTGAACATTAAGTACAATTTAATTATACTTATTTTATTATAACATATTACGACTGGGATTTCAACTGTAATTTTCATATATATAAACTGTAAAACCAAATAAAAATACAGCTAATGTGACAATATAAAAGGACTGCCTGCTCCACCGTGGGAACAAGCAGTCCGGAGGTTTATTATAGATAACTGATAAGCTAAATTATCAATTGTTATCCTGTAAGATTACTTACCGTAGTAAGCCTTGAGGTACATCTCCTTGATCTCGCTCATAAGAGGATATCTTGGGTTAGCGCCTGTGCACTGGTCATCGAATGCGTCTTCAACCATGTTATCAAGAGTATCAAGGAATGTCTTTTCGTCTACGCCGTAATCAGCGATAGTCTTCTTGATACCAACCTTTTCCTTGAGTTCTTCAATAGCGTCGATGAACTTGTTGAGTGTATCTTCGTTGTTCTTTCCTTCGATACCGAGAGCCTCAGCGCACTCGCAGTATCTTTCAAGTGTATGCGGATACTGATACTGAGAGAAAGTACCCATCTTGCGAGGTGTCGGATCAGCGTTAAATCTCATAACATAAGTGATGAGCAGTGCGTTTGCAACACCGTGAGGCAGATGATGATAAGCGCCGAGCTTGTGAGCCATTGAGTGACAAACACCGAGGAATGCGTTAGCAAACGCCATACCGGCCATTGTAGAGGCTGTTGCCATTTTCTCACGAGCCTTAACGTCAGTTTGACCGTTCTCATAAGCGCCCGGGAGATACTTGAAAATAAGCTGCATAGCTCTGATTGCAAGACCGTCAGTATAATCTGTAGCCATTACAGACGCATATGCTTCAAGAGCATGAGTGAGAGCGTCGATACCGGAAGCAGAAGTCAGACCCTTAGGAGCGGACATCATAAGATCAGTATCAACGATAGCCATGTTAGGCATAAGCTGATAGTCTGCCAGAGGATACTTTGTTCCTGTTTTTTCATCGGTGATAACGGCGAAAGGAGTAACCTCGGAACCCGTACCTGAAGAGGTAGGAACAGCGATGAAGTAAGCTTTTTCACCCATCTTCGGGAAAGTGTAAACTCTCTTACGAATATCTATAAATCTCATAGCCATATCGAAGAAGTCTGCATCCGGATGCTCATAAAGAACCCACATGATCTTAGCCGCGTCCATTGCAGAACCGCCGCCCAGAGCGATGATTACGTCTGGCTCAAATTCACGGAGGATCTTAACGCCTTCGAGTGCGCATCTAAGCGTCGGATCCGGTGCAACATCGCAGAATGTTTCGTGTACAATACCCATCTGGTCAAGTTTATCGGTAATCGGTTTTGTATAGCCGTTCTTACCCAGGAATTTATCAGTTACAATGAATGCTCTCTTCTTGCCCATAACATCTTTAAGCTCGTTAAGTGCAACAGGGAGACAACCCTTCTTGAAGTATACCTTTTCAGGCGCTCTGAACCAAAGCATATTCTCTCTCCTCTCAGCAACGGTCTTAATGTTAAGCAAGTGCTTGATGCCAACGTTTTCGGAAACGGAGTTACCGCCCCATGAACCGCAGCCAAGCGTAAGAGAAGGAGCAAAATCAAAGTTGTAAAGATCTCCGATACCGCCAAGTGAAGAAGGTGAATTTACAATAAGACGGCAAGTTTTCATTCTTTCAGCAAACTTGTTGAGCTTTTCTCTCTCATTAACATTATCGATCCAGAGAACAGAAGTATGACCAAGACCGCCGTTGTTATAAAGGAGCTGTTCAGCAATGTCAAGAGCATTATCGAAATCCTTAGACTTGTACATACCAAGAATAGTAGTAAGCTTTTCGTGACCGAATGCTTCGCTTATGTCTGTGCTTGTAGCCTCGCCGATAAGAACCTTTGTATCCTCAGGAACTTCAAAGCCTGCCATCTTAGCAATAGTTACAGGACGCTGGCCAACAATCTTCGCATTAAGAGAACCGTTGATAAGCATTGTGTTTCTGATCTTATCAGCTTCTTCATCGTTGAGAAAATAACAGCCTCTGTATTTGAACTCTTTCTTTACTTCATTGTAAATGCTCTTGTCAACGATAACTGTCTGCTCAGTAGCGCAGATCATACCGTTATCAAAAGTCTTTGAATGAATGATAGAGTTTACTGCATTAACGATGTCTGCGGAAGAATCGATGATTGCAGAAGCGTTACCGGCACCAACACCGAGTGCAGGAGTTCCGGATGAATAAGCAGCCTTGACCATTCCCGGACCGCCGGTAGCAAGAATTGTATCAGACTCTCTCATGATCATGTTTGTAAGTTCAAGAGAAGGAACGTCTATCCAGCCGATGATACCCTTAGGAGCGCCGGCAGCAACAGCGGCGTCGTAAACGATCTTAGCCGCGGCAATGGTAGATTTCTTAGCTCTCGGATGAGGAGAGATGATAATTCCGTTTCTTGTCTTAAGACAGATAAGTGTCTTGAATATAGCAGTAGATGTTGGGTTTGTAGTTGGGATAACCGCACCGATAAGACCGATTGGTTCATAAAGTCTCATAGTGCCGTAAGCCTTGTTTTCCTCAAAAACTCCGCAAGTCTGTACGTTCTTATAAGCATTGTAAATGTGCTCAGCAGCATAGTTATTCTTAATGACCTTATCCTCGACAATGCCCATGCCTGTCTCTTCAACAGCCATTTTTGCAAGCGGGATTCTAGCCTTGTTTGCAGCGATAGCAGCAGCCTTGAAAATCTTATCAACCTGTTCCTGTGTGTAGGTGGAGAAAATCTTCTGCGCTTCTCTTACTTCAGCAATCTTTGCGCTTAAAGCTTCTTCTGTGTCAACAAGACCAACTGTTTTAGCTTCACTTTTTGCCATAAAATAAACCTCCAATAAATTAATTATTGTTTCCTTATAGGCGGGAAGAGAATTCAAATCACTTCCGCTGTGATAAACCGACCGCATATACGGTTTTTTATCTTAATTTTATTATATACGTTTGTTATTTTTTTGTCAATCTTATATTTCTACAGCTTTTCTAATAATTTGCTCTAATTTATTATGCAATATACATAAATATTGAACATAGTTTTATGATAGATTAACAATCAGTGACCGTCAAAATGCACAATAGAATCTTGATTCTCGCAAATTTAAACAACAAACTCACTAACGCATATATTAATAAATGATGTCTCAAGCCTAAATAAAATAATAACGTTTGTGAAAATCACGAAAAGTCCTTGACAAATAAAAAATATGTAGTATAATATAGACATAAACAGAGAAGCGGTTAAGCCGTTGAATAGGAAGTAAATTTCAACAAGTGCACGGTTGAAAAAATTTCTATGTCTCTTATAACATCTTAAAAGAACAACTCAATCATATTATAAAGGAGATATGACTTATGGAACTTAATAACTTCATTGCTACAAGTGACATCTACGACGTTTATGAATCTGAAGGTATGGCGGTAAGAATTTATACTAAGCCTGAGTACAAAGAGAAATGCCTGTACGCTGCACTTACTCATGCCAGAGTTGAGACAACGCTCGTCAATTCATTTATAAAAATGCCTGTTCTCCACGAAGTTTCCGTTATTGACGGAAAGTGGGCAATTACGATGGATTTCATAAAGGGTAAGACGCTCCAACAGCTTATGGATGAAAATCCTGATAAGAAGGATACATATCTGAATCAGTTTATTGACATCCAGTGTGAGATTCATGCGCAGTATATGCCTTTGCTTTCAAAGCTTAAGGACAAAATGACCAGACAGATCAAGTCGCTTGGTCAAATCGACGAAATCAAAAAATATGAGCTTCTTACCAGACTTGATTCCATGCCTAAGCATATCAAGCTGTGTCATGGAAATTTTGAACCCAAGAATGTTATCATCAATGATGAGGGAACTTATGTGATTAATTGGGGTGCGGCAAGACAGGGCAACGCTTCTGCGGATGTCGCAAGAACATATTTGCTGTTCTGCCTTAACAATCCTGATATGGCAGATGCTTACCTTGAGAAATATTGCGTAAAGAGCGGAACGTCTAAACAGTATGTTCAGGCTTGGCTTCCTATCGTAGCCGCCGCTCAGCTCATCAAGGGCAAGCCGGAGGAAAAGGATCTGCTTATGAAGTGGATCGATGTTGTTGATTACGATTAGTCTTTATGCAATTTGTTACATTCTTGTAACCAATTATTGTGCAAATAAGCCAAATTAAATCTATCCCGATTATGCGATTTTAGCATAATCGGGATATTTTGTTACAATTTAATATATTCTCTTTACAGAGCAAGGGTTGTATGCTATAATGTAAAACTGTTGAAAAGAAGACATATGATTATAACAATTTCGGAGGATTATTATGGAAAAGCTGATTCTAACTGCGTTTTTATGTGCTGTTTTTTCTTTTTCAGCTTGCGGGAAATCTGCTGGAAAAACAGAAGATAATGTAAACCTTGCTAATACAGTTGTAACGGCTGCTGAATCTGTTGAAGATGAGAACGAAAAAGAATCTGAGACTGTTAGTTCTCTTCCTGATAAAAATACATTAGAGAAGATACCCGATGAAGCAGTTGAATCTTTTGATTATGTTGTGGAAACGGCTAAAGTGATTTATCCTCAACATGAAGGTTCAAAGAGACTTTATGGATATATGGGCGTTGAGGCTGTCAACAACAGAGATTGTTATGTTTTTGTTATTTACGATCAAGCAGATGACCTGAATACAAAGGTTGCATCTATTGCAATAGAAACTGATTCCGATAAAATGTATTCGCTTGATTCGCTTGATAAAGAAACTAACTCTTATAGCGAACTGGAAGTTCCGGATGAAAGCAGTTCAGAAGCTGAAGAGAAATGGGCCGATAAGATAACGGCTTCATTTGCAGAGTATTATGAAGCTTCCGAAAAAAATATTGATCACAGCACAGATGAACTTCCTGATGTTATCGAAACTGCGGCTTTCAAAACGGTTTTTTAAACAAATAATTTAAAGGAGATGTTGCTTATGACAGCATCTCCTTATTTTTATAACTGAATATCAGACCAATCAGTCTTCGTCTTCTGTATCGGTAATAATATTCGTTCCGTATGTAAGCGTAAGTAAGCTGTCGCCGAGATGCACATTTTCCACAACTATGTTATCATAATCAATACTCAGGTCATAATGTGAAAAATTCCAGAAAGCTTTTATTCCGAGACTAACGAGCTTGTCGGCAATTTCCTGTGTATTAGCTTTTGGTATACATAAAACGGCAACGACAGGGGAGTTCTTTTCACAAAACTTTTCAATTTCATCAGTATGCCTGATAGGAATGTCGCTGACGACCTCTCCGGTGAGTTTCGGATTTACATCGAATATACCGATAAGACTACAGCCTCTGGTTTCAAAATTAATGTGCATTGCTATCGCTTTACCCAAATTTCCGGCACCGATAAGTATAGTTTTAAAATGCCTGTCAACGCCAAGAATCTTTCCTATTTCTTTTCTCAGATCTTCAACATGATATCCATATCCTTGCTGTCCGAATCCGCCGAAACAGTTCAGATCTTGTCTGATCTGAGACGCTGTTAGTTTCATAAGTTCTGAAAGCTCTCTTGATGAAATCCTGTCTACCCCCTGCTTTTCCAGCTCTCCCAAAAACCTGTAGTATCGGGGAAGCCGTTTGATTACAGAAGAAGATATTGAACCGTTTTTTGACATTTTAAAATCCTCTTTCCACTTTGACAAACAAATAACAATGTTTATTATATATCATTTGCAATGATTTGTCAAGTAGTATATATATGTAAAATAAAATCCAAGAAAAAACCGCATGAAACCGAGATTTCATGCGGTTAGAATACAAGCAGGTTATTGCTTTTCAAGAAGTTTAGCGAGTCTCTCGTTTACTGCCTTGAGGAAGTCTTCTGTGTTTACTTTCTTTTTATTTTCAAGAGTTGACAGCAAATAAAGATCTCCTGTCATTACTCCGTCCTCAATCGTTTGAATTGTAGCCTTTTCAAGACAATCCGCAAACTTGATAAGCTCAGGCAGATCGTCAAGCTCTCCTCTTTTTCTGAGAGCGCCTGTCCATGCAAACAAAGTAGCTACAGAGTTAGTTGAGGTTTCCTCGCCTTTCAAATGCTTATAGTAATGTCTCTGGACTGTGCCGTGTGCGGCTTCGTATTCATATATTCCGTCCGGAGAAACCAGTACGGAAGTCATCATAGCCAAAGAACCGTAAGCAGTTGCTACCATATCCGACATAACGTCGCCGTCATAGTTCTTGCACGCCCAGATATATCCGCCGTTTGAACGAACTACTCTTGCTACGGCGTCATCGATAAGGGTATAGAAATACTCAATACCGGCGGCTTCAAACCTGTCTTTGTATTCGTTATCATAGATTTCCTGGAAAATGTCCTTGAATGTATGGTCATACTTCTTGGATATTGTATCCTTGGTAGCAAACCAGATATCCTGTTTTTTATCAAGAGCAAAGTTAAAGCAAGCTCTTGCAAATGAGGCGATGGACTTTTCCTTGTTGTGAAGGCCCTGGATGATTCCGGCAGAATCCTGAAAATCGTAGATAGTTTCTTTTGAAACATTTCCGTCCTTGTCTGTGAGAACAAGTTCAGCCTTTGAACCCTGAGGGCATTTCATTTCAACGTTTTTGTAAACATCGCCGTAAGCGTGACGGGCAATGGTAATAGGCTTTGTCCATGTAGGAATGTAAGGCGTGATACCTTTAACAAGTATAGGAGTTCTGAAAACAGTACCGTCAAGCATAGCTCTGATAGTGCCGTTAGGGGATTTCCACATTTCCTTGAGGTTGTACTCCGGCATTCTTGCCGCATTAGGAGTGATAGTAGCACACTTTACTGCAACGCCGTACTTCTTGGTTGCATTTGCTGAATCGATAGTAACCTGATCGTTGGTTTCATTTCTGTGAACAAGACCGAGATCGTAATATTCCGACTTTAGATCAACATAAGGATAAATGAGGATATCCTTGATCTCCTGCCAGATAATTCTGGTCATTTCGTCGCCGTCCATTTCAACGAGCGGTGTTTTCATTTGAATTTTGGCCATTTAAAAGTCCTCCTTGTCATTATCTTTATCTTCGTCTTTAATACCATATTTTTCGTGGGCGTCCTTTTTAATTGCCCGTTTTCCCATCAAAAGCCATTTCCCGAAAACAGCAACAGCTATTCCAAGCAGAATCAACATGATAGATGAAACAGTGTCTTCTATTTTTACTGCAGCATATAGAATCAGAAGTGCGAAAGCTGCCACTAATAGCGCTAATACAACCACGCAACCGTTAATATCTTCGCCTGATACCTTTTTTCCGTCTGTGGTTTGAGCTTTATGAGAATATTCATCTTTATCGGAAAAGTTATTTTGACCGTAATAATTTTGATGAGATTCATCATATTGGTCTTTTTTCTTTTGATCTTCCATAATTTCTGTACATAACATATATTCAATAAAATCATCGGATAAATCTTTTTTACCATTATGATTCCAATCTTTTAAAGCCATAAAATATCTCATCTCCATATACAACAACTCTGGGATAACAAGAATTTATGTTGAATTCTGATTTATTATAATTCTCCCGCATGATCAAGCAGACCGTCCGAATTGTGTTTTTCGTAATCAGCTTTTATAAACAAACGGGAATGCAAAAATAATTACTATAGAAAGCAAAGAAACAATAAGTGTGGCTGCGATTATGATTATCGCCGTGACTTTACATAACCGATAAAACCATTTTGACATCTTGAACCAAAATGACTTGTTAGTTTTTTTGTATCGCGTCAGCATTGCTTGATACAATAAGCTGCAAGCAATTACTATGAGCAGCAGCCACAATATTGGAATTATATTTTTATTCAACTGTAAAGGATCAGTGCTCTGATAATTGTTCTCTTGTGTAGTCAAGCAGACCGCCCGCAAGGATTATATCCTTTGTACGTCCTGTAAGCTCGCAGAGCACAGGGATTTCAGCACCGGTAGTCTTGTTTACAACTGTAAGCTGAGTCTTATCAGCCTCAATATCTGCACGAACATTTGCAAGAACGATCTCGTCGCCCTGATTGATTTTTTCATAATCAGCTTCGTTCACAAATGTGAGAGGAAGTATACCTGCGTTGATAAGATTAGCCCTGTGGATTCTCGCAAAGGATTTAACAAGCACTGCCTTGATTCCAAGATAGAGCGGAGCAAGAGCCGCGTGTTCTCTTGACGAACCCTGTCCGTAATTTGAACCGCCAACGATTATGGATTTGCCCATATTCTTTGCTCTTCTTGGGAAATCTTCATCGCAAACGGTAAAGCAATGCTGTGAAATAGCAGGAATGTTTGAACGGAGAGGAAGAATCTTAGCGCCGGCAGGCATAATATGGTCTGTTGTGATATTGTCGCCGACCTTAAGCGATACCTGGCATTCGATATTCTCAACCAGCGGAGAAGTTTCGGGATAAGGCTTGATATTCGGTCCTCTGAGGACTTCTACAGAGTCCATATCCTTTTCATCTGCAGGTGCAACGACCATGTTGTCGTTGATCTTGAACTGTTCAGGGAGCTTGAATTCAGGCATTTCTCCAAGGGTGCGAGGGTCTGTAAGAACGCCTGTGACAGCGGAAACAGCGGCCATTTCTGGAGAAACCAGATAGATCTGTCCGTCCTTTGTGCCGGAACGTCCCTCAAAGTTTCTGTTAAAGGTTCTGAGTGAAATACCCTTGGAATTTGGCGACTGTCCCATTCCGATACAAGGTCCGCAGGCGGATTCCAGAATTCTGGCGCCGGCTTCGATCATTGTTGCAAGTGCGCCGTTCTGTGCAATCATATTAAGAACCTGTTTTGAACCCGGTGCAATAGCAAGTGAAACATCAGGATTGACAGTCTTTCCTTTGAGGATATGTGCAACCTTCATCATATCTACATAAGATGAGTTTGTGCAGGAACCGATACATACCTGATCGATTTTCATAGGTCCGATCTCATCTACGCTCTTAACATTGTCGGGAGAATGAGGGCATGCCGCAAGAGGTACAAGTGTTGAAAGATCAATGTCGATCTGCTCGTCATATACAGCGTCGTCATCAGCTTTAAGCTCGCTCCATACCTCGGCTCTGTCCTGAGCCTTAAGGAAAGCAAGAGTTGTTTCATCAGAAGGGAAGATAGAAGTAGTCGCACCAAGTTCCGCACCCATGTTTGTAATAGTAGCTCTCTCGGGCACTGAAAGCGTCTTTACACCTTCGCCGCAGTATTCAATAACTTTACCTACACCGCCTTTGACGGACATTCTTTTGAGAACTTCGAGAATAACGTCTTTAGCGGATACCCAAGGAGAAAGCTTGCCTGTGAGATTGATTTTTACGATCTTAGGATATGTAATGTAGTAAGCGCCGCCGCCCATTGCAACGGCAACATCCAATCCGCCTGCGCCGATAGCTATCATACCGATTCCGCCGCCTGTAGGAGTGTGGCTGTCCGAACCGATAAGCGTTTTACCGGGGATTCCGAAACGCTCAAGATGAACCTGATGACAGATTCCGTTGCCGGGACGTGAGAAATAGATTCCGTGCTTTTTGCACACTGATCCGATAAATCTATGGTCGTCGGCATTTTCAAAGCCGGACTGAAGTGTGTTGTGGTCGATATATGCAACTGATTTTTCAGTTTTTACACGGGGAACGCCCATTGCCTCATATTCGAGATAAGCCATTGTTCCTGTTGCGTCCTGAGTCAAAGTCTGGTCGATTTTAATACCGATTTCATTGCCCTTGACAAATTCACCGTCAACAAGATGCGCCTTTAGTATTTTTTCTGTTAAAGTAAGTCCCATTGTTCAACAATCCTTTCTGAATAACTAGATATTAATATTTTATAATAATTTGAGGATTTTGTCAAGAAAAAATAGACCTGTGCATATAACAATATAAAAAAGTATAAATACTTTGCTGTGCTAAAGTGAATTTACTGTATAATTTAACAAGCAGAAGCGTTTAAAATTATAATTTTTATATTAGTTTTCTTTATGACTTGACACAAAAGGGTGCATATTATATAATTACACTAGAATAGGTTTGCCGTAAGGATATCCGACGGTTAACCGCGTATATTATATGGATTTATTGCAATTATATAAAAATGAGGAGAATTTGTTTGACAAAGCTACTAGCCTTAATGTGTGTTATGCTGTCCTGTATTATCGTTTCAGGTTGTTCAGAAAGCAATTCTGCCGATGATAATTCAACAGGATCTTCCGAAAAATCAGAAACAGTTTCAAATTCCGAAAATGAAGATTCCATGAAAGTATATGATTCCTCGCCTATATCAAGGGCATATCTGAGCGGAGACACAAATGGTCTTACTGAATCTCAGCTGAAAATATACGATAAAGCTTCATCGGCCATTGCGGAAATAATCAAACCGGATATGACGAACTATGAAAAAGAACTTGCTGTACACGATTATATCGTGCTTCATACTGAATATGATGAAGTATATATTAATGCGTTAGGAATAATGTCGCCTAATGCAGATAATCCATACGGTGGACTTATAAACGGAAAAACCATTTGTTCAGGCTATTCTACTACCTTTCAGCTTTTTATGGATATGCTTGAGATACCATGCAAGACGATCTATGCTGAGGATTTTATGGGTGATGAACATTCATGGAATATGGTTGAGATATGCGGGAGCTGGTATTATGTAGACGTATGCTGGGACGATCCGACGCCGGATTTTGACAGCAGACCTGTTCGTCACAAATATTTCAACGTTTCGGAAGAATATATGAAAGAAAAACATACATGGGATAGTTCGGATTTTCCGGAAACAGACAGCTGTGAGTATTCATACATTTCTCAAACGCTAACTGATTTATCCGATATTTCAGATCTTTTTCCTCTTATGGAAAATGCGATAAAAGATATGAACGACAGTGTTGCCGTGCGGTTAAATAACGATAATGCAGAGATAATGAATGAGGCTGATGCAATTGACGATCGTCTGAATGTGCGGAAAATCAAAGGGCTTTCCGAAGTTTTCGATGAGTTTTCTTCAAGGCACAGCGAATATATTTTATCATGCCAGCGAGTAAAAAACGGCGACGAAGTTGTTCTTGTCATATATATGAGAAAAAACAAGTAGGTGTAAAAATGAGATTCAGACCTTGTATCGATATACATAATGGAAAGGTAAAGCAGATCGTAGGCGGAAGTCTGTCGGACAGAGAGAATTTTGCCGTAGATAACTTTGTATCCGAATATGACGGTGAATATTACGGAAAGCTTTATAAAGCTTTTGACCTTGTCGGAGGTCACATTATTTTATTAAATCCCGCAGGGAGTGAATTTTACGAGCAGGATCTTTTTCAGGCGTACAAAGCTCTGTCGGCTTTTGAAGGAGGTCTTCAGATCGGCGGCGGAATTAATGATCAGAACGCACCGGAATTTTTAAACCGCGGGGCAGAAAAAGTTATTGTTACAAGCTTTGTATTTAAAAACGGGGATGTAAATTTTGATAACCTCAAACGTCTTGTCAAAGCTATCGGAAAAGACAGACTCACAATAGATTTATCCTGCCGCAGGAAAAACGGAAAATATTATGTTGTGACAGATCGCTGGCAGAAGTTTACCGACATCGAGGTCGATGAGAAGTGTTTTGAGCTTTTTTCGGACTATTGCAGCGAATTTCTTATTCACGCCGTAGACGCTGAAGGGAAGTCTCACGGCATAGAAGAAAAGCTTGCCGCATTTATGGGAGATTTCTGCGATATACCTTCAACATACGCCGGCGGCATATCCTCATTTGACGATCTGGAAATGCTGTCAAAGCTTGGAAAAAACAAAATTGATTTTACCATAGGCTCCGCTTTGGATATTTTCGGCGGAAATATCAGCTTTGTAGAGGCCGCGGCATTTTGCAGGCAGGCTTAATGTTATGCAAAGATTACAATAATTCATTTTCTGCGCTGTTTATTTTGTCATAAACGCATTTGCAATCCCGGTAAAAATATGTTATAATATTATGATACTAATTCTGAAAGGACGAAGTTTTTATGTCAAAAATTCGTGTTGCTGTAATTTTCGGCGGTAAATCCAACGAGCACGATGTTTCGCTCGTCTCAGCCGCTCATGTAATCAGAAGTATACCAAGGGATAAATACGACGTGATCTGTATAGGAATTACCAAAAAAGGTCATTGGATGAAATATATCGGCGACGTTGAGGATATTGAAAACAATAATTGGGAACAACATCCGGACAATGTACCGTGTATCCTCAGTCCCGATCCGCTTCACAAGGGATTTTTAGCTTTCGGACAGGACGGTGCCGTTCAAAAAGTGAAGGCTGATGTTGTTTTTCCCGTACTTCACGGGAAAAACGGCGAAGACGGCACTATTCAGGGTTTGTTTCAGTTAGCGGAGATCCCGTTTGTCGGCTGTGACCATATTTCTTCCGCTAATTGTATGGATAAGGAAATAACGCACACGATTCTCGAGGCTAACGGTATTAAAACTGCCAAGTGGGTTTCTATGCTTACTTCACATCTTTCGATACTTGATGAAAAATGCTATGAAATGGAGAAGAAACTTGGCTATCCTATGTTTGTAAAGCCGGCTAACTGCGGTTCTTCTGTCGGCGTATCAAAAGCCGGAAACAGAGACGAGCTTAAAGCGGCAATCAAGCTTGCTTTTGCGCATGACAGTAAGGTCGTTGTTGAGGAAACAATAACTGGTATGGAATGCGAATGTGCTGTCATGGGCAACGATGAGCCGATTGCTTCGACTATCGGAGAGGTTTGTTCGGCAAACGACGAATTTTATGATTTTGACGCTAAGTATAACGACGCTTCATCTAAGACTGTCATTCCTGCAAGAATGAGCGCTGAAAATATTGAAAATATCAGGCAAACAGCTGTTGATGCTTATAAAATTATGGGTTGCTCGGGTCTTTCAAGGGTAGATTTTTTCCTTTGCGAAGACAATACCGTTATACTCAATGAGATAAACACCTTGCCCGGTCATACACCTATAAGTATGTATCCGCAGCTTATGATTGACGCAGGTATGTCGCCTGAAGAACAGGAAGACAAACTTATCAGACTTGCGCTTGATAAGGCGGAGGTAGACTATGAATAACTCGGCTATCGGAGTGTTTGACTCCGGTATCGGCGGTCTTACCTGTGTTGAGGAACTTATAAACCTTCTTCCCAATGAAGATATTGTCTATCTTGGAGATACTGCAAGAGTTCCATACGGCACAAGAAGCCGCGAAACTATTATGAGTTATGCCAGACAGGATATTGAATTTCTTAAACAGCATAATGTTAAAATGATTTTGGTTGCCTGCGGAACTGTTTCGTCTGTACTATCTTTTATGAAAGAGGATCCCGGGATTTCTGTGAGCGGAGTTGTTCAACCGGCGGTAAAAGCGGCTTGCGCGGCAACGAAAAATAACCGTATCGGCATAATCGCAACCAGCGCTACTGTGAAAAGCGGAGTATACGGGAAGGTCATCAGAAGCATAAATCCGGAAATCAAAGTTGTCGGCAAGGCTTGTCCTATGTTTGTACCGCTGGTTGAAAACGGTTATACTTCTCCCGATTGCCCTCCTGCACGTTATTTTGCGGAAGAGTATCTGGAAATTATGAAGGAAGAAGAAGTTGACACTCTTATACTTGGCTGTACGCACTATCCACACCTGTCAGAGCTTATTTCTCAGGTTATGGGAGACAGAGTTACGCTGGTATCTTCGGGTGCCGAGCTTGCTAAGTATGCGCTTAATACACTTACATACAGCGACAGTACTGCCGACAGAGAGGAGTCGGGTAATATCGAACTTTACTGTACCGACAGCGAAGAATTGTTTTCGGAGAATGTTGAAAAATTTCTTGGGAAAAATATTAATGCAAAAATTTCTAAATGCAGCCTGAAGCTGTAAAATGGAGGACTGTAATTGATTAATAAAGACGTATCGATCAAGCTTGTGAGCCGACAATCAGACGGAGAATCACAGGAGGAAACGGAGCTGTTGTCTTCCGGTACTTATGAAAGCACCGATAACGGCTACAGAATTACCTACGAAGAATCTGAAGCTACAGGCTTCAAGGGCAGCGTTACTTCTTTGGAGCTTGAGGGGAACAGTAAGGTAACTATGTTCCGAACGGGAGCGGTGGAATCAAATCTGATAATAGAACTCGGAACAAAACACCACTGCGTTTACGGCACTCCTTACGGAGATTTTATGGTGGGCGTAAACGCTACTTCTATTAACTCTACTCTCAACGACAACGGCGGCAGACTTGATTTTCATTATGTTATCGATATCAATTCAAGCTATGTCGGTGATTTTGATATTACTATTGAAGTTAAAGAGGCGAACACTGTCGCATAATATTAATTTGGAAGGACGGAAAAAAATAATGACAAATCTGATAAACGACGCTTTTATGCAGGTTAAAGAGCTTGTTATGAAAGCAATGGGCGAACTTGTTGCAGACGGTACATTTCCGGCTGAGCCAGTTCCCGCATTCAATGCTGAAATTCCCGCTGATCCTAAAAACGGAGATATTTCTACAAATGCGGCAATGGTATCCGCAAAGCCTTTCAGAAACAATCCTCGTAAAATAGCGGAGTCTATTGTTTCTAAAATCCGGCTTGACGGAACTTTCTTCGAGAAATGCGAAGTTGCAGGACCGGGTTTTATCAATTTCTTTTATTCGCAGGATTGGTATGCCGAGGTTGTTTTGGCTGTGCTTGAACAAAAAGGAAAGTACGGTGAAACAGATATGGGCGCAGGTAAAAGCGTTCTTGTTGAATTTGTATCTGCAAATCCGACAGGACCTATGCACATCGGCAATGCTAGAGGCGGCGCTATCGGAGATTGTCTTTCGTCCGTATTGGAGAAAGCCGGTTATAAGGTAGCCAGAGAGTTCTATGTAAACGACGCAGGCAATCAGATTGAAAAATTCAAGACATCGCTTGAAGTAAGGTATTTGCAGCTCTACAAGCCTGAAACCGAATTGCCCGAGGACGCATATCAGGGACAGGATATAATTGAACACGCAAAAGCTTTCAGTGAAATATACGGCGATAAATATGTGAACACCGACAGAGAAGAACGCCGACAGGCACTTTGCGATTTTGCACTGCCAAAGAATATACAGACCCTTCATGATGATCTGGGGAAATACAGAATTCAATATGATAAATGGTTTAACGAAAGCTCTTTGCATAACGACGGTTCTGTACAGAGGGTTATCGAAAAGCTTAAAGAAAGCGGTTATACTTATGAACAGGACGGAGCACTGTGGTTCAAGTCGTCTGAATTCGGCGATGAAAAAGACAGAGTCCTTGTAAGGGACAACGGTGTGCCTACTTATTTTGTTCCGGACATTGCTTATCACTACAACAAGCTTGTAACAAGAGGATTTGACAAGGCGATCGATATTCTGGGTGCAGATCATCACGGTTATATCGCCCGTATCAAGGCCTCAATGTCTGCTTTGGGCGTTGACGCCGACAGACTTGACATTGTTATAATGCAGATGGTAAATCTTGTCCGCAACGGTGAAAAGTATAAGCTTTCTAAGCGTTCGGGCAAAGCTATCACGCTTTCCACGCTTCTTGATGAGATTCCTATAGACGCGGCAAGGTTTTTCTTTAATCTCCGTGAGCCGAATTCACATTTTGATTTTGATCTTGACCTTGCCGTATCGCAGACTAGTCAAAATCCGGTTTACTATGTTCAGTACGCTCATGCGAGAATTTGCTCAGTTATGAAGAAAATGACTGATGCGGAAATAGAGGTCAAGACGCTTGGCAGAGAAGAGCTCAGAGTTCTCGCCGCTCCGGAAGAGCAGGAGATCATCAAACACCTTGCTACACTTCCTAATGTTATTAACGACGCCGCCAGAGCGTATGACCCTGCAAAGGTAACCAAATACGTTGTAGATCTTGCAACGCTGTATCACAAATTTTATAACAACTGCCGCATTATGGGTGAGGAAGAAAATCTTATGCAGGCAAGACTTTCTCTTTCTTTGGCAGTTAAGCAGGTTATAAAGAATATACTCGATATGTTTAAAATTACCTGTCCTGAGTCTATGTAATCACATATTGAATAATATTGGCAGTACCGTTCAATTCCAGTAACGGTACTGCCTGATTTTACTTCTCAAGATTTCTTATGTAGTGGAACAAATACTGCTGTGCGATACCCTCAACACCCTTAACACAGTCGGGAAGTCCGTTAGGATACCAGTTTGCAATAACACGCTTCACCCAAACGTCTTTAGGAAAAGCTTCGGTTCTGTAAAAGCCGAAAAGCAAAGCACATTCCGCGACCTTGGGTCCTACGCCCTTAATTGTCTGTAATGTCTTCCTTGCATTATCAATATCCATTTCAGCAATCTCATCAAGGTTTATTTCACCGGAGCTTATTTTTGTGACAGCGTCGATAAGATATTTCGCTCTGAACCCTGAACGCAGATATGCAAGGCTGTCCGCTGTTTCGTTTGTCATGTCTGCGCAGGACGGATATCCGCCGTAATGTTCCACAAGTCTGCCTATGATGCCCTTTATACGGGGAATGTTGTTGTTCTGACTTATGATAAACGAGGATAGAGCCTCCCATTTATCCTGCTTTAATATTCTTATACCTCCGGCATACTCGCAGGCTTTAGAAAGTGTTTCGTCTTCCGAAAAACGCTTTTTAAGTTCTCCGTAATCGGTTGAAAGATCGAAATAATCCGCCCAGACATTTTCCATTTCATCCGCTGTTGTGTTATGCAGACGAAACGTATCTGAACCGTTTTCACAGCTTATGGTTAGCGGGTGGTTCAAAAATGCGCCTTTATATATATTGTACGAAACTTTTACCCAGCGAAAAGCCTGACCGCAGTCCAGAGTTTCGTCTAGATTGAAGTCGGATTGCTGTAAAAGAATGTCGTTACCGTCTTGTGTATAATTCATATTCTTCTAAAGCTCCTTTCATAGGTTCATAGCTTTTTTGGCAATTAATTATCGAAAAAAATTGTACTCTCCCTATTGAAAAATTTGTTTAAAACCATTATACTATATATAAATGAAATTTTCAACACAATTTTTATGATTCTATTTATTATGAAAGGATTTTATCTATGAGAGAAAGCATTTTAACAATTCCCGTTACCGATATATTTGAGCCTAAATGCGGCTGTCCGATTTGCAGGCTGCGGGATACGCTGGAACAGAGAACCGTAGAGTACATAATGGGTGCGGCTATGATGGAGCCGGACGTGCGAATGGAAACCAATAAGCTGGGTTTTTGCAAGACTCATTTTGAACAGATGCGATCCTGTAAAAACAGACTTTCTTTAGCGCTTATGCTTCAATCTCATTTACAAGATATGCAAAAGCATATTTTCACAAGAAAGAAAATGTTTGAAAGCAAAACTGCCAAGCAAAAAAAGGTATCGGCAGTTAATAACGAATGCTTTGTATGCAGTAAAATAGACTGGGGTATGTCGCGCATTCTTGTAACGCTTTTTGAAATGTATGTTCAACAGCGTGATTTCCGGGAACTTTTTGCAGAACAGGAAATGCTCTGTCTGCCTCATTATGACCTGTTAGTTTCTATGAGTGGAGAGCATATGGACAAGAAATATCAGAAACAGTTTATCGATGCTTGCGGAGAACTTACAGGTAAATACCTTGATACACTGGAAAAAGATATTTCTCACTATTGCAAAATGTATGATTACAGAAATACAGGTGCAGATGCAGATTGGGGAAACTCAAAAGATTCAATCGAAAGAGCGATTAAATTTTTGACTACCAGATAGAAAATTTCGTTACAAAGATTACAATTTAGTTTTTTCACTCGTCAATGCATAAAAGTACATTTAATTGTACTCTAAAATTCGGCTGTCCAAATTATTCCGTCAAAAATGATTAGTGTGATATTTTTTGTACTGAAGGGATTTATTTGTAAATTTTATCACAAACAAATTAAAAATAACTGTCAAAGCCGATACTTTGGGCTTTCATAATCTTTATTACAGAACAATTTCCTGAGTTAATCATTCTGTAACATTTGTCACTGAATTTATTGTAATTATCTTGTAAATTTCCATTGATTTCAGCATTTTTTAGTTGAAAAAACAGTTTTCAACACTTTGTAAAGTGCGAAAAAATCAGTAGTTTTCAACGTTTTCAACAGACTTTTCAACAGAATATAGTATATGAGCTGATGGAAAGTTATTGTTTTCAACTGTTTTCGGTTGAAATGTTGAATACCTTCTTGGTTTTAGCCAATAATCAGTAATATAATCAACTAACTGGTAAATCAAGGAGAAATCGAAAAATGATCAAAGGTATCAATAAACAAATCATCGAAATAAAATGTACAAATAATGAATATTTTGATAAGATTCTATTATTTGTTAACTCAGAAAAATATAATATTTCCGGCGAAATTTTGAAAGATCAGGCTTTGAAATATTCCGAAAATATCGTTCGTTCATACAGCGAAAGGGAGTGTAAAAAAAGCATTAGATTTCAGATAATTGCTTTGGCGATTTGTTTTGCGGTTTTTGTGGCGGCTGTGATTGCATTGTGTATGTGATTATGATAAATATAATTGATAAAATTTGTGTAAATTGTCGAAAGTCTGAAAAAAAACTCATTTGCTATTGGCATTTGAGTTTTTTTGTGATATAATTTATTTTGGTATATTTTTTGAAAAGGAAAATTCTATGGATAATAAAGAAAAGCATAAAATTAACAGTAATGATAATAACGAGCTTCAGCTTATTATCGGACGAAACCCGGTTATTGAAGCTCTTAAAGCTGATAAGCTGATCGACACTATATTTATAAATCCTGAGGCGAAAGGCTCAATTACGCTTATATGTAAACTTGCTAAGGAGAAGGGTATACTTGTAAAAAGGGTTAATGAAAATAAGCTGGATAATATGAGTAGGGGAGCGTCTCACCAGGGCGTAATTGCTATGGGTGCATGTGCTGAATATGTTGAACCGGAGGAAATTCTTGAAGCCGCTCGCCGTAAGAATGAAGATCCGTTCATCATAATATGCGACGAAATAGAAGATCCTCATAATTTAGGGGCAATCATAAGAACGGCGGAAGCTGCAGGCGCTCATGGGATCATAATCCCTAAAAGGAGAAGCGCATCTTTGAATTCAACTGTATTCAAGACCTCTGCCGGCGCCGCAAGCTGGATGCCGGTTGCCAGAGTTTCAAATCTC
The DNA here is from genome assembly GCA_021770655.1 of Ruminococcus sp. Lineage (GTDB taxonomy): Bacteria > Bacillota > Clostridia > Oscillospirales > Ruminococcaceae > Hominimerdicola. The sequence continues at coordinate 6,210 of JAETQO010000005.1, read as the reverse complement.
GCCGCGGTTATTGATATGCTAAAAGAAAACGGTATATGGATATACGGTACCGACGGAGCAGGAAAGAGCTATAACGAAGTAAATCTATGCGGTCCTATGGCGCTGGTTATTGGCTCAGAAGGTTTTGGCATGGGGCGTCTTATTAAAGATAAATGTGACTTTTTGCTCAGCCTGCCAATGGCGGGAAAGGTTAATTCTCTGAACGCTTCTGTAGCCGCAGGTATTTTTATGTATGAGGCTGTAAGGCAGAGAACAATTAAGAAATAGCCGGTTGGGAGTGATAAATTTGGCTGATAAATTTTCTATAGACGATATTTTATCAGAGTACGGCGATGGTAAACAAAATAAGAAAAACGAATCAATAAAAGATTTCAGCTTTTCCGACAGTAATAGTGATGATGATATCGATGAGATAATTGAAGAAACAGACGTAAGATATGATATTGAAACTGCTGAGGCTGATGATAAGGCAGAAGACAGCGACGATGATTTTGACATTGGCGTAAACGATTCTGATAATTATGAGTATAAACCTGTTCAAGGCAACGATTTTGACGAGGGGCTTGCTTCAGAACAAAACCGTGAGAAAAAACGCAATGCAGAAAATGCGGCTCTTATTAACAATCTAATAAAGCATAAAAAAGGAAAAGCAGTTTCTTCTAAGCAAAGCGTGCCGCCGGTCAACAGAGCAAGTCTCAAGGACATAAATATGGGATTGACCGGGAAGATCATTCCTAAAACGGAGGAATTTGATAAGGCCTTGATCCCTGATGATGCAACTTACGAAGAGAAATCTACTATTCTTTCACAGCATAGAAAGAAAAAGGTAGAGAATTTCGTTTTAAAAACTAATGACAATGACGCCGATTCTCAAAATATCGACGAGGAACAACCTGAAAGAAAGATCTCCGGCCAAAAGGAATTTCAGAAGTTTGAAGAAGCGCCAAAGGTACTGCGCGATATTTTGCAGGTTAAAAATAATCTGGTACTCAGATTGTGCGTACTGCTGTTTGCCGGTATTTTCAGCGCATTCATAACGGTAGCTAACGATTTTGAGCTTCCTCTGATAAAAACTTTCGACAGAACAATCACTCCGGCAGCTTTCTTATTTACAAATACAATTTTAGGACTTATCTCTATTGCTGTTTGTTATACTGTTCTCGTGGCAGGCATGAAAAATCTCTTTAAAAGAAAGGCCGATAGTGATACTATTGCTGCTTTAGGCATATTCGTTACGGTCATTACCGGAATTATAAACCTGTTTGAGCCGGAATCCATAAGAGACGGCATATATCACGTTTATATTTCTGCCGCAATCGTCGGTCTAATATTCAATACTGTCGGAAAGCTTATGATCGTTCAGCGTACAGAGAGAAATTTCAGGTATGTAGCCGGCGATTTTGAGCGTTATGCGATCAAAACAGTTGATGACGAAGATGCAGTGCAGAATTTTACAAAAGGTTCTGTAAATGGAGAGCCTCGCATCGCTGCAATGAAAAAGACTGAATTTGTTGACGATTTTATTAAAAATAGTTATACCTCTGATATATCTGATGAATATTCAAAAAAGGTAAGCCCGTTTATTCTTATTGCAGGAGGCGTTATAGCGCTTTTGTCCTTTATCTTTGATAAAGGCGCATCAAATTTCATTGAGCGCTTGTTTGTCGCTCTGGCGGCGTTATCCGGCACAATAACTATGTGTTCTTCGTTTGCTGTAATGCTTGTTGTAAATGTTCCTATGGCAAGAGCAACTAAGAAATATCTGCAGTATTCTGCTGTTATGCTCGGTTACTCATCAGTAGCGGAATTTGCAGATACAAATTCAATGTTAGCGGACGCTGAACAGCTTTTTCCTAACGGAAGCGTTGAACTTGCCAATCTGAAGTTACTTTCCGCCGTATCAATTGAAGATTGTATCCTTATGGCCGCAAGCCTGAGCTGTCAAGCGGGAAGTATACTCAAGCCTACATTCTACAAAATGCTCAGAGGCAAAACTGAGATGCTTTATCCTGTTGAAAGCTATATTTATGAAGACGGTCTAGGTTTATCAGGCTGGATAGAAAACAAAAGAGTTCTTCTTGGAACAAGAGAACTCATGGAAAATCACTCTATTGACGGACTTCCGTCGTTGGCAAAGGAAAAGGAATATGCCAAGGATAACGTAGCTGTATATCTTTCTATTTCCGGAATTGTGACTGCGCTTTTTGTTATTCAGGTAACGCCAAGCATTTCAGTCACCAGGTGGCTTCAGGAACTAGAACTTGAAGGAATAAAAACAATAATCAGAACAGTTGACGGATTTTTGTCACAGAAGTTTCTTTCTGATTTGTTTGATATTGATGAGGAAAGCATAAAGCTTCTGAGTTTCAGATATCACAAGGATTACGAAGCAGCTACGGAATATACGCCAAAGCAGTCGTCTTCAATGCTGTGCAGTGGGCATTTTCCGTCGTTTTCAATGCTCATAATCGGAGCCAAGAGGCTCAGATTCGCCGCTAATCTTGGAGTAGCGATCATGTACGGTGCAACCTGCTTGGGCGCAGTATTGTCACTTATAATGATGATTGCAGGTTCGTTTACGCAGATCACCCCTTCATTAGTGTTGCTGTATAATTTAATTGTCGCATTTTCTGCTATTATTGTCCAGCACATTAAACGGCTTTGATTGATTGTAAATAGTAAATAAACCCTACTGTTTTAATTTCAGAATGGTAGGGTTTATAAAAATAATGAAAACCAAAACGTCTCTGAAATCGATCAGAGACGTTTTATTACTTATTGCTGATATTCCAGTCAATCGGGGCTATATTGTTGCGCATAAGAAACTCATTGACCTTGGAAAAATGCCGGCAGCCGAAAAATCCATTATATGCAGAAAGGGGAGAAGGATGAGCTGCTTGAAAAACTCCATGAATATGATTTGTGATAAGCGGAGCCTTCGCACGCGCATTACCACCCCATAGGATAAAAGCAGTAGGTACATTTCTTTCATTAAGTATTCTTATAACGGCGTCTGTAAGCTGCTCCCAGCCCTTACCTTTATGTGAATTAGCAATACCTTCACGAACTGTGAGAACACTGTTCATCATAAGCACGCCTTGCTTAGCCCAATCTGTAAGTTCACCGTTATTTGGGTAAGGGATACCCAGATCAGCATTTAGCTCCTTGAAAATATTTTGCAGAGACGGAGGCGGTTTAACGCCAACCTTTACAGAAAAACACAATCCATGAGCCTGTCCGGCACCGTGATATGGATCCTGTCCGATTATAACGGCCTTAACGTTTTCATAAGGAGTATATTTAAGAGAATTAAAAATGTCATACATATTAGGATAAACCGTGTAATGAGCATATTCATATTTCAAAAATTCCCGCAGCTTTAAATAATAATCCTTTTTAAACTCATCAGCCAGGATGTCGTCCCAGCTATTGCCTATATGAACCATTATACCGCATAAAGGACGGTTCCGACTACAAGTCCAAGCACTAGGGCTGCAACCAGCGCAAGGACAATTATTCTCATAATCAAAGGTTTCTTTTTATTATCATACATAACCATCAAATCCTTTCTTAAATACATTTTATCATATCCCGGTGATAAAATCAACTGTTTTGCAAGATTTATTTAGCATATCTTGATTTTATAGCCTTGTGGAAATACAGCCGTTTCATTTCCAATGAACGAATAAATGAAAGCATAAAGGAAAATACAACCACAGAGAGATTGAAATGATCCTTTTATGTCTTCATCTTTTATACCAACAACATCTAACGTCTCACTTCGATGGGGTGTTGTTTGAATTTTGTATAATTGCACAAATCATTGAGTTAGCAATGGGTAACTATATATCAAAAATATATATTTTTCTGCCAGTGTCTTGCCAAGATCAACACATTTTTCAAGATCATCATTGCTTTGTTCATAATTTAATAACTCATATAATAACCGTGTAATATGAGCAATAAAGGCTTGACAAATATTATGTTGCATGTTATAATACATATGTTATATAACATCTGTAATAAAACGAGGTGAAGACAATGCCGCCAAAAGCGAAAATAACGAAAGAAATGGTTGTAAACGCAGGATTAGACATACTGCGTCGGGAGGGAGAGCATAACCTGAATGTACGCAGTATAGCCGCCGAGCTTGAATGTTCCACACAGCCGGTCATGTATCACTACAAGACCGTTGATGAGCTAAAGAACGATATTTATTTCGCCGCAGACGTCTTCCATACAGAATATATCATGCGCCCTGATGAGAGCGGTGTGAACCCTATGCTTTCTATCGGATTGAATTATATCAGGTTTGCTTTCGAGGAAAAATTCCTGTTTCGCTTTCTTTTTCAGTCGGACAAATTCCGGAATCTTGGTTTTAAAGAACTTCTGGAGGGTGGAGATTTGATGCTTTTGATCAAGCCGCTTGCTCAGCAAACGGGTCTGACACTTGCTCAGGCAAGAACCGTATTTGAAACGCTGTTTATCTGCGTTCACGGCTATGCGAGCCTTCTGGCAAATAATTCTATGGAATTTGACGAAGAACATTGCACTAAATTGCTGAAAAATTCTTTTATGGACATAGTTGGCTATATGACGGGAGGAGAAGAAAAATGAAAAAGCTGTTTGATAAAAACGAGGTCACTTTCGCCGTACTGCTGATAGTTGTCTATGTGGTAGGGTCGAGCGTCATGCAGGGGATCTCTGAAAGTGTCGGTATAGAATATATCGCCGAAATGCTGTTTCATATCGTTATGAGCGTCGTGCTGCTCGTCTTTATAGAGAAAAATGATATGATGAAATATCTGGGACTTTGCGGCTCAGATGTTTCAGCGGCAAAAATGTGGTTTTACATACCGCTTTTTGCAGTCGCTGCGTTTCCGATAATATTTGGCGCTAAAGCGCAGTATTCGACTGCTGTACTTGTCTGCCGTACTGTAAGTATGCTGTTTGTAGGTTTTCTTGAGGAAGTGATATTCAGGGGATTTCTGTTTAAAGGTATATGCAGGAGAAATATCAAGCGAGCTGTCGTTATTACTGCAATTACATTTGGTATCGGTCATATCGTAAATATGCTTAACGGTGACAATATATTTGACAATATTTTGCAGGTAATTTATGCAGTGTGCGTTGGATTTACACTTGTATTTATTTTTTACAGAACAGGTAGTCTGCTTTCATGTATTGCTTTCCATTCACTGAATAACTGCCTGACAGGATTTATCTCTATGAAAAATCTAATAGGAGCTGTGGGCAATGAACAGACGGCTTCTATTATATTGGTTGCCGTGAGAATACTGATAATGAGCGTTTATATGGTTTATGTTATAAAAAAGATACCTAAAAGAGAACAATGACATAGCGTTTATAAAGCTCTAAAATAAAAAGTATATATGACTATCATTTTTATAACATTTGATCAATTTACATATTATTTTTAAGATTTATTTAACTATATTTTCTATAGACATTTTAGAAAAAATCGCAAATAATATAAATAACAGAACCCGACACGCCTCTTAACAATGCCTTACGTCGTTCTCTTGTCTCGGCAGGGCTTGTCCAAAGCCTCAGCGGAACGGCTCATTGCTATGATAATGCCCGTATGGAGAGCTTTTTCGCTACATTGAAAAAGGAGAAGCTGTATCAGATGCCAACATACAAAATGAAGCGTGATGAAGTTAAAACTGTCATCTTCAGATACATCTCTTCGGTTATTACAATACTCAGAGAGTTAACAGCTTCAACCTAGGAGGACTCCCACCTGTGGCACTCAGATCTTCCAGAGAGATTTCTCATCACGCTGCCTGATATCTGCCTATTTCAGATTTTGGGTATTTCCTGACTGCACTTTTCTTGACAATTCCAGATAGATTTGTGTTTTCACCTGACGACGGAACTTTTGTTAAACGAATTCAAAGTTTAAGATCTTGGTAATCAATTTGTAATTCAGATCTTTATAAAAGGAGAAGATTTTATGTTACCGATAGTTGAAACGAATGATAAAACTCTTTACATTAATTCTAATAAAGTAACTTTTCCGTACAAAATTGAACAAGTTTTAATTTTAAAATCTCAAATATTGATTTTACTTGATAGTTGCATAAAAAATGAAGATGATAACGTCTATTCGGTAAACTTTGACGGAACAATAGGTTGGCGTGTTCAAAACAGAAAATACTTATCAAGGGAATATGAAAATAAAAAATT
>JAETQO010000056.1 GCA_021770655.1 Ruminococcus sp. | reverse complement strand
TCACTGATCGTACATTTCTTTTCTGTCTTTATGTTAGACATCCATTCTTTCTCTCTCAAAAGAATCTCTCAAGGGTTTCGTTCTTCGTCTTTGTTCAATTTTCAAGATGCTGGTCGCTCTCCACTCTCGTGTCGTGCAACTTTTACATTATATCACACCCGTTCAGCTTTGTCAAGGGGGTTTTTCAAATTTTAAAAAACTTTTTTGACTTGCTTTCAGATGTCATATTATGTCGCTGTCTTAAATCAGCTTATCTATTATATCACGGTAGCAACTCGATGTCAACCCTGTTTTGCAAATTTGTTTGTAAATAAAGTGTTAACTTATCCGTAAAAAGAGCCGTTGCACGGCAGTCAAATTTACAAAGTTTTCTTTGCGATATGGGGATTGACCTGTTACTTGTAAATTTTCGAACTGTGCAACCGCTCCATGCAATGCTTCTTTATGAGAGGTTTTCGTATACTTTGCTTTCTCCCACATAGTCCACCGTTCCCGTGCCGTCAAAGCCTATAACTGCTGTGAGAGTATAGCTTCCGATGCTGTCGCTGAATATTGCTCCGCCCGTGCTAACGGTTAAAGTCTGGGTATCTGCTGTACAGTTTGTACCAAAAACCTCGTTGACATCCTGATATGTTACGCCTGATTTTATTCCGCCTACCGAAAAGCTTTTGCAGTCGGTCAAGAACAACGACTCAACCGAACAATCGCTTGCCGCTTTTGTTTCCGTTGAATAATTCCTCACACTCATTGAGCCTGATATGGACACGCCGTCTTCAAATTGCAGAAAGCTTGCCGTATCTCCGGACTCTACCATAACTTTTTCGGGGGTATATTCCAAGTCCCAGCTCTCCACCAGATCACACCACTGAGACAGATCTATTACCTCTTTGCAGTCAGCAGGAAAAGAAAATGCACTGCCGCTCAGGGTCATGGTAAATTTACCTTCATCCGTAACCGTTATTTCAGGATACAGGGTATCAATGCCAGCTTTATCATCCGTTTTGTCATCATATTCGCCGCCTTCGCTTTCATTCGTACCGATATCCGTAACCTCATTTTTACGAATCGGAATTTGTATCTTTGGAATAAATTCAATACTCGGTCCGTTTTCAATATTTGACACGTTTCCCTGCTGAGCGGCAGAAGTGACAGTTTCCTTTTGCTCATTCTCTTTTGTTCCTTCCTGCTCGTTTTCTTCAGATACTTCCGCTCCGACGGAGTAATGACCACCCATAGCGGCGTTGTTGTTCACTTTGGCAGTAACGGAGCTTTCTTTACGAATAATGTCGTTTCCTCCGTCGCTCAGGAAAAGTCCTGCTGTAAGTACACAGCATATCCCTGCGGCGCATATACCGCCCAGCCACAGAGGAAAGCACTTAACCTTTGCTTTGTTTTCCATTTTGTTTTTCAGATCTTCGATCGTTTCGTCGTCGGGTCGCATCTGCATTTTCATATTTCTGAAAAAATCCTTATTCATAGAAATAATCTCCTTTCAGCTTGCTCTTTAACATAGTCCTTGCTCTTGTAAGCCGCATTCGCACCGTTGCGGCGCGGACTTTCAGTATTTTACCTATCTCCTCTGCCGAAAACTCCTCAAAATAATAAAGATATATGACTGTCCGATATTTTTCAGGCAGTTCTGTCACGGCGCAAAAGACGGCGTTTTCCTCACGGCTTTCAAAAAAGCCTGTCTGCTCCTGCATATCCTCCATAGGAACGGTTTTTCTCGACCAGGAGGACAGGGAAAGCTTTTTGCACTGATTTATGGTGGTTCGTATGATCCAGTATTTTTCACGATCTTCGCTTTCAAAGCTCATATTTTTTCGGAAAAGGGCGAGAAAGACCTCCTGAAAAACATCGTCGGCGTCCTCTTTTGAACCGAGTCGGGAGAGCGCGATCCCATATACTGTGTTTTTATATTTATCTATCAGCCCGTTAATGTTTTCCGCAGCGACCGTACGCTTCGCTCCGTTATACATATTCCCGCCCCCTTTCATATATAAATACTGTTTCGACGGCAAATCGTCACACAAAATTGCACTTTTTTATAAAAAAGCGACTGTATTAATAATCAGCCGCAAGAAGATAATAATAGTAATATAAAAAATGATCGGGCGGCATCATTCCACCCGATCATTCGGATATTTCAGTCCTAAGCAAATATTTATTATACGGTCACACAGATATTATCCTGCACAAAATCGTACAAAAGCAGTTCGGCATAATTTCTATTTTCCCCTCCCGATAATTTCATATCCGCATTCGGACACCAATCGTTTAAGCTCCGATATATACTGTCTTGCGAATGAACCAAGACGAATTTTGGGGTCTGCAATATATCCTATAGTCATATCCTCCTCGGTTTCAAGAGGGACTGCAACGATATTGTCACCGTTCAGGTCGCTGTTTAAAATGCCCGTACATATAGTATAGCCGTTAAGTCCGATAAGCAAATTAAAAAGCGTGGCTCTGTCGCTTACGTGGATAACCTTTTTTCTGGGTTCAATACATAAAATCTCCTCGGAAAAATAGAAGGAATTGTTCACGCCCTGCTCAAAACAGAGGAAAGGATAGTTATCCAGATCTTCTGAGCATACGGAATTTCTCTTTGCAAGAGGATGAGCGGCGCTTATAAAGACATGAGCGTCGGCTTTAAAAAGAGGTACGAACTCAAGGTGGTTTTCCTTCAAAAGCTTTATTATGACCTTTCTGTTAAAGTCGTTGAGATAAAGTATGCCAAGCTCACTGCGGAAAGTTCTTACGTCCTCGATTATTTCATAGGTCCTTGTTTCACGCAGAGTAAACTCGTACTCGTCGGAATCAAGACGTTTGATTATATTGGAAAATGCGTTTACCGCAAAAGCGTAGTGCTGAGTCGAAACGGAACAAAGCTGTTTTGAGGGGCGCTTACTTTTATATCTTTGCTCAAGGAGTTCGGTCTGCTCAATGACTTGACGGGCGTAGGACAAAAATTCCGAGCCGTCCGAGGAAAGAGATATGCCTCTTGAGGAGCGGTTAAATATCTCTATACCCAGCTCGTTTTCAAGCTCCTTTACGGCGTTTGACAAACTGGGCTGTGAAATATACAGGCTTTTTGCGGCTTCGGTAATTGAGCCGTGCTTTACTATTTCAATTATATATCTGAGCTGTTGAAGGGTCATTTCAGATCTCTCCTTAAAAATTTACGGCAGTATCGCGCAAATATTATTTGCAGATCAAGCGGAGAAAATGCGTACAAGACGACAGTACAACGCCGCTGCCTTATGTTTTGATTATAGTCGATTTTTCAGGCGAAGTCAACAAGGTAAAAATATACTGTATGAAATTCGTTCAACAGACAAATAATAAAAGGGAAACGCTGATCATATCAAATCCGCCGCGTTCAATACGCAACCTCACGCGGCTGAATTTGATACGCTTCGCTATAATCAGCGTATCCCAAAGGAAAAATCCGTTTCGGAGGTATAAGATAAAATATGAAAGATAAAATTTTCGGAGTGCTTCAAAGGGTCGGCAGGTCGTTTATGCTTCCTATCGCTCTGCTGCCGGTAGCGGGACTTTTGCTTGGCATAGGCAGTTCCTTTACAAACCCTACCACCCTTGAGACTTATCATCTTACGGGAATAATCAAAGAGGGCGGAGTTCTTTACACCATTCTTGACATAATGAGCAAAACCGGCAGTGCGGTTTTCGACAACCTTGCTCTGCTGTTCGCAATGGGCGTTGCTATCGGCATGGCGAAAAAGGAGAAAGAGGTCGCCGCACTTTCGGGCGCTATTGCTTTTCTCATTATGAACACGGCGATAAGCGCGCTTATTTCGGCTAACGGCGGAGTCGAAGCTATGGCGGCAAATTCTACCGCTTCCGTGTTGGGAATAACGACGCTGCAAATGGGAGTATTCGGCGGAATAATCGTCGGACTGGGCGTTGCGGCGCTTCACAACCGCTTTTACAAGATACAGCTGCCGCAGGTTCTTTCCTTTTTTGGGGGAACGAGGTTTGTTCCTATAATATGCAGTGTGGTTTATCTTATAGTTGGTATACTGATGTTCTATATCTGGCCTGTAGTCCAAGGTGGGATTGCTTCGCTGGGGCAGCTTGTGCTTAACTCGGGTTATGCGGGTACGTGGATATACGGCATTATCGAGAGGGCGCTCATACCGTTCGGACTTCATCACGTTTTCTATATGCCTTTCTGGCAGACGGAGCTGGGCGGTTCGATGATAATAGACGGTGCGACCGTAACCGGAGCGCAGAATATTTTCTTTGCGGAGCTTGCCTCAAAGGCGACGGAGCATTTTTCCGTTTCAGCCACCAGATTTATGTCGGGAAAATTCCCGTTTATGATATTCGGACTTCCTGCGGCGGCATATGCGATGTACCGCGCGGCTCGTCCCGAAAAGAAAAATGCGGTGGGCGGACTTCTGCTTTCCGCAGCTTTGACCTCCATGCTCACGGGAATAACTGAGCCGCTGGAATTCACCTTCCTTTTTGTTGCGCCGCTTATGTACGGAGTACACTGTGTACTGGCGGGACTTTCCTATATGCTAATGCACATTTTCAACGTAGGCGTAGGAATGACCTTTTCGGGCGGAGCGATAGATTTAACGCTGTTCGGAATTTTGCAGGGAAACGCCAAGACGAACTGGATATGGATAGTGATAGTGGGAATTTTCTATGCAGTGATATACTATCTGGTATTCTACTTTATGATAACAAAGCTTGATCTTAAAACGCCGGGCAGAGAGGCGGACGACGAGGAGACTAAGCTTTACACCAGAGCGGATATGAAAAACAAAAACGCCGTGAACAATATGGCGGCGGGAAAGTCCGACAGTGTTTCTGCGCTTATCCTGTCGGGACTTGGCGGCAAGGATAACATTTCGGACGTCGACTGCTGTGCGACAAGGCTGAGAATAACAGTCAAAGACCCGAAACTTGTTTCGGAGAGTCTTTTAAAACAAAGCGGCGCTTCGGGTGTTATACGCAAAGGCGAGGGCGTTCAGGTCGTTTACGGACCGAAAGTATCGGTGATAAAATCCGATCTTGAGGATTTCATGACTTTGACGGAATCGGAACGCATCGGAGTTACGGTCACTACTGAGGAGATAAAGGAAACTCCCGAAACTGAGAAAAAGTCTAAGACTACGGTTAACAACGGTGAGCCTATAATAATTTCGTCGCACATGAGCGGCAAGGTGATACCGCTGGAGCTGGTAGAGGACGAAGTTTTCGCCTCGAAGATACTGGGAGACGGTGCGGCTGTTGAGCCTGAGGAGGGAAAGCTGTTTTCACCCTGCAAGGGAACGATAAGCTCTGTATTTGACACGGGTCATGCGGTGAACATCGTTTCCGACGACGGGTGCGAGATAATGCTCCACATCGGCATTGACACTGTAAAGCTGGGCGGACGTTTTTTCAAAACTTTTGTAAAAGACGGTCAAAAGGTAAAAAAAGGCGATCTGCTTATAACCTTTGACATTGACGGCATTCGTCGGGAGGGCTACAAAGTGACTACTCCGATAATAATAGCAAACGGCGATGAACTGGGCGAGATGAAGATATCCGCTTCGGGCAGGGTAAAGTCGGGGGAAAGGCTTATAACTATTAAAAGAGAGAAATAAATTTTGATATAAAAAAACGCACTTTGCATTTGATTTGCAAGGTGCGTTTATGATATTATCGGTCAAAAACAGCGGAGGATAATGCTAAACCGAATTTGTTATCTCATCAGACGCAAATGAAAAGATACAACAAAGCCGCAACGGGACAAGCCCGTCACGGCAAGTAAATGTCCAGCCGAGACAAAATGAATGTACGACCGCCCGACACAACAAACCCTCCGATCATACAAAATGAATCGGAGGGCGAATTGTGGACCGCCGCTGCGGTGGTGGACCTGAAGGGAGTCGAACCCTCGACCTCTGCGATGCGAACGCAGCGCTCTCCCAACTGAGCTACAAGCCCGAAATATCATCACAATACACTTGCGAAAACAAAATTACCCGTCACCACACAGTGATAACGGGTATTGCCCGTCCGCAATTGGACTGGTGCGCCAGAAGGGACTCGAACCCCCGACCTACTGGTTCGTAGCCAGTCACTCTATCCAGCTGAGCTACTGGCGCACATTCAACTATAATATTATAGCACGACCCTTATTCAAAGTCAAGCGGGTAAAAAATCCGCTCCGCACTTTTTACATTTTGTTCATATAATTATCCCGAACTTATACTGTGTGGAACAGGGAAATCATTTTTTTAAATATCAAATCGGGAAAAGACGTTATCATGTTTAAATTATAATAATTATCCGTATATCTTCCCCGCCGCAGGTTGGGGAAGATATGCAAAAAAATATCTGTCTGTGAAAATTGATTTCCGTGCGCGTGGAAAGACCGATATTGACTTTTATGGGCGGCTATAGTATAATCGAATAAGAAAGCAGGACGGAGGAACAATATGGACAAGGACAGAATAATTGAATTTCTGATTGAGGCAAAAAAGGCGACATATGCCGGAAAAGGTGCGGAGACTGAATCCTCAAGGCCGAGATCCCACGATCTTACCTACAGCGACGGAGAGTATATGTATTACGACACATATTTAGGCGGAGAAAGGTTTGCGGGGGAAGAAGCCTTATGGATCGCCGGCGAGCCTTACTGGAGCATGAATTACGCAGGTCGGGTAACGGGAGAGAACTTCAGCGGAGATTTTCTGAAAGAGGCTTTACTGCACGTTCCCTGTGAAAAGCCGTTCCGCGGTCCTGAGGAATACTCCTGCGGCGATTATCTTTACAAATGTGAGGTTAACGGAGACTTTCAATGGTTTCAGGGGCATGAAAGGATATCCTTCAAGGGAGAAGAAATTTACGACTGTTATTTTCACGGCAGCATTATTGTCTGACGAAAACGGATAGCTTAGATAAAGGCAGCACCGCACAACTACCGCCTAACGGCTTTGTATACCGTCTAACTTGCCAATTTCCCGTTATCCGCACACAATAGTTGTGCGGTGCTGCCTAAAAAAACTTCGGATAAAACTGTTGACATGAGTTAACTTTTATGATATAATCATTTTACCCTAGTGAGGGAGTAGTTGGCGCTTATCAGCGCGGTAAGTCAACATACTGACCGTTTTCGGTCTGGCTTGCCGGGAGGCTTTTGCCTTTATTAACAAGACTCACATACGGCTGACGGGATAGCTGTATGCTGAGACGGATAAAGTCGGATACAGCTTTGTATCGGGCTTTTATTTTTTGCCCTGAAAAAATGCGAGGAGATGTTTAAAATATGGGATTTATTGAACTTTTTTTGATCGGCGTGGGACTTTCTATGGACGCCTTTGCGGTATCAATATGCAAGGGGCTTAACATGAAAAAGATAAATTATCGTCACGCCTGCATAATCGGTGCGTTTTTCGGCGGATTTCAGGCGCTTATGCCGCTTATCGGCTGGGCGCTCGGCACGCAGTTTGCAAAGTACATTGAATCGGTGGATCACTGGATCGCGTTTGGTCTGCTGGCGTTTATCGGCGGGAAAATGTCGGTCGAGGCTATAAGGGGCGGTGACGACGGACAAGACGACGGAGGTGACAGGCTTGATTACAAGGAGCTTTTTATGCTTGCCGTTGCGACAAGCATTGACGCTCTGGCAGTCGGAGTTACCTTTGCGTTTCTGAAAGTGAACATTGTATTTTCGATAGCCGTTATCGGCGTAACGACCTTTGCGCTTTCGGTGATCGGAGTGGCGGTGGGAAACCGTTTCGGCACGAAATACAAAAGCAAGGCGGAGCTTGCAGGCGGAATCATTCTTATTCTTATCGGTCTGAAGATACTGCTGGAGGGTATCGGAGTTTTATAGACATATTAGAAGGCGGTCTTTCTGCATGGCAAGACCGCCTCAGTCTGTCGAAAAAGTCTTTTTATAACTGCCAAGGAGGTAAAAAGAGCGGGGTCAAGCGACGCGATTGCCGCTTGCGGGGTCGAGGGGCAGAGCCCCCGTCGCTCCCGCAGGAG
>JAETQO010000055.1 GCA_021770655.1 Ruminococcus sp. | reverse complement strand
TGAATATGTCAATGTAACGGTTAAGTTTTGAAAAAAGACTTAGCCGTTTTTTTATTGCAAAAAAGAAAGGATCGGTGATAAATGATAAAATATTTTGAAGCGTTTGCAGGAATCGGCGCATTCCGCTCTGCTTTTGAGAAAGTCGGAGGCTTTGAATGCGTCGGATGGTGTGAAATAGACAGATTCGCACAGAAAGCCTACAGAACGCTGTATGACACAAAGGGGGAGATTTTCTATGAGGACATTACAAAAATCGATTACGGAGGTATGCCGGATTTTGATCTGCTCGTTGGAGGCCCGTGCTGCCAATCGTTCAGTGTCGCGGGGCGCAGACTCGCTTTTGAGGACGACAGAGGAATATCAATAAATTTCTTGCAATCGCTTCAACTACAGCAACCGTGATCGAATTTCCGGCTTGCTTGTACAACTGTGCGTCGGATATTCCGGTAGCGGCAACCTTATTGAACTGCTCTTTTGTAAAGCCCTGCAATTTCCAGCACTCAACAGGCATAAGCCTGCGAATTCGTCCTCTGTGAACGATTCCATGCCGATCGGTTACCGTGAGCGTAAACATCGGTTCATTTGGTTCTTTGATTCTTCTTCCGTTCTGTCGGGTATGTTCCTTAAAAGGATTGATAATTGCTCTCGGTCCGTCCTCAATCAGAACTCCCGATCTTTCGCCTTTGTGAGTTCCCGAACTTACTCCCAAATCCATTCGTGTATGCAGACATCGGGCATTTTCCGTAATCTGCGGATTTTCGTTCAGATCACAAAAAACAGCGGAATGTTCACCTTTATGGTTACTCACTCCGCTGTCCTGTCTTGCAGTTATACATCTTGCTATATCCGTTAAATTCGGCGGGGAATTGTAGTCGATAAAATACAACCCTGTTTTACCGCCCATATCTCCCGAACCGCTGCACTGAGTAACAGCAGTTCCGTTTGTGGAATATACCCTTGAGCCCTGACTGCCGCCTATCAGCTGTTCAGGTTTTCCTTTTTCGCAATCTTCCTCATCATTTCCTCCGAAAGCCAGTATTTCGGAGGGACATCTGTCTCCAAGATATCCGACAAGGAACAGCCTTCGTCTTGACTGCGGTATTCCGAAACAGGCAGAGTTAAGCACTCGCCAGCACATACTATACCCCAGTTCAGAAATCTTTTCAAGCAGGATTCTGAAACATTCTCCCTGCGATATACCAAGCAGATTGGGTACGTTTTCAGCGATAAAGTAACGAGGTCTCTTGGCTTCAAGGATTTGGATATAGTTGAAAAAGAGGTACGCCTTGCACCGGACGTGCTTTTGAAATTGCTGCGCACTGCACAAGAATTATTACAATCTCTCCATAGAGCTGGACTCTGAAATCTGAATAGGCTATAATATTGGCTACAATAATTCTTGGAGGTGCGATATGTTAAAATATCCCGAATTGGCAATGCCGAGAACACGCAAGGTCACTACCGTATGCAACGGCAAGCGTGAGGTATGGGAGGACTATGAAGAAGCAAGGGCGTATTTTCTTGAAATGATGATGTCCGTCGAGGGCGAAGAGCGTGACCGAGCGGAATGCGTTTATATTCAACTCTTGTATGGGCTGGCGGAATGTTCGGACGAGGACGAATAAGCAAAAGAGCGAGTTGTCTAAAACAGCAACTCGCTCTTTGACTTCTATTATATTTTACTTCGTATTTAGCCTAACAATACAATTTAAGTTTTATTGCATCAGCTATGTAAGAGACTTCGTTATAATCTAAATATTGGGATGTAGGCAGAAGTGATTCCATAGTAACGCTATCAGTTCGACAGTTGACTTTCCACAAACATTTCTCGTGTTTACCACTTGAACAATAGTCACACTGAGGAAATTGATGACCACATAAATTTTGAAATTCTTTGGAATGATATTGGAGGTAATCACTCCAAAAACGCAAATACCATTTTCCCTTAGCTATATACTTGATATCATCTTTACTAATGTTTTTTTGACACGCAAACTGATCAAGCATCGCTTTTTTGGGGAAAACAAGCGACTCAAAATGATTTCCGCCTTTTCCTGTTAATGCTCCTGGTTCTGTATCATACGTTACTTCACCTCTATAACTTGAATCACAACTTGTTTTTAATGCTTCAAGAGAGAAATAATATAACCGCTCTAAATTATTTGTAGAAAAATCTGTCATCAAATAATCTATAACATCTTGATTAATAAGGGTAACTGGAGCCTTAGTTATATATTCAATTAACTTGATTATTGAATTTGGCGTAATGAGATGTGTTTCATAAGAATAATATTTCAGTATTATTATATTATCATACTCAGGAAGCGTTCCTCTATACTGGCGTACATCTCTGTCAATGATTCCGACAACATACTTTTTTAGGCGAGGATCATTTTGTATTAATTGTGTAGCATCATCAACCGCTTTTATTACTTGTTCACAGCCTTCTCCGTAATTATCGATTGTTTCTACTGCTTTAACGTCAAGATGAAGATGCTTTTCTGAAGCAATATTAACATAGAACTTTATATCATCATATCCTTCAACAATAGCAACAGGCGTATTTGTCATTAACGCTGCATTAATTGTATCATTTAAATCGTACTTCATTATTTTTGGCACTCCAGTTCAACAAGATATTGTGAGTTCTCATGAGCAATAGAAGGACTATGAGAAGCTACTATTATTTCAGCAGTTGGAGCCAGTTCATGTAATAATGGTAATAGTTTTTTCTGCCATTTCATATTCAATGATATCTCTGGCTCATCAACCATAAAAAGTTGCCTTTTACTTCCTTCAATCACAAAGACTGTTAGTAAAACTAAGAGATGTTTTTCGCCACTTGATAATGCGTCAATATTATGCGAATCATTGGAGTCTTTGAATTTTACAACAGCAGCTTCATCGGATATTTCCAAGTATTTATCAGGTCCAATATATTCGTTATATACTTCCAACAGCTTATTAATTGAGCGAAGCGTTTCTGATTCATGATTGAGTTCTTGAATCATATTGAATATTAGCTTTCGTAATAATAGATTATTTCCAGATCCCACAATTTCCTGATTGTCTCCAGCATTTTCAAGTATTTTAATAATTCTTTCTATTATTGTGTTGTTTTCTTCTGATTTAAGTGCTGTTATAAGGCGGTCTCTATTATCTAATAATAATTTTCTATACTCCTCTGTCTCAATGTTTATATCCTCATTACTTACATTGGAATCACAGGCATCCGCAAAGGTATCAAAAAGAGCTTTTATCACTTTACTACTTGAAATCTTCTTTGCATAATTCACTCTTGTTACAAGTAGTTCTTCGATTACTTCCATAGAAATACCATCTATTGTTAAGGACGGATCAGATAAATCAAGTAAATTCTTAATATCTCTTCCGCGGATGTTTTTATGTCTTATTTCAATACTTCGCTGTAAACTGTGAGCAAATCTTATCATTTCAGATCTGGTCTTAAATACTTCCTGAAATCTTGCACGAAATATCGTATTCAGAATATCTTCTTCAGTAACATCAAGAGTATTTGATAATCCACGATTTACACCGAATAGAATACTCTTTATATCTTTAAGTTCCGAACAACCAAACAACGACCAATCATATTTTATCCTTATGAATTTAATGGGATTATTGTTTTCATCTATAATTGGTTCTTCTTCTTCGACTTTTTTTATTTCAACACTCTTCTTAGCATTTTCACTATAATACTCAATTAGTATTGAGACTACTTTTTCTTGTAAAAGAATACTTTCATTTTGGGCAAATACAGCACTTAAACATCTTAAAAATGTGGTTTTTCCGCATCCGTTTTCACCATAGATAACGGAAATCATCTCGGGCGAAAAAGAAACCCTCAAGGTTTTGTTTATAGATAAATCTCTATTGATTGTAACCGAATGAAGTTTTACCAATGATTCAGACATTATAATCACGCTTCCTTCTTTATATTGTTTACATGACATTATAATATTATACTTACGCAGTTAATAATTCAATTGCAAACAGTTCCGACAGCGGCGGCAAGGACTTACCCGAAGAAATATTGTAGATATATCCACGGCTATGACCAAGATCATAGCTCATCTGATACTCCGATACGCCCTTTTGCAGCCGGAGCTGAGTAATCCTATTCCTTACAAAATCGTCTGTCATAGCAAAATCACCTCTTACTACTATAATACAGCAAAAGGAATCTACTATACTCAAAGGAAATATGTTATTTACTCTTGAATAACCTTCTGATATATGCTACAATCAAGATATATTAGATTGTTCTTGTTGAAGTATCATTAGAAAGACGCGTAATGACATTTTAAGGTGATAGCTATGGATATATATACCGTCAGTTTCTTTGGACATCGTGAAGTGGAGAGAGCATCGGAAATCGAAGGCAGGCTCAATCTACTCTTACATGACTTCATAACACAAAAGCAGTATGTTGAGTTTCTGGTCGGTCGGGACGGAGAATTTGACCAACTGGCAGCGTCAGCAATAAGACGAGCTGTAAAGCAGTACGGTTGTGGGAATACATCACTTATTCTTGTTCTGCCGTACATGAAAGCTGAGTATCGTGACAATGAACAGAGCTATCTGAACTACTATGATGAGGTCGAGATTTGCTCTTACTCATCTGATGCACACTATAAGTCTGCGATACAAGTACGGAACAGGTGCATGGTTGACCGTTCCGATATGGTTGTGTGCTGTATTCAGCATAAAAGCGGCGGAGCGTACAAAACAATGCAGTATGCAGAAAAACATAATAAGAAGATAGTTAATCTTGCAGAGTGCGAAACCAGTGGCGTTTTCTGAAATGTATGTGATAAACAACATTTGCTAACTGATGTGGCGAGTGTAAAAACAGTTTCATTTTGAAGAACACAAAAATCTTGTTGAGCAGTTCCTTTTTTTGCACTATAATGATAATATATAAACGCCAATAAAACTGAAGGGAGATGCGAATATGTTGTTTTCCGATAATATCAAAACAATGAGACAAAAACTTTTTCTTTTCCAGGATGCTTTTGCAAAAGAACTTGATGTTTCTGTATCTACTGTAAATAGGTGGGAAATTGGGAAAAGCGTCCCGAATTTCTCCACAATGAAGAGAATCAAGGATTTTTGTGATAGGCATAATGTTGATTATGTGCTAATCGAAGAAAGTTGGTTGGCAGCTCGATAAATGAACGTGTCAGGTCATAAGTGAGGTGATAGTGTGGCAAAGCGTATCCCTTGGAGTAAACATGAAATAGCACTTCTCTTTATGGCTTATGAGCGCGTTGTTAATGGTAGCAACATGAAAGAACAAGCATCTTGGCTCTCAGACAAACTTCGTCGGCTTGCATCTATAAAAGGAATTGTGATAGATGAAACTTTTCGCAATATCAATGGCATGAATATGCAGTTGGGAAATGTACAGTTTCTATTTACTGGCGGAGAAAAAGGACTATCAGGAGCATCCAGAGCAATCCGTAATATGTATGATGTATATATGAATGATCACAATCAATATGATGCCATCCTGGAAGAAGTAACTGCAATGCTGGATGCCGAGATTGTGATTAATACTCAATCTCAAAAGGTTTCTACCAATAATCAAACTACCACTCGCAAACCGATAAAACGGATACCATGGGATAAATACGAAACCGCTCTCCTTTTTAAATCGTATGAAAATATTACTTGTGGTGAGAATTTCAAGTCAGAAGCGCTGAAGCTATCGAATACATTACGACAGTATGCTCTCAATCGTGGTATTGAGAGCAATGAAACTTATCGAAATGAAAACGGAATGAATATGCACTTAGCTCAAGTGCAGTATCTTTTTACAGAAGGCAAGAAGGGACTTCCATCATCCTCAAAGGCTACCAGAGAAATGTATGAGTTGAGCTGCCTGATTTTGGTGGCGCAAGAGGTGGTGCTTCCGGTGTTGTTGACTATGAAGTCGCCGATAAATGGCAGGATACTCTTCTTCGAGAAAGTGAAAACTGGGGTATCATTACACTGTCGTGGGCAATGGAAGGAACAGCAAATAAGCCCAATGGTATTATAACAATGAATGGGTACAAACCGTTTTGTCCGTATACTGTTGATCTTGATTTTTACCGTGAGGCAAGAAAAAAATTTAATATTCACGAATGGATAGACGTTATTATCAGTTCTATAGATTACAATCCTAATGGGTATGTAGATGAAAATGGAAATATTGATGAATCTTCAAAATTGTACTTTCTGCGACGCCTTCTTCCATTTGTGGAAAAAAGAGTTAATATGATAGAACTTGCCCCCAAGGGAACAGGTAAGAGTTATATTTTCGAGAAAATAAGCAAACGTGGCTGGCTTATAACTGGAGGAACTGTTTCAAGGGCTTCACTTATTTATGATAATGCAAAAAAAACAGGTGGATTGATTACGAGATTTGATTATGTCGGATTTGATGAAGTACAATCCATCACCTTTGAACAGCCTGGACAAATACAACAAGCTTTGAAGCATTATATGGAATTTGGTGAAATCAAAGGCTTTGATGCAGCACTTACTGCTGATGCGGGTGTTATCGTACTTGGTAATATTGATGCTGATAGGTTTGATATAAACAAAAACATGGTAGAGCATATAAGCGAAGTGTTTGGCGAGTCTGCGACATTAGACCGTTTTCATGGATTTATTCCTGGCTGGAAGATACCGCCGATGAAAACAGGAATGATCGCAAATGGCTGGGCTATCAATACCGAGTATTTCGCAGAAGTAATGCACGCATTGAGAGATGATTTGAGCTATGCTTCCGTTGTAGATGAGTTGCTGAAAACTCCGCCGAAAGCATATACAAGACATATGACAGCTATAAAACGCCTTTGTACAGCACTGCTTAAGTTGTTGTTCCCTCATGTCCAAAAACCGACCGATATTGATCCGCAGGAATTTGAGGATTATTGCCTGAAACCAGCAATTGATATGCGGAGTACAATTTATAAGCAGCTTTGCATTATTGATCCAAAGGAGTATACTAAAGTAGATAAGCAAATTCCAGACATTCAATTAAAGTGATTTCTAATGGGGTATGAATATGAAGATATACGCTGACAATGCAGCAACAACAAAATTGGATATAGATGCATTTGAGGCGATGAAACCATATCTCCTTGAAGATTATGCAAATCCCTCCGGTGCTTACAGTTTCTCCAAAAAGGCAAAGCGAGCCTTGAAAGAGGCTCGCCAAACGATTGCCGAATGTATCAATGCCGAACCCGAACAAATCATTTTCACATCCGGTGGTACAGAAAGCAACAATCATGCAATCAAGCATTTCACTGTACCAAGCGATATTTGTCATGTTGTGACCTCAGCTATTGAGCATCATTCTGTATTATATGCTTGTGAGAACAGTGGCTTTGAACGTTTTGTTGTTCCGGTTGATAAATATGGTGTGGTATCTGCCGACGAGCTAGAAAAGGTGCTTAGAAGATATTGTCCAGTGATTGCATCTTGTGACAGCACACTTGTTACGATCATGACAGCGAATAATGAGATAGGAACAATTCAGCATATCAGTGAATTATCCGAAGTCGCACACCGTCATGGAGCAGTTTTCCATACCGATGCTGTGCAAGCAGTGGGACATATTCCGATAGACGTACAAGCTATGGGAATTGATATGCTCTCAGCATCAGCCCACAAATTCAACGGTCCGAAAGGCATTGGTTTTCTTTACAGCAGAAACGGATTGCTGCAAATATTTCATCATGGCGGCGCACAGGAACTCGGCATGAGAGCCGGAACGGAAAACGTGTCTGCAATTGTCGGTATGGCTGTTGCATTAAAGAAAAATATTGAGGAAATGAAGCATAGCACCGAACATTTGCATCATCTGACAGAGATATTATTAACGACTTTAAGGAGTGCAGATGTTGAATTTATGCTAAACGGTCATCCAACAGAGCGCCTACCAGGCAATATCAACATCTCTTTTAAAAGCAAATCTGGTGAAGGTCTTATGCATATGCTTGATCTGAAAGGAATCTGTGTTTCTACTGGTTCTGCTTGTGATAGTGTAAATCAGCAAGTCTCTCACGTTATTAATGCAATTGATGTTCCTGCTGATTATCGTGAAGGAACTATTAGGATGACATTTGGTAAGGATAATTCGGAGCAAGAGGCTGTTGACATTGCAAATGTTTTGATCAGAATAATAGGGATTTAAGCTTTAATTCTATCGCAGTGAAGTATGCGATACTTTATTAATTAAAAATACCCCGTGAAACAAAAATTTGCCTGTTATCACAATGCGATAACAGGCATTTCAACATCTATGTAATTAATCAATAGTAAATGCAATAACAACAGGAACAATAATTATAACAGCCGCAATAATCAATGCCTGCCACCACTTATTTTTATCAGCTTTCAGCTTATAATCAGTTACACACTTATCCGGATCATCAATATCATAGAAAATTGTAATTCTACCGCCTTTTTCAAATCCGTCAAGATGCTGGCATTTGAAATTGTTACTATAAATTTTTCCGATGTTATCTGTAAAAGAATAGCTTACAACATAATAATCAGGTCCGTACGGTCCTTCAGCAGAATCATTTGATTCAATCAATTTGATGTCCGTAATTGTTGCGTCAGTTTCTGAAATGTTTTTTATTCTTTTATACTCTCGTCTGCTTTCAGTACAGGCAAATACAATAATTGCAATAATTGCAATAAGCATAATCAAAACACCAATAATTGCTAATATTATCACGCGCTGTTCCATTCCATTTCCCTCCTTATTTATGTCTTTTCTTTATAATTAGGTGACGCACTTATTATGTTGTGTGAAGTTTTGATTTTATAAAAATATGCAGTTATTAAGATAACACCTCACAACTATTGTGTGCGAATAACGCAGAAAATTTTTCGTTAGATTGTATAGAACGACGCAGGAATACTTGTGTCTTTCAAGGAGTTTCTGTACAAGATAACGGAAAATTGGCAAGTTAGACGTGCACAAAGCCGTTAGGCGGTAGTTGTGCGGTGTTGCCTTAATTTCACTCAGCTGTCTTTCTTACTGAACAGCCTTTTAAGCCACGAGAAAAAGCCCTTCTTTTCATTCCGGGATTTTGAAGGCTCAGCGACAGGTTTCGGAGCGTTTGCATAGGCTTCTGCAAAAAATCTGCTTTGAGCGTCAATGAGAATGTCACTTCGTTCTGCTCTAACGTATTTACCGTCTGACTGCATGATTCTCGCTTTAACATTATCCTGAAGCTGTATTTCAAAAATGTCAAGAACACGCTTCTTCACTTCTTCGGAGTAGATTGGAGCGGCGACTTCGACTCTTCGCGTAGTGTTTCTTGTCATATAGTCTGCGCTGGAAATGTATACTTTTTTTCTGATTCCTGTGCCAAAAATGTATATACGAGCGTGTTCGAGGTATCTGCCTACTATAGAGCGTATATGCACGTTATCGGTAACGCCCGGTACGCTGGCTACAAGACAGGATATGCCTCTGATTATGAGGTCAACCTTTACGCCTGCCTGTGAACATTCAATGATCTTATCGATCAGAACTTTGTCAGTCAGAGAGTTGAGTTTAGCGGCAACATAACCCTCTCCGCCGGCTTTGGCAATGCTTATCTCGTTGTCCATCATTTCTACAACCTTGTTTTGCAGGCAATGCGGTGCGACCAGAAGCGCGCCGGAGCTTTCCACAAGTTCGCCCATAGAAAGCGTTCTGAAGACTTCGCAGGCGTCTGCCGCAATATCTTTATTTGCGGTCATAAGGCAAAGATCCGTATATAACCCTGCTGTTTTTTCGTTATAGTTGCCGGTGCCGACCTGAACGGTATACTTAACGTCTCTGCCGATCTTACGGGTTATAAGGCACAGCTTGGAGTGTACCTTCAATCCCTGCGGTCCGTACATAACGTGACAGCCTGCCTCTTCCAGAAGCTTTGACCAGCCGATATTGTTTTCCTCGTCAAATCTTGCTCTCAGTTCCACAAGAACAAGAACTTCTTTACCGTTTTCTGCCGCAGTGCATAATGCTTTGATCACCTTTGAATTTTTTGCCACGCGGTAAAGAGTCATTTTTATGGATACAACGCTTTCGTCCTTTGCCGCCTCGTCGAGAAGCCTGATGAACGGTTTGATTGATTCATAAGGATAGTGCAGAAGCAGATCTTTATTATCTATCTGTTCTATCATCGGTTTGTCGGGATCGATCATCATAGAGGGCTGAGGTTCAAGCTTATTGAAGAACAGCTCTTTTTTGTCCTTTGCTTTATCGAATACAGAGAATACATATGAAAAATCCAAAGGAGTTTTTTCAACGAAAACCTGCTTTGATGAAAGCTCGAGCCGTGACAGCAGTTCATTGAGTATTATATCGGAAAGCTGTTTTGAAAGCTGAAGTCTAACAGGGCATAAGCGTTTTCTCTTGTTTATCAGTGCGGACATATTCTGCCTGAAATCCAGTTCAGAGTCAAAGCTTTCGTCCACATCAATGTCGGCATTTCTAGTTACGCGCATAAGCGCTTTTTCCTCGACTTTATAACCCGAAAAAGCTTTATCGGCGTAGTAGAGGATAACGTCCTCCGCAAGAACGTAGCTTATTTCATCGTCGGAAGGAAGAAATACCACTCTCTGGAACTTTTCACTGCATCCGACTATTCCCAACAGCGCTTCTGATTTTGAAGAAAGCTTTGCGGCAACGTATATGCTCTGATTGGCAAGAAACGGGAAAGGATGCCTTTTGTCTATGATAAATGCGTTGAGAAACGGTTTTATTTCGTACGCATAGTAAGCTTCGAGAAATTCTTTTTCTTTTTCATTGAGATTTTTTACGGATTTGTGGTAAATACTTTTAAGCTCAAGCTCTTTGGATATGACCTGAAAGGTTTTGTCTTTAATGGGCATAAGCTCGCGCACTCTTTCAAAAATTGCCGTAAGCTGTTCCGAAGGGCGCATTTTGGATTTATTGTCCTTACGGTCGTCGTCTACCAATGACGAGTCGTAAAGAGATCCTACGCGCACTCTGAAAAATTCGTCAAGGTTGCTGGCAAAAATAGATTGAAACAAAAGCCTTTCAAGCAGGGGAGTACTGTTATCCTGTGCTTCCTCCAACACTCTTTCGTTGAATTTCAGCCAAGATAACTCTCTGTTATCGTAGACCTTATTGCTCATGTTTATGAACTCCTTTAATTTTTATAGTGAAAAATAGCAAATTAATATACATATAATAATATTATTATACAACCAAAGAGTTGTATTGTCAATTATTCTGAAGTAAAAGATGAGTAAAAACCGCAAAAAAACAGGAGCGAAAGCATTTTTCGTTCCTGTAAGATATTATTTAAGGTAACACCGCACAACTATTGTGTGCGGATAACGCAGAAAATTTTTTGTTAGATTGTATAGAAACGACGCAGGAATACTTGTGTCTTTCAAGGACTTTCTGTGCAAGATAACGGAAAATTGGCAAGTTAGACGTACACAAAGCCGTTAGGCGGTAGTTGTGCGGTGTTGCCTTAAGGCAATCCATACAAAAATGCTCTAAATATTTTTTACTATTATCATTGCCGCACCGAGCAGAAACAGTACTGCGCCTGTCACTCTGTTGAGAGTTTTGGCGTCGGTCTTGTTTGCGAAAACTGCCGAGCCTTTTGCTCCTATAAGAGTAAAAGCTATACACATAATAAGCGCATAAAGATCTATCCTGCTTCCGTCTATGGTGAAATGTGAAACCGCACCCGTCAAAGCAGTAAAAGTCATAATAAAAACGCTTGTGCCGACGGCTGTTTTCAGCTCGTAGCCCAGTACCGATGTGAGGATAAGCAACATCATCATTCCGCCGCCCGCGCCTACAAATCCGCATATAAATCCTATTATTATACCGCACAGAACGGATTGGATCAGCTTTTGCTTTTTAGTTTTATTGGCGTTAGCTTCTTTTGTGTTCATGACCGGCTTAACTAGAAATTTGACTCCCAGCAGGGCAGTCATGTAGACAGAAAAGCTGCCGAGGGTACTGTTTGGTAACAGTGAGGCAATATAACTTCCTATGACAGTCACTATAAGGACTGTGAATAGCATTGGCAGAGAATCCTTGACATTAAGATTCCCGTTCTTTTTATAAGTATATGCTGAAGCTGCCGAGGCGAGAACGTCCGACGCAAGAGCGATGCCGATTGCGCTGTAGGCATTGAAGTCAAGAAACGTTACAAGCATAGGCGAGATAACGGCGGCGGCTGAAAGACCTGCAAGACCTGTTCCGATCCCTGCGCCGAGACCTGCGATTATATAAATTATTGTGTTTAACATGGTATCCTCCTTATTGGTATGCCGTTAGAATTTTTGCAATTACAGGGAATGTTTTGTCGCTCCGGTCGCGGAAAGCGGTTATTGGAGCAACATACACAATAAGTATTATACATCCGTTATCTTGCACAGAAACTCCTTGAAAGACACAAGTATTCCTGCGTCGTTTCTATACAATCTAACGAAAAATTTTCTGCGTTATCCGCACACAATAGTTGTGCGGTGTTACCTTTATTCCGGCTGTACACATCAGCATATAAATCGTTATGAATGTTACGGCATATCTTGGCGGATTCTCCCATATAAGCAAAAGGTGATAAGTCCGGCAGTTAAAAAGCAAGTCAATATAAAAGTGATAAAGGGAACATCTGAAAAAGAGCAACAGTCCGAAAAAGCTGTACTATAAAGTAACTCTTACATGGAGTAAGGATGGTTTTAATTATAAGAAATACATATCAAAATTATATCCATTCCAAAAGCTGAAACATCTGCTCGATAATCGTATGCTTAGCCTTTACGTTGACGGTTTTCACGCACCAGCGCTAGTCACTGCTGCTTTCGAAGCAGTTTATTCCGCCGGGAAAAGGCAAGGTAAAACTTTCTTATTGTGTTTTATATTCAAATCATCTTTAGGCTTAAATTTGCGAAATAGCCAAAAATAACAATTAACAAAATCAATTATTGATATAATTCTGCTATTGACAAATGTTTGGTGTATGATATACTAAATACGGAAGTAAAGACAGCATAAGTTTTTTGTGCGGGAAGGAAGAGGTATATGAACAATTCAACACGCCGTGAATGTATAATGTCGATGTACGAAATTTATCCGTTGAGCCGTAAACTTGTGTTTGACACATTTGACAAGAAAAAATATGATATTACCAGAACTCAGCAGATAATAATGCTGAGTCTGAGCATTTCCGGTACGCTTACAATGTCTCAGCTTGCGTCGAAGATAAACACGTCAAACGAGCAGGCAACAAGGGCGGTAGCTCAGCTTGTAAACAAGGGTTTTATAGTGAGGATGCAGAATCCTGATAACCGCAGAGTAATAAACATAAAGCTTACTGATGAGGCAATGAGATTTATGGAGAAGACAAAGGCGGAGATACTTGACGATCTGCTCAGTAAATTTTCGGGTATATCAGATGATGAAATGGTTCAGATGAAGGAGGCTCTCCAGATTATCAACGGCATACTGAAAAGAGTGCTGAAGTAGGTGCGGGCTATGAAAAAGAAAGACAAGAGCAGTGGTTGTTGTGAAAGCTGTACTAACTATGTATATGATGAAGATTTTGACTGCTACAGCTGTATGGTAAATCTTGACGAGGACGAAATGTACAGGTTTTTGAGCGAAGCAAACTTCAGTTGTCCGTACTATAAGCTTGATGACGAGTATGCAATAGTTAGAAAGCAGAATTGATTTTTGAAAAAATGAATATTTTTTTCAAAAAGGGCTTGACAAGCACCGAATGATATGCTATAATATTTAAGTCGCTTGGATATGACAAAAAGCGGCTTAAATATGTAAATGGAGAGATCGCCTAGCCCGGTTTATGGCGCACGACTGGAACTCGTGTATGGGTTGATAGCTCATCGAGGGTTCGAATCCCTCTCTCTCCGCCAGTATAAAACCGCCTATTTACGTTAAATTGCGTAAACAGGCGGTTTTTCTTATGTGCTGAAATATATAAAATTAGCTTAAAGTCTAAAAATATGACACAAAGTCAAAAATATATGCCACGAAATTGATCTTTAACCAACTTGTTATTAAAAATGCAACGTATAATTAAGGCGACACCCTACTCTTCCACCAGCTCAAAGGTCAGCTTTACCGGGTTATGGTCACTGTACGCAAAATCTGTATCAATGTTTTCAGCTGTTGCTTTCACATTATCTGACACCAGAAAACCGTCCACAACCGTCGTGTAATTCACGCCTTTCGTATACACAATATCTGCACCCCGGCAAGTCGGTACTTCCAATTCATTCTCAGCCCGCAGGATTGTAATTCCGTAAACCATATCCTCCTGCGTCAATACCGACATCCATGACGGAAATTTCTGCCGGGACGTAAATCCTTCTGCTACTTCCTTTCCCAGTGCATGATTAAAGTCTCCGCCTACGATCACATAATTCCCCGCCCGGTATTCTTCTTCCATAACAGAATTCAGCAGTTCAAGCTGCCGGGCACGGATCTTGCCGCCCTTATCATAAGCAGACATATGACTGTTAATCAATACCAGTTCATGACCGTCCTCCACCGGCAGACGCATCACTGTAAAGCAGCGATCCAGATCTGTAAACTTTGTAATAAAACTGTTATCCACCGGATAACTGCGACGCTCCGCTTCTCCTATCTGATAGCGGCTTAGGCTGAGAAGCCCCGCCTGAACCGCACCATGAGGATCCGAAAACGGATAGAACAGATATGCAGAATGGAAGTTATTCGCAAACACATTACCATATTTTGAAAATGCATTCTTCACTTCCTCTGCCTGGTTCACATGGTAACTCCGATCTGAATCAATATCCACTTCCTGAAGCATCAGAAAGTCTGCATCCAGCTTCTTCAGCTCCTGGATTGCCCCTTCCGTGTGCTCTTCCACCGACTCCTTACTGATCGCCTTTCCATACTTGCCCTGAGTCGGAGTACCGTCCTCCATCTCGCCGGTATCCATGAAAAAGCTATACTCCGGTCCATAGGCACCGAAACCTATATTATACGTCACCGCCGTATAAGTCTCTCCGGTTTTCAATACGGCATCTTTATTATTCTCTACTTCCAGCTTCGTGTGGTCTTCAATGCGGTAATAATTTATCTGCATATACAACAGATAAATTACCGCCGCCAAAACCACAATAAGTACCGGCGCAAGCAGGATTTTTACAATTGTTACGACCGCACTTCTCTTCTTTTTTTCTCGTTTATCTTTCATATTCTGTCTTCTACTTATTTTTATCAATCCGTTACAGCTATTGTCAGGATACACTTACAACAATTTATTATCAGCTTCAGTTTTGGTACAGCAATTACTGAAATCTACTTCAGCTTCTGCGAAAATTCAGTTATTACCTTTTGGTCGCTCTCAGATTTTATCTTACATTCGGTTCTTGAATAGAAGTTATCGTTTACGTCCCAAAGAACAGGAACAAAACCATTATCAGTAAGTTTCTGCAATACTATCTCAAGACACTCGGACGTATCAGTATGCTCGGCAGACGAGGAGAAGTTGCTTTGCGGATAAATGGAAGTGGTTTCACCTAAAAATACCGGAATACCCTTATCGGTAAAAGCCGATTTGAGCAGTGCGCATTGACTGTCGATATAATCAAGCCACTTATCGCCGCCGATCTCATTGCTCCAGAACATCGCATTGTCAACATAATGTACAGAAACCATAAGTCTGTCCTTGACCGAATCCGCAGGCATTACAAACTGGTCGGAAGTTGTCATATCTATATTTGTCCAATAACCTGAAACTATAAGCACTCTTTCCGCATTTTTTCCGCCTGTCGCTCTGACTGCGTCAACAAATGTCTGATTAAGAGCGTTGGTCATAGCATAACCGTCGGACTTACTAAGCTCGGTAAGATTTCCGTTTTCATCAAACTGATTTCCGCCAAGATACTCGTTATATCCTTCAAAGATCACGGTATACGGATAATCCTTGAAATATTCTGCGATCTGAGTCCATAAATTTGCAAATATCTTCTCACAGTCCTCAAGGGAATTTCTTCTGATAATAAATTCGTCAAAATGATGAATATTGATGACCGCATACATATCCGCCTTACTGCAATAATCTACGATCTCTCCTACCCTTTTAATATAGTCCTTATTTATGGTATAACTTCCGTCGTCCTCCATCATATTTCCCCAGAAAACAGGGATCCTCACAGTGTTGAATCCGGCGTCTTTCATACCGTCAATAACTTCCTGCGTGGTTTCCACCGCCCCCCAGCAGGTTTCATAATCACCGGGCGTATTTTCTCCCATTTTCGGTATCCATTTGTAGGTCACTTGCTCACAGTCCTGAGCGTTGTAAGCCTCCATTGTGTTTCCGAGATTAATTCCCAGATCCATTTTATCCGCCGCCTCTGAAGCGGTAATGATCTTATCTTCCTTGGAATTCTTTTTTGAATTGTCGGAACCGCAGCCTGCCGTAAACATCATTGCCGCGCAAAGAAATAAACAAACGATTTTCTTTTTCATAAAATCTCTTCCCCCTGATCATTTTAAAAATACAAATTCTTCCGCCTCAAACAAAGGCTTTCCCTGAAAATACTGAGCCGTCCAGCCTTCAACTCCGTGTTCGGCAATAAGATACAGCGAATGTCTTCCTGTGATATTTTTCACCTTTGCACGATATATACCGTCGCCTGTACCAACGCTCAATTCGCCTACCTGCTCGCCGTTTTCATAGCTGTCGATCAGTATCCTTACCTTGCATTTCGTTCCCATACCCTTGATTTTCATGCAGAAAGTCATAGTATCGCCCGTGTTGTCTTTGCCAAAATCGAAATACTTATAGCCGATAATATTTCCGTCTGTAATATTGGTAACTACTCTTGTGAACAGATCCTTTTCGGTTACATAACAGCCGCCTTTAAGCACACAGGCTATCTCAGCCGGAGTTATCTTATAAGGGTCAAGGGACTCCTCAAAACCCAGAGAAGTCATCTCTACCGCGGGGATAGTACCGTCGGGCAGGATCTCGATCTTTTCAACGCAGGCTCTGCGGCTCATTATTGTATTGTTGGTCATACGATGATAGAACACATACCACTCGCCGTTTATACAGCAGACAGAACCATGGTTGTTGCCGCCGGGATAATCCACAGCGTTGTCGATTATGTACCCCCTATAGGTGAACGGACCTGTCGGCGAATCGGAAGTCGCGTAAGCAAGGCGGCTTCCTCTGCGGGGCGAATATATAAGGTAGTATGTGCCGTTTATCTTCCTCGGAGAGCTTGCCTCGTAGAATCGCCTCTCCTCGGGAACGGCTTCGCTGTCATCAACAACCGAACGCTTATAGCTGTTGTCAAGAATTTCGCACATATTTTCCGCATTTATTTCATTCATATGCGAATCGGTAAAGCCGTAGTAAACATATACTCTGCCGTCGTCGTCCACAAGCACGCCCGGATCGTTGAAAATACCGTCGTCGCCTACTTCACAATCATATTTATACTGCGAAAGCAGTCTGAACGGACCCTCCGGCTTATCTGAAACGCCGACTGCGCCTTTTGAGCCGACGATATAAGCGTAGAGATAGTATTTCCCGTCCTTTTCAACAACGTCCGGAGCGAAAAGCTCACGATCCGTCCAAGGCGTATCGGCTTTTCTTTCTCCGTCACGGGTACGAAAGCTGTCGCCGTGACACTGCCAGTTATTCAGGTCGCTGATCGGCGCGGACCATACTTTCAGCTTGAAATCACAGAACACATCGCAGGCGATTCTGTCGTGAGAACCGTACAGATACACCCTGTCTCCGAAAACTCTCGGCTCTCCGTCGGGGATATATTCCCACAGCGGCAAAATAGGGTTAGGCATAGCAAGACCTCCTATGTATATATCAGTTTATGCAATCATCTTACATACATTATACATCAAAAAAACACAAAATCAAATATCATAACAGGCTTATTTAGGTATCATTTTATGCAAAAAGAAAAGGGTTCGGAATGTACAAACCAATCAGTCGCCTTTTCTGTATTCGGTAGGAGTTTTTCTAAATCTTGCCTTAAACTGCCTTATAAACGTAAGTGCAGACGCATAACCGCATTGCTCTGCGATCTTATCAAGCGTAAGGCTTGTAGCTGTTAGCAGACGTTTCGAACGTTCCAGACGGCCGCTTACAATATCGTTTTTTACACTCACGCCGAAAAGTTTTTTATATGAATGCTGAAAACCCGAAAGGCTCATTCCTGTCTCCTCTGCAAGACGCTCCACACTTTCCACCGTTTCAGGCTGTGTAAATATCCTTGTGCGGATATGAGTAAGACTGGCGTTTTTCTCCAGAAAAGGCCTTGAGGCCTGATATTTGCCGTTCTTGATTATCCTTGCGATCTTCATAAACATGATCTCCAGATAACGCCCCTCGATTTCCTCGTGATAATTCTCGGCGGAATAATGCTCATAGGTAAGAATGTGCATTATCTGTGAAAGCTCCTGCACGTTCCCGAGATATACCGGTTTATTAATCGGTATTTCAAGCCTGCTGAAAAACCCGGCGTTATCTTCCTCAGCCGAAAGATACAGCCAATCGTCAGTATATCTGTCGTCCAGCGCTGTATATCTGCAAGGAGTCTGAGGAGAAAGCACAACGAAAGAATTCTCCTTCACATTCTGCATTACTCCGTTTATCTCGAAAAGCGCAGGGGTTTTTATTATGAGAAAAAGCCACGCTCCCGTTCCGTGAGGTCTGTCCATTACAAACGTTTTATCATGACTGTGGCTATATCCTATTGAACCGATCTTCATCTATACTCTCCCGACCTTACTGAGCTATTTAAGGCGACGCCGCTAAACCGTCGCCGCCTTTATTTTATCACATTAAGCCCTGCCTGTCAAACAACGGAAAACCCGTACAAAGCCTGAACGGTATTGCACGGGTTTTAAAGCAACACCGCAAAACTACCGCCTAACGGCTTTGTGCTCGGTATTGCCTTGAATCAATTCTGCATTTTTATCTGTTCGCCGCGAATAAGCTGATAACGCACAAGCTTATCTGAATCAAGGTTTTCTTTGTGCATATCCACAGCCGTTATCTGATGATTGTCATAGCTCGTGTAATAGTATATGCCCTTATCCGCATTACAGCAGGAGGTATATATCGTTATTTCATATTTGCCCTCCCCCACGTTACAACAGCCTCTTTGCTGATCGACCGAACCGAGAATATGGAAAAACTGGCTTACACTTTCTTCTTCCGATTCTCCCGACATGGAATTCATTTTTACAAACGCCGCTCTCACAAAACGAGAAGGAGAGGAAAGATCGCCCGGAAGTCCCATTGCGCCCATTCCCCTGCTGTAAACCTTAAGGGAGAGCTTATCCGAAAATGTATTCTTCGGAGATTCAGCCGACAAATTCATATAGTCGTTCAGCCGGAACATCTGCTCCTTAAAGGTTGGATTGTTCGTCAAAACACCGACAGGATTATCGTAAACCATGATGCCTTCCCTTACCGACTCCACAGTGACGGACTCGTCACGGTCGGAAATTATCCAATGAAGATCAGCCAACGGCAATTCGCTGCTGAACGGTGTGTCGATCAGATTTATCTTCTTGATAAGCTCTCTTGCTTCCCTTACGGTCGCACACTGTCCGAGTATCCATGGTATAAATTCAAACTGAGCAACATTATCCTTATCGGGAGCTTTTTTTCTGTAGTATGCGTTATCCACAAAATTAAGCCCTGCCATACCAAGACCCTTTTCTTTTACCGCGTCATGATACAGCGGATAGTTCTCTGTAACATATGCCATTCCTATCAATGCGTAATGCTTTTGCATAACGCCCATACTTCGGAACTCAAAGGGATAATTCCGCGGCGTTACGGTTACCTCCTCGCCATAGGAAAAATCATAATCAAGAGTTCTTCCGAAATAAAAATCCTTTGTTTTATAAGTTGCCGCCGTACACATAATATTCCTCCAATCAAAAACATTTTTACCGTGTTGTCTATACATTCAGCAGTCCTCGCCTGTATGATACGACCTGTTTCCAAGTATACCGAAAAGTCTGTCGGCTTCCTTATCATTATTGCAGGCTTTTTCAATAAAGGGAACCGTTTCAATGAAATCCGATTCTCCATGCAGAAAAAGCTTATTGAACGCCTCCCAATGGGATTTGTTAAAACCGTAGGTATTCCCGTTTACAAAAAGCGGCGAGATATACGCAAAACCCAAAAGCTTTTTCTCAACAGCACCGAGAAACTTTTCCTTATACCCTTTTTTATCCTTTATCAGAAAACTAACCGTTCTGAAAAAGAAAAGCACGGTTTTCATATGAAAATAAGACAGTTCGGCTTCATAAGTGTTTCGGAATACTTTGACCCAAAGTCCGGTTATGACTTCTCTTTCCTGCTTGCTGAGTTTTCCCGCGGCCACGCCGATCAAATCCACTGCGCCCCGTTTAAGATAGCGGCGGCAGGCAAACTCGTCCATTGCGCTCTCGTACATAAAATGTTTCGCCGAGCATAGCCTTTTATCCTTATCCTCCGCAATTTCATACACCAGAGGGTGACAGCTTGCGTCAAGCATATAATGACCGACAAAACCTGTGAAATATGCCTCAGCGATCTTTCTTTCCTCGCCTGTAAGCGCCGAAGTCTCTCTGAACAGATTTTGCAGAAAAATTCCCGTTCTTTCTTCGTGCAGAGTAACTCCGTGGGAATGTCCCGGCAGTATATCGGGTATACAGTAAAAGAAAATATCGGGTCCCGCCAAACCGACAGCATATGAACGTTTATATCGTTTTATACATTCCTTTATGCGGCCGCTGTTAATTTTTCTGTACGCCAGCACTCCGCAGACATAATGAGTAGAATATCCCGGCACTTCCTTCGCCTCCCTCAAACATATTTCAAGGCAACACCGAACATAACATCAAAAAGCAGCGGTCTGTCGGAACTGCTTAAGGCAGCACCGCACAACTACCGCCTAACTGCTTTGTGTACGTCTAACTTGCCAATTTTCCGTTATCTTGCACAGAAACTCCTTGAAAGACACAAGTATTCCTGCGTCGTTTCTGTACAATCTAACGAAAAATTTTCTGCGTTATCCGCACACAATAGTTATGCGGTGTTGCCTTAAATTATAAACCGGTGGTCGATATTT
>JAETQO010000054.1 GCA_021770655.1 Ruminococcus sp. | reverse complement strand
TTGGTATCCTTGTTGGTTGAAAGGAGAGTGAGAATATGCCGACAGTAACGGTGATACAGCCGACAATAACAGAAGAACAAAATACAAAAATCCGTTGTGCCGCATATTGCCGAGTAAGCTCAGACAGCGAAGATCAGCTTAATTCCTTTATGGCTCAGACAAGGTACTACAGCCAGGTCTTTGAGAATTCGGAAACTGAAGAACTGATCGACATATATGCCGACGAAGGTATCACAGGCACTCGTGAGGACAAGCGTGACGAGTTTCAGCGAATGTTAAAGGACTGCCGCAGAGGTAAGATTGATAGAATCTATACAAAGTCCATCAGCCGATTTGCCCGAAATACCAAGGACTGTCTTAAAAATGTCCGAGAGAGCTTAAATCGCTTGGCATTACAATATTTTTCGAGAAAGAAAATATCGATACCGCTAATCTGACCGATGAAATGATGATCACCATTATGGGCGGTCTGGCACAGGAGGAATCGACTTCGATTTCACAGAATATGCGGTGGAGTGTTCAAAAGAGGATGCTGAATGGAACATATAGAAACTCATGTCCCCCATTTGGATATACCGTTCAAAATGATACGCTTATTGTAAATGAGGAACAGGCTAAATTTGTAAAACAAATTTTCAACTGGTACAATGAGGGCTATGGTTTACAAGCAATTGCCGATACACTTAACAACATGGCTGTTCCGAGAAGTCAAACGGCTGAACGATGGTACGCATCAAGTGTAAGGTATGTTCTTTCTAATGAAAGATATATTGGTGATGCGCTTTTTCAGAAAAAATACAGAACTGAGACGCTTCCAACCATGCAAAAACGTAACCGTGGAGAAAAACCCAAGTATTACGTTCGATCGGTAAATACGCCAATCATTGATAAAGATATATTTTATTCAGTACAGGAATTGTTGAATAAAAGACACAGAGAGTATATCAATAACAATCATTTTTTATCTAAAAGGATTTTATGCAGTAAATGCGGTGCAACATATAAATATGTTAGTAGTAAAAATTCTGTGTTTTGGACATGCCGAACTCATAATAACAATGCAAGTGATTGTTCAAATGGACGAATCTCCGAAATTAAAATTTATGAAACATTTGTTGGATTGTGCAACAAACTGCTGTATAACTACAAATCTATTCTCATTCCGCTGCAAATTGCATTGCAGGATTTAAAGCTGAAAAAATTCAACGGCAAAACACAAGTTATGGACATTCACAGAGAGATAGCTAAGCTTCGAGAACAGACTCACGTCCTTGCAAGGCTTAAGACAAAAGGATTTCTTGACGAGGCTAAATACATTGAGCAGACTACCGAGCTTACTGCAAAAATCAATAAGCTGCAAGCAGAACTGAAAAAACTTACACGCTCGGACGATGAGGACGAAACTCTTGATCATATAGATATACTGATCGACTTCTTTGAAAAGAGAAAAAATCCTATGACAGAGTTTGAAGAATCAGCATTTGAGTGTATAGTTGAAAAGATCGTGGTTATGGATCAACATGAGTTGGAATTTCACTTGATTGGTGGGTTAAAGTTTAAGGAATCTATCTAAAAATATTGACACACCATCATAATTATGATATAATAATGTCATAATAAAGTTGGAGGTGTTGTTATGCCACAGATAAGACCGATTACGGATTTAAGGAATACAATAGAAATTTCCGAGCTTTGCCATAGTTCCGGGGAGCCGATTTTTATTACTAAAAACGGTTACGGCGATATGGTCGTGATGAGTAATGAAACCTATGAACGGGAGGTGGCAGCAGCAGAGGTTTTCCGCAAGCTCCTCGTAGCTCAAAAACAGATAGACAATGGAGAAGGTCTGGATGGGGAAGAAGTGCTGAAAAACATAAGGGAAAAGTATGGATATGTATAAGCTGATATTCGCTCCGGAATTTGTTAAGGATCTGGATAATACCTTTGAATATATATCCCATGTTTTATGTGCCGATAAAGCGGCGAAGGCTCTGATGAAAGAAATCGATGATGCCATCATGAGCCTTAAAAATATGCCGTATATGTATCCCGAATGCAGCGAGCCGCTTAAATCACTTGGATATCGAAAAATCATTGTCAAAAGCTATATTCTGATATATGAAGTTGATGATGAAAAGAAGAATGTAAATCTTCTGCGAATCTTTTACGGCAGAAGTGATTATATGAGATTTTTCAATTAAGATAAATGCGCTTTGTGATTAAAATACAGAGCGCATTTTTGTTGGCTTTGGCACTGGATTTCTTCAAAATTTTATAGTATCCTTGTTAGATGAAAGGAGGCGAGGTCATGCCAAAGAACAGAACGATACCGTTCGGGTACTGCATGAAGAACGGAGAAATAACTACCGAACCGAAAGAGGTATACGTTGTTGCAACAATTTTCAGCGAATATCTGAACGGCAGCAGTTTACTTCAAATAGCAAAGCTAATGGAATCCGAGAAAATCAGATATACCGAAGATTCAGAGCATTGGAACAAAAACATGGTCAAGCGGATAATCGAAAATGAGAGATATCTTGGAACTGAGAAATATCCGCAGTTGATCGCCGAGGACATTTTCAGACAAGCAAATGAAAAGCGGATACGGAAAGCAACCACACTTAATCTGATCTCCGATGATTTACAGGAAATCAGAAATCGTACATACTGCACTGAATGTGGTCATAAGCTTTCAAGGATAGGCGGTAATTCAAAGTATGAGCATTGGGATTGCAGAAATCCCGATTGTTACAAGTTTGAATATAGGCTTACAGACCAAATGATAATAGGAGCAGTGCTTAATGTTCTGATCTTCGCAATAGCAAATCCAAGTCTGTTGGAATCCGGCGGCGAGATAAGCATTTATTTTCCTACTGCCGATATAATCCGCCAGCAGAATGAGATCAACCGTATGACAGACTCTCCGCAGGTCGATTTTGACAGAATAAAATCCGAAATCATCAGGCTTGCGGAAATGAAGTATGATTGTTGTTCATACAATGACAGTCCGCAGAAAACAGAAGAACTTAAAGCGTTACTTCAAAATTGCGAACAATTAAACAGCTTAGATATTGGCTTATTCAAAGCGTGTGTTTCACGAATTTGGATAAGCCATTTTTGTACCATAGAGGTTGAGTTTGTCAACGGAGTAAGAATTAAAAATATAACGGAAAGGAAGAGCGAAAATGAGCACAGCACCGAATGTAACGATAATTCCTGCGAAAGCACAAACATCTGAAAATCGAGATAAATATCATCAGCTGAGGGTGGCAGCATACTGCCGAGTATCCACCGAGCAGGAAGAACAGCAGAACAGCTATCAGGTTCA
This sequence comes from Ruminococcus sp., assembly GCA_021770655.1. Taxonomy (GTDB): domain Bacteria; phylum Bacillota; class Clostridia; order Oscillospirales; family Ruminococcaceae; genus Hominimerdicola. Next base: position 5,453 of record JAETQO010000054.1, on the reverse strand, counting down.
GATCTCGTATTATACGGACCTTATCAATAAGAAAAAGGAATGGACGCTCGCCGGCATTTTTGCCGATGAAGGCATAAGCGGAACACAAACAAAAAAGCGTACCGAATTTAATCGAATGATAAGAATGTGCAAAAACAAGAAAATCGACCTTGTGATTACAAAATCCATAAGTCGATTTGCCAGAAATACTGTTGATTGTCTTGAATATGTCAGACAACTGAAAGATTTAGGGATAGGCGTGATTTTCGAGAAAGAGAACATAAACACGCTGACCATGACCTCAGAATTTATGATTGCTCTGTACGGTTCATTCGCACAAGCGGAATCCGAATCAATCAGTAAAAACGTAAGCTGGGGCAAAGAGAAAGCTTACCGTGAGGGCAAGGTACAGTTTCAGTACAAGCACTTGCTTGGCTACAAAAAAGGAGCGGACGGCAAGCCGGAAATAATCCCCGAAGAAGCCGAAACGGTAAAGCTGATCTATGCCATGTTTCTGGACGGTCATTCGATGAAAAACATCGCATTGATATTGCAAGCCAAAGGCATACCAACCAAAACAGGCACGGAATGGCGGACCAATACAATAAAGAGGATTTTACAGAACGAAAAGTATGTAGGCGACGCACTACTTCAAAAAACGTTTACCTCCGACTACATTACTCACAAAGTGGTTAAAAATAACGGAGAACGTCCGATGTACCTTGTGACCGATCACCACGATCCGATAGTTGACCGTGACACCTACAATCGAGTTCAGCAGGAGCTTGCAAGGCGTAATTCCAAACGGAAGATTTCGGATAAAACGGTTACGGAACAAGGAAAATACAGCGGAAAGTACGCTCTTACCGAATTGCTTATCTGCGGACACTGCGGAACACCATATCGTAGGACTACATGGGCGGCTCGAGGAAAAAAGCAAATTGTATGGCGGTGCATAAGCCGCCTTGAACATGGCAAAAAGTATTGTCCCGATTCTCCCACAATTAAAGAGGAACAATTACACAAAGCAATAATACGTGCAATAAACAATTACTATTCCTGCCGTAACGATATTGTGAGGATTTTGAAAGCAAATATCGGCTCGGTGCTTGAATGTCAAGGGCAGGAAGAAATTATTTCTACCGAAAACAGACTTAAAGAGATTGACAAGGCAAGGAATGATTTAGTCGGATTAATAGCTTCCGGTGGCTGCGACGAGGACAAGCTTGATTCCGAGTTTGCAAAGCTTTATGCCGAAGAACAAGGACTAAGCGAACGGCTTACAATGCTGAAATCACAGAATAAGACCTCTGCTGAAACTCAGGCAAAGCTAGACAAAATCATGGAGCTGATTGATAATGAAAAGTTCGAGCTGGAAACGTTCGATAATGTGCTTATCAGGAAACTGATCGAGTGTGTAAAAGTACTCAGCAAGACCGAAATACTGGTGATTTTCAAGGGCGGATATGAGGTCAGGGGGGAAATTGAATAATAACTTAAAAAGCGGAAACCATCAAGGCTTCCGCTTTTGTCATTATTTCAGTTTTTCATATGCATCACGATTACGTTCAATGATTTTATCTGAAACCGCATAAACTTCGTCATCATCAGCAATCTGTATATAGCTTGTGCCAAATAGCTGCCGGCAGTAATCACGGCGACCGTTCATGACACGATATACAGAAATCATGTCATTCTTCACCTTGTAGAAAATGAGGTAATTGCCGCAGATGAGAAAACGATAATCTGTTTTCACTTCAAGGATTGAATCAAGCGGTGCTCCTATAAATGGTGCGTTTTTCAGCTCTTTATAGGCAGAAACGATTTGCTTTGCAATGCGGTCGGCAGCGGAAGGATTGCAGAGTTCTTCACGAATGTAACGCTTGATTTCCGCAATATCTTCAATGACTTCAGGGTTAATTCGTAGTTTCATCATAAGCTGTCAATTGCGGCATCAGCATCCTCTTCGGATAGCCAGCCTTTCTCCTCTGCTGTTTTTTCAGCATTGGCAAGTGCAGAAAGCAGTTTCAAAGCAGCACGCTGTTTCTCGTATTCTTCCATATCAACAATAACATAACGACCTCTTCCGTTTTTAGTGAGGAAAACAGGTTCACCGACTGCAATGTCACGGAGAACTTCTGTATAATTTCTCAGATCGGATACCGGTTTGATATTTGGCATATAAAGACCTCCTTTGAAAGTGGGTAGATATTACTGCTGTTATTATTATATCATAATTCTTCGAAAAAATCAACAGCAAAATTAGAACAGAAGGTGATAAAATGTCAGGCAATTTTGAGGGGATAAAAACTCAGCGATTCGGTGTAGAAGTAGAATGTACAGGCTTAACAAGGTCGGCAGCGGCAAAGGCGGTGGCAAAGGTTTTGGGCGGTTCGCCGGAGCATTACGGCGGCAGTTATGACAGATATGATGTTAAAGACAGTAAAAACAGAACATGGAAGATCATGTCCGACGCAAGTATACGATGTACAACGAAGGACGGCTCTTCGGCTTCAAAGCTGTATTCTGTGGAGCTTGTAACTCCGATTCTGGAATACGAGGATATGCCGACGCTTCAGGAGGTCGTTCGTTCTATTCGCCGAAGCGGAGGCATTTGCAACGAGTCCACAGGAATTCATATTCACATTGATTTTTCTCCGTATGACGCACAAAAGCTTAGAAATCTTGTAAATATTTTTGCAAGCAAGGAGGATATGCTGTATCAGGCTTTACAGGTAGATTCAAACCGTGAACGGAATTATTGCAAAAAGGTAGATAAGCACTTTCTTGAAGAACTGAACAAAAGAAGGCCGACGAGTTTACAGACCATAAAACGGCTTTGGTACGGAGATGACGCCGATTATCACTCACATTACGATCCATCACGGTACAGGTGTTTTTATGTCCAGTAAAGCATTATGTAAAGCAAATCCCCGAAACCGCAGAAATACGACAGTTTCGGGGAAAATACTGAACATAATGTTAGAGGGAGTGGAGAAATTTCATCAGGTCAGGATCATCATTCCAATCCGGTAGTACAGGTGATGGAGAAGAAAGCTCCATTTTCTTTATGGCTTTTCGTTTCGCTTCCGGATTGGCTCTGGCGTAAACCTGAGTTGTTTCAATTGATTCATGACCGAGGTAATCACGAATATAGACAAGGTTTATCCCGGCTTCCAGCATATGCATAGCCTTGGAGTGACGCAGACAATGCGGTGTGATTTTTTTAGGTATGATAACAGAACCGGCATTCATTTTGTCAATGTATTTTTCAAGCACATAGGATACACCGCTTCTGCTTAACTTTTTCATCTGGTTGTTGTAAAACAGGGGCATTTCAAGAACAGTTTTTTGCATCAACCCATTTTCTTCCATGTAACATTTAAGAATTTCAACGCATGGTTTTTCCAGAGGCACCTCACGTACTTTTCTGCCCTTGCCGTACAGACGTACAATCGAAGAATCCATCAGACGTACATCACTGACCTTTAAATCACAAATTTCCTGAACTCTTGCGGCAGAATCGTACATCAAACTAAGTAAAGCAAGATCACGACGGCCTTTTCGAGTTGTAGTATCCGGCTGATTGAAAAGCAATTGTACCTCAGTCATTGTCAGATATGAAATAACAGGTTTGGGGTGCTTTTTGTTTTGCAGACTCATAATCGACTGACATTGCATCAGAAGATCGGGACGCTCGATCTGCACATATCTGCAAAATGACTTAATGGCAGCAAGACGCTGATTTCGTGTTGATATGCTGCATTTTTGTTCATTTTCCAGACTAAAAAGAAAATTCTCAATCTGTTCTCTTGTGAAAACAGAAAAACTCATTTTCTCCGGTGCCATTCCACAGTTATCACGATAATAAACCAGCAGTTTTGTAAAAGTATCACGATAGGAATGTATTGTATTTTCGCTCACATTGCGTATTCCACTGAGATACGACTGAAAGAACTTGCTCAGATAGTACGCAAAATCATCATTCTGTTTCATTGTGCACCTCCGGAAATATATATCCGAATCTCTTCTCACATGGCTCGGTGATCTGCGTATATGCTTCAGGTACAAGCCTCAGATATTTTTCAGTAGAGGATAATTTGGCATGTCCGAGATAGCTCTGAAGAATCGGAAGACAGAGATAAATATCCTTTCCTTCTGCCTGCCATTTCTGAATCACACGAACCGCAAATGTATGACGAAAATCATGCAGTCTTGGACCATATCCTCTGCCGTGATGATTTATTCCGCTTAACTGAAGATATTTTCTGAAGTCAGCATAAATTGTGCTTGCATCATAAAAACCATGCTCACGTGTCGGAAAGAAGTACTCATGTCCATATTCCATAATCAGGGGATTAGCACGATAATCGCTGCAAATTGCGAGTAGACTATCTGAGAGTACAACCATACGATCTTTTCCGCCCTTTGCCTTCCTGATCAGAAATGTTCCGTTTTCAAGATCAACATCTTCTGTCTTTAACTGCAGAGCTTCATTTATGCGCAGACCACATCCGCACAGGACTCTGAACAAAACGGGATATACAAGATGCCGTACCGGTGTTCCGGGAATAGGGGCGGTATGCTTTTTATCCACAGTCCTGATGAAATTTGATATTTCCTTTTCTGTGAAAATATATGGTCTGAATTCCTTCGATCTGCTGGGAAGCGGATGAAAAGCACATGGAGCTTCATAACCATTATTGTGCATATATCCGGAGAATATTTGCAGGTAGTTAATCCGGATAGCCTGTGTAGTCTGATTTTCATTCGGTCGGCGCTTACACCATTTTTGAAAAAGCTCCGGAGTAATTTTCGGTTCAGTGATACCTTGATCTATGCAGAAATCATCAAAAAGATTCAATGTTTCTACACAAGTGTCATATCTGTTCCCCAATGCACGCTTCTGCTCGATAAAATCTGCAAAATATGGAGCAAACACGCTTTTATTCCTAAGCTGCATCAACTTTTTCTCTTTCATATTACAGGTACCTCCAATGCGCATTCTTTCAGCTGACGGACATCTATGGCAGTATATCTTTTGGTGCTTTCGGAAGACACATGACCCATAACACTTTGTATTGTAGTAATGGGAATTTCTTTGTCAAGCATATGCGTTGCCATGCTGTGCCGAAGAATATGCAGTCCGTGATGCTGGTCTTATGCATTGGTATCATCCAAAAGATGATAATGACGAGTTGGATAACAAGGTGTATTCGGCGCATTGTTCTGTTGAGGTCATAAACGGAGAACTAACGGGCGTTATTACGGCAAAAGTGGTCGGAGAGTTGTCCGATGAGGCATTAGCCAAATTTATAGATTACTGTACGGGACAGCTGAGTGACGGTTGGGGCGAATCGCTTGAGCAGAAATATATCAGAACAGGTATCGGAGAGGTCAACGTCAGCTTCTGGAATTCAGATGACAGCTGGAGCTTGCAGACGGAGGATGAAATGAACGAAGGTCAATCCGAG
>JAETQO010000091.1 GCA_021770655.1 Ruminococcus sp. | reverse complement strand
CGCATCATAGGCATATCAATGTGCATATCATCTTCCTCATGGATATGCTCGGCTCTCCAGATGCCCGGCAAGTCTTTGGAAGCCACCACTAAGTCAATGGCTATGGCGAAGAACAAGGAGGTCGCGGCACTGGAGCTGAAAGTGGCCCAGAAGCAAGGCGAGTATCTTGAACGCCTTCGGGCAGTGCAGGATTCAATATCCACGGCGAAACAGGTGGCCGCAATCGGCGAGGACGCGAACTGGTGGGACAAACTTGTGTATAACGTGGAAAACCTCGGCGAGACCATCAACAACTACGCCCAGCGTGCGGCGGTGGCCGCGGAGACAAAGGTAAGCGAGTGGATAAACGACGTGATACGTTTTGTCGGGGAGCTGATTTTCCAGATGTCCTACTACGGCATACTTGTGGCGCAGAGGATATTCATAGCGATAATGATTGTGTTCTGCCCCATAATGTTCGCTCTTTCCCTCGCTCCGCCGTGGAACTCGGCATGGAGCCAATGGATGTCAAAATTCCTCTCCCTCACGTTATGGGGCTTTGTGACCTATATGTGCCTGTACTACATAGACTTTATACTGATGTATAATCTTCAGGAGGATCTGGTGGCCTACAACCACCTGTTGCACGGTGCTGTCAACTCATGGGAGCAGATAGGCGCGCTCGGTTTGCAGGGCATAGGCTCCAACTGCATGTACGCTATGGGTATGCTTGTCGGGGCCTATATCATACGATTTGTCCCAGAGGTTTCATCATGGCTAATACCCGGCGGTGTCAGCAGCGGTGCCGCTTCTCCCTCAGGCAGTGTCGCTATGGGTGCGGCGATGATGGGCGGCTCGGCGGCTCTCAAAGCTACCAACGTGACCCGCAATGTGGCCGGTTCAATCGGCGCACAGGCAGGAAGAAATCTGAAACATACCCCTTAACCGACTAACAAGATTATCATGCTGATAAAATCCCTTGAACAGAAAACACGGCTCGCAATGATGACGGTAATGGCAACCATAATAGGTTGCGCCGCCATCTGCGGGTTCACCGTGTGGCGTTG
>JAETQO010000090.1 GCA_021770655.1 Ruminococcus sp. | reverse complement strand
TTGTTATCTGACAAGCAAAATCCAAAAAACTGACAAGCAAAATGCAAAAAGTGATGAAATGTTTCAGTAAAATCGAACAATCATCACTTTTTTGTATTATCGGGAATTTTTGAAACGTATTTTTTTACAGCTCTAAAATGTCATTTAAATTGCATTTTAAAAATTTGCAGATCAGCTCAAGATGTGAAAATTTGAAACCGACAGCGATGTTATTGCAAAGCTGTGAGATCGTGGACGGTCTGATGCCTGTCGCCTGCGCAAGTTCAGCCTGAGTAATGCTCTGGAACTGAGCAACGACCTTAATTTAACTCTCATGATTACCTCCGGTATGTTTTTTACAACATAAATAACGAAATCCGTTATTTATTCTCTAAAAAAAATACTAGAAATTTGTGATTATTACTTCTTTGAAATCACCTGATGAAAGACTGTTATTGCGGGTGACCGCCTGAATATTGTAGTCTTTATACAGGTTTCTTACATACTCGTCATCGTTGTACGACAGTACAAATCTGCCCTTGATCTGGTGAAGAGCCCTGCAGAGCCGCTCATGGTCAACCTCGGTAAATTTAACAGCATAATGCCGCTCTGTCTTGTGGTATGGAGGGTCGCAGTAGAATAAAGCTTTGTCACGGTCGTAAACTTTGATAAGATCTTCAAAATCCTTGTTTTCAATGACTACGCCGTCCAATCTTGCCTCAATAGCAGAAAAATCATCTGTATTAAGCCGTTTTTTGTTGCATCCGAATGTTCTCAGACTTGCGCCGAACCCTGTCTTTACGAGTACATAAAACATAGCAGCTCTCTGAATATCGGTAAAGCCTGTTAAACTTATGCGCTCACGGCAGTCAAGAAACATTTCCCGGCTGTTTAAATAGTATTTTATCTCCTTTTTAAGCTCATTAGAATGATATTTTAAACATCTAAAAAAGTTGACCAGATCGCTGTTTGCATCGTTATAGACCTCCAGATCAGCGTGTTTGTCTTTGGTAAATAGTATCGACCCGCCTCCGCCGAATACATCGATAAATCTGTTGTAGCTTTCTG
>JAETQO010000053.1 GCA_021770655.1 Ruminococcus sp. | reverse complement strand
TCATCATAATCGTAGTCGCTGTAAAGTACAGTCATCACCATGAACTCCTGCGGTGTGATGTCATCATATATTGCCGCCGGGAATGTCGGTTCAATATATCTTCTGTAGAATTTTTCGTTGATAGTTTTCATATACATCTTCCTTTCGTTTTTCATTTTTCTTTTTCTTCTGCCCCCACAACAGTACAGTTCCTGTCAATAAGCCTTGTTTGACTTAAGGACGTATTTCCAAGCTTGGTACGCTCCTGCTCCTCCTGCACGATCTTCGCTGTACTTCACCGCTTGGTATCTCTCCTGCGTGGGATTTAGTTTTCAAGATTCTTTTGCCTTCAAACTGTAGCCGATGAAAATATGGTTTTTATGCGTGTGCGAAAAATATTTGTAGAGTTGCACAGCTTTCTGAATTGTATTTTAGTAATCTCGACTACCTTTACGGTATTTCATCACCCTCTATTATTTACTGGCAACGTTTTTGCGTTTCTACAACTTTTTTTACAAAGGATTTTTAAAATTTCATATGCTTGCACAAAATCGGAATTGATTATTTGTAGAGTTTGCTCTCACTTGTATATGGTAAGAAGTTGAGGTTTTAACAACCATTTTGACAGCGATTCTTCAAAAGTTTGTATGATTGCACAAATTCGGAACTGCTGATTTAGAAAGTTTGCATATTGGTTAGGTGTGCTGTGTATAATGCAATAAAAAAATCACTGTCGTTTTTTGACAATGGTCTGAAGTACGTGAATTAAGAAATGACGGTTTCGTGAAACACGATACTCCTTTGGGGATGAATTTGCTATGTTGAATGATGTGCTTTAACATTTCTATAAGGGGGTTCGGGGTTCGCCCCGACAAGCTGCAAACGGCTGTGCACCTCTCGTGGGCGGACTGCCGTTTGCGATGCTTGCTAAGTCTGAGGACTTAACTTTTCCGAGACCTCCAAATGTGATTTTTTCTCATTTTGTCAAAAGCTTTTGATATTATCAGCAGAAGAAAAGATGTGCTGTAATGCCCTCCACATCGTCCACGATCGGCGTGTGTTGCCCTCTGATGCACTGCAAGCTATGTTTTTATCCGTTTTGTCAATTAACACAATTCTTTTTACCTCTAATATTACTGGCAATAAAAATTGATTTTCACAACCTTTTTTCATACAATTATTTTAATTTCGTATGCTTGCACAAAATCGGGATTGATTATTTGTAGAGTTTGCTCTCACTTGTAAAGGGGAAGAAGTCGCCGTTTTGATACCCCTTTATCTGAAAAGATTCATAAAGTTTGTAGGCGTGAACAATAGACAGGGTCTCGATGTGGCTTTGTTTTTACATTTTCACAACAGGATGTGGCGGGGTGCGTGATAGACAATATGTATAATTAGATTTGTTTTCATTTCTACTACACCTTCTTGTTTTTTATATGTGGTTGATAGCATCATTGCTATTATATAGCGAAGAGATTCTTTGACTATATTTCGTTTCTAATTAGACTGAACTAAGTCTGTATATTCCACCTGCATAGCAGTTGTTTTTTATCCAGATAATAAAAAAGTCTGAAATTGCAAAAGCACAATTTCAGACTTTGATATTTGATTGCATTTTCTTAAAGACGCCCAATTGATTTATACAATAAATCTTTCTCCAAAACGGCAGAGCAGTTTATCATAAAAAAAAGATGATATTTACGAATAATGTGCAGGTGCACTTGTGTTATTTACGGATTGACTTATAATTTACCGGCAAAAGAACTTGAACATGTGCTTAGTTCACATATATGAAAGTTTTACAGAGATGCGAGGGTATTTTTTATTCTTCGGAACGGTTCTATAAGGTTGAATTCCGGTTTGAAGACTACACAAAGCCGTTAGGCGTTAGTTGTGCGGTATTGCCTTAATTATAGATTTTCTCCGTTGTTTTCAATTACAGTTTTGTACCAATATCCCGAATCCTTTACAATGCGGTTTTGTGTGGGGTAATCCACATATATCATTCCGAAACGCTCGCTGTAGCCCTTTGCCCATTCAAAGTTATCAAGCAGTGACCACTGAAAATATCCCGCAATATCCGCACCGTCCTCCACCGATTTTTTCAGCTCAAGGAGGTAGCGGTCAAGATAATCAATGCGGTTGGGATCGTGTACCTTTCCGTCTAGGGAGATACAGTCGTGGGCGGACATTCCGTTCTCGGTAATATAAATTGGCAGCCTGTACCTGTCATAATAGAATTTTGTTCCCCAGTAAAGCGTTTCGGGAATTATATCCCAGCCAATAGCGGTACGGGGGTGCCCAGGGCTACAGCGAATCCTTTCCGCAAAGCCGTCTTTATTAGTTTTTACATAAGAACCCGTGTAGATATTCAGTCCTATAAAATCAATGGGTTCGGAAATGAGCTGCATATCTTTCTCTGTTATTTTCGGGAAATCATCACCATAAGCATTAAGTACATCATCGGGATATTTTCCGAATATTACAGCGTCATGCCAGAAGGCTTCGGAAAATATAAAATGTCCCTTTCCGCTGCTGAAAAATGCGTTTCTAGCAGCGTCAACATCATTGTCCGACACAGGGACAAGCGGGCTTGAGGCTGAGGTAAAACCGATTTTTACATCGGAAACAATTCTTCTTAGCGCTCTTACTGCTTTTCCGTGAGCCTTTAAAATATTATGGCATATATGCAGAAGCTCCTTGTCCGCAAGCTTGTACCCCGGAGCATGACAGCCTTCAAAATATCCGCAGCCTGTGAAAACCTGGGGCTCGTTAAAGGTGATGAAATTCTTTACTCTGTCTCCGAAGTTTTCTGCGACTATTGTTGTGTACTGCTCAAAGCAGTCGGTAATATCATCATTCAGCCAGCCGCCTTTAAGATGAAGCGCATAAGGCAGATCCCAGTGATAAAGCGTAACATACGGCTCTATCCCGTATTTCAGCAGTTCGTTTATAAGGTCATTGTAAAAGTCAATGCCCTTTTGGTTTACCTCACCCGTACCGTTGGGGAGTATTCTGCTCCACGAGATCGAAAAGCGGTATGCTTTTATCCCAAGCTCCGCCATAAGTCTTACATCTTCTTTATAGCGGTGATAGTGGTCGCAGGCAATATCGCCCGTGCTGTTGTCGGAGATCTTTCCTTCAATATGGGTAAATTCGTCCCATATGCTTCTTCCTTTGCCGTCCTCGTCAAATGCGCCTTCGATCTGATAGGCGGCAGTTGCTGCGCCCCAAATAAAGTCTTTTCTGAAGCTCATAAAATCATTTCCTTTCAATAATAGCTTTTTATCCGCCATATGAAATTCGCCCAACGGCTTAATTATTTTTCCTCATTCGCAATACTCTTGCGGTATTCGGACGGGGTCATTTGCATCCTCGTTTTGAACTGCCGCATAAAATGCAGCTCACATTTGTATCCGCACATCTGGGCTATCTGTGTAATGGGTATATCCGTTGTGGAAAGCAGGTACTTTGAATGTTCGATGCGGCTCTGAATAACATCGTTCATAACGCTGATGCCGAAAATTTCCTTGTATAAATGCTGGAAATATGATTTGCTCATTGTAAGCTGATGGGCAAGACCTTCAATGTTCCAGTCGTGATAGGGCATATTGTAGATCTGTGAGTGCAGTATGGACATCTTATCAAAATAGGAGCTTGAGCCTTCGTTGCCTGCGGCGTGGATCTTCTCGCTGAGCTTGATGAAAAACAGCTTCATATACAGCTCCACCGAATCCGTCTTATACAGATTGGACGAATAATTCTCATAACACATATTTTTTATGATAAGCGATAATCCGTTTAAGTTTCCGATGGGCATTACCTTGTCAAATGGAATGTCAAGAGCTTTAAAAAAGTGCATTTCATCATCTGAGATACTGAAATGGAACCAGTCGTTTGAAAACTCTGCGCCGTATGCACGGTACAGCTGAGGGGTACCCTCGCGAAACAGCATAAACGAATCGGGTTCTGTAATAATATCCTCACCGTTAAGCGTGAAGATCGCAGGGGTTTTCAGCAGGAGCATAAGATAATCTCCCGAACCTGACGGGCGCTGTATCTGAAAATCAGCATCGTGCCTATGGTTATAACCAATATTGTTTATCTGCAATTGCCATACCTCCCGATGATCTATGTTAGGATACGCTTTTTAAAACGTATTGTCAGGTGATTTCTCTATTACTATTATATACTGTTTCACCTTATAAATCAAGCCGATAAAATGACCCGACGGTTCAAACCTTGTAATTTAATCATAATCAATTTTAAATCATTTACAATGATTTATTCTGCATTATTACTGACACATTCTGCTTTTTATAAAAGCGTAGGCAGGATAAGTCAGTGTTTTTGCAGGATATTATATTGAAAAATCAAAGCGCATTGTATATAATTTAGGAAAGAAAAAAATTAAGGCAGAACGTCTTTATCGGAAAGGATATGATGTAAAATGAAAGCAGAGATCACTATCTCAAAAAACAGCATTATCAGCAGGATAGACAACCGTATTTACGGCTCATTTGTAGAGCATCTGGGAAGGGCGGTTTACGGCGGTATTTATGAGCCGACCCACGAAACAGCTGACGAAATGGGCTTTCGCACAGACGTTATGGATATGGTAAAGTCACTTAATGTTCCTGTGGTGCGTTATCCGGGCGGAAATTTTGTTTCAGGCTACAACTGGGAGGACGGTACGGGAGACAAGTCTAAGCGTCCGAGAAAAATGGAGCTTGCGTGGCAGTCTGTTGAAACTAATGAGGTCGGCATAGACGAATTTCAGGAATGGGCAAAGCGTGCTGGCAGCGAAATAATGATGGCTGTAAACCTCGGAACGAGAGGACCCGATGAAGCACGAAATCTTGTTGAATACTGCAACAGTGAAACGGATACATATTATGCTGATATGCGCCGAAAGAACGGCTTTGAAAAGCCATTCGGAATAAAGCTGTGGTGTCTCGGAAACGAAATGGACGGTCCATGGCAGATATGCAGCAAAACACCCTATGAATACGGAAGAATTGCCTGTGAAACGGCAAAGCTGATGAAATGGACAGACCCCTCCATCGAGCTTGTTGCCTGCGGAAGCGCACATATAAATATGCCTACCTTTATGGAATGGGAAAGAACCGTTCTTCGTGAATGTTACGAGCATATCGACTATATTTCACTGCACAATTATTACGGAAACCCGAATAATGACACCGCCGCTTATCTTGCATCATCAGTGGAAATGGATAAATTCATCAAGCAGGTCGCGGCAATATGTGATGAAGTGAAGCTTGAGAAAAAATCGGACAAGACCATAAATCTCTCCTTTGACGAATGGAATATCTGGTTCCACAGCAGCGAGCAGGACAAGCAGATACCAAAATGGCAGGTGGCTCCTCCGCTCCTTGAAGATGTATATAACCTTGAGGACGCAGTTGTGCTTGGAAGCCTTATGATAACCCTTCTCAACAACAGCGACAGAGTAAGCGCCGCTGAAAAATACGGTATACCGTGCGTATGGTGGGATAACGGATATTATATCTCGGGCAACGAGCTTTTCGGAATTTTTAACCGAAAGGATCTGACTTGGTATTGCCCTGAAGTAGTCAAGGCGATCATGGATTCACTTACAAAATAATTCTTTGTGTGGAGCAATAGAATCAACTCCAAAATTGGAGGGAAAATTATGAGTGTAATAGCTTCAAAACGTATTTACAAGAATTTTGGTGAATGTGTTTTCCTTGACAACGGTATTATTACCTTGGGAGTAACAATTGAAAAAGGCCCGAGGATAATATATTTCTCCTTTGCGGGAAAGGAAAATGTGCTTTTTGAAGATACTGAACGCAGATTTGTTGAACCTGCAGGAAAATACGGAACATGGGTGGCTTACGGCGGACACAGGCTTTGGTGTGCGCCTGAGGTCAATCCCGAAACCTATTACCCCGATAACAGCAGGGTAAGCTGCGAGATCACAGACAATACTCTTACATTAATGCCGCCCGTCACTCCGTTTGGTAAAGAATTTACCATGATAATTGAAATGAACGAGGCATCTCCGTCTGTGAAGATAACGCACAAAATACGAAATATATCCGGGAAAACAGCGGAGTTTGCGCCATGGTCCGTGACGAGTCTTACACATGGCGGAGTTTGTATTATCCCTATCAGCACGCAGAAGAAAGGATATCTGCCCAACCGTGTGATAAGTCTTTGGGACTATTCCGATATTAATGACAGCCGTTTCAGAATAACAAATTCCGAAGTGTGCATAAGGCAGGACGGCCACATAAGAAAGGCTTTCAAAGCAGGCTTTAATCTTGAGGACGGTTACGCTGTCTATGCGGTCAACGGTCAGATATTTGCAAAATGTATCCCGGAATATGAGGATGTATGCTATCCCGATTATTCCTGCAATTTTGAGGTATATACCAACAGCCTGTTCCTTGAGTGCGAGCTTTTAGGAGCAAAAAGAAAGTTTGCACAGAATGAGGAAGCAGTCATTTAGAGCACTGGTGCCTGTTTGATAACAAAGGTGATTTCGAGCCGGATCTGAATGATCTCAAGGAACATCTTGGCGGTCGGATCAACAAAATTCTCAATGCAATAAAATAAATCTGAAAGGAAAATCACTATGGAAAAATATCTTGACAGTTCCTTGAGCGCAGAAGAAAGAGCAATTGCTCTGACCGATGCAATGACGGTGGAGGAGCAGGCTTCTCAGCTCAGATACGACACTCCTGCCGTGAAAAGGCTGGGTATTCCCGCATACAACTGGTGGAACGAGGGACTTCACGGTCTGGCGCGTTCGGGCATAGCCACAATGTTTCCGCAGGCTATCGGTCTGGCGGCTATGTTTGATACGGAACTGATCCGTAAGGTCGCAGAAATAACCGCCGAGGAAGCTCGTGCAAAGTATAATGCATATACAAAATACGGTGACAGAGATATATACAAGGGTCTGACCTTCTGGGCGCCCAATATCAATATTCTCCGTGATCCCCGCTGGGGCAGAGGACATGAGACCTACGGCGAAGACCCGTATCTGACCGCCGAAAACGGTAAAGCCTTTGTAAAAGGCTTGCAGGGTGAAGGAAAAACAATGAAGGCTGCCGCTTGCGCTAAGCATTATGCTGTACACAGCGGTCCCGAAGCAGTGCGTCACGAATTTAATGCCGAAGTTTCCAAAAAGGATATTGAAGAAACCTATCTTCCTGCATTTGAAGTGCTTGTCAAAGATGCTCACGTTGAGGGCGTAATGGGGGCATACAACTGCGTAAACGGCGAAGCAGCCTGCGCCAGCGGCTTCCTTATGTCCAAGCTGAACGAGTGGGGCTTTGACGGATACTTTGTGTCAGATTGCTGGGCAATACGGGATTTCCATGAGCATCACGGTCTTACATCTAACCCTGTTGAGTCTGCGGCTCTTGCAATAAAGGCGGGCTGTGATGTTAACTGCGGCTGTACTTATGCGTATCTCCTTGCCGCACTTAACCAGGGACTTATCACCGAGGCGCATATCCGCAACGCCTGCATACACCTTATGAAAACAAGGATAAGGCTGGGTATGTTCGATGATAAAACAGAATATGATGATATACCGTATACAGTTGTAGCCTGCGATGAGCACAAGTCGGTATCGCTTGAATGTGCCGAAAAATCCATGGTGCTGCTGAAAAATAACGGCATACTTCCGCTTGATGAAAGCAAGCTGCATACGATCGCAGTCATCGGTCCGAACAGCGACAGCAGAATTGCACTGGAGGGCAACTATAACGGTACTGCGGATAAATATGTTACATTCCTTGACGGTATCAGAGAGCGCTTTGAGGGCAGGGTCATTTATGCCGAGGGCTGTCATCTTTATAAGGACAGGACATCCGGACTTGCACAGGCAGGCGACAGATATGCAGAGGCTCTTGCTGCTGCGGACTGTGCCGACCTTGTTGTACTTTGCGTTGGACTCGACTCCACCATTGAGGGCGAAGAGGGCGATACGGGCAACGAGTTTTCTTCGGGAGATAAGAATGATCTGCGTCTGCCCGAAAGTCAGCGTATCCTAATTGACAAGATAATGCAGACGGGAAAGCCTGTAATCGTTGTGTGCGCCGCAGGAAGTTCGGTGAATACCGAATGTGGGCCTGATGCGCTTATCCACGCATGGTATCCCGGCTCGGAAGGCGGCACGGCGCTTGCTAAGATACTTTTCGGCGACGTTTCACCTTCGGGCAAGCTGCCTGTTACATTCTACGAGCGTTCCGATATGCTTCCCGACTTCACCGATTATTCCATGAAAAACCGCACCTACCGTTATGCGAAGAATAACGTGCTGTATCCCTTCGGATACGGTCTTACTTACGGAAAAATTGTTTGCACATCGGTTGAATATAAGGACGGAGAGGCTGTTGTGACCGTCGAAAACACGGGCAATAATGCGGCAGAGGACGTTATTCAGCTTTATATTAAGGACTACAGTGAAAACGCTGTGCCTAATGTGAGTCTGTGCGGTTTCAAGAGGGTAAATCTTGCAGCAGGCGAGAAAATATCCGTGGATATTCCCGTATCGGAAAGGGCATTCACCGCAGTTGATGAAAACGGCGAGCGCAAGTGCTTCGGCAGCAGGTTTACATTATACGCAGGCACTCATCAGCCGGATGAAATCAGCGAGAAGCTCAGCGGCACCAAATGCGTCAGCACAGAAATAAATTTATGATATTTTTAGCTTTGACCGGCACAGCATAAATTACGCTGTTTTTATTTTAAGCTATTGTATACTTCTTAACAAATAACCAAGTACCTCCGTTCAATCAGAGCGTGGGGTATTTTTTGCGTTTGCTTTGTTTATTATTGACATAAACACAAAAACCGCATCAACCGATACGGGGTGTCTTACCATGCTGATTAGCTCCACGCATAGGACGTAGGTAATGACAAGCCCCGCAATGGGTACGATCACATTCTCCGATAACGTGCGTATCATGCTGAATATGCCCGCGTTCCAGCCCTGCGGGGTCTGCCCTACCTCGGCGGCAATGGTGCCGACTTTCTCGTTTACGTCCCCGAACATAGTTGACAGGTTCCCGTTAATGGCTCCTATGAGGATTTCCTTTATCCATTCCGTGATCGCGTCAAGTATGCTCTG
>JAETQO010000052.1 GCA_021770655.1 Ruminococcus sp. | reverse complement strand
TGAGGGTGCAGCCTATGCAAGATACGCCCAGTATATTCCGAACGCCAAACTGCTGTATGAAAATCATATTCAGACGCATTTGCAGGAATTAAAGTTCTGCTGTCCGCTTGAAATCAACAGAGAGCCGGAATGTTGGGATGATGAGTACGAGAAAATTTCGTCCTATGAGGCTTCTGCTTACAAATCGGAGATAAACCGATTTATTGAAGATTTTACAATGCCCGAGGAGAAAGAAAGGGGTCTCATGAACTGGTATGGCAAGGGCAATTCAGTAGACGAAAAGGTACGCTCGGCGTTTATGTCGGTCGAGGAACGTGACGGAGAGCTTGTTGGAGTTATCACGGCTCAGATTTACGGTCAGCTTACAGATGAAGAGCTTGAAGAATTCCGCTTGTACTGCGAGGGACAACTTTCAGACGGCGTTGGGGAGTCTCTTGAACAGCGGCCGATAAAAACTCCCGATGGCAATATTTATGTAAGCTTCTGGAATTCGAATGACAGCTGGAGTTTGCAAACAGAGGATGAAATGAACGAAGGTCAATCTGAGGATATGACCGAAGAACCCAATATGGGAAGAACTGCTCAGACAGAGGTATCCCGAAGGAACAAGGATATGCGTTGACTCGATGGATGACTATTGTCCCATTGAAAGCGGCACTTACGGCACGGTTCAGTTCGTGGACGATGCAGGCACTCTGCATTGTAAATTTGATGACGGAAGAACGCTTGGCGTTATTGGTTAAACAACAAGACGGACAAATAATAACACAAAACGGGGTTGGCATTATACCCTTAACGAAGAAAAATAAAAATAAACTGAATAGGAGCTATTACAAAGCTGTTGTATGTCATCATAACCATACAACAGCTTTTATCATTTGATTGGAAACTCCAATTCCAGAACAAACTCCGGGAACTGCTTTGGTATTCTCATTTCTCCGCCAAGCTTTTCGACAGTCCTGCGAATGTTGTATAATCCAAAGCCGTGATTTTCTTTGTCGAGCTTAGAGGTCTCTGTGGAATTTTTGTTGTCTGGATTTGGATTTGATAATTTAATCACCTGAACATTCTGTACGACTGCACATTTCACCGTTATAACAGCCGAATCAGCTGAGCTGAGTTTTTCACAAGCTTCGATAGCGTTGTCCAAAGCGTTGGAAAGCATTGCACATAGATCGACTGCAGCGATCTCATCGGAAATGAAACCACTGAATTTAATCTGCGTACCGATATTTGCAGATGATTCGCTTTTCTCCGAAAGTATAGAATCTGCAATCTGGTTCCCACTTGAAAACTTATTTGCATCAATTATCTCCTGTTTGGTTATACTTTTTACATAATCAAGTGCTTCATCAAGCTGTTTCTTCTCAAGCGTCGCCTGCAAACATACCATATGATTTTTATAGTCATGACGGAATTCTCTCAAATCGTCCGTAAGCTTATTGATCTTTTTGTAATGCTCGACTTGATCTATCATCTGTTTTTCCATTATTCCCGATATGCTTTCGTAGTATTGCCGTGAAATACTGCTGAATACAAATGAAATAATGATTACTAAGAATAATATAATAGTTACCGCCGTCAAAAAGCTGTTTATTTTATTACCAAAAAATGCTTCGTCACCCTCGACAGCCATATTTCCGCAAAGCTCCCCTATAATGATTAATACAATTAATATCATTATATACAATCGTTTAGGTATTAATTTTATGCTGTTCCTGATTTGATTTTTATGATTTTTTTGAAGAGTTCTTAGTAAAATTAATGCAGCAATATTAAAAATCAGCGAGGAAATATTTAAAACCATTACTCTGTCAAAGTCTTTTACAAATAATTCAATCAGTATGCACCCAATCGATTGAAATATCGAATCTATAGTCAAAAAAACGGCAGTAACATATACGGAAGAAAGTACTTTCGGTTTGTTATTAATTGTAGTCCACACAAACAGTAATACATAGAAACAAACCGTTGATATCAAGTAAATAATAGGCTTATTACCATCAATATACAGAGAGCATACTATTCCGAAAATCAAATAGAAAGGCAATAAAATATACGACAAAGTGCGAATATTCACTCGTTTGACCGTAAGCGATATGCATTGAATAATATTTGACAAATACAGTACGGAAATCAGACTGAACAAAATAGTATTAATTAACGTCATTTCTAGTCTCCTATACTTTTTCTTTTAAGATAATTCAGATATTTGCTTTTAAAATCCTTGAATTTCGAGCTTGAAATAAGTGCTTTCTGACCGTTGGAAAATTCCATTTCTTTTTTGCTGTAGCTGATTATATAATTGAAATTGACGATATATGAGCGGTTTGTACGATAGAAATACTCTTCATTCAGTTCTTTCTCCAACAAAGAGATTTTATTTGAGTAAAGAAATGTTCCTTTAGCAGTGACAACTTCGGCATAGATATTGTCGGCTTGTGCATATATTATTTCGCTTTCGGGTATCGTTATATTCTTTTGATTGACAGTGTCCTTAACTACTATATAAGCAGTCTTGGCCTGATTTTTTATAACAGAATCCAAAGCTTCGTACAAATCCTCTTTTTCAAACGGCTTAACGAGAAAGCGAAAAGCGTTTACCTTCATGCTGTCAAAAACAACATCTTTGTAGCTGCTTACAAATATAACGGCAGTATCAACATTGCGTTTTCTCAATATCGAAACGGTATCAAGTCCGTTTTTATCTTTCATTTGATGATCCATAAAAATCAAATCAAAGGACATATCGGCATTCAATAGTTCCATACCGTCGGCATATTCGTATATTATAAAATCAAGACCAAGCTCATCTGCGTATCGATATAATTCTTTTGACAGTGATTTTCGAAAAAAATGCTCATCATCACAAATTGCTATATGCATGCTATCCTCCCTATTAATTCTATGTTTTTTGTTTATCATTTTTATTATACAATACTTTGACATTAATTTCAAGCTTTTTTGAGCTTTACAAGAAAAAAGGGGGTGTTTACAAGGATTTTGTAGTCTGTTTTAGAAATCGGTGTTATTTTTATGACAACGATTTTTAAAGGAGGCAAATGATATGTTCTATAAATTCTGGATAGCATTCTATAAATTTTTCGGATAAGGCGGTGCGGTCATGCCGATAATTGAACACCAGTATCTACATTATAAAAATGTTTTATGTTTTGAAATGCAGTTTGATTACGGAGGAGTAGAGGACTTTGCTAAAAGAATTGATTACAGTCTTGACGTTGTAAATTTATCTCGTGACGGAAAAATTGTTATTACTCAAAAATCCCCTTTTATTGAGTTTTTGATTCCTGTAGATAAACGCTTTTCAAGCAACAAGCATTACCGCTATAAACCGGAGTTCAAACTTGTAAATGCTATAAGAACAAGACATTACGGTTCTTTCGACAGTATTCAAAACAAAGTGGAGGAGCTGAAGGAGTATATTCAAAACCATTCTCTTTCGCCTGTTACCCCTCCATACTACATTGTTCAAGATCTTAAAAACAAAATTTATGACGTGTATATTGGTATCAATGAGAACATTTTATGAAATGTGAAAACGAGGTTGGATTTTATAAATCTGATCTCGTTTTTGTGCCTTTACAAGAAAAAAAGGGGTGTTTACAAGAAATTTGTTGAGAACAGTCCGATTTTGTGGTATTTTTATGACGTTAGTAAACTAACAAGAATTTAAAATTATGGAGGCAGAAGATATGTTTAAAGCAAAAACAAAGTCACGGTTAAATCGAACGCTGTCCGGCACACTGGCTTTAGCTATGACTGCAAGCGTAGCTGCGGTTATGCCTGCGGCAGCAGAAGAAACGGCAAAGTATCCCTATGCTGTTTTTGCTGCCGATGAAGACGCAGGTATTACCGTAAACACAGACAGTTTAACCCTAAACGGTAATGCTTACACAAACGGAGTGTTCTCGGCAACTGTTCAGTATCCCAATATCAACGGTACTGTTACGGATAATGACGATATTGAAAACGAAAATAATACGGAGGGAGAAGAAACCGAAGATGTATTTGACGTCAGCAAGGATATGATCCTCATTCATACCAAGCTGACAAACAAGTATTTCACCGAAAACTGCGATAAATACGACGAGGATTACACATATTCCGATATGAATGTGAATATAAATAATGCGGTCTACGTTACGGGCAGACTGAGTTTGGACGGCAATATCAGCTTGAATAACGCTGTGGGAGCAGTTTCAGACGTTGATCTTTCCGGCGGAAATCTAAACGGAAACAACACGGTTATTTATTCAAAGTTCGGCGATATTGACATTTCAAACAGTCAGGCAACTGTAAACGGTCTGATTTATGCTCCGTTCGGAACTGTAACCATAGACTGCGACAATTTCAATATGAACGGACTTATCATTGCACAGAATGTTGTAATCGACGGCTATGGTGCAAATATCAATTACAGCAGCTCGTGGGCTGAATTAGTCGGCACGGAAAGCGAAGAACTCAGCTGGACAATGGACGATTGGCAGTATCTTGCCGATACGGACGAGGACGGTCTGCCTAACCTTATTGAAAAAGAAATCGGCTCCGATCCGTACAATTCGGATACGGACGGTGATGGTTTACCAGATGGATATGAGGCATTAACGTTGGGAACTGATCCTACAAAGCCCGATACCGATGATAACGGCGTTCTTGACTGCGACGAGGATTTTGATGAAGACGGTTTAACAAATCTTCAGGAGTACGAGCAGGGCACTGAGCCTCACAACGAAGATACCGACGGCGACGGTCTTAAAGACGGCGAGGAAATCAACACTTACGGAACTGATCCGCTTAATGTTGACACCGATGATGACGGACTTGAGGACGGAGACGAGATCTACTTTGAAACAGATCCTCTGAATCCCGATAGCGACGGCAACGGTATTCCTGACGGCGATGAAAAGCGTCTCCAGACACTTATCCACAAGGTTGAAAATGAAGATTGTGCCGTTACAGAAGTTCGTGTATCTATGGAAGGCACGGGAAATCTCCAAAAGACAACAACCGTTGAGAGCATTATGAACAAGGATATACTTTGCTCTGATGTTGTCGGTCTTGTGGGCGAGCCTTTCTCAATTGAAACGACTTCACAGTTTGATAAGGCTACGCTTACTTATGTGGTGGATAAATCCAAACTTGGAGATACCGAGTTTGACAATCTGCTGTTTTTATGGTATGATGAAGAAAATGACAATTTTGTTGAGCTGGATACTGTTCTTGATGAACAGAATTCTACTGTAAGCGTTGAAACTACACATTTCAGCAAGTATATGTTGGTTGATCAGGTCGAGTGGTTTAAGGCATGGAAGAATGCTTCCCTTTATTTTGAAGATACATATGAGCCGCTTGCAACTGTTATCTGCTATGATTGTTCCGGCAGCATGGGCAGTAATGACCGAACATTCAACTACAATATTTTTAATGATGACGGAACAATAGCTTATTCTTATCCGACTTGCTACAGAAAACTCGCAATAGACGGTTTTATTGATTCAATGATGTTGACGGATAAAACCGCACTTGTGAGCTTTGAAGATTATGCAACGCTTGTAAGCGGATTTTCAAATGATAATGACGTATTGAAAAGTCTTGTGAAACCGTATAACAGTGGTGGAACAAATGCAAGAGCGGCTCTTGATATCGCTATCAGCCAGCTTGAAACCGTTGAACATTGGTATTCCAGACACGTTATCTTGCTTTCCGACGGCGATGTAAATGTTACAGCCAATCAGATACTTCAGGCAAAAACGGCAGGAATCAAAATACATACGATCGGCTTGGGTTCAGGAGCAAATAACCAGAAGCTGCAGAATTGTGCCAGAGATACCAGCGGACAGTTCTTTGCAGCGAAAACAGCAGAAGAACTTAATGCTATTTACAGTGATTTGTCTAAGGATAACCATTTTGATCTAGAGGGGTTGCCCGATGAAGACGAAGACGGTTTGCCGGATGAATTTGAGGTTTCGGGACTGGTTCTTTCTAATGCACAAGTTGTTTACACCGACCCTGAAAATCCGGATTGTGATGATGATGATCTGTTAGACGGACAGGAAATTTCTATTGACGGAGCTAAGTCAAAGACCGTCAAGGTCGGCAGTGCAGACGGCGGATATGTTACATATTCTACTGTTGTATTTAGATACATATCAAACCCTAATCAAAAATACTGCTATGATTCAAAGCATAATGCAACACTACATACCTTAAAATTTGACGGCGAAATTTATAAATGTACAAAATGTGCCTTTTCAGCGAAATCTCCGGTGCTGGAAGATAATTGCATATTAAATGATGATGATAAAACTACTATTCAAGCACTCAATTATGTATTAATGGAGTTTTTGTTAGAAGAATCAAACGGAGATTCTTCTAAATATTATGCTGGTGATTTAAATTATCACAAAGAATGTATATTGCAAATAATGGGGGAAATTGATCGAATTAGAAGAAAAGACATATATAAATATGAATATGCAGATGAAAATGGTTATTGCATTCCAGAAGTTATTAATCTCGAAGCATATAAAGATTTATCTTCGCATTTGGACTGTACAGTTATTACTGATATTATTTCAGATAAAAATTATTCGGAGTACAATTTCTGGTATGGTGATGGTTGTGAAATTTTAGAATCAATTATCGGATTTATTTATCCTTATTTAGGTGCCTCATTATCAGTATTAAATGATTTGACTTCTCCGGAAACTTACCAATACAATAATTCAGAGATGATGGGATTATTTGTTTTTTCTTTAACCGAGAATTATACTTACACCATTGCATCGGATAAAGAATTTAAAGAGTGTCAAAAAATCCACGGAAAAGAAAAAGCAATATATGAACAAAGGAATAGGGATGTTTTGTTCGAATTAGGTAAAAAAATGGACGAAGTAAAAAATGATACAACTGATGATAAAACATATGACATCCAATATGGTGATTATTTTATAAGAATAAACTTCGGGTATTGCTGTCCACAATGTAAGATTGATCCAGATCATGAAGGCTCAGACAGTAGGGATCATTTTAAATATACAAGAACTATTTCAACAGTTGTTTGGATAAGAGATGGAAATATGTTGTATTATAACAAAACGTAGTAACAAACGGTGGTGAATTTATGAGTTTAGACAAAAGATGTCCTTGGTGTGGAGAAATCATAAAAGGTCGATTTTTTCAAAGAGGCCATTATCATTGTCCTAACTGTGGTAACTATAGCAGAATATATAGATCTGGTTGGATTTATGGGTTAGGAGCTATTGTCGGATTTGCTTTTATTATCTTTTTAAAATATGTGCTTGCAATTTATAGCGTACTGATATTCTGGACAATCTACTCTATAATTTGTGTTGTTTTGCCCTTGGAGATGGAAACGAAACATTTCATACCAAGGAAAAAAAGTGATGCAAGGTTTACTTTGATTAAAGATTTTTCATTAGTAAAAAGAAAACTTTTATTCTCGGAAAAACAACTTTTCCCAATTTGTTTTGTAGATATAAATGATAAGCCCATTTCACATACTCTATGTATTTCTGTTGAAGATGTAAAATTTATATCATCAGAATCTTTTGACGCTAATATAAAATTTATTCCAATATCTAATTTTAATGTAGACTTTCATAAAGGAGATAAATTTTATTTATTTCATGATAGCGAAAGGATTGCTTATTGTGAATTAAAAAATAATATAGAATAGCGTTATGATTAAAGCAGTAAATACATTCAAGACACAAGATCTTTTGATATCGGCTATATCTTGTATTAAGCGTAAGTTTATATTTGTTATTTTTGCACTAGTACTTATCACTTTTGGTATTTTCTTGATATATAAGATTTTTGAAACAGTTCCGTCTGAAATAAAGGTTAAAAAGAACTCGGGTGAGATTTTAAAGCTTGATGATGAATACTTTTACTGTGAAGGCGATAAAATAAAGAGCTGTGATGATTCTTCTGTTCTTTATGATGGCAATGAAAATGTTATTGCCGCTGCTTCCGACAAAAATATGTATGTTTTAGACGGCATGAAAATATCTAAAATAACGTCTGAGGGAAAAACAGTCACTGAAAAAAACCTTGCAGTTTCAAGTTTAGAAAATAGCTGTCCGCAGATATATTTTTTTGATGATGTAGTTTATATTTCTATTGATAATTATATTGATAAAGAATTTATATTTGATGAAGATTTAAATATTATTGATATTGATGAATTAAAACGTAATTCAAATCACTATGAAATAAATCGGACTAATTATTTTATTGTCGACAATGATGATAGTTTTCTCACAATAGCTGAATACGATGACAAAAGTTCATTTATTGCTTTAACAAATAAATCGGACGGCAGAGAGATATTTTCTACCGGAAGAACAGTTTCAATATATGACAATTGTTTGTTTCTATACTATTGCAATTCAAGTCATGAAAAATTTGATTTAAACAGTCAAACTATCATTTCAAGTTTTGAAAATATGAACGGCTTTTCATACTCTTCCGCAAAAATAAACAAAACTTATGTTATAAGTGTGGGAATGAAAACAAATTGCAGTGATATTGAATATTCAGATCAATTGAGAGATCATTATAAAGACATTATAGAAATTACCGATACCGATGGTAATTTCATAGATAAGCATGAAACAAAAAAGCATGAGCGAATTATTTTTTATGACAATGAAAAAGCTGTGACATATTATAACGGAAAATACAGAATTTATGATTTGAATGATTGGCATCTGATATGCAAACAGACAGCAGATGAGATACAAAATGACGGTTCATACATATTTGAATCCTGCGGTGATTATGTCTTTGTTTTTGATGATAACTCCGGGAAATTGCTGAATACTATCAATGTTGCTTAATTTAAAATGCTCTGTAAATTGATATGTTTGCAGAGCATTTCGTTAACATAATAAAATCATTCTCTCGAACCACTGTCGAAAAACACGGCAGTGGTTTTTCTGTGTCGGATCATAGATTGTTGTAATACTAGGTGGTGTTTACCACCTTATTTTTGGCGGTAGGTCGTGGTTCACGTCCTACCGCATTGTGTTGTGAAAATGCAAAAACAAAAAGTCATCACTGCTTTGTCTATTAGTCAATCATACAAACTTTTAAAGAAGCTCTGTCAAAATGGTTGTTAAAACCTCAACTTCTAACCCTATACAAGTAAGAACAGACTTTACAAATAATCAGTTCTGATTTTGTGCAAGCATACGAAATTCAATAAAAAAGATGTACTTTTGCAGAAACATTGCCAGTTATATATAGAGGATGCTGAAGTACCGTAACAGTAGTCGAGTTAGCTAAAATGCAATTCAGAAAACTGTGCAAGTCTACAAAGATTTTTGGAAAGTGAGTAAAAGTAGTATTTTCATCGGCTACAGTTTGAAGGCAAAAAGAATCTTGACAATTGAATCCCACGCAGGAGAGATACCAAGCGGAGAAGTACAGCAAAAATCGTGCAGGAGGAGCAGGAGCGTGCCAAGCTTGGAAATACGTCCTTAAGTCAAACAAGGCTTTCTGACAGGAACTGTACTGTTGTTGGGCAGAAGAAAAAGTAAAATGAAAAACGAAAGGAAGATGCATATGAAAACTATCAATGAAAAATTCTACAGAAGATATATTGAACCGACATTCCCGGCGGCAATATATGATGACATCACACCGCAGGAGTTCATGGTGATGACTGTACTTTACAGCGACTACGATTATGATGA